>CASEHD010000011.1 GCA_949287655.1 uncultured Christensenella sp. | reverse complement strand
GCTGTTCATCCGATGATTAGCGCCGTTCATGATAAATTCCACCCCCTTCCCGATGGCACAGAACTTACCGATGATCAATTTATCTCCTATAAATTCATAATGGTGCGTGACATGTTTTTCAAAATCTTCCGCGCCGGTATCGTCATCGTAATATGTGTAATCGCCGACGATGATGTTCGGCCGGGTGATGACGTTTTTAATAAAGCAAAGGCTCGGCACTTTTCCATTCGGAAATCTTTTATCAGGGTCGGGTCCGTTCATGATTTTTATCCTCCGTTTTCGCGGGCTGCTGCCTACATTATAAGTATATCAAAAAATTGCCGGCCGCACGGTGTTCATGGTCGGCGGCTTTGCATTATTTCCGTTCGAGACAAACCAAAGTTTCCACATGCTTTGTCTGCGGAAACATATCGTAAGGAGAAACGCAAATTATCTTATACTCCCCGTCAAGCCCGGCGAGGTCGCGGGCAAGCGTAGCGGGATTGCATGATATGTAATATACCTTGTCCGGCATCGCGGACTTTATCGCGGTAATAACCCTTTCGTCGCAACCCTTGCGCGGAGGGTCGAGGACGACGCAAAACTTCTCTCCTTTCTCTCTCAATTTTTCGGCAAGCGGCGGCAATTTTTCAGCGCAGTCTCCGCATATGTTTTTTACCTTGCCGGTATTGCCGCAGCCTTCGGTAAGTTCATCCGCGTCTGCGACGGCTTCTTTTACTATCTCAATGCCGTAGACCTTATCCGCGCTCTTTGCCAGCACGTTGGTAAGCACCCCCGCGCCGCTGTATGCGTCGATGACGACTTTTTCGCCGCCCGCTTTTATCATTTCCGCAACCCGCGAATATATCATATCCCTCACACCGTCGTTTATCTGCATGAACGATAAAGGACTGACTTTTGCGCGTACGCCCAGTATATCCGCCTCTAATCTTTCTTCGCCGTAAAGCGTTTTTATATCCGGCGACATTATCACGTTGGTATTTTTTACATTGCTGTCAAAATAAAGCGAAAATTTCCTGCCCGTGTCCGTTAAAGCCGTTATCAGCTTTCTTTCTACGGGCAGCTTTTTGCCGTTGCCGACAACGACGACCGCATATTTGTCGCCCACTTTGCGCGCGACGAAGTGCCTTAAAAATCCTTTCCTTGTGCGCTCGTCGTAACAGTCCAGTCCGACCCCGTTAGCATACGACAAAAACGCGTCCAGCATATCCTGCATGCCGCGCTCGTACATAACGCAGGCGCCCAGTTCCTCTCTTACCTTTTCGCCGAAAGGCACGACCTCGTGAGTGTTGCCCTTGTAGTAGCCGGCGACCACCCTGCCGCCGATTTTCGCGAGCGGCACCTGTATCTTGTTGCGGTAGCCGAATATAACGCCGTCGCCGCGCACGTCGTCCACCGCTATTTTTCTTCCCAACGCCTTATACAGGCACGCCTCGACGTTCGCTTTCTTTATCTCAAGCTGCTTTTCATAACGGATATGCTGCATGTCGCAGCAGCCGCAACGGTAGAATATCGGACAAAGCGGATATACCCTGTCCGCGCACGGCTCAAGCACCTTTATCACGGTCGCGCGCGCGAACTTCTTATTCACCTCTCTGACCATGACCCGGACCTTTTCGCCCTGCATGCAAAGCGGCACGAATACAACCATGCCGTCCACACGCGCGACTCCCTCTCCTTCCATGCCCGCTGAGGTTATTTCAATATCAAGTATATCGCCTTTTTTCATACCGTAATTGTATCACAGTCGCCCCTGCGCTGGCAAGCGGCGCGAATAATTACGCCCTCCCCGCGCAAAATAACTGCGGAGGTGAGAAAATGAAAAAACAAGCTAACAACAAGACCGTAAAGAAAAACCCGTCAAAAGCAACGGAAAAAGATATCCGCAACCTCGAAATGAGCCTGAAAGACGAAGCGGACGGCTTCTACCGCTTTGAAGATTCTCTTGACGAATATATCGAAGACTGAGACAGAATTTTTTCAAACCGCTCCGTCAAGGAGCGGTTTCTTCGTCTTTTCCTAAAAACCATTCAACGATCTCTTTTAACGTGAGGTTCTCGACGCCGAGGTCTCTGGGCGACCGGTCTTCATACCTTTCGCCCAGAAAACCGAACATGCCGACATCGTCCGCCTTGCCCAGTTTTTCAAGGGTAAGCGACGAATATCCCCAATACAGGGCGACGAATATCACTACGACGGCAATAACTATCTTTGAAAGACAGCCGCCGCAACCGCATCCTCTTCTCATACCCCGATTATTGACAATATCCGCGCTTTCAAAACAAACCGGACCTGCATAATACGAACAAGGTTTAAAGCGTCAAATTTATATGGTTGCTGCGTTAAATGCCTTGACAATATGAACAAGAAAACGGGCTCAGAACATAAACGTTTTGCGACCGCGCCTGTTAAACCCGTTATTTCTTAATCATCGCTTACTCTTTTATCAGCAATACGACCTCGCAGCCGTCGCCGGGCAGAGATACCTCTATCCTGTCTTTAAGCGGATATGTTTTTCCGGAATAGACCTCTTTGCAGAGATATGCCGCGCCTCTCTCTATCCCCGCGTAACCGTCCTTTATCAGCTTTTCAACGCCGATCGATCCTTTCTTCGCGCCGCTCTTTTTATTGAACAGGCACACCGCCGCGCCTCCTTCGAGAGGTCTCGCCAGAATATCAACGCTGCCTTTTACAACGCGTTTTGCCGCCTTGCCCAGCTTATCCTGATCTACCGCGATAAGTTCTTTATTCGTCACTATTTTAAGTACGCCGTCGCTTATCTTTCTGACGTCGTTGCCGAGTATAAGCGGCGCCGCCATCATACACCACAACGCGAAATGCGACTTGTTCTGCTCTTCGGTAAGATTGCCGTTGCCTACTTCAAGCATATCCGGGTCGTTGTACGCGCCGCACGACGCGTATTTATACAGCTTCACCGTCTTTTCGTATATCATCTTTATCCAGAACCAGCGTGGCATTATGTCCGGGGTCGTACGCCACATGTTGCCCGCCAGCGCGCCCCACTTCCACGGCTGATTCTTGCCCCATTCGCATATAGAGTAAACTATCGGCTTTTCCGGCTTTCCCGTTTCTGCCGCCACCCTGGCGGTCGCCGCTTTGAGCGCTTTGCCCATAGTAAGGTATTGCAGCATCGAGCTGTCCGCGCGGCTGCCTACCGGGTTGAATATCCTGACCTTGTTAACGCCTTTGCTGAGTTTTACCTTGATCTGAAAACGCGAGGTAAGGTTCCAGAATTTCTGCGGCGGCACCGGGCAAAGATATCTGTCGCCGTTCACCTCTATCATCGCCAGCTTTTCGTAAGGGCTGTTCGTCTTTTTGCAGCACAACGTCAAAACGTACTCCCCGCCTTCCTCTCCGTAAACGTTGTTGTATTCCATCGCGCCGCGGCACTTGTCCATACCGCTGACGTAGCAGCCGGTCGAAAGCTTTTTGCACGGCATGAACTTCGCGAGTCCGTCAAGCCGTGCGTCCGTGCACGGGTAAAAAATTCCCTCTTTTTCTCCGCTTTTCGTCAGCTCGATCCCGTATACGACGGGCGCGTAATAAGGAAGAGGCACATTGTGACAAAAGTCGTATTTAAAAAACTCTATCCCCCATTTCGCGAAAGTGTAAGCGTCGCGGTATTCGTTACCCAGGCTCGCCGGAAGATCCTCGCAGGTCAGCGTGCCGTTGGAAGAATAGATACCCACCTTCAAACCCAGCGCGTTTATCCTCGTGACCAAGTTTTCAATGCCGCCCGAAAAACGGGTAAGATCTCCTTGCAAGTCTCCGTTTTCGTCTCTGAGCGAACTGTGCCAGCAGTCGTCCATATTAATTCTGTCATAGCCCGCCGCAAGCAGTCCGTTTTCTTTGACCGCAACCGCGGTATCATAGATAAGGTCCTCGTCGATATTGTTCTTAAACGTGTTCCAGCTGGACCAGCCCATAGGCGGCAAAGTCCGCCTCCCGCCGTCGTACTTTTCAGACGGATATACGTTGCTTACCTTTGACGGACGGGTAAAGACCGTTTTAAAAAAGCATATCGGGCACATTGAATTGCGTCTCATATCATCCTCCGTTGCGGCGTTTTGCCGCTTTTTTATTATAACATACCGCGCGCGTCTTTACAACAGGCGCGTTCTATCCGCGCGGGTGTACGCCGCGCGATCTCTCCCGAAAACCGCGTTTAACAAACACAGGCAGGAAAATTTATCTGATTGGAAAAATTTGTGCGTTGACCGCCGGGTATAAAGACCTTTACAATATTTTTGCGGGCATGGATCCGTAATAACAAAGGAGGCAGGAAAATGAAGACTGTAACGGTTATCGCCGCGATAACGATGCTTTCGGTTTCTCTCTTCGCACTCGTATCTTGCGGGCAGAATGACGCCGAAAACGCCCTTTCGTTTTCTATCGCGGATAAGATCGACGCGTTGATATACGCAAACTACGTCGGACAGAATCAGAACGGCGGCAACAACCAGTCCCCGTCCGTAAACGGACAGGACGCTCTCGTCCTTTCCCTGACCGACGGTCTGCAGGTGCGAAGCGGCAAAGGCACGTCTTACGCCTCGCTGGGCACCCTCGACAAAGGAGATATGGTGTCTTTCATAGCCCTCGAGGACGGCTGGTATAAGACGGTATACAAAGAGAGGACGGCTTACGTTTCGGCAAATGCAAGCTATACGACAATTTACCGTATGGACACATCCAACGAGAAGGTCGAAAGCGTTATCGCTGTGGGTAAATCCCTTCTGGGTTATCCTTACGTATGGGGAAGTCAGCGCTACCATTGGGGCAACGGCGTGCTCAACCCTTCGTTCGTCAAAGGCGAGTTCGACTGCTCCGCCCTCACGCAATACGCGTATTACAAAGGCGCGGGGGTGATCCTGGACGTCACGACGAGAACGCAGGTAAAACAGGGCGTAAAAGTCGCCCGCGAAGACCTCAGAAGAGGAGACCTGATGTTCTTTACCAACTCTTCCAGATACAATCTTTCCGGGGTTGAACGCGTCGGTCACGTCGCGATCTACCTGGGAAACAACTATATTCTCCACACCGCCAGCGATCACGCGGTCATCGAGCAGATCTCGGCAAAACGCTGGTCGTATTTCATCGAAGCGCGCAGGGTGCTCGCCTGACGCTTTAAAACAAGCCCTCCGCTTTTCGCGGAGGGTCTTTTGTCTTTCATTCGTTTACGAGATACCATTCGTGCGACATAAACGAGAAAATTACCCTGTTTTTGCGTACGGCGCTCAATTATATGTTTTTTCACAGCGGCAGAGATTTACTCTGCCGAAAATAAAATACGCGCGTTTTTACTCGGCATATGCGCCCGCGCGTCAATGCCGAAACCGCTTTCAGCTTACCGCAAGCAGCACCGCGCCCGCGATCTCGTCGCACAGCTCGCTTCTGAAAGCGGCGGTCTTTAACAGGCTTTCGTCCTCGGCGTTTGAGATAAACCCGCATTCTATGATAAGTGAAGGCACGGCGCAGCATTTGGTGATGTAATAATCGCCTGCCTGCGGCGCTAAATCCGCCCTGTTGCTGTATTTGTAATTTATCGAAGCGTTCAGCCTCTCCTGCATAAACGAAGCGAAACTCTGCCCCCGCCCGGTATCGTCGTAAAACACCTGAACGCCCCGTCGCGTTTTATCCGGATAACTGTTCAGATGCACGCTTATCACGCAATCCGGGCGCGCCTCTTTTATTATCCGCGCCCTTGCCTGCATATCTTCCCGTTTCGTGTCGCCCAGCGCGACGTCCTCAGTCCTGGTATACACGACCTTTATGCCCTTAGCGGTCAGTATCTCCCCCAGTTCAAGCGCGATTTTAAGATTGAGTTCGCTTTCTTTACTGCCGGTCGCGCCTACGACGCCGCCGTCGTAACCGCCGTGCCCCGGGTCTACCGCGACGACAGCGCCGAGAGGCGGAACAAAGCCCGCGACAGTATGAGAAACGGCATATACGCCCAATCCGCTGAGGACGGTAAGAACGACCGCGGCAAAGCAACCTATAAAAGCTTTTTTACCTATAAAAAACATACCTTTAAACCCCTGTTGCAAAACTTGTCGCAAAACTGCGAAAATTTGCCGAAACACCCTTTTTGGTTGAGTTATCCACAAAGTTATCCACAAAAACATTCGTTCTTGTGGATAACTCAGCCCTTTTTTCAGCTTTTTCAATATCATTTATATGTGTGGATAAAACGCAATATTACCCTTTTTTCAGACATAAAAAAACGCCCTGTAAAAAGACGTTTTCCAAGTCCGTTTTATGCTGTTTTTCCTACTTTTTAATGCTTTCGTCAGCGACCTTTCATCAGCTTTATCCGCTGCCTGTAATCGGGCATGTATTTCGCGATGAGCGCGTAAAATTCCCTCTGATGGTTCGCGTATTTCAGATGACATATCTCGTGCAGCACTACGTAATCGATGACGCTTTTGCTTTTCGCGGCTAAACGGCAGCTCATTCTTATCCGTCTTTCCTTTACGAGACATCTCCCGAGGTACGTTTTTGCTGTCGTGATCTCCACCTTCCCGACGCTAAGACCCGTTTCTTTCTGCCACTTTTCAAACAGCGGCGCCATCAGCGGCGAAAGCGCGGCTTTGTAATATTCCAGAAGCGCCCTCTCTCTCGCCCTTTCGTCCTTGCCGAAGACCGTACATATGCCGTCCTCTCCGAATTCTGCAAAAGCACGCTCCCACTCTACGTCGAGCCTTAGGTACTCCCTGCCGAAAAGATACGCCTTCCCCTGCTTTCTCTCCGCCTTTTCAAGGTGCTTTTCCGTCCAAAGGTAATGCTCTCTGATAAAAGATATTATCCTGTCGTCGCTTACGCTTAAAGGCGCAGTCACGTACGCGCCCGCGTTCCTTATCTTCAAAATGAGATTTTTTACCTTTTTTCTGGTCACGGTATAATCCCTACCGTCCACGCTCAGGACGTAGGTTTTCGTCTTATTCATGGCGGCGTTTACCCGCGTCGTCCACAAAACGCCGGTAACTTTTTCTGTATTCGTCCAGTCTGCCGTCCTGCAAAAAGCTGTAATGCCCGTTTTTGGCGATGATTATATGGTCGATGAGCAACACTTCCATTATCTCGAGAGCCGCTACCGCCCACTTTGTGAATTCAATATCCTCGCGCGAAGGGGAAGCGTCTCCCGACGGATGATTGTGCGCGAGATATACGTATCTGGTCTGCGAATTCTGGCACAGCATCACCAGTTCTTTGACTCGCAGTTTGCAGTCGTCGCTGTCGCCTTTGCCCAATTCGCATCTCTGTTTCAGCCTGCCCGCGCTGTCTACGCATATAGCGTAAATGCGCTCCTCTTCGAGAGTGGTCATAAAACTTTTCAGATATTCGAGGATCTGCTCTCTCGTCTCCAGCTTAGGTCTTTCGCCCATCTTGCCGGAGTTGTACCGCCTCGCAAGCGCTGACATGCTGCTGAGATAGAGCGCCGCGTTTTCAGTCATTCCCTTGACCGCCGTGAGCGCGTTGCAGTCGCTGTCAAGCACCGCGGAAAGCGAACCGAACTTCGCGATCAGTTCGTGCGCTATCCCGTTGGTGTCGCGCCTGGGAATAAACGGATAAAGCAGATATTCGAGCACCTCGTGTTCGCTCAGCGAATCGAGAGAACTCAGTTTTACCCGCGCGCGCATTCTCGCCCTGTGATTTTCGTGAGGGTTAATTTTCTTCTCCACCCTTCTTTTCTTTCTCCTCTTGTCTTTTGTTGTATTTGTCTATTCTCTTCTTCTTAAAATCGCGTATCTTTTCGTCCATGCCCTCGACTATCTTTTCGCCGTACCTTTTGTCGAAATAGCTGATTATCCACCGCGTACCCAGCATCGCGACGAGAGCTATCGCGGAACTGACTATTATCCACCACGCATATTTCATCGAAACAAAATGCATCCCGAGGAAGGTGCCGTCCATAAACTTGTTGTCAAACCATATCGCAAGAAGCGAAACGACGAACATCACCGCAATCACCGCCAGTCTGAATTTGTTGGGCGGCATGCTTATCACGGTAAGACAGACAAAGCCCGCCATCGTAAGCGCGAACGTCGCCATAACCGCCTTTACGTCCTGCAACTCAGCCGCCGTGGTCGCGATCGCCGAATAGTCGATAAAGCCGTTCATTATCATTATGAATCCCGTGCCCGCGATAAGACCTACCGCCGCGGACAACGACGATTTCAATACGTTGCGGAGAAAATTACCTTTCGGCCGCGCTTTCGTCGGCTGCAACGCGAACAGGAAGGTCGGAACGCCGATGACGAAAAACTCGATCATAAGCATCTTCTTCGTGTCGAACGGATAGCTGTTTACCTTTGTCGCGATCGTGATTATCGCGTAAAGCAGGGTCATGAACATCACGAAGATGTTTTTCATTACGTACAGCGCGGAGACCTTTTCGATATTGCCGATGACCTGCCTGCCTTCGCGCACTATATCCGGCATGGACGCAAAATCGTTGTCCATAAGGATTATTCTGGAAATGTTCCTGGCGACGTCGTTCGCGCCGGCAAACGATATCGAACAGTCCGCCTCCTTGAGCGCCTGCACATCGTTGACGCCGTCGCCTATCATGCCGACCGTCCTGCCTTCGCTCTGCAACTGCTTGACGATTATCGCCTTCTGTTCGGGCGAAACTCTGCCGAATACCGCGGTATCCGCCGCCGCTTCTTTGAGCTTCTCTTCGCCGATCTCTGCGCAGTTTACCGCGTGATCGAAACGCCTGAGCCCCGCCTTGCCGGCGATATTCGCGACCGTCTCAGGGTCGTCGCCCGAAATTATCTTTATATCTACGTCGTTTTCGTAAAACCAGTCCAGCGTCTTTTTTATGTTCGGGCGCAAAGTGTCTTCGAGCGCGAACACGAAACACGGCTCCGTCTTCGTCTTGTCGATATCCGCTATCGCGCCGTCGAAACGAGACAAAAGTATGCTTCTTCTGCCCTTAGCGGAGTTCGCGGAAACCGCCTCTTTTACCTTCCCTTCCGGCACGCCTACAAAGTCGGGAGCGCCCAATACGTAAGTAGCGCCGCCTTCGAGAGTCACCGCGCTGTATTTCCTCGCGCTGTTGAAACTCATAACGTTGCTGACCGGCATTATCTCGCCTTCGCCTACGCCCTGAAGGAGTGCGAGCGCGGTGGATTTACTGTCGTGGGTCGCGCTCATTATCGTATTGAGAAGATCGACCGGGCTTTCCACGTCGCCGACCTTTACCGTCTCTACAAGTTCAAGCTTGCCGTCCGTTATCGTGCCCGTCTTGTCCAGAAGAAGCGTATCTGTAAGCGCAAGCATTTCTATGCCCGAAAGGTCCTGCGCCAGCGCGTGCTTTTTCGAAAGTTTGAGCACACTCGCCGCCAGCGCGGTCGAAGTCAACAGGAACATTCCTATCGGGATCATGCCCAGTACGCTGCTGGATACCGTAATTATCGTCTGCTTCCACTCCCCGCCGACCGTGATCCTGTCCGCCGCCAGAAGGAAGCCCGCCAGTATCACCAGCACAACCGTTATGCCCTTGATCAGAGAGTCGAGTACTGAGAAAATGCGGCTCTTGGGCTTGCTGACGCGCTTTGCGACCTTTGAAACGCCTTCGATATATCTGTCGTTTCCGACGCGTTCCGCGATACAGCACGCTTCGCCTTCGTGCACGTTGCTTCCCGCAAGTATCTTCGCGCCCGCTTCCTTACGCACCGGCCGCGATTCGCCGCTTATTATCGACTCGTCGACCTCTATGTATCCGCTTTTCACCTCTGCGTCCACGGGTACCTGCGCGCCTGCGTGGATATAAAACACGTCCTCGTAAACCAGATCTGCGGTATTTATGTTGACGCGCTTTCCGTCCCTCATTACGTCGCATTTAGACTGCGCGACGAGAGACAGCTTCTGCACCGTCCATTTCGCCTTTATCTCCTGAACGATGCCTATCGCTATGTTGAGAAAGATTATGCTCGACGACAGCGTGTAATCCCACGCGCCTATCGCAAGAAGCAATACGACGAGAAGTATCGTGACCGTATTGCAGAAATTGAATATATTTTCAAAAACTATCCTGAAATATGATTTGCTCGTATTGTCCGTCTTTTTGTTGACCAGACCCTCTTTCACGCGCTGTTCGACCTGTGCGGAAGTCAGACCTTGCTCAACGGGCGGATCGAATTTATCCGCTTTTTTGAGTTTATTGCTGTCGTGGCGCTTTTTACGGCGGGCACGCTCAAGCATTTTAAGATATCTGATCTCTTTCATACTGTCATTATGATAACATACGCGCGCGCAGTTATGCAATAATTCGCATAATCAATCTTAAAAAACGCATAAAACCGTAAAAATTGTATCTTAATATACGTTTATTACGCTTTTAAGATCTTGCCGTTCCTGACGTTAAAACACAGAATCTTATCCTCTCCGCCCTCGCGGTAAGATATCTCTATCGCGTTTTTCGACGCATAGCGGACGTCTTTTACTTCGACTTTACGCGCGAAACAGCTTTTGGCGATCTCTCTTTCCTCTTCGCCGTATTCGCCCGCGTCGTCGGACACGAACAGCACGCCGCCGACTATCGAATTGAAGGTCGCGAGAAGCTTTTTCTGCTGCATGTTGAATTTAATGTTTTTCTTCCTTAAAAAGAATACGTCCGGGTCGCATACGAACGCCCTGCCGTTGAGGTGTTCCCTGAACGCGGACGAGGTAATCGCGTTGTATGTGGAGACGATCTCGTTGTTGGTCAGCTTTGAGAATATCCTCTCTTTGAAACTCAGATCCACGTCGCTTCCGACGCGGCAGAAATCGCATGTCCCGAACGCCGGAAAAAGCGGAACGCCGCATCCCAAAAGCAGCTTTTCTCCTACACAGGCACGTAAAAATTTCATCGCCTCCGTCATCAGCTCGCCGCGCGTTTTGCCGCCCGCGGGATACATCGCCGCAGCATACAGAAAGTCGAGTTTGACCATATCGAAGCCCCACTCTCGGAGCACCTTGTCGAAAACCTCTTTAAGGTATTCCTTCACCTCCGGAACAGTCAGGTCCAGCACGTAAGCGCCGCCCCAGCCGACGCTGCCGACAACGGGTCTGCCGTTTCTTTTGACCAACCAGTCGGGGCGCTCTTTCGCGACCTTGCTGTTTTTCGCACACAAAAACGGCGCCAGCCACAACCCCGCCTTAAAGCCGCGGGCGTGTATCTCTTCCGCCGCCTTTTTCATGCCGGACGGGAACTTATCCTCTCTTATCTCCTTCCAGTCGCCGACCGCGGACTGCCAGCCGTCGTCTATCTGAAACACGGTCGCGCCGATATCCGCTTTCTTCAGCCCTTCAAGGTCGCGCATTATACTGTTTTCGTCTATCTTACCGAAAAGATTGTACCAACTGGTATAGCCGCACATCCTGTTTTCGCGCGGCTTGTCGAGCCCCAGCTTTGAAAAATAGTAATCGAACACCTCTTTTCTGCCGCCTTTGCAGAAACACAGGTCGAAAAGCTTATACCTCTCGCCGGCGCGTATTAAAAGTCCTTCGACGTCCTTGACGACCTTTATCTGCTTCCCGTCGCGGTTGTGGTAAAATATCGTATAGCCGCGGCTTTCATCCAGACTGCCGGCGAAAGTCAGCTCGTCTTTATCCCTGACGTAGGTATAGTAAAAGGAATGGCAGTCGCCCTCTCTTAAACTGTAAGTCGCAAAGTCGTAATCGCCGAAAGCGGCGGCGTATTTCCTCGCAACGCCGTAGCGTACCGGAAGGCGCAGACCTTTCTGAACGTCGTTTTTGCCGTATTCTCTCGAATGAGTCCACGACTGGTAACCGCCCGCGTAGACGGTCGAGCCTGCCGGATATGCATAGTCGTATCTGAGCTCGCAGATAAGCGGAGTTATGTCCTTGTGCGCGAGCGCCCACAGTCTGTAACCGTTTTCCGAATACTCGCAGGTGAACTCGACCTCGTCGCGTGAAGCGGTCGCGGTAAGAATATCGTCCCCGCATCTGAACGCAAATTTAATTCTGGGTTGTTCTGTCATTTTTACCCTCTTTTGCGGCGTATCTTATCTTTACCGCCGCGTTGTCCAATATATTGTGCAGCCCCTGCCAATGCAGCTGCCTGCGTTCGAACCAAAGTTTTTGAAAAAACGCTCTAAGCTTTCCGGGGCTCGCCTGCGTTTTCGTCGAACCCTTGTAGCCCAGACCCGCGAGAAAACCTGTAAACGCGGGCAACCTTTCGCAAAATTCCGCAAAGTCGCCCTCACCCGTCCACATCTTTTCGGAAAGCGCGCACAGTCTGGGAATCGTGCGTCTTAACGCCGTTTTCAGATCGGGCACGTATTCCGTCCAGAGAGCCGCTTCCGCGCCCACGAATTTGCCGGGCGCAGTCCCTTCCGGGACAGGGTCGAAAGCGTAGCTCTTTTCAAGGCTTATATACGCATACGGGTAGTCCAGATATGAATATCCGCTGTCGCTGTTTATCACGCCGCCGCATTCCGACGCCCTTTTCGCGACGTCTTTCATTTTCAGACTGCCGTCCGCCGTCGTCCATATCTGCCAGACGGTATCGGCGTTGCAAGGCAGGGAAAGATCAGTCGCGTTCCACATCAACGGAATAAAGCCCTTACCGACTACGTATTCGGCGACCCTGTTCATAAAATACGCCTGCAAGCCGTCGGCGCTCTCCGCCCCGATCTCATTCATCTTAGCCCTACAATGCGGGCATATCTCCCACCTTGTCTTGACCGCCTCGTCGCCGCCGATATGAAAATACCGGGTGTTGCCGCCGAACAGCTCCGCCATCTCGTCGATGACGTCGAAAACAAAGCGGTATGTGCTCTCTTTGCCGGCGCACAGTATATCGTGCTTGACCCCGGAATGGGTCGCGACGTCGAGTTTTCTGTCAAAACAACCGAGGTACGGATAGCACGCCAGCGCCGCCTGCGAATGCCCCGGGATATCGAATTCGGGCACAACCTGTATGTTGCGCGCGTTGCAATACGATATGATCTCCCCGATATCCCTCTTCGTATAGTAACCGCCGTGCGGTCTTATCCCGAAATTGGTATGCGACCTTCTGCTCCCCTTTTCTGTCAGAAGCGGGTATTTGTCAATCTCTATTCTCCACCCCTGATCCTCGGTAAGGTGCAGATGGAGAACGTTCAGCTTATGGAGCGCGCAGAGATCGGCGAGCTTCATCACGTCTTCTTTTTTGAAAAAGTACCTGCCCGTATCCAGCATAAAGCCTCTGAAAGAAATCTCGGGACTGTCCTCTATCCTGCAACAAGGAAGTTCCCCGCCGCAGCTCAGAATAAGCTGTATAACTGTGACGAGCGCGTAAAAAAGCCCTCTTTCAGACTTCGCGCGCGCCTTTATTCCTTCTTCAGAAATGTCTATCCGATACCCTTCGTCGTCTCCCTTTCCGTCGCAGCAAAGGTCGAAGGCTACGCCGTCCGGCGAAACGCCGACCCCGTACCTTTCAAGGATATCCGCGACATAAAGTCCGTTCACCGTTGCAACTCCGCAGAGCCCGACCGCGTCGCAACGAAGCGTTGCGCCGCTGAATTCAACCTTTTTAGGATATGGCACGAGTTTAAGTCTTTGCATACTGTATTCTCCTTAAAAGCGGGGTAAGGCAGACCCTTCATCGGATCCGCCTTACTTTAAAAATTATTCGTTGGGCTGAATTATCATATACGCTTCGCCGCCCGCGATACATATCATCTTCGCCGCCGGAACGGTGTATTCGTCAGCATATACGTGCAGTTTCTTCTTCAGAGTGTCGCTTTCCGTGACCGACAGGTAATTCGCGTTGACCGCGCAAAGTCCCTTTTCCCTTACCGCCGCGATATCGACGACGTCGCCGTCCTTGAAGTTCTTGCTTATCTCTTTAAGCGAAAGCTCCGCCTTTATGAAACGGCTCGCCTTTTCGGGCGCATAGATATATTCGACGGCGTTGGTCGCGAAATCGTCGGGGATCTTGTCCGCTTCTTCTTTGACCGCTATTCCGTCCGGGTTTACCAGATATCCGTAGCCCTTGCGCTCGACCGTCGTGAATCCGTCCGTGGTCAGTCCTGCCGCAAAGTCGGTCGGCGTGTACTTCTTCGGGAATATGACGAGTTCTTCCGCTATCCTGTCGATAAGCATCTTGACCTTCTTCACCGCGACCTTTGAGCGGACGTTTATCATCGTCGGCAGTTCGGCAACGCCTTTCTTGTCGCTCACGTCGCGATGGTGGTAATACTTGGGATCTATCTCCGCGGGATTTATCGCGAGGTATATCTTCAGCGTCTTTCCGTTTATCGCCATACGCGCGATGTTGTTCCTGCCCTTGTTGAAGTTTTCCTTATGGCGAGACATCCTCGCGTGCATGCCGTAAGAGAGAAGCGCGTTCTTTATATCGCTGTAGAAAGTCTTTACGTTTTCGTCCGCGATGCGCAGTTTCATATCGAAAGTGTATCTGGGTTTCGCGCGACGTTTGTTGGAAGCGACCTCTTCCCAGGTTATCTCACCCGCCGGAAGCGGCTCTGCGGGGACTGTCTCTGCGGTCTCCTCTTCTTCTGCGGTCTCCTCTTCCTCCGGTTCTTCGGGCTCTTCATACGTCTCTTCCGCGTTTTCTTCGACCGGCTCCTTATTCTCTTCATTTGCGGGAATCACGCCTTTCGCGAGAAGAGACTCTGCGTATGTAAGTCTCGACAGCAGCTTTTCGAGGGTCAGCATTATAAACGGGTAGTCCTTTTCGACCGCGCTTTCCTCTTTTTCTTTGACCTCCGGCTGTTTGCCGATAAGGCTTTCTGCGTAAGTAAGTCTGGAGACTATGTGTTCTATCGCCTTCATCACGAACGCCTTGTCGTCGCCGTCCGCCTTTACGACCACGCTCTCTTTGACGCTTCCCGCCTTTGTCTCGAGGTAGGACAGCCTTGAAAGCAGCCTTTCGACGTCGAGCAGTACGAAACGGTAAGAAGATCTGAGCTCCGCTGCCTCTCTTTCCAGTTTTTCAGTCTTTTCGGTCTGCACTCTCAAAGCCTCTTCTGCCCTTGCGAGTCTTTCTTCGAGTTCCGTATTCTGATTGAACAGCCTGTCGAGAGTCCTCTGCACCGCCTCGATCGTAGCGCCGTAGTCCTCGTGCTCGTCGGCGATCTCAGCGACCGCTCCGACGACTTCCGCCTTACTTTCATCTGCGACGCAGCTTTCTTCGGCTTTCGGCTCTTCCTCTGCCGTCTCTTCGTCCCCGGCTATCTCTTCTTCGTCGCAAACTATGCTGTCGGTCAGATATGACGTCTTAGCGTAAATCACCTGCAAAGCGGCAGAGATGACCAGCGCGCCGAGCGCGAGGATAAGGGTCGCCGTATGCTGAACGATCGCATAGCTTATTATCATCATCACGCCCGCCGGAGCGAGAGCGAAAGAATAAGCGTCCATAAAATTCAGCGTCTTATTGTAAAGCCTTACAATGAGTCCGATAATGAAAAGTACGCCCGCAACTCCGCCCATTAAAGCGCAGTTTTTGATCATCTCCGATTTCGCGCTCTCGTTGAGATCGAATACTGCCAGCCAACCTTCCGCCTGCGCCAGCACGAACATCAGCGAAATGACAAGCGCCGCGACGATCATAAACCAGGTCGAAGGTTTCCTGAACAGATACTTGTAATAGCTCTTGAAGTCGGAATTGCTCTTTTCCCCGTGCGTGGATATCAGCTTATTGCGCCCGGGCGAAAAGATTATCCACCTGACGACGCTTATCACGACCGTGCACGCGAGCGGGATCGCGAACATCAGCACGCTGCCGTAGTTTCTGATAACGCCGTCTATCGCGAATTCCTTGACCATTATCACGATATCCGCGACTCCGACGACTATCAGCGCGACGTCGAGCGCGCTTGTCCTCTTTGACGCGATCTTGAACGCGACGAATACGATCACCATAGCCGTCAGCAGTATGCCGAGCACTATGAGCGAGTATTTAAGCGCGGCGTTGACCGCGAGCTCTGATTTCAGGTCGCCGAGGATATAATCGCTGAACATATAGTAAATCACGTATATCATCGCCGAAAGCGAAAGCGCGGAGAATACGCCGCCCACGCGGGCGACCGTCTTGTAGTAATCGAACGGCTTGAAACCGCTGCCGTACTTTGTCTTTTTCATAACAACACCTCTCCTCTTTAAATTTTTTGACTTATAAATTGCGCGCGGTAGCGCGTTTTTTCAGAATTTTGCCGCCAGATCCGTTACCTCTGCGGGCGAACCTGCGAACGTCTTTGCTCCCGCCTTTTCCAGAGCGGAGCGGCTCCTGAACCCCCAGGTCGCCGCTATCATATCCACGCCCGCCGCGGCGGCGCATCTCACGTCCGCCTCTCCGTCGCCGCAATACAGCGCTTCGTCCGCTCTTACGTCCTCTTCTTTCAGCAGGGCTATCAGCGCCGTGGGATCGGGTTTTACCTTTACGCCGTCCTTCTGTCCGACGACGTTATCGACTTTGTCCCCGAAATAACAGGCGCATATCTCTTTCGCCGCGCTGTCGTATTTATTGGAAAGCACGGCGATCTTAAGCCCCGCCGCCCTGAGACTGCCGAGCATCTCAGGCACGCCGTCGTACGGCCGGGTCGCTTTCTTCATTCCTGCGTCGTATAGTCTTTTGAACGCCGCCTTACATTCCGCGAACATATCCTGCCTTTCGCCTATCGCGCGTCTTATCAGCATATCCACGCCGTCGCCGACAAAGCGTCTGACCTCATCTTCGCTGCGGCAAGGAAGCCCCGCGCCCGAAAGCGCGCCGTTCACCGCCGTCCGGAGGTCTTTTAGCGAGTTTATAAGCGTTCCGTCAAGATCGAATACTATCAGCTTCTTCATATACGAATATTATCAGCGCGCCTTTTTTCGCGGATATTTCAACGCTCTCTCCGACGAATTCGTTGCTCACGCCCAGCGCGACGCGGTTGGTGAGCGTCACTTCGTTCACGTTATATTTAAGTCCCTTTATCGTCACTCCTTCCGTAACGTCCGGGCTGAATACGGACACTCTGCCGCTCTCCCTCGCGGGCAGCGACAGTTTCCCGTCGTTTATCACATAGACGGTAAAGTCGCGGCTTATAAAACTGACCTTTACGCCCGTTCCCGCGAGCCGTACCCCGAGTTGAAGGTTGGCGAGCGCGTGATCGGTTTTCCCGCCGAGGCAGGCGTAAAAGACTATCTCTTCCGCGCCCTGTTTAACCGCGTATCCGGCGGCGGCGTCGGTATCCGTCTCGTCCTTTTCCTTTTTCAATCTGATTACGTTGCCGTCCGGCACGTACCCGAGAGAATCGAAGTCCCCGACCGTGAGGTCTATCGCCGACTTGTCTTCTATCTTTCCGTACCCGCCGTCCGCCGCTATCAGCAGATCTCCGCTCTTTTTATTCAGTCCGCGCGGCGTGAAATCGTCCGCGGCGCCCACGATATATGCCGTCATCACATTATCAGCCCGTATATTTTCTCAAGCTCGTCCGCGCCGAGCAGCCTGGGCACCGGGTAAAGCGGATTGCCTTCCGCCGCAGCTCTTTTCGCCATCTCCGGCACGTCGGCGGGATCTATGCCGTCTATCGTCGACGGTATTTGCATAGCCGCGTTCATTTCCTTTATCTTTTCGATGAACTTGGTCGCTTTCGCCGCGTCGTCCGCGCCGCTTATTCCGACAATTTCGGCAAGCCTTGCGAGCGGCTTATGCGCGCTTTCGCCGTAATATTCGAGGACGACGGGAAGAAGCACGCTGTTGGCGAGCCCGTGCGGTGTGCCGTAAAAACCGCCCAGCGCGTGCGCCAGCGCGTGAACATACCCCACGTACGCCCTGGTGAACGCAACGCCCGCGTAGTATGAAGCGGTCTGCATGTTGCGCCTTGCGGCGAGGTCGTCGCCGTGCTCATATGCGGTAAGAAGATTGTCGAAAATGAGCTTCACCGCCTTTTCCGCGCTCTCTTTCGTCTTTTTCGTATTGCTTCTGCCTATGTACGCCTCTACCGCGTGGGTCAGCGCGTCCATACCCGTGGTCGCCGTCGTCTGCGGGGGCAGCGCCGCGGTAAGCTGCGGGTCGAGTATCGCGTACCTGGGGATAAGCGTGAGGTCGTTTATCGGATACTTTTCGTGCGTGACAGAATCGCTTACGACAGCCGCGAGAGTCGTCTCGCTTCCGCTGCCCGCGGTGGTCGGTATCGCATACAGGTCGGGTATACGCTTTATTATTTTAAGCAGCCCTTTCATCTTCTTGACAGGCATGGACGGTCTTGCCGCGCGCGCGCCGACGACCTTCGCGAGATCCATCGGCGAGCCGCCGCCGAGCGCTATTATCGCGTCGCAGCCTTCCGCTTTGTAAAGCGCGAAAGCTTCCTCTATGTTGTCTATCGTAGGGTTGTTGACGACCCTGTTGAAAAGAGCGTAAGGAACGCCGCTTTCTTCAAGTCCTTTTATCAGCTGATCGGCAAGACCTTTCCTGTATACGTTGGGTCCTGTGACGACGAACACTTTTTTATAGCCTTTCGTCTTAACGAACGCTCCCAGTCCGAGGGCGCCGCCTGTGAGGTCGAGTATCTCCGGCTCTCTCCACGGCAGGATCGCGCTGGCGTATTTCATCACGGTCTGGAAAGTCCTGCACCATATTTTTTGAAAAGTATTCATAAAAACACCTCATAACTCAATACTTATCACACGTTTAATTCAGTATACATTTTTTTTGCGCGTTTGTCAACGCGTATTATATATATGCGTGCCGAGCGCGTGCACGTCGCGTATAAAACGCGGCGCAAAGTTATTTTTACTCATTCAAGGGCTTTTTGTTTACTTATGGCGCGCTTGATGCTAAAATATATTGCGAGGTGAAACAATGAAAGTTCTTAAGAAACAGGCAAACAGCAAAGGCTGCATAATCTGCGGCATGAACAACCCCGCAGGTGTAAAAGCGCCGTTTTACGAAATGGAGGACGGCAGCGTCGTCACCCTCTTCAGCTATTCGTCCGAACATCAGAGCTACCCCGGCAGAGTGCACGGCGGCATGATAACTTGTATGCTGGACGAGCTTATCGGCAGAGTCATCTGGGTGACCGACCCCGAAGTCCTCGCGGTAACGCTGGATATCAACGTCAAATTCCGCAAGCCAGTACCGTACGATACAAAGCTTATCGGCGTGGGCACCGTTGTTAAAAACGGCTCGAGAGCATATACCGGACGCGCTGTAATCGAGGACGAAAAAGGCGTCGTGCTTGCAGAAGGCACCGCGTCGTACTACAAAATGCCCGCCGAAAAGATAACCGACGCGGATATGCACGAAGAACTGGATATGTATATCCCCGACGACGTAAAGGAGATAGTCCTGCCGTGACCTTTCGGGAACAGGAAGCACAAAAACAGTATGCGTACCGCGGACGGCATATCTTCCCGGTTTCCCCGGCAATACGACCGTCGCGCTGCGGCTGTCTGTGATTTAAATGGCATAAAAGACGAAAAACGCGCAAAAGCGCGTTTTCTTTTTTTATTTTTTCTTGTTTCTGTCTGCTTATCCGTCAGGTCGGTCTGCTGTTTTTTGTCGGCTTACCGCTCATTATTTTTGCAGTTAGATTTATACGGTCTGCCCGACGTTCGTCTTCTTTTCAGCTGTCCGACGCCTCGCGCAGAAGAGCAAAAAGACTTAATATACGATATTTGTCGGGTCGCCCGCTAAAAACGCGTCGATGTTCCGTTTCGCCGCTTTTAAAAGTCTTTCGCGCGCTTCCCTGCTCGCCCACGCGACGTGCGGGGTGATTATGCAGTTGCTGAGTCCTATCAGCGGGCTGCCGTGCCTGGGAGGTTCTTCGGCGAGGACGTCCGCGCCGTAGCCCGACAATGTTCCTTCTTTGAGCGCGTCCGCGACCGCCTGTTCGTCGACTAAGCCGCCGCGCGCGGTGTTTATCAGGATCGCGCCCTTCTTTACCTTTGACAAAAAATCGGCGTTCACCATATTCGCGTTGCCCGCGTTGAGGTCGCAATGCAGGGTTATCACGTCGGATACCGCAAGAAGTTCATCCAGCCCGTCCACGAGTTTCACCCCCTCGTCGGCGGCGCAGGTATGGCGTTTTCTGGCGACGACCTTCATACCCATCGCGAGCGCGATTTTCGCGACCGCCCTGCCTATGCTGCCGTAACCTATCACTCCGAGGGTCTTTCCCCAAAGTTCGGTCACTTCGCCTTTGAACAGACAAAAATTGGCGCACTTTTCCCACTCGCCGTCGTTCACGCTCTTTGCGTGCGCGGGCAGTTTTGCCGCCAACGCCGTGATAAGCATTATCGCGTGCTGCGCCACGCTCATAGTCGAATAAGCGGGCACGTTGCAGACGGGAATCCCCCTCTTTTTCGCCGCGTCGAGGTCGACGACGTTGTAACCCGTCGAAAGAAGTCCGATATATTTAAGCCGCGGAAGCGCCGCGATCGTCTCCGCGGTGATATTCACCTTGTTGTCGATGATAATATCCGCGTCCTTAGCCCTTTCCGCTACCTGCCCGTCCTCCGTAGAGGGATAGACCGTCACATCACCCAGAGTTTCGAACTCTGCCCACGAAAGGTCGCCGGGATTGGCGCAGTTGCCGTCAAGTATTACGATTTTATGCTTGCTCATTGCCGTCCGTTCCTTCGTCGTATTCTTTGTATTGCGCTTCGTAAAGCGTCTTGTACGCACCGCCCTCTTCGAGGAGCTGTGCATGGGTGCCGCGTTCTTTCACCTCTCCGTCCTCGACGACGATTATCTCGTCAGCGTTCTTTATCGTCGAAAGCCTGTGCGCGACGATAAGCGTCGTCCTACCCTTGCAGAGGTCGAAAAGCGATTTCTGTACCGCAAGTTCGGTCGCGTTGTCAAGCGCGCTGGTCGCCTCGTCCAGTATGAGTATCGCCGGGTCTTTGAGAAACACTCTCGCGATACTGAGCCTCTGTTTCTGCCCGCCCGAAAGCTTTATGCCTCTTTCGCCTATCTGCGTATCGTAGCCGTCGGGAAGCCCCGCGATATAGTCGTGGATGTTCGCCCTCTTCGCGGCTTTTATTATCTCTTCGTCCGTCGCGCCGACCTCGCCGTAAGCGATGTTTTCCTTAAACGTACCCGTGAACAGAAAGACGTCCTGCTGGACTATGCCGATATTCTTCCTCAGCGAGCGGTTGGATATCCCGCTTATCGGCATGTCGTCGATGTATATCATTCCCTGTTGCAACTTGTAGAATTTGGGAATGAGGTGGCAAAGCGTGGTCTTTCCTCCGCCGCTCGACCCGACAAAAGCGTATATCTTGCCTGCGGGGATGTCGATATTTATGTCTTTAAGCACGTCCTTGTCGCCGCCATAGGAAAAACTTACGTGCTCAAAACGCACGTGTCCGGCAGGTTTGTCGATATCTTTCGCGTCCGCGCCGTCCTCTTCAATCTTCTCGTCCATGACCTCTGTGTACCGTCTGAAACCGGTTATGCCGTCCTGGAGCTGCTCTGAAAACATCAGCAGGTTTTCGACGGGAGAAATGAACAGAGATATCGACAGCATGAACGCGGCGAGATCGCCGTAATCGAGTTTTCCGTTTATGCAGAACAGACCGCCCGCAATGAGTACGACCGCGTTGCATATCTGGGTCGTAAAGCTCATGCTCGCAGAAAATCTGCCCATCGCCTTGTATGCGCGCGATCTCCACATAACATAAGCGCCGTTGTTCTTTTCGAATTTATCCTGTTCGTAAGCGTCGTTGGCGTACGCCTTTGTCACGCGTATGCCCGAAATGCTGTTTTCAAGCGTCGCGTTGATATTGCCCGTCTCCTGCCTGCTCTTTGAAAACGCGGAGTTCATATCGTTCTGCGCCTTGATCGAAACCAGCACTATTATCGGCAGAAACGCGAATACGATAAGCGCGAGGATCCAGTTCACCGTGCACAGATAAACGAAGGAGCCGACTATCATAAACGATGAGATGAACAGGTTTTCGGGTCCGTGGTGTGCGAGTTCCGACACGTCGAAAAGGTCGTTCGTCATTCGCGACATAAGCTGACCCGTTTCGTGATCGTCGTAAAAGGAATAAGGCAGTTTCTGAAGATGATCGAACAGATCGCTTCTCATCCTCGCCTGCATCCTGACGCCCATCACGTGTCCGCAATAGTTTATGTAATAGCTCATGCAGGCGCGCAGGATGTAAACGGCAATAAGCCCGGCGCCGAAGATCACGATCTCTTTGACCATGCCTTCGGGAATCAATTCGTTCAGCATTTGCCGGGTAAGTATCGGATAAAAAAGCCCGCTGACAGAAAACACGAGCGACGCGAGCATATCCAGTATGAACGTCTTTTTATGCGGTTTGTAATAGGAAACGAAACGCGAGAACAGACCGCGTTTCTTCTCTTTGACTTTCTCTTTTTTCATAGTAAACTTTACGCTTTTCCCAAAGTGCGCCCGTCAGTCGGCGCTGCAATATTCGCTCGCCGCGAGAGCCGCGACGCTTCCGTCCGCCGCAGCGGTGACCAGCTGCCTGACCTTTTTCGTGCGGCAGTCGCCCGCAACGAACACTCCGTCGCCCGCAATGCAGCTTTCGTCCGCGACGATATAGCCCGCCTTGTCTCTCTTTACGAGCCCTTCGAATATATCGGTTGACGGGGTCTGCCCGACCGCGACGAATACGCCGTCCAGTTTAAGGTCTTTCATTTCGCCCGTCTTTGTGTCCTCGAGGGTCACACCTTCGACCTTGCCGCCGCCGATGAGCGCGACGACTTTAGCGTTCAACACGAATTCGACGTTGGGCATATTCCTGACCTTCACGACCTTTTCGGGCTCTGCCCTGAAGCCCTCTCTGCGGTGGATAAGGTACACCTTTTCGCACATCGAAGCGAGCACCTCCGCGTCCTCGAAAGCGGTGTTTCCGCCGCCGACGACGGCGACGGTTTTGCCCTTAAAGAACGCGCCGTCGCAGGTCGCGCAATAAGACACGCCATAGCCGGTAAGCCTTTCTTCATCCTCTACTTCAAGCTTACGATTTTTTGCGCCCGTGGCGATTATAAGTGCTTTCGCCCACAACTCTCCGTCGTCGTATTCAATAAGAAAACCGCCTTCCGAGCGGGTGACCTTTCTGACTTCTCCGCTTATCATCCCGGCGCCGAGCTTCGTCGCCTGATCGTAAAGTCCCATAGCGAAATCGTAGCCGCTGACTTTGCCGAGAGCGGGATAATTGTCGACTTCGGGAGTCACGACTATTTGTCCGCCGGGCATATATCCTTCAAGCATTACCACATTCTTTCCGGCGCGCTTTGCATATATCGCCGCGCTCATTCCGGCGGTGCCTGCGCCGACTATCGCAATATCTGTCTTCTGCATAAACTTATCCTCACTCAATTATTGCCTATCTTTTCGTCCAGATAGGAAGCCATGACATCCGCAATGTGCGTGAGCACCGCGAGCGGATATTTTTGGTACGCCTTAGAGATGCTGTAATCTCCTCCCTTTACCCTGCTGTCGAAACCGCCCATATGCCAGTTTATCGCCATCGCCTCTTCGCGGGTAAGGCGCATGAAGCCGTTGATTATATAGACCGACTTTTCGCCGTGGCCGTAAGGCAGATCTTCGTCGATCGCGAAAAACGGCACTTTTTCCCAGACGTCGTTCCTCTTTTGATTGCGGTATTCGACCTTGTAAAAATTCGCCTTACAGACGTCGTGCAAAAGCCCGCATATCACAATGCTTTCGTCTGTTATCGAAGTCACGGCTTCGTTTGCCGCGTGCAGTTTCTTTTCCTGATCGACGAGCATTTTAAGGCGTTTGCACACGTTCAGACTGTGCTCGCAAAGCCCGCCCTCGAACGCGTTGTGAAATTTAGAACTCGCGGGCGCGTAAAAGAAATCGCTCTTTGAAAGCCATTCAATGAACTTATCCGCCCCGGGGCGTCTGACGGCATTGTTGAAAATCGTGATAAATTCTTTCTTATTGTCTTCGCAATCCATTATCTGCTCCTCTGTTGTACGAACCTAAATTCAATTATAGCGAATTGCGAAGGAGTTGTCAACGCGCGCCCCGCGCAAATAGATCAATCTTTGACCGCCGCTTTTTCGATATCCTTTTTAAAATCGCGTTCAAGCTCTATCGTGCGCTCTACAAAGTCGGTTATCTCGGGTGCGGCGAGAGAGTAAGTCCTCGCGTCCCGTTCAAGCATTCCTATCGCCTTGTCCGCGCCCGAAACCGCGCTGCGCGCGACCTTGCCCGTATCGCGCCTGCCCGCGAATTTAAACTCTATCCCCTTAACCGCAAACCATTCGGCGATCTTTCCGACGTCTTTGGGCAATCTTCCCTGCGCGCGTATAGCGCGGTCTATTTCTTCAGCCAGCTCAACGTGCTTGGCGGTATAATTTATCATTACCTCTTTTATCTTTCCTTCCTCGCAGAACTCTGACATATGTCCGAGCGCGGTTGCGCCCATCTTTACGCCTTTCGCGCATTTTGTCGCCAGTTTATAACTTTGTCCGTCCATAACAACCTCCGTTTTTTGATTATTGTCCTCTTTTTAACTCGATTTATTCGCCGACGCGATAACGCAGACTTTAAAACGCTCCTCCAAAGACGACCGGTATTGACTTGGTTTTTATGCAATATTACTATATAAGTGATCATACATTGATCGCCCGGCAACGATTTTCCCGGGAAAAGGGGTAATTATGAAAAAGAGAATTGTATTGATTATTGCGATATTTACGGCAGCGGCGCTTTGCGCGTTTACGGCGGTTTGCTGCGACGTAAACGAAAAAGAACAAACCGAGCCGACTTATAAACTGTCTTTCGACAGCGCGGGCGGCAACGAAACGTTCGGCGACATGTCGTACCGCGAAGGCGAAGTCCTTTCTTCGATCGCGGTGCCTACCAGATCCGGTTACGTCTTTTCCTGCTGGAAGGACGCCGACGGCAATATCTACAATTCGGCGTCCGTCATGCCGGCGCACGACGTCGCGCTTACCGCGGAATGGACACAATCCAATGTGACTTACAGCGTAGCGGACGACGGCGTCGAGATAACCGGCTGCAACGACGGCGGAGAGGAGCTTATCATCCCGGAAATGATACAGGGCTTCCCCGTCACTGCGATAGCCGCTTCCGCCTTTAACGGCAACCTTACGCTTAAAAGCGTGACTTTGCCGGACTCTATGGTATATATCGGAATTAACGCTTTTCAGTTCTGTTCCAACCTGGAAAATATAGATTTCGGCAACGGACTGCAAATAATCGTGGATTACGCTTTCCAAGACTGCAAATCTCTGAAAGAACTCAACCTGCCTGCAAGTCTTAATAGAATCGGCATGCACGCGTTCATGAACTGCAATGTGGAAAAAGTCAATATCACGGACTTAGACGCGTGGTGCGGGATAGATTTCTATTCTTCTTACGAGAGCAATCCGGCGTCTGTTGCGGGCGGTCTTTATCTCAACGGCGAACCTCTTAAAAACGTCGTTATTCCCGAAGGCGTGACATCCGTCAAAGATTTTGCCTTCGCTTATACCGACATAGAAAGTCTTGTCCTTCCCGACAGCGTGACAGAGATCGGAAGCTGTGCGTTTATGAACTGCGCTTCTCTGGGCTCGGTCTCTCTTCCTCCGGTAAAAGAAGTCGGAGCTACTGCCTTTTCGGGATGCTCTTCTCTTGCGTCCGTGACTCTTTCTGAAGGAACCGAAAAGATAAATTCAGAAGCTTTCGCAAACTGCTCTTCTCTCAAAAAGATAGACTTGCCCGCGAGCGTTACCGACATTGAAAGCAGCGCGTTCGCCGGCTGTACGTCTCTTGCAGAAGTAACGCTGCGCGAAGGGCTTAAACGGATACAAAACCGCGCGTTCAGGAACTGCGCTTCTCTTACCGAAGCGACAATACCCGACAGCGTGACAGAGCTGGGCGAAGCGGCCTTTGAAGACTGTACGACGCTTGAACGCGTATATATCGGCAAAAACGTCTCTAAGATAGACGGGTTTGCATTTAACAACTGCTCTTCTCTCTCTGCAATGACGTTTGCAGAAACCGAAGGCTGGTCTTACGCCGTTTCTGAATACGAGCCCGCTTCCAACCGTAAAGAGATGGACGCCGCCACTCTCGCAAACGCGTCGGACGCCGCGCGCGTATTCACGTCTACCCACAAAGAGTATTACTGGGAACGCGGCTGACAGACCTGCGGCGTTCGCCGCGCCGCCAACGCATTTTTAATATGAATACGTTTGAACAAAAAACCGCCGAACTGCGTCTTAGTTGCAAATTCGCGCCGCGTCGAGCTCATAACGCGGCGCGAATTTATTTTTTAATCGCATTAACCGATATTTTACTTGCAAAATCCGTTTTTTTATGGTAATATTGCTTTTGCAATTAAATATCGACGCGTGCAGAGATTGGCTGAGCCGGCCTAAGGCGAGACTCTCAATCGTGTGTACGGTAAAACGTAACGAGGGTTCGGCGATCCGCATAGCGTAGCGAAGCGGTCGCTTTCGCGGTTGGTAATTATATTCAACCTGTGTATTAAATAACTGAGCGAAACGATCCCGATATGCGGTTGCTTTCGCGGTTACTGAGCGAAACGATCCCGATATGCGGTTGCTTTCGCGGTTGGTAATTATATTCAACCTGTGTATTAAATAACTGAGCGAAACGATCCCGATATGCGGTCGCTTTCGCGATTGGCAGGGATAACCGGCCTGCGCAGGAAATAGTTGAGCGAATATACCTCTCTCCGAGAGAGGGATTTATAAAAAACTTAATAAATATATGCAGAGATGGCTGAGCTGGCCTAAGGCGCACGATTGGAAATCGTGTGTACGGTAATCACGCAGAGAGTGAGGGACGCAGGAACCCTCGTCAAAAGCGAAGCGTTGACAGGGGACGGCGATCCGCATAGCGTAGCGAAGCGGTTGCTTTCGCGGTCGGCAGTGATAATCGACCTACGTAATAAACAGCTAAGCGAATATACCTCTCTCTGCGCCAAAAACAACCGAGGTTTATGCAACCTCGGTTGTTTTTCACGCAGAGTGTGAGGGACGCAGGAACCCTCGTCAAAAGCAAAGCGTTGACAGGGTACGGCAACCCGCATAGCGTAGCGAAGCGGTTGCTTTCGCGGTTGGCAGTGATAATCGACCTACGTAATAAACAGCTAAGCGAATATACCTCTCTCTGCGCCCCTTGTTATCGGCGCATAAAAAATTTTCAGAATCCTCGTAAAAACGGTAAAATCACCCGGATAATCGAATAACGAAAAACCCCGCGAAACTGCGGGGCAAAATGTCTCCTTTAAGTCAGGCTATGAGGCCCAACACTTTAAGCGACGCATAGTCCAGGATACATCTGCGTTCAGTCCCTGCCGGAGTGACGAAAACGACCTCATATTCCCTGTGCCCTTTGCAGACACAACGCGCTATGGATTTTATGCGCCTCGCCTCCATTACGCCAGCGTCGAACGCGCCCTCGTCGCCCTCCCACAGCTTGTTGAGCTCCCTTTCGCTAACCGCCGTTGAAGCGGCGGCGGGCTCTCTTTCAACCGCATAACCTTTTTCTATGCACTCTGCAAGGGTATCTGTCTCAGACTCCCTGTCAAATATAAATCTGTACGTCTTTGCGCCGCTGTCCGCCCTTTCCACCTTTTTGCAGCCTATGCCGATCAAAGTGTCTTTGACGAATATTATCCCGTGCCCTTCCCACGGCGCGCAGAGCTCACATTCGCCGCTGACCGCTCCTTCTTCCGGCAATCCCGGTTCAGACTCTCCGACCAGCTCTATACCGTCGGCAGCGTCGGCTTCCCTTGCGATCTCTTCGACGCCCGCCTTCTCGCCGCCCTTCTTTTCGCACGCGCAGCCCATAATTATAAGCTGTTCCTTCTTTCGCATCAGGTTTACGCCGTTGCGCTTAGTCAGTTTATAATATCTTCCGCCTTTCGCGTCGAGAATCCTTTCTATTTTCACGAATTCGTAAAAGTCTAAACCCTCCTTTACGAATTCGATGTTGTCTTCTCTCCACGGTTCGTCCGCCGGGTAGCCGTCGTCCGGTTTTGTCGTGACTCCCTCGCCTCTGTGTATCGACGCCCTTGTAACCGGCGCTCTCCTTGCGGGAGCCGTCCTTTCCGCGGGCGCCCCCGTCATTGCCGCCGGCTCTTCTTCGCCGCGGCTTTTTGTCGCAATCGACGCAATGGCGTCGCAGACTTCGCGGGCGGAGGGTCTGTCGGCGGGCTCATAGCTTATCATCTTTTGTATCGTCGCGCGCAGCGGCTCTTTCACTTCTTCGCCGATCCTGACTTCTTCGCCGTCGCACAAAAGGCTCCATACGCGCTTTTCTTCCCTGCCCGTATCGAATTTAACGCCGGTATAGTATTCGTAAAGCGTCAGCCCCAGCGAAAATATATCCGCCTTTTCGCTGAGATAACTTCTCAATTCCGGGTCATTGTCGCCCATATTCGCGACCGTCTCCGGCGAGCCGTAAAAGTCGTCGCCGCATACGTTTTTCAATGTCGCCGTCTCGTCAAGGAAATAGCTTGAATCGAAGTCTATTATCCTTGCTTCGACTTTGTCGCCCGTCCTGACCATGAGCAGGTTGGCAGGCTTTATATCGGAGTGTACGAGTCCTTTCTCATGTATCAACGCGACGGCTTTCACTGCGGACAACAGCGCTTCGCCCTTCTGCTTTGCGGGCAGTGCGGCGAATTCCGGCGCCCCGATAACGTTTTCGACAAAGCTGTTGACCTCTATCAGATGACATTCGTCGATAAAGGTCTCAACCGTCTTTACGACGGTCGGGTCGTCTATCTCGTCAAGCGTGCCGTTTATCCGGTCGCGCCTTCCTTTCAGCCGTGAAAACTTCTCTTCCAGTCTGGCTCTCGTTTGGGGAGACGCGCTTTCAGACGGCATCAACGCGGAATTGTACCTCTTCAGGAAGTAGGATTTCCCGTCTTTCTTCGCAACCGCGATCTCTCCGCCCGTCGAAAAAGTCCATTCTGTCAACTCGTAGCCGTTTACATTCATATCCGGATCCTGTTTTTATATTTGCCGTCTCAGCGGCTTATCTGCCCCGACAAGGGAGTAGTATTGCTCGTCGTACCCGTCCATTATCGCGGAAAGCTCCTTGCGGACGAGATACGCCCCGCCGTAAACTTCTTTTATATGCCGCTCCACCGCAGGCAGTAAAATGTCGCTTACGTTGACGTTAAGCGCCTTTCCTTCCCCTACGCCGGCGACGCTTTCGCAGACCAGCCTTGCACCGTTTCTGAACCAGAAGTCCCTGACCGCTTTCTCGTCCGACCGCGCGGATATCTGCCCGAAAGTCTTTATTCCGGCGGGAAGCGCCCTTCTTTCGCAGTCGTCGAAATACTTTGCCGACATCGCCGCGGTCGCCTCTCTCAGGGATATATATCTTTCCTTCCTTGCGTTAATCGCGCAAAATTCCGAAACCTCGCTCTTTGCGCCTTCCTCAACGCGAGCGTCCGCGCCGCTATGCGCAAGATATATGCGTTCTATCTGCCCGGCGCGCTCGCCGTATATCCTGGTCAGCATGTTTCTGTTTATCCTGCTTTCCTCGCAGCGCATGTCCGCGTCGACGTAAAGGTATTTGTCCCAATCGGGATGCAGACTTTCCAGATACGCTATCCTCTTTGCCGCGACTTTCGCAAAATCGTTGAACCCCGGATAGCCGAACGTCGCCATCGCCATCGTGTTGCTGTCGTCGTGAGACCCCAGGTCTCCCGAATAATCTGCCTTTATCTTATCGGCAGCCGCCGCGAATTTTTCTTCGTCCGTCGTCTTCGCTCCCGCCGATTCCGCGTAAACCTTCGCAAACGGCTCAAACAGCACCGCTTCGAGATAAAGCGGCTGCTTTGTATAAATCGAATCGTATATCCCGTCCGTCGCCGCAAAAACCGCGCACGGTTTTTTGAGACGGTACCTTACGGGCTCGATAAACGGCTTCGCAAGCGGAGCGATCAGATTGTTCATCATCCTGCTTTCGTCGTTGTGGTCGACCGTGAGCGCCTTGAGCCCGTCCGCATCCCATACATACGCGCGCGAGTCGCCCGCGTACAGAACGAGAACGTCAACGTCGTCAACATCTTCCTTATACAGCACGACGCAGAACGTTGACGGCAGAAAAAGCATACCTTCCGGCACTTTCGCGCCGTCGAGGCCGATCGCCTTTGCGAGCGCCAGTTCTTTTTCAACCAGATAATCCCTCAGCTTTGCGGCAAAACGCGCGTCTTCGTTTGCGGAAGCGCCCGCGATCTTTTCAGGATCGAATATCCGCGCTTCTTCAAAAGCGTAAACGGTCGCCAGCGCGAGAAAACGCGAAGCAAAATATGCGCTTTCACCCGTTCTGCCCTCTTTGAACGCGTCGACGAACGCCACTTTCGCATACTCGGCGACGGGTCCGTCTGCCGACGCCCCCGGGAATGCCGAAAGTATCGCTTTAAGCGCCTTGTCCTCGTCTGCGAACACAGCGGCGGCTTCTTTGTGTACAAAGCCGCCTGAGCCGCCCAGCCCGTCCGCGACGAACAAAAGCCCGTCCGCGGCGTACGGCGGCGCGTCCTGCCCGATCGGCGCGTTGCGCCTGTTTCTTCTCTGAATATTTACCGTGAATTTCATTTTTATCCGAATTGCCGGCGCTCGCCGGCATACATGTTACATCTGCGAGCCGCCGATGGATTTGACTATCAGATTTATAACGTCGTCCATCGCAACGTCGGCAAGTCCCGTGCCTTTATCGACCTTCTTGAACCAGCACCTCTCAAAGGTCCTGAACATCTCGTTCCACGGCTCGACGTCGGGCGCCATGATTATCAGCCTGCCCGCCTCCGGGTCGTAAGAGCTTGCGCCGAAAGGCGCGGTGCCCATCCACATCGCGTTGAGCTCGTCGAGATTCTGCGGCATATCCGCGGGATATCCTTCCGCAGATTGCCTTTCGAGAAGAGGAAGCGCGGGAGCGTCGGTGAATACGACGACGACCTGGCGTTTCTTCGCGCCTTCAAAGGTCCAGTCGCTCCTTATCGCCTCGACTATCGCTTCAAGCGCGTTTTCTGGTATGTCTCCGCCGCCCGAAGCGTTGAGACCGTATACGTAATTTTCAAACTCAGTCTTCTGCTCGTCAAGTACGAAGAAGTCGGACTGAGTCAACGCTTCTTCTCCGTCGCAACCGAGATCTCTGAAAGTGATGACCTTGACCCTGAGCTGGTCGACCTGCTTGTTCTGCAGCTCCATTTCATAATGGACATTGTCGTAAAAGCTTAACGCATAATCTTTTACCTGCTTAATTATCGGCGACATGCTTCCCGTAGTGTCGATACAGAAAATTATGTCGACGCAATACTTTTTCAATCTTCTTAAATCCATTTTTCTCCTCCGGACTTTATATGTTTTTTCTTTACTCCGACCGCCTTGCCGCGGACGTCGGTATTTCTTCTCCCTGCTTTTGCCGAAAGCGTCGCGCGCGTTGACGCAAAGTAATATATCTTAACTATTACTGTCTTACAACGCTACGCCGTCAATATTACCTTGCGTTGCGGTCCGACGCGCTTTTGCGGAATTTATACCCGCTTTTTGCCGTCGTTTTTAAGAAAACTCACGATTTGCCTGATGCCGAAACGCTCTTGACCGTTCAAAATACGCGTTCTTATTAAGCGTTTCTCTTGCCTTCGCTGCTTTCCTTACAGTTATATTTTACAGGTTTCCCTGAAAAAGGTCAAGACCGACAGCTAAAAATCACTGTAAATTATATGTAAATCAGCGCACGTCAATCGTATATACTGAGAAAATCGTTGAAAAACCGTCCTTAGGTCCGTCCTTTTTTTATTATCTCCTCTCCATCTTCAACGACAATGCGGGGAACAATCCTTCCGTTATTACGGTTCAGGCTGAAAGAGGTCGCTCCTTTTTGCGCCGTTCTATTACTTTTCCGGCGGAACGCCGAGTATCTTTTCCATCTCCTTAGCGTCAAGGCTGTTGCGTTCAAGCAAAGCTTCGATCAGCCTGTCCGCCTTTTCCCTGTTGTCGGAAATGAGTTTTACGGCGCGCGCAAGTTCTTTTTCCATCAGCGCGTTGACTTCTGCGTACAGCTCTTTGTCGACCGCTTCGCCGAAACAATCCGCGACCGCAAGCCTGTTGCCGTACATGCCCCAGCTGCCTATCATCATCGCCGCAAGCTCAGTCGCCTTTCTGAGGTCGGACGACGCGCCGTTGGTCAACCCGTCTTCGCCGCCGTAATATACGAGTTCTGCCGCTCTGCCGCCCAGGGAACAGCATATCCTGTCCAGCAGGTCGTTTTTTGAATCGACGAGCTCGTCGTCGTTGTCGTCGTGCATCATATATCCGCCGTACGACCCGCGCGAGACAATGGTCATATACGCGGGCGTCCTGCCGTTTGCCCACGACACGATCGTATGCCCCGCTTCGTGACGCGCGGTCCTCAGCACGGACTCTTTTGAATATTCCCTGCTCTTGCCGTGCTCGTCGAGATCCTGCGCTTCTTCAAGCATGGCGTCGGTGATCGCGTTGCCGTCCGCGCGCTCCGCCAGCGACACAATTATGTCCTTTATGCCCGAATGACTGTAACCGACCGTCTTTTTCGCGAGCATTGAAATACCGTCCGCGAGCCCTTCGGGGTCCACTCCCTTCTGCAACAGATAATGACGAATGAGTTTTTCTCTGTCGTCCTTGTCGGGAAGTCCGACGAGTATCCTCTTGTCGAAACGCCTTACGAACGCGGGGTCCAGCGCCTTGTCGCCGTCCTCTTCGGCTTTAATACCGAAATTGGTCGCGCAGACCACGACGACGGGTTTGTTTTCGTTCGCTTTGAATCCCTCCATCTCCGAAAGGAAGGTCGTAAGCAGCTCTTCCGCGCTGTGATTAAATTCCGAGCCCGTCCTCTGTCTGGCGAAACCGTCTACCTCGTCGATGAAGATTATCGACGGAGCGTACCTTCTCGCCGTTCTGAACAGCTGCCTTACGCTTTCCGGTCCGTCGCCGACGTATTTCTTGTAGAATTGCGTAGCGTTCTTTTCTATGAACGTGACGTCCGTCTCGCCCGCAAGCGCTTTCGCAAGCATCGTCTTGCCCGTGCCGGACGGTCCGTAAAGGAGTATGCCCTTGGGCGCTCTTTTGCCCGACGACGTGTATTGTTTCGGATTTTTCAGATAGGCAACGCATTCCGCCATTGCGCTCTTTACGTCGTCCGAGCCGATCACGTCCGCGAACCTTACGTCGGGTCTGGACACGTCCGCGACGACGCTTTCCCTGTCTTCCGCCTTTACGGAACGCTTTATCTCCAGCTTGCGCGCAATTATTTTCAGCTCGCTGCCGCCGCCGACGATCTCCTGCGCGCAGTTGTAAGTCAACACGTTGCTGGACCCGGTCAGCTTATAGAATTTGTTGCCGGTGACCGTCGCTTCCTTGACGTAAGTAAGACTTGCGGTATTGCCTGCGACGTCCCCGCTTCTGTAATGCAATACGCCCTTCGCGCCCCTCGCGAGAAAGGTGTCGAACGCGACGTCGTCGTATCCGTTGTCGTCGTCGTTCAGGATATATACGGGGACCTCCGGATACTTTTCGGTCAGCATATCGAACAGGGTCACGCCGTCGCTGTCCATATCTTCAAGGTCGCTGGGCCTTTCCTTGGCGTTCTTTTCATTCATAAATACGTCGAGGACGACCGCGCTTATTTCGTTGCCGAACGCGTTTTTGGCGTCCTCAGCGCAGTTGCAGAAATACGCCTTTACGTTCTTTGCGCCGGCGCACGCTTTCCTCAGCTGCGCATTGTATTTTTTATCGGTCGCGAACAGCAAGGGCACCTTGTCGCTGACCTCGAAAAGACTCCTCGCCTCGCTCTTCCCGTAATCTACCCCGAGAGTTATCTCTTTGAGTTTGTCCACGTCCATCTTCCTGCGCGTAAGCTGACTTATCGCGTCGAAGAGTTCGCTTTCTATGAATCTGGTGACCGCGCCGACCATCGTACGCGCGTCGCCGCTGCCGCCCACAGAATACATGATCAGCGAAGCTATCTTATCATAATCGCAGTTGATCCTGATCCCCGTGTTTTTTTCAGCTGTCTCCACCTTGTTTTTCAGCTCCGCAAGCACAACCTCTTTCAGAGAGTACGGCTCTAAGCGGTTGAACATGACGACCGTGCCCTTAGCCCAGCGTGATACCAGCTCCTTCGGAAAATACGGCTTTCCGGTCATCGGGTTTTCGTCGCTGGCAAGCGCGGAAACGATCGCGCTCTTTGTTATTCCGGACATATTGGAGCCGTCGACGTCCTCGTACAGATTTCTCGCGACGTTGGTCGTGAATATCAGGATCGCATCGTTGAAATGCACGTCGTCGCCTGTGCCGAGGTCCTTGATGACGCCGGCGTCGAGTATCTGCAAAAACAACCTGAGGTTTGCCTGCGAAGCCTTCTCTATCTCGTCGAACAGGATCATACACCTGGGATTTTTGCTGACGAACTGCGTTATCATGCCCGGCTTGTTGGTCAATTCATAGCCGTTGACGCTCGCGCCGAATTCAGCGTATTCGCTCATGTTGAATCTGGCGTATTTGCGGTCTTTGAGAAATTCTGCGGCGCACTCGGAAATAAACGTCTTTCCGCATCCCGGAGGTCCCGCGAACATAAAGGTCGCGAGCGGTCCTTTGTGCTCCTTTTCAATAAGCACTTCGACGCCGAATATCGCCCTGACGAACGCTTCTATCGCATTCTGCTGACCCTTTACTTTTTTCGAGAGGTAGGCTTTCAGATCGGCTATGCGGCGCTGTATCGCGCCGAAAGTCTCTTTGCCGCCCTCATTTTTGTCGCCGCCGTTATTGCGAGCGCGTTCGTACCCGAAAAGACTTTTCTTTGACCCGTCGTCCTCAGACAACATCCTGCGGACCTTTTCTTTCACGGACTCTTCCTCTTCGTCTTTATTTACGTTTTTCCCGAACAGGCTGTCCAGCCGCCCGGATTCTTCGGCAAACGCCTCCTTCTTTCCGTCCGCGGCGGCGCTTTCCCCGACTTTCTCGTCGCACGCCTTTTTCATAGCCGATACCGTACCGCTTACGATCTTGTCTTCCTTGCGGTCTTCTTCTTCGAGTTTTTCAAAGAATTTATCGAGCGTCTCGCCGTCCTTTTCCTCGACTGCTGCCGCGGCTTCTTCCTCTTCGTCGGCATTTTCGTCACCTTCGTCGGACAAGTCGTCGCCGTAACTGATGACCGCGTTGTCTAAACCGGCGTCGACAAGCGTTTTTTCGATACGGCGGTATATCTCGTCCGTCATTTTGAAACCATTGTCTCCGCAAAACGTCAGCTTGCCCGCGTCGAATTCGTCGACCCGCACGTCTCCGAGGATCATATGGATCTTGATCGCGACCGTACGCAGCTTTGCCGCGGTCTCTTCGGATACGCCCTTTTCTTCGTTTAAATTGAACCTGATCGATATTTTCATTTTATCCCGTCCTTTGTTTTTCTCCGCTTGAGCAATTCTTTCTCTTAGAGTCAGACCCTGATTTTATTTTCTGTCTTTAAATGCGTTCAGCACGTTGGTCATGTCGTTGCACTGGGACTTTATCTCTCTGTATTCTTCTATGGAACTATGCTCCTTGAAATACCGGTCTGTCCCCCCTTTCTTAAAGCCGAAAGACACAATCCATCTTACCCACCTGTCGTGTTCTACCGCGCCGAGTTTCATGAGATTGCCGGCCGTTATCTTGCCGAAATCGTATTTTTGGGCGGATCCTTCGGCGACTTTGGCGAATCCTTTGGCGACGCTGTAAGCCTTTATGAACGCCGGCATCTCGCATGCGTAACGGCTCGACGTCCTGGCGTAATAATCTTTTACCGCCCATTCGCTTTCGGCGGCAACAACGGCGTTATCCTCTGTATCATTCTTTAGCCACGTTTCTATTTCATTAGGCTTTTCGATGACGACTTTTTGCATTTCTCCTTCTAACTTTTTGCTTTGGATCATTTCATAGCCATGGTTCCGTTGCTTGGCGAGGCTCATATCGACGATATTGTCGTAGCTGTACATCTCTTCTGAACTTCCGAATCTGATGACCTTTATCCGCGTAAATTTCCCCTCGTCCTTCGCATTCCAGTTGATGCGGTCGTAGTTGAGCCTGTTTCTCAGATTTATCGCAATGACCTGACATTTGTACTCGCCGGCACTTCCGCGATCAAGTTCTTCGTGTTTGCTGTCTTCCAGGATCGCGTTGGCGATATTCACGGTGCTGTCGTCGTCACCGAGGGCGATTATTATAAGGTTGTATTTTTCTTTATCCGTTTTATTTTCCTTCACTTTGTCTACGCTTTCGTCCTGAATATTCTTTTCTATACCGGTTTTATTTTCTTTGCCTGTGCTTTCGTCCTGAGTATCCGGTTTCTTTTCTATATCGGTTTTATTTTCATTCTCTTTTTTGCCCAGGTTGTCGTCCAGAGTGTCCAGGATATTGATGCTGTATGCGGACTCGTGATGCAGATTGACCATTATCGGCACATATGTGTATATGAAAGAACTATTCGTGCTCTGCGGCATGTTCACTTTTATCGACGGGTGCTTCATCCTGAACAGACCGCCGACCTCTGTCGCGTTTTTATCGTAAACGTCCGCTATGAACGGCTGCGGAGTGTAATCCGCCAATCCGCTTTTCTTCAGCTGCTTCTTCCAGTTATTGGGGTCATATGTTTCCCCACTGTATTTTTTATTCCCATGAACTCCGGCGGCGGCGTATATATAAGACATCTTCATCGTCTGCTGTCCGTTCTGACCGAAACCGATGACCAGCACGCGGTATTCATCACCTGTTACGTCGTTTTCATAAAGTTCCTGATTTTCTTCGACAAGTTTCGCCCTCTTTCTGACGTATGAGAACGCCGCCATGTTCGCTTCGTTTATCGCGTCGAACACAAAGTGTTGTTTGTATTTGTCAAAAGCTTTTTCTTCTGCATTGTCATCGTCGCTAAAACCCTTTCTCAGGTATTCTTTTGCCAGAGAGCCTATCTTTTCCAGGGTTTTCGGCCTTGCGTCCGAATAGTATTCTCCGTCTTTCGCGAATTTTGACACCTCGTTTGCGAAACGCATGTCGACGTTTGAGATATCGATATCTTCGCTTAGCAGGTAATGATAGTTGATTATCGTGCGCAGCCCGTTCATTCTGCATGCGATTTCTGCTTCTGCGAGGAGTTTTTCTTCGAGGAGTTTGATTTCTTTGAGGAGATTTTCTTTTTCTTGCCCTCTCGCCTTACGCTGCTTTTTCTGTATTAATTTGATTTCTTTGAGGAGATCTTTTCCTTGCTCTCTCGCCTTACGCAGCATTATTTTACGCAGCTTTATTTTCTGCATTAAAGTGAGCTTGCTGCCGAACAGCCTTTCCGTGACCCTGGCGACGTCTTCGCAAACCAGTTTGTCGTTTTCGCTCGTCTTTCCCTTTTCCCAGTCGAGAGCGAATATGTGAAGTTCCGGCGCCGCGTCTGCTTTAAGAGAGTCTTCGAACTTTTCGGGAACATTGTCTTGCAGAATGTAGTCGTTTTTGATTTTTATCTTCAGAAATTCAGGTATCGACTTGTTCTTCTTTCCGGGAGCATAGCTCCTGAACAAAAATCCCGAATGCATTATGTCAAGATGAAGAGGATCCTTTCCGTTGAAACCTTCCTGATCGTCCGTCCTCAGAAAGATTATTGCGTATTTCTGCTTTTTTCCTTCCTTTTTAAGCCCGGCGTGATGGTCCGCGATGCTGTGCGCAAGCATGACGCTGTCTTCCGTAACGGCGGTGAACACGTATATCTTGCGGTTGCGCTTCGTGGTCGTCATCCACGACACCGTGCTGTATATCTCATAACTGAAACTGAAAGTGATTATGCTGACCGCTACGAGCCCCGCCAGCACAGACGTACCCGCATAAATTATCGTGCGCCAGTTTTCGTAATATTCATAGTCCGCCAGACCTTCGAACGACAGCCCGCCTATCGCCTGATAAAGCGAATAATATATCGCGGCGACAGCCTGCCAACCGTCTTCAGGCATATTCAGAGAAACGTTGCCGCTTGTTTCATCGATATCCATGACTATCGCCAGCGCCTTGCCGACAACGCTTATCGCCAGCGCCGCCGATACGACCAGGATCTCAGGGACGTACTTCTTGTCGATCGTCTTCCTCATCCGGAAATACAACCATATGATCGCGCAGTACACGATCGCCATTGCCGCCAGACCGCGCAGCATATTCATCGCGGTCAGGAATCCCTCGTTATAAACAAATAATTCGTAAGGCAAAATCAAAAATACCGCTAAGGGTATTATCCATATCAGCTTTTTCATCTTTCTCTCCCCTGCATTTTCGTTATCACGTAACCCGCCGCGGCAAGCATGTCCGCCGCGCCGTCGGCAAGCTGGAAGTCGTATCTCTGCACGTCGGCGCTTTCTTCGTCCGTTCCCTTTCTCTTCGCCTCGTCGGCGCGGAAGTCCTCAAGCCCTTTCCACGTCGTTACGTTTATGTGTCTGCCCTCCGAGAGCAGTTCGTTCTTGTCTCTCGTAACGTGATCTTTCTTAGAAGCGGGCCCCACGCCGCACGCGAACATGTACTCGTTCCATCTCAGATGTTCTCTGAACGCGAGCGCAGCCCTTAAACTGTTCCCCGCGCATAAGGCGTTGTCGTAATATACCGTTCCGTCCGCGTTGATCACGCGGGGTTCTTCTCCGTCGTACAGCGCGTTGAACGCGTCCGTCGCGCTCTCCGCGTTCTCCCCGCAGTCGAACCCGAGCGAGAGCATAAGCCCCCTCAGAGCGAGCGCGGCATACAGATTGGAATCTCTCTTGACCTTACGGGACGATGCCTGCTTCCACTTTTCGAGCTGCCCGGCGAGCATACTCCCGACGTTTCCGCCGGCAGCCGCGCCGTATATCGTATCGCGCGCTAACGCGATCAAGAGTATCTTCAGATAGAAAGAAACGCATTCTTCCGACGTGCCGAACGTGTATACGCCGTCATTTACGCTGCCGTCTCCCGGGCAGAACACCGCGTGCGGGACGCCTTTTTTCTCCAGCTCCGCCTCAACTTCCGCCGCCTCCTGCACGCCGCCCGCGGCGACCGCCCATACGAACGCGCCGCCGTACCCGACGTCCTCTCCCCTTTCTCTTATCTCAATTGCGGCGAGCTGCTCAGGCAATTCATAATATCCCGGCTTTCCCGCCGCGTCCGCAAGCGCTTTCACCGCCGCGAGATAAGGCAGCTTTTTCAGTTCTTCTCTTTCCTTCTCGTCTGCGAAAAATATATAGCGCACCTTGTCCGCACGCACGCCGCCCTTTGTGCGCACCGTCTCCAGGTAAGTAGACGCAAGCGCCTTGAATATCTCTGCGGTATAGCCGTCTACGCCGTAAAACGCGACGACGACCTCTCTTCCCTTCTCGCCCGTGAACAGAGTGCGCGAAAAATAAGCGGGGGCGTATTTCCATACCAGCGAAAACGCCGCCGCGCGGTAAACGTTGACCGCGTCGGGCACATACCCGCCGGCGCTTCCGATATACTCTTCCGCCTCGCCGTCGCAAAGCGCGAGTATCCTGCCTCTGTCGCCCTCTTCGGCTTCACGCGCGCAGCGCAAAGCCGCCGCGCCTCCCTCTTTACCGGAAACGCGCAGCAGTATGCGGTCTTTTAAAGAACAAAATCCTGAAATTTCAGAAAGATCTCTCATTTAACCCTTACCTTCTTTTGTGCGTGCGACGCGCGCGCCGCCATAAATTTATTTTACTATAAACGGTTATAACTTGTCAATATATAACTTGCTGTAAGCCGTTAATTGTCTAATACAGCGCCAGCGTCACGAAACTCAGAAGCCTGTTCTTTTCCTCTTCCCTGTTCGTTATCCACTGCGCGGACCATATCCTGTATACCTTCCAGCCCATACCGATAAGCACGTTTTTCCTCAGGCGATCGCGGTCTCTGGTATTTTTCGTCTTCTGATAACCCTTGCCGTCGCATTCGACCGCGACGACGTATTCGTCGCTTCCCGGGCGTTTTATCGCCAGGTCTATCTTGTATCTGGACGCTCCTACGTTCCTTTCGACCTCGAAACCTTCGCCGACCAGGAATTCGTACACGTCGTCTTCGACGCTGCGCACGACGCTGGCGCCGACCGGGTGCGCTCCGCTCGCTCTGCCGGGGTTTTCGGCGTAATCAATATACGCTTTAAGCAATCTGGCGCCTTCTGAGGACTTATCGGTCACTACTATTTCGCTCGCGTGCACGGATGTCACGAGTTTGACATTTATCTTCGCCCTGGTCACGGCGACGTTGAGCCGCCTTTCGCCGCCCTTATTGTTGAGCGGACCGAAACGCTGCGCGAACTTACCTTCCTCGTCTCTTCCGTAGCCCATACTGAAAATCACCGTATCCCTTTCGTCGCCCTGCACCGTCTCAAGGTTCTTCACAAAGAACGGCTCGTCCTTGGATTCGCTGAAAAACTCGTTCGCCGCGGCTATCTCTTCGGGATCGGTAAGCGCGACCCTGCGCCTGTTTATCATGTTTTCTATCGCGTCTCTCTGCCTGAGACCGAACGCGACTACGCCCAGGCTCCTTTCGGGATGCTTCCTTATATGCTCGAACACAAGCTCTACGACTTTTATCGCTTCGATCGGGTTGTTCTTATCCCTTCTGACGTATACTCCGTCCGGCACGTAAACGTGTTCTACGCCGTAATCTTCTCTCGTTGCGACGACGCCCGGGAAAGTCTGCAGATTGCCGTAATAGAAGTTGGCGTTGGAGAACGCGATAAGACTTTCGCTCTTACTGCGGTAATGCCATCTCAGACTTATGCTGTCCATCACCCTCACGCTCAGCTCGAGTATGGATTCGCCCATGTCTTCCGCCGCGGGCCCGGTCTCGTCTTCCTCGTCATCGTAGTCGTCTTCGAGGGAATCGACTCCCGCCGCGAACAGGTTGCTGGGCGGCATCTGCTGAGAGTCGCCGACGATTATCACCTGCTTTCCGCGGAATATCGAACACATCGCGTCCTCAGGCAATACCTGAGACGCCTCGTCGAATATAACGACGTCGAATTTTATATCCGTGTCGCTCAAATACGAACTCACGCTGAGCGGCGACATCATAAAACAGGGCTTCAGCTTCTGTATAAATTCCGGCATGTCGGCAAGCAGGGTCCTTATCGGTTTCTTGCCTCTTTTGAGCTCGGATTCGTGTATGAAATCCGCCTTATCCTTATCGAATTCAGCCCTTTCTTCCTCCGGCACGACGTCCCTTTCGGAATTGAGCTTACGGGGTATCTCATTCCTTGCGGTTAAAAGCCCCGTTTCGTCCGCTCTGCAGAAATCCCTGACCGCTTCGTTGTGACCTTCTGCGGTAAAGCCTCTCAGCGCGGGATCGTCGTCTCTTACGGCTTCTATCCACTGAGCGTAGAAACACCTTTTGTAGCAGTCCTTCCACAGCTCCGGCGCTATCTCCTCATCCGCGACCGCGGCAATGAATCCGTCGTCGCCCGTTCTCTCCAGGAGCAGGGAAAGGTCTCTCTTTTCGATGTACGGTCCGAAATCCGCCGCCGCAGACGACAACGCCAGCGCCGTTTCGTTTATCTTCTCAAAACCGGGATATGCCGGCATGAGACCGTGGAACAGCTCTTTTTCTTCCGACCTCTCAGCTTCGAGCTCTCTCAGCAGCGCGTCTATATTTTCGCCCGCCGCGATCAGTTCCGCCCTGGCTCTGTTCAGATCTCTTGCGGACATACTCCTGAACCTTTCGGGGTCGATCGCACCGCATTTTCCTATCAGATTGTCGAATTTTTTAATGTTGTCTATATCCTTAGCGTCATTCGCTGAAAGTCCCAGCCTTTCGAGTTTGTTTTCCGCTCTTCTCAACCTTTCTTCCGATTGCTTTCTCGATACGAGCTCTTCCGCAAACGCCAGGACAGACGAATATTTGGGCTTTTCCGCTGCCGGACGCGCATATCTCCACATCGCGGCGACGTCTCTGCCGTAATCCTTGCCGAATATCCTCGCGAAAAGCGAATAGCCTTTAAGACGGTTGCTCATCGCCTCAATGTCGAGAGTAAGGACTCCTTCGTTGAAATACAAGTCGGTATGCGCCGCAATTTCGTCTTTCTCGTACTTCGCGTTGTTGTATTCTCTCAGCGCCGCGATCGCTTCACTGCGGTAATCGCCGTCGAAAAAAGCCGGGGTAACGCCGTCGTAAGCTTTGAGCGCCTCGATGAACCTCTTTATCTCTTCGTTGTCGGAAGGATATTCGAACGATATCCCATATTCCCTGAACACGTTGCCCGCCGCGACCAGCTTGCCGGACGTATCGGCAAGCCTGCCCATGAGACCCGTTGCCTTTTCCCTGTCGTCTTTGCCGACCTCGTCTTTAAGACCTTTCCACGGACTGTCCGAACAGAGCGGATCGCCGCCGTCCTTGCAACACAGCGCGTAACGCTCTATCAACGAAAGCGTTTCTTCCAGCGACTCCGGCGTCCTGCTTCTTATGCCGGATATCGTAAAATCAACCTCGGGGACGTCGATAAGCGCGGTAAACATGCCGAAAAGATCATAGACCGTGACGCCCAGCTGAGGTATTTCCTTCGCGAGAGCTTCACTGTAACCGGAAAGTTTCTTCCCCGTCCTTATCCTTTCGGACCTCGCCATATCGCCTTCGCTGTGAGTATACTCCTCTCTGTCCAGCACGAGGACCTCTTTTATAGCCCTGATGAATTCCTTTTTATTCGCTTTCTGACTGTGCAGTTCAAGGCAATAATCGCCCAGCCCCGCTCTGACCAGCTTGTTGCGGACGACTTCGAGCGCCGTCATCTTTTCCGACACGAAAAGGACCTTCTTGTCCTTGTACAACAACCCCGCGATTATATTGGTGATAGTCTGAGACTTGCCCGTGCCGGGAGGTCCCTGCAACACAAAACTGTACCCGTCCATAGCGCAGCTTATCGCCCTCTGCTGGCTCGAGTCCGCGTCGACGACGTTGTTTTCCATACCCTTATCCGACGGAGCGTCTTCGGGAAGAGTCCCGATGAACGTGCCTTCGCCCAGCAGCGCGCTGACCGCCTTGTTCTTGAGCATTTCGGTGCCGTTCTTCGCGATATCGAAATACATACTTATCTTTTCGTACGAGAACATGCCCAGCACGACCTTCTCTTCAAGCCCCATACCCGCGTCTGCGAGAATCGCCCTGACCTCGCTGACGTACAGACCGTAGTCGGTATCTTTATAAAACGACGGAAGGTTTATCTTCTCCGTCATACTCAGTTTATAATCCAGCGCCGGATTGAGTATCGCTTCGTCCTCGTATTCGACGATGCTGTAAACGTCGTCGCTCGTCTTCTTTATTCGTACCGGCACGAGAAGAAGCGGCGCCTTGCACGTCTCGCCCTTATCCTCGTAGACGACGAAATTGAACGCGAGATAAAGCACGTTGATACCTCTTTCGTTCATTATCTGCCTTGAATTTTTGAGTATGTAATTGAGCACTCTCTTTGTGGGCGACTTGGGATTGCGCAGCTCTATCTCGTTGCGCCCCAGCGCTTCCTGCCCTTCGCCGTCGAATACCTTTGCGACGTATCCGGCGGTCGTCCAGAACCTCTTGAACAGAGTCTCGGGAACGGGTCTGACGACATAAAGGAAAGATTTGCGTTCAGCATTGAAGCTGATCAGCGGATTCGCCGTGCTCAGATCTATCAGTTTGTTTTGTAAGACTTTCAGATTTTTGACTTTGCCCAATTCAGACTCTCCTCCGCGCTTCGCTCGTTAAATTATATGACGTTTATTATAATATCACATTAACCCTGCGTTTTACAACACAATTATGTTAAATCGGTGTAAAATATCTCTGTCGGTTATCTCTGAATAATAATATCCCCGCATGAAGGCAGGAAGTCGTCTTTCAACTGCCGCCCGGCGTTCAGAGCACGGCGTAACAGGTAAGATAACCGAAGCCCGTAAGTATAAGCAAAAATCCGAAGTTGAGCGCGAGGAAAAGAAGTACGTATTTCTTAGTATCGCCCGGCGCAAGCTTGCGGTACGTATTCAGCGTGATAAGGCTGGCGAGCGAAGCGATCGGGGTGCCGAGTCCGCCCAGGTTGACCGCGATCAGAAGGCGCGCGTAGTCGGTCGTGAAACGCGACAGCAATACCGCGCTGGGCACGTTGCTTATCACCTGACACGACAGCACGCCGAAGGCGAGCGGGTCTATCTCCATGAGCTTTCCCAGGAATTGCTGCACGGGTTCTATCCGCGCCATGTTCCCGGAAAACACGAAAAAGGCGCAGAACGTGAGAAGCAAGCCGTAGTCGACCCTGAGTATCGCCTTGAAATCGAGCGCGAGCAGCGCGACCGTCACCGCAAGAAGTCCCCAATAGTACGGAAAGATGCGGAAAACTATCAGCACGGAAACTATGAACAACACGCCGTAGACCGCCGCTCTCCATGCCTTGGGCGCGGGTTTTTTCTGCGTGCCGACCTCCACTTTTTCCGGTTTTACGAAAAAACACGTTCCCAGAATAAGCAGAAACGCCGCCGCGAACGGCACCGCCATTATTTTGAAAAATTCGGCCGCGCCGATATTGAAAAACGAATAAAGATAAAGGTTCTGCGGGTTGCCGAAAGGCGTAAGCATACCTCCCAGATTGGCGGCGATGTTCTGCATTATGAAAGTGAACGCCATATATTTTCTGCCGTTGCACGATTCAAGCACAAAATACCCCAGCGGCAGGAAGGTCACGAGCGCCATGTCGTTCGCCATTATCATCGACCCGAAATAGGTGACGAAAACCAGGGCTATTATTACCGTCCTTGTATTCTTGAAACGCCTTACTATGACGTCCGCGAGCCATACGAAAAAGCGGATATTTTTGAACGCCGCGACCACCGCGAGCGTACAGAAAAGACACGAAAGGGTGCGCCAGTCGAAGTAGTCGGCGTACTCGCTGTCGAAAGGCACGAAAAAACAGGTGACCGCCGCCGCGACGATCGCGATTATCAGCACGACGTTGGCTTTTAAAAAGTTCTTTACGTCCTGCTTTCTGAACAGCTTGCGTATGCGCGTCCTTTCGGCGTGCGCTTCGCTTCCTTTCAGCGGCTCTCTGAGATCCGCGCCGGTTGCGACGTCGCTTATCGCCTCCGAATTGTCCTCGCCGCCGGTCTTGCCGCCGTTATCGGAAAAATTTTCCTGCCCGTGTAGGTTTTTTGCGCTTTCTTCAACCTCGGGTTTCTCTTCTTCCATAACTCTTTCTTCCTCTTGTTCCCATTTTACGAAATGAGTATATACCTTTATACGCGCGCGGTCAAACGTTTGACCGCATTATCGCATAGCGCAGTACGCAATATTTTTTACTCCTCCCGGTCCGCGTTTTAAGCGCGCCTTACCGCCGCTCTTTTCTCTCTCAGAGCCGGTTTCACATTCCCGTTTCCCGACCGCCCGATCCCGTTCTTTCGGGCGCGTCCGTCTCTCTCTTTATGTCCGCCTCTCGGCGGCGAAGGATCGGAATAACGCGCATAAAAAAAAGCGCCGCTGCCGCGGCGACGTTATCATTGCGAACGTTTCATTTCCTCGACGGTCGCTTCCCTTACGAATCCGCAATACGGACAGAACACCTTTCCGTCCGCATATTCCATTATCGCGTTGCAGGACGGGCACTTGCCGACGTATATCCTCTCTTTGGGCCTCTCCTTCTTTTCGGCGTACACCAGCGTCTCTCCGTCGAACGCGTACCCCGCGAGATACCTCTTTTCGATAAGCTTGCGGATATCCGCGATTATCTTGTTCCTGTGCTTTCCGAACTGCGCGACGAGACCGTCCACGGTGACCCTGCCCTCGTACTCTATCGCGCTTACGAGCGCGGCGCGGAACTTCGCCTCGCCGTACATCACCCAGCCCAGCGGACAGCCGTAAAAACCGAGCGCGGTAAACGCGATGCCTATTGCCATGACCGCCCATATCTTATTGGTCGCGCCGAGCACAATCATCGGCACGCCGCCGACCAGCATGACCGAAAGTACGATTGATATCCAAAAATTTTTCTTCACGTCTTTACCGGCGTTTCTGATATTCTTTTCTTCCATATGCAATGCGGTCATGACAGATAGACCGCTATCTCCTCCATAGATTTTCTGCGGCGGGGCGGCTGTTCGCATGCGGGATATCCGAGGGCGATTATAAGTTTTGTCTTTTCCCCGACCGCCGTGTTCAGAAGCTTGTCGACCGCCCCGGTCTTTACCCAGCCGATAATACAGGTGCCCAGCCCGAGCTCTGCGGCTTTAAGACAAAAACTCTGCACCGCTATCCCCAGGTCTATCGAGGAAAAATCCTGATGCTTTATCTTGTCCGCGAGTTTATCCGCGACCCTCGGCTTTACCGTGACCGCGACCAGCACGGGGGCTTCGTCGGTAAACGCGTTCGCGCCGAAAAGCTGAGTTTCCTTCGCTATCGCCGCTTTCAGATCCCCTCTGGTCACATAGAATTTCCACGGCTGTTTGTTAAGAGCTGACGGCGACAGCCTCGCGCATTCCAGGCACTGTTCGATAAGTCCGTTGCCGACGTCCCTTTCCTGATATTTTCTGCAACTGAATCTGCTTTCGCTGGCTTCGCTTACGCCCATACGCCGCTCCCCTTTAATATATTCTAATTTTGATTATAATAGCGCGCGCGCACTTTGTCAATACGGATTTTCGCCGGACTTTACCCCGCCGCGTTTCTTCTCAAAGCCAACAACCCCCGCGATCGTTAACAGGCGGCGCGCTTCTCACGTTCATCCTTTACAAAAAAACGGCGGCAAACGCCGCCGTAAAATTATCGGTAAAACTTACCGTCTACGCGCGCGGCATAATGCCGCCGCCGGGACAAGCGCCCCGTTTATTCGAGTTCGAACGCTCCTGTATACAGCTGATAGTACACGCCCTTCTGCGCGATCAGCTGATCGTGGGAGCCGCGTTCTATTATCCTGCCGTGGTCGAGAACCATTATCGCGTCCGAGTTCTGTATCGTCGACAGCCTGTGCGCGATGACAAAGACCGTTCTGCCTTCCATAAGGTGGTCCATACCCTGCTGAACGAGAGCTTCGGTGCGCGTATCGATGGACGAAGTCGCCTCGTCGAGTATCAGCACGGGAGCGTTGGCTACCGCCGCGCGCGCTATCGAAAGAAGCTGTTTCTGTCCCTGCGACAGGTTCGCGCCGTCGCCGGTCAGCATCGTGTTGTACCCTTCCGGAAGACGGGTTATAAAGTCGTGCGCGTTCGCGAGCTTAGCCGCCGCGACGCATTCGTCGTCCGAAGCGTCGAGTTTGCCGTAACGGATATTGTCCATTATCGTGCCGGTAAACAGGTTGGTATCCTGCAATACCATGCCGAGGGAGCGGCGAAGATCGGCTTTCTTTATCTTGTTGATATTTATGCCGTCATATCTTATCTTGCCGTCCGCGATGTCGTAGAAACGGTTGATAAGGTTGGTTATCGTCGTCTTGCCCGCGCCGGTCGCGCCGACGAACGCTATCTTCTGCCCCGGCTTAGCATACAGCGACACGTCGTGCAGCACTATTTTGTCCGGCACGTAACCGAAGTCGACGTCGAACAGCCGGATATCGCCTTTAAGTTCCTGATATGTGACTGAGCCGTCCGCCTTGTGAGGATGTCTCCATGCCCACATTCCGGTACGGGTCGCGCTTTCGCGGATATTGCCCTTTTCGTCTGTCTCTGCGTTTACGAGAGTGACATAGCCGTCGTCCGTTTCGGACTCCTGGTCGAGAAGCTCAAAGATACGCTCGGCGCCCGCGGTACCCATGACGACGGAGTTGACCTGCATCGAAAGCTGCCCGATATTTATCGTGAACTGTCGGCTCATATTCAGGAACGCGACTATCGCGCCCATCTTTATGGCTTCGCCTTCGAGTCCCGTAATGCTTAAATTGTGTACGCCTGCAAGCACGAGCAGTCCGCCTACTATCGCGACGAGAACGTACAGCACGTGACCGATGTTGTTTATCGTGGGCATCAGCACGTTGGCGTACTTGTTTGCGTTTTCGCTGTCCTTGAAGAGCTGCTCGTTGATCTTATCGAAATCGCGCTTTGACTGTTCCTCGTGACAGAAGACCTTGATGACTTTCTGTCCGTTCATCATCTCTTCGACGAAACCTTCCGTCTTACCCATAGATCTCTGCTGACGGATAAAGAATTTCGCGCTCTTGCCGCCGACCGCTTTCGTAACGAAAAGCATGGATACGCATCCCAGAAGCACGACGAGGAAAAGCCATATACTCGACTGCAACATGCTTACGATAAGCGTTATCAGTGCGACTGCCGAGTAGTACATCTGCGGCATCGACTGCGAAACCAGCTGTCTCAACGCGTCGATATCGTTGGTGTAAGTACTCATTATGTCGCCGTGCGTGTTCGTGTCAAAATAGCGTATCGGCAGAGACTGCATCTTATTGAACATTTCCAGTCTCATATGCTTCAGGAAGCCCTGCGTAACGTACGCCATAATGCGGTTGTAGGTGAACGAGCAGATAACGCCCAAAGCGAATATTCCCGCCATTATGAGACCGATATTCAGCATCGTGCCTTTGACCGCGTCCCAGCCGCTGACGAGACCCGGCTCGACGACCTCATCGACGATGATCTCAAGGAAGATTGACGAGCTTATCGCCGCAATCGCGTTTATCGTGATACAGATAATTACCGCGAGAAGCTCCCACTTATAGAACCTGAACATATATTTCAGGAGTCTGCCGAGGATCGCCATCGTACCGCCTTTCTTGCCTTTGCCTGCCGTATTATTCATGATCCTCACCTCCTTTTACCGCGTCCGCGTTGCCGATCTTGTTCTGCGAATAGTAGACCTCCTGGTATATCGGATTGCGCGCAAGCAATTCTTCGTGCGTACCGACATCGCTGACCGTTCCGTTCTTCATAAGGATTATCTGATCGGATTCCATTACAGAAGAAACTCTCTGCGCAATAATAAATTTCGTAGTATCCGGGATCTCTTCTCTGAACGCTTTTCTTATGAGCGCGTCCGTCTTAGTGTCGACCGCGCTGGTCGAGTCGTCGAGTATGAGTATCTTGGGCTTTTTGAGAAGCGCGCGGGCAATACAGAGTCTTTGCTTCTGACCGCCGGAAACATTGGTGCCGCCCTGTTCGATATAAGTGTCGTATCCGTCGGGGAAAGACCTGATAAAGTCGTCCGCCTGAGCGAGTTTGCAGGCTCTGACGAGTTCTTCGTCCGTCGCGTCCGGATTGCCCCAACGCAGATTTTCCTTGATCGTGCCGGAGAAAAGAAGGTTTTTCTGCAATACGACCGCAACCTGGTTTCTCAGCGTTTCGAGATCATAATCCTTTACGTTGACGCCGCCTACGTAAACAGCGCCTTCGCTGACGTCGTAAAGTCTGGGGATAAGGTTGACGAGCGACGTCTTACTGCTGCCCGTTCCGCCTAAGATACCTATCGTCTGCCCGCTCTTTATGTCGAGGTTGACCTCTTTGAGCGCGCGGCGCTCGGCGTTTTCGTTATACTTAAAGGACACGTTTTCAAACCTGACTGAGCCGTCCTTGACCTCCGTCACGGGGTTTTCGGGATTATGCAGGGTGCTTTCTTCTGTGATGACCTCGACGATACGCTCCGCCGACGTTCTCGCTATCGAGAACATGACGAGTATCATCGACAGCATCATAAGGCTGGAAAGTATCTGCGCCGAATATACGATAAGCGAACTCATCTTCGTGCTTATCGTCTGGTCGCCGTTGGTAAGACCAACCATCGGTCCCATAAAGCAGATGAACAGAGTCGCCGCCCAGAAACAGAACTGCATAAGCGGGTTGGAAAGCGCGATAAGCTTTTCGCCGCGTACGAAGTCTTTTTTGACGTTCTCTGCGGTCGCCGCAAACTTTTTCTTCTCGTAATCCTCTCTGACGTAAGATTTTACGACCCTTATGCCCTTTATGTTTTCCTGTATCGACTCGTTCATCGCGTCGTATTTCTTAAACACCTTGTCGAATATCGGCCAGCTCAATTTAAAAATAACGAACAGACCGATTCCCAGTACCGGTACCAGAACGAGGAATACGAGAGATACCACGGGATCGATAAAGAAAGCCATTATAAGCGAGAATATAAGCATTATCGGGCTTCTGACCGCAACTCTTATAAGCATCATATACGCGTTCTGCACGTTGGTGACGTCGGTAGTCATTCTGGTAACCAGACTCGATGTGGAAAACTTGTCTATATTCGCGAAAGAGAACGCCTGTATATTGTAATACATATCCTCTCTTAAATTGCGCGCAAAGCCGGCGGAAGCCGTCGCCGCAAACTTGCCCGCGAGCATGCCGAAAAGAAGCGAGAACGCCGCGAATACCAGCAGAAGCCCGCCCCAGAGAAGTATATTTTTGAGCGAGTTGTCCACCTGGATCTTTTCAAGCATCGTCGTCATGTAAAGAGGAAGCACACATTCCAGCGCGACTTCGAACGTGACGCATACCGGTGACAAAACAGACGTCTTTTTGTACTGCCTGATGCTCTTTGCCAAAGTCTTTAACATATCTGTCTTTTCACTCCTTTTGAGCGGATTCCCCGCCCAGATTGTATTTGCATCTTTCTATGAAAGAATAAAAAGTGTCGAGTTCTTCCTGAGAAAAACCGCGCGTGAGCTGCGCCTCGGCTTCGTTAATCGCCTCGACGTTTCTCTGCATATATCCGCGCGCAAGCGGCGTCGGAACAATCTTTTTCAGCCTGCGGTCTTTTTCACATTCCACCCTCTCGATAAGCCCGCCGCTCTCCATCGTGTTCAGAAGCTGCGTCATCGTAGAACGGCGCACACGGAATTCGGCTTCAAGGTCTCTCTGAAAGATATCCTCTCCGTCGTGGCGCGTAAAATAACCGAGCACCCAACCCTGCATGCCGGTCATCTGCTCGTTCGTTCGCATAAATTCGGTATCGTCGATGCGCTGTTTCATCATTCTGGCAAGCGTCTTTACCTCATAACCCAGATGTCTTCTCATTTTATCCTCGGATAATGTTAGCAAACCTAACATTTTTGTTAGGTTTGCTAACATTATATATGGAATAAAAAATATTGTCAACACATTTAAAGCAAAAAAAGACGGCCTTTTTTACTTTTTTCCGCAAAGCAAAAAACGCGCCGTCCGCCGCGAAAAACCGCAAAAAAGCGGAGCGCGTTTACGCCCCGCTTTTTATCCCGGTCCGGCATCTCGCCGAAAGCCGTTTACTTTGTCTCTCCCTGTCCGTCAACGGGTTTATTCTTTTCCAGCTCCGCTTTCTTCTTGTCTACCGCCGCGCGCGCCTTGTTGCATATCGCGTTTATCGCCCACGACGCGAAAATTATTATCGCGATCGTCAGGAATATCGCGAGCACGCCTTTCCACATTAGTTCAAGCGATTTGAGCACGTTGTCCTTATTCATCGGGTCGAGATCCACGACCGCCGCAATTATCGGAAACATATTCATAATTCCACCTCCGTTAAGCCAGGACCAGACCGATTATCAGTCCGCCCACAATCGCCGAAGCTATCTGCCCCGACACGTTCGCGCCTATCGCGTGCATAAGCAAATGGTTGCTCGGGTCCTCTTTAAGACCCATCTTCTGTATGACTCTCGCAGACATCGGGAACGCCGAAATACCCGCCGCGCCTATCATCGGGTTTATCTTCTTCTTTGAGAACAGGTTCATAAATTTTGCGAACATAACGCCCGCGACCGTATCGAATACGAACGCCAGAAGTCCCAGGCACATTATTATCGCGGTCTCCCAGGTCACAAAGCTTTCCGCTTTCATCTGTGCCGCGATCGTGATACCGAGAAGAAGAGTTATCAGATTTGCAAGAATGTTCTGCGCCGTCTCGCTCAGAAGTCGCAACACGCCGCATTCTCTGAGGAGGTTGCCGAACATAAGGAAGCCGACGAGCGCGAGCGATTTGGGAGCGATAAGTCCGGCTATCAGCGTGACGACTATCGGGAAAAGCACCTTGGTCGTGCGCGAAACGGATACCGGGTTGTAATCCATTCTTATAAGTCTTTCCTTTTTGGTCGTGCAAAGCTTTACGACCGCAGGCTGTATTATCGGCACCAGAGCCATATACGAGTACGCTACGACGGTTATCGGCCCCAGGAACTGGCTGCCCAGTTTCATCGCAACGAGTATCGAAGTCGGACCGTCTGCCGCGCCTATTATACCGATCGACGCCGCGTCGTTGATGTTAAAGCCTATCATCGTCGCGAGAAGTATCGTCAGGAAAATTCCGAACTGCGCCGCGCCGCCCAGCAAAAACAGCTTGGGGTTTGAAAGCAGCGGTCCGAAGTCTATCATCGCGCCTATACCGATAAACAGAAGTATCGGCATCGCCTCGCTGGCTTCAACGCCTATCTCGAACATCCAGTCTATAATACCCGCCGTGACCGTACCGTCCGCCGCGATCTCATTGACTACGTTGGAAAGAGGTATGTTGACGAGTATCGCGCCGAAGCCTATCGGCAGCAGCAGCGCGGGCTCCATGTCCTTCTTTATCGCAAGAAAGATGAGTACGCCGCCGATTATCCACATCACAACGTTCTGCCACGTGACCTGCGATACGGATTCGATCAGAAAATTCAGATCCATAACTAAGCTCTCCTCTATTTATTAAAAAAGCCGCATCGCGCCGCCGTAAAGCGGAGCGATGCGGTCTCGTCATTTCAAATTAAACCGGGAAGGATATCCTTCCGTGTTAGCGATTTAATTGCGCGTTGCAGCGCCGACTACTCCCCGCGTTTGGGACCTTACAGTTACATTGTAATGTATTTGAAAAAATCTGTCAAGCGCGCAATGCTTAAAAACTTACGCCCCGGCACGCGGCGCATTACGATTCTCCCCGATCCGCTTATTTTATATCTGCTTTTTAAATTTTTTCGCTATCGACGGGAAACGGCCTTTGTCGCTTTGGGTTATCGGGCGTATCACCCTGCACGGATTGCCCGCCGCGATGACCCCGGACGGGATATCCTTCACGACAACGCTGCCCGCGCCTATAACGACGTTGCTGCCGATGGTAACGCCCGGGAGTATCGCGACGTTGCCGCCCACCCAGACGTCGTCGCCTATCGTGACGGGAAGCGCGTATTCTATCCCCTCGTTTCTCTCGTCCTTGTCTATCGGGTGACCCGCGCAATATATTCCGCAGCCCGGCGCGAAAAACACGTTGTCGCCTATCGTCACGCGCGCGGTGTCCAGTATCACCAGATTGTGGTTGGCGTAAAAATTCTCTCCGATAAAGATATTATAGCCGTAGTCGCAGTTGAACGGCGATTCGATAAGAAAATCGCCCTTCGTACCGCCCAGGATCTCCTTCATCTTCGTCTTTCTCTCTTCGCGGTGCGACGGCGGGATATTGTTGTATTCAAAACACCTGTCCTTTACCCGCTCTCTTTCTTTGGTAAGTTCGGGGTCGTAATTGGGGTTGTAAAAAAGCCCCGCCTTTCCCTTTTCTTTTTCAGTCATCGCATTATCCTCCCGCGGCGTGCGCCGCGTATCAATATAATAATGATATCATAAATTTTTACGCGCGTATATACCCACGCGTATATTTTTAATCTCATATCTTTTATGCCGCGCGTTTACCGCCGATTTTCGCCTTTCAGCCCTCGCGGCGGATATAAGTCGGCATTTAAACGACTTTTATTATCAAAGCGCTGTTATTTAAACGCGATCCGCCGCGCTCTTTCGCGCATTAAAAAAGAGCCGCCCGAAGGCGACTCTTTCTCATTTTGTTTTAAGCCGTATCACAGACCGCTTACGCCCGTGGTAACGGTCGAGCCTTCCGGCAGATTCCAGCCTGCGGGCGTTTCGGTAGCGTCTGTCTTGACGGTCACTGCGCTGTCGAACGCGTTTGGCTCGATCGTCGTGACGGTGGACGGAATGAATATCTCGCTGACCGCGCTGCCGAACGCATTTGCCTTTATCACGGTGACGGTAATGCTTTCTCCGTTGAACGTAACGGCAGACGGCAAGGTCACTCTTTCGAGAAGCGGCATGAATGCGCTGGTCTGTTCGTTGCCGTAAATATACGCGGTATTATCCGTTTTTACAACGATATTCAGATTCATTTCTTTATACGTGCCGTTAAGTAAGCCTCCCCAACCGGTCACTTTCTGCTGAACCTTTCCTCTCGCACTCCAATAGGTCGGCAGCTCCGTGCCGTTCTTGAACAGCGTTTCGACAGCTCCGGCTATGTTTCCGAGGTCGATGCCGGTAAGCGAGGTCGTGTAGTTCCAGCCCATCTTGTAACCTATAAGACCCGAACCCGTCGGAGCGGAATCGCGACCCATGAACAGCTCCGCGTTGTTCGCGCCGGTAAACGCAAAGTAACCTATTTCACTGCACGAAGCGGGCACGTAGACGTATTTGAGATTTGTGTTCATCGCGAACGCGAGGTCGCCTATCGTCTCAAGCCCTTCGGGAAGGGTCAGGCTCTCGAGGTTGGTGCCGTAGAACGCCTGATCGCCGATAACGTTTATCGTATCCGGTATAGTCACGACGGACAGCAGGAGTTCGTCCTTAAACAGCTGCGCGCCCAGTTCGGTGACGGTGTACGTCTTTTCTTTGTAAGTCACGGTGGACGGTATAGTATAGTTTGTAAGCGATCCGACGAAAGTCAGATTCTGCGCGATCGCGACCGCTTCGCCCGTACCCCTCAGCAGATATGTAACTTTGTCTATTTCGACGAGTCCGTCGCAGTTCCATTCAACGGTCAGATTGTCGTTGACAGACGTCCAGGTGTTGTAGTTCCAGAACATGCTCCACTTGCCGAACACATATCCCAAAGTGGGCTTTTCCATCGCAATGTAGACAGTCGCGGTCACGTTCTTGAACAGATATGCTCCCAGCTTCATATCCTTCACTTCCGCAGGCAGGAATACCGTCTGAATATTCGTTCTGTCCGCATAACAGTAGTCCGAAATGGTAGTTACCGTATATTCCTTTGCTTCGGCGTCCGTAGTGCTCTTGTAGCTTATCGTAGTCGGTATATTCACGTACGGAGTCGTCGCGTTAACGAACTTGTGAAGGATCGCGTTGCTGCCGCCGTACATTATCACTTCGTAATCTCCGATAGCGGTGATCGAGCTGACTTCCCAGAAAATATTCTTGCTGTCGAGTCCTCTGTCCCAGAACATATAGAAATCCGTTACCGGGTAATACACGGCATTGTTATTGCTTGCCTCGAGATAAACGCTGAGATTCTTAGCCAATTTGTCTTTGCTTGTCAATACTTCGTCGTTTGATCTGAAAGCTTCTATGTTCAAAACCAGTCCCTTCGGAACGTAAACTGCGCTTATTTCTTCTTCGCTTCTTCCTTTGAACAGTTTGCCGGTAACCTCGGTAACCTTCTGACGGTTAGCATAGGTAGGCAGGATAACAAAACTTGCCGTGCCGTTGTAACGTTTGAGATTGTTATTGTCGTCAAACTCGAAGCCTTCCATAACGAGGTTGCCGTAAAGCACCATATCGCCCTGTACGTGACCGACGGATAAGCCGTCCTCATCGACCTCTGTTATCTCCTCCGGCAGAGCGAGCGCGTAATAACCGCCGTTGCCGTCCGACAGATACCAGCTGTCCCATACGTAACCCGCTTCAGCCATCGTGCGGTCGATAAGGCTGCCGTACGGCAGCGTGTTGGTACCTTCGTAAGCGCCGCTGTTGAGGTCATAATAAGTGATAGTGTAATTGCGCACCGTCTTATTGTAAAGCGCGTTGATAACGGTGTCGGCATATATCGTCATCGGCTTATCCCAGCCGCTGAACGCAAAGTCGTATTTCACCGTCGAATCTTTTGCGAGTTCGGCTTCGCCGTAAACGCTCGGATCCGCGCTCTGTCCGTAAAGCACGGTCTGCGTATCCTCAATACCGTTGCCGAATTTGAAGGTGACAGTATAAGGTCTGAGCGCTCTCGAATACGTCGCTTTCAGATATACGTCGCCTTCTACGGTCGAAGAGGTATCGAACGCCTCTCCGTCGGCATCCGTCCAGCCCGCGAACGTGAACACGTACTGTTCGGTACTCTCCTTGGTCGGGGTCTCGGGCTCGATCGTGCTTATGACCGTGCCGTAATCGACCGTCGCCGAACCTATCGTCGTGCCGTCGTCGTCGAGGAAGGTAACGGTATACTGACGTACCGTCTCTTTAAAGTGCGCCTTGAACGTATAGCTGTCGTCTATCGCGTTGACCTTCGCCGTGAGATCGACGTGAGAAATAAATCCGCTCTCTCCCCTTTCGGTCGTGTAATCCCAGCCGTCGAACGCGTAGGTATACTGCACGGTCTGCTGCTTGACGATCTGCGTCGTGTCTGGCAGCTTCAGCGTATCTTTTTCATATCTTACGTACTGCGGCGCGCTGAGAAGGGTCGTGCCGTCCTCCGCATAGAAGCTGACGGTGTGATAGACCTCTATCTCCAGATATACCGCGTTGACGGTGACGTCTTCGGTAACGTTGAGCCAGTTGGCGTTCTCCCAGCCCTGGAAAATGTATTTGGTCGTCGCGGTAGTCGGCTTTGCCGCTTCTTCAGCCGTCGGAGCGGTTGCCGCGCCGCCGTATTCCACGACCTGTTCGCTCGTCTTATTGTCGCCGTAAACGAACGTTACGGTATATTTTCTTATCGTCTCGTTAAATACCGCGCTGAGCACGGTCTCTCCCGTGACAACGGTATTTGCAAGGTCGACATCATTGCCGCTTTCGTCCGCCCAGCGAGCGAACGTATAAGTATATTTAGCGGTCTGCGCCTTTGTCGGATCTTCGGGAGCTATATCCGAAAGACAGGTGCCGTATGCCGCCGTAGTCGCAAGAACAGCCGCCCCGTCGCTGACGAACGTCACGTTATAGCTTCTCGTCGTCGCCGCAAAATGTACGGTAAAAACGTAATCTTTGTCTATATTTGAGAAAAGCGCGTCGTCGATATCGACTTTTACCGTCTCCCCCGCCGCGTTCTCATACGTCCAGCCGTCGTAAGCGTAGTCGTACTGAGCCGTCGAAGCCTTTTTAAGTCCGTCTGCGGAAGGCAAAGCCGCGCTGTCCTTCCGATACCTTACGTACTGCACCTCGGACAGCAGGGTCGCGCCGTCCTCCGCGACAAATCTCACCTCATGGTAATTGTCGACCGCGATATATACCGCGTTGACGGTGACGTCGCCGGTAACGTTGAGCCAGTTGGAGCTGTCCCATCCTTTGAATATGTATTCGTATTCGGCGTCCTCGCTCTTTTCGAGACCGGTCGTCGGCTCTGTCGCCGAAGCGCCGTATTCCACCGTCTGCACGTCGCTCTTGTCATCGCCGTAATTGAAAGTGACGGTGAATTTCCTCAGCGTTTTAGTATAGCTTGCCGCCTCGATAAGCGCACCGGTTACGGTCGCGCCCTCCGCGGTCTTCCAGCCGTCGAACGTATAGTCGTATTTTTCGTCGCTGTATCTTTCCACGCTTTCGGGCAGCGTTATTTCGCTTCCGTAAGCGAGCGTGTATTTATACTCTACGTCCGCGCCTTTTTCGTTCTTAGAGATAAACACTATATCGTAATATCTGACCGCTTTGTCGTACTGCGCGACAGCGGTGACCGCGCCGGTCACGTTCTTCCACGCGTCCGTATCCCAACCCGTGAAAGTATAATCGTACTGCGCGTCGCTCGCCTTGGCTACCTGCTCGGCGGCGGGCTCCGTCGCCGATTTGCCGTATTCGATATACTGCGTTTCGCAGAGTCTGTCGCCGTCCTCGTTCACGAAATCGACCGCGTAGACTCTCAATATCTTATCGTAAGTCGCCGTCACGTAAAGATCGCCGGTCACGCAGGAAAAATCCTTATCCCAGCCTGTGAACACATAATGATACTGATCTGTATCGTATGAAGCAAACTCATCGTTCATTCCTGCCGGAGCGTTCGCGCCCTTGCCGTAAGAAACGTGCACGGTGTAGATCGTGAAATTGTCGTCGATGCCGTACTGGAAGACGACGTCGTATTTTTTGAGTTCGTAGATCGCGTTGACTTTGAGGTCGCTTTTGATATCTTTGAGAGACTGATCCCAACCTTTCAGCACGTATTTGTCGTCCAGTTCGAACGCCGTCGGAGCGTCGACCTCCCCGCCGTAGACGGCAGTCTTGCTGCCGATGAATTTGCCGTCAAGATAGAAAGACACGGTATAAAGTCTGTCGCTTTTTGCGTACTCCGCATATATCTTCATATCCGAAGTCACGTTCGTCGGCTCTTCGCTCCAACATCTGAAAGTATAGTCGTAAGTGTCGTCCGATTGTCTGACAGGGTCGGATTCAGGCAACTCCGCGCTGCCGCCCAGCGGCACGTATCTGCGGCAGTACAGCACATCGCCGTCGTAGAAATCGACGGTGTAATATCTGACGTTGTTGTTGTAGACCGCGTTTATAACTCTGTTTTCGGTGACGTAGCAGTAGTTGTTATCCCAGCCGACGAACAGATAATCTATATCCTCGGTCGGGGTCTTGTTCAGCTTTCCGTCCGCGTTGGTCGGGGCGACGGCGTCCTCGCCGTATCTTACGGTCTGCGTTTCGCTCTTTCCGTCGCCGTAGTTGAACGTGACGGTGTAAGTCGCGTAGTCGCGCGTGATGTCCGCGTTGACCTTTAAATCCGACTTTATACAAGAAAAATCCTTATCCCAGCCCGTAAAGCTGAATATGCTGCCTTTGAGCGTGGGAAGCGCCGCGTCTATCGCCTGTTGAGAAGGCGCGGTCGCCGCTTTGCCGTATTCGACCTCTTCAGTCTTTACGGTTACTCCGTCCACGTTAAACGTGACGGTAAAAGTCCTGACCGCTCTGTCGTAGACGGGGCGGACCTCGATATCTTCCGTAACGTTGGAAAGGGGCTTATCCCAGCCCGAAAAATAGTAGTCGTACATCTCGTCCGACGGCTTATCCGAAGCGCTGACGTAACCGTTGAGATCTGAACCGATCGGGAAATACGCGCTGTAAATTATCAACGAGTCGGACCAGTCGTAAAAAGTGACCTTGACGACCTCGTCCATATCCAGCCATCTCGCATAAAGGACGGTGCCGTCTTCCGCTTCGAGAACCGCGTTGTAATCCGCCGGCAGCTGCCACAGCCCGTTGTCGAAATACCAGCCGCCGAATACGTACCCCTCTCTTTCGGGCACGGAAGAAAACAGCGCGGTTATCTCATCGTCCGACGACAGGTTGACCTTGTTGCCCTCCCAATATACGGCGCTTATGCCCGACGCCGGATCGACGCCGTTTCCCCCGCCGTCGTTATTTGTCGCCTCTTTTGTATCGCAAGCGGCGAGCGCGAACGAAAACGCAATCAGCGCAACGACAGTCATAAATACGGCAAATACTTTTTTCATACCTAAACTCCTTAGCCGCCCCCGCAGGGGCAACGGAACTTTCCGTCTTTTTACTTTTGACGGTTTTTCACCGTCTTACCTTAAAGTTATCTTATATCTTCAGTATTACATTATATTATAAGTTTTTTAAAAAATCAACGCAACGCGTGTAAAAAAACGGGCACACGCGCACCCGTTTTGTCCATATCGCGCGCCGCTAAAAGCAGGCATACGCGCATATTTATTAACTATCTGCGACGTTATCGCCGTCGCTTTCTTCCTTTCTTCGCGGCAAAAAGCCTGCGTCGGAAAGAGCCGGGCTTTTACGGATAATTTTCCCGCCCGTGTTTATTATACGTGGTAAATATAAGATAATAACGGAAGTCTTTATCCCCCGGTTAAAAACGCCCCCGCTCTGGAAAAACCGCGAATAAATAACCGCGTTTTTTATTATTTATCCGCATTTAAGCGTTAAAACCGAAAGACGGCGATCCCTCCGCCGTAATTGCCGCGCGGATTCTCAACGGCGCGGGTATTCAAAACGCGGATTTTCCCGCAAATCTTTCAGATACTTTTTTGCGTAATACTTCGCCGTTTCAAGATTCTGTTCAAGGTAATTGCCGCACTCGTCCGCTTTCGCGCCCGGGATCTCCCCTTCATATCCTGCAATAAATTCAAAAGCTCCCTTTACGTACTTTGAGATCTCTTCGGGCGAAGGCTCTCCGAACACGAGAAGATAGCAGCCCGTCCTGCACCCCATGGGTCCGAAATACACGACGTCGTCTTTTATTTCGGAATTCCTGAGCCAGGTTGCCGCGAGGTGCTCTATCGTATGCAGCGCGGGCTGATCTATGACCGGCTCGCGGTTGGGCGCGGTGATCCTTATGTCGAAGGTGGACACCGTAACGCCGTCTTTTTTGTCCTTTCTGGACAGATACACTCCGGGCATCAACTTTGTGTGGTCGATACAAAAACTGGCTATTTTTTTCATATCATAAGCATCTTGTCGCTTTCTATCTTAAACTTTTCGAGAAGCTGTGCGACCGTAAGGTTTTTCTTCTCCTCACCCTTAACGTCATAGATGATGTTGCCCTCGTTCATCATGATAAGGCGGTTGCCGTAGCGTATCGCGTCCTTCATGTTGTGGGTTATCATTATCGTCGTAAGGTTGTTCATACTCGTCAGTTCTTCGGTTACCGAAAGCACTTTTTCCGCCGTCTTGGGGTCGAGCGCCGCGGTATGTTCGTCAAGAAGCAGCACTTTGGGCTTTTTCATCGTTGCCATAAGAAGGGTCAGAGCCTGCCTTTGTCCGCCGGAAAGAAGTCCGACCTTTGCGGTCATTCTGTCTTCGAGACCCAGACCCAGGATCTTCAACTGGCTCTTGTATTCGACCTTTTCCCGGTGCGTTACGCCCCACGAAAGTCCTCTTATCTTGCCTCTGCGGTACGCGAGCGCGAGGTTTTCCTGTATCTCCATATTAGCCGCGGTACCGGTCATCGGGTCCTGAAACACTCTGCCCAGGTACTTCGCGCGCTTATGTTCTTTCAGGCGGGTGACGTTCTTGCCGTCGAGCTCAATCGTGCCTTCTTCTGGAAGATATACGCCCGCGATAAGGTTCAAAAGCGTGGATTTACCCGCGCCGTTGCCGCCGATAACGGTGATGAAATCACCTTCTTCGACCTCGAGCGAAAGGTTGATTATCGCCTTCTTTTCGTTAACCGTGCCGATATTAAAGGTCTTGGACACGTTTTTAATGCTCAGCATACTCATTTGTCCTCACCTCCGGTTGCGGCGACGGCTGTCTCTTCGGCGTTTTCTTCGCCTTCTTCAAGCGCCTTGGAGCCGTATTTTTCAACGTATTTTTCCTTTGTCCTTACAAGCTTTGCGTGCAGCTTCCTGACCGTCTTTTCGTCCGTACAGTCTTTCAGCTGCGCGGTCAGAGAATCAATCGCCGCGAGCATTCCGACCCTCTCCGCTTCTTTCCTTTCCGCCTTCTTTTCGTCTCTCTTTTCGGCGTAAGCGGCGTATCCGGGATATTTTGCACACAGATATGCGTCCGCCTTCTTCGCCGTCTTTATGCAGAAGGTCTTTATCGTCGGAAGACACAGCGCGATGACGACGAGTATCGCCGTGCAGAGTTTGATATACTCCGTCGGCAGACCGACGTAATATACGAGCGCGTAAATGATACGGTAAATTATGCTGCCGACCACTACGCCGGTAAGAGTCACCGCAAAATTGCTGTTGGACGGGACGATCACTTCGCCTATTATCACCGACGCGAGTCCGGCAACGATCGCGCCTTGTCCCAAAGACCAGCTTGTCGTGCCCTGAGACTGAGCGACGAGAGCGCCCGAAAGAGCGATAAGCGCGTTGGAAAGCATCAGACCGATTATCTTTGTATTATCGGTATTTATACCCTGCGCGCGGCACATCTTTTCGTTGGCGCCGGTCGCGCGGATCGCGCTGCCGATCTCCGTACCGAAAAACCAGTAGCACGCCCCGACTATTGCGACGATACATATCACGCCCATGATCAGAATGCCGTACATTGACTTCAAGCCGGTGATGAACGTGTAAAAGACGGGCACGTTGATCAGTCCGACAGAAGACTTGTTACCCATCGTGATGAATGTGACGGAATAAAGCGCCGTCAGCGTTATGATGCCCGAAAGGATCGGAGCTATTTTGAGTTTGGTATGCAAAAGCGCGGTGACCAGTCCTGCCGCTGCGCCCGCCAGCAACGCAATGAAACATGCGGTGATGCCGTTCCAGCCGTTGTTCTGAATCATGACCGCCGCAACCGCGCCGCCGAGCGCGAAACTTCCCTCGCAAGTCAGATCTGCAAAATCGAGAAGTTTAAACGTGATGAACACGCCGATCGCCATGACCGCCCACAGCAAGCCCTGATTGAGTCCGCCTAATAATGTTATGCCCATTTCGTATTCCCGACCTCTCCGCCCGGTCAGGGCGGAAAGGTCTATAAATTTATTTTACTTTGTCGACCACGCTCTGAGGAATAGTGAATCCGATTTCTTTCGCAACTTTCTGATTTACGACATAATCGTAATCCTGCGTCTGGCTGCCTACGGGGATATCCTTTGCGGCCTTCTTGCCGGTCAGAATATCGTACGCCATCTGAGCGGCGAGTTCGCCGAGATAAGTATAGCTGACGCTGAGAGTCGCAACGCCGCAAGAATTCGCCATGCCGCTCTCGCCGCAGACTATGGGGAGATTCACGCCGAGGCTTACGTTCTGCGCATGAACGGTGGTCGCGCTTTCAGCCAGTACGTTGTCGGTGGGAAGATATACGATGTCCGCGCCCTTGCTCTTAAGAGACTGGAGACCGTTGCCGATGTTGTCGACTTCGGATATGCCTTCGCTGACAAAAGCGATGCCCTTACCTTCGCAAGCCGTCCTGACCGCTTCCATCTGAACGACGGAGTTGGTCTCCTTTGTAACGTAAAGTACGCCGATGGTCATCTCCGTGCCGCCGCCGAGAAGCTCCTGCATCAAAGCGACCTGATCGGCTATCGGATTGATATCCGATACGCCGGTAACGTTGCCGCTCTGACCTTCAAGCTTGTCCACAAGACCTGCGTCGACGGGATCGGTGACCGCGTTGAAAATGACGGGAATCTCATAGTCTTTGCACTTTGTGACCGCAGTCTGCGAGGAAGCTGTAGCTATCGAATACACCAGGTCGACCTGCTTTCCGATAAAGCCGTCCACGATGGCGCCGTTCTGCGAATCGTCGCCCTGCGCGTTACCCTGTATGAAATCAACCGTCTTGCCGTCGGCTTTCATAAGATCTGTAAGTTTTTGGCAGAACGCTTCGTTCGCCTGGTCGAGCGCGACGTGAGGAGCAAGCTGTATTACGCCCACTTTGTAGTCCGCGTTTGAATTGCATGCAACAAGCGCGAAGCATCCGGTCACAAGCATAACGAGCGCAAGTGTTAAAATCAGAATTTTTTTCATAATTCTCTCCTTCCGTTTATACGGATTTTTGAATATTGAAAATATTATAGCATATATAAAGAATAAAATAAAAGAGTTTTTTTATTTTTTTGGCGTATATTTGAATATTTTACAAAAATCGCATTAAATCACGCTGAAAAAAAGCTTTTTATTAAAAATATCCGCCCGCGGAACGCGCGGACGGACGGTTTTTTGATGAATAAAGATTAATTTTTTGAATAATTATTCGTGCTTACGCACTTTCGCGCTCTTTACCTCTTCGACTGCGGGCGCAAGTTCTGCGCACTCTGCGTCCTCAATCCTGCCCGCGTCGCACAGCTTAGCGAGCCCGGGCTGTATCGGCAGCCTTGCAAGAAGCTTTACGCCGTACTTTTCGCAGACCTCTTCCGCCTTTGATTCGCCGTAAATATAATGCTTCTTTCCGCAGCCGTCGCAGACGAAATAACTCATATTCTCGACTACGCCGAGCACGGGGATATCCATCATCTTCGCCATTTTCATCGCCTTTGCGACTATCATGGAGACCAGTTCCTGCGGCGAAGTCACGATTATTATGCCGTCCACGTTGAGACTCTGGAACACGGTCAGCGGCACGTCGCCCGTGCCCGGAGGCATATCGACGACCATATAGTCCGCGTCGCCCCAGTCGACGTCCGTCCAGAACTGCTGCACCATGCCGCCGATAAGAGGACCTCTCCATATAACCGGGTCGTCCTCGTGTTCAAGCATCATATTGACTGAGATCAACTTTATCCCGCATTTCGTCATCGCAGGGACTATCATATCGCCGTTGCCGTACGCCTTAGTCGTAACGCCGAACACCTTTCCCATCGAAGGACCGGTCACGTCCGCGTCGAGTACGGCTACTTTCGCGCCGTCTTTCGCGAGCGCAGACGCGGTCAGCGCGCTGACGAGCGATTTGCCCACGCCGCCCTTGCCGCTGACAACCGCGATGACCTTTTTTACCCGCTTAGCGCCCTCTTTCTTTTTTTCCTCTTTGCGCTCTCCGCAATTTGCGGAAGAACACGAAGAACAGTCGTGATTGCACTCCATATTAACCTCCTTAAAAAAGAGCGCTCAGCGCCCTTTTTTATATTCGTATTTCCACGGTTTTTTCGTGCCCGTGTTTATAAACTATATTATCACAAAGTCGCCCGGCGTAATGAAAAGCCAGCTTACGGCGGCGAGTATCACCGCTATCACGACCTGGTGCAGTACGTATACCCATATCGCGATCCTGCCCCAGAGATCAAACGGCGCGTGCCAGTTGTATTCCCCCAGCCATGGCAGCAGCGAACGCTTTTTCGGGTACAGCAGCGGAGCCGCTCCCGCGCCGACAAGCATATAGCCGACCGACGGGAATATCGGGTAATAGTCCGCGGAATAAAAGTCCCGCGAATCTCCCAGCATCCAGTCCGCTATAAAATACCAGTCGTTGTTATCGGCAAACGCGTTCTCGTCTATCGCGTAGCGCGCGGAACAGAATTCGTTGATTATTATTACCATTATACCGACTGCAAGGCATATCACCGCGGTGCGCCGCGCGTCCTTGCGCGCGATAAAATTGATCAGCACCCACAGCAGTATCGCGACCGCGAACATATGCAGTATGCCGAACTTTATCGGCATATCGAGATAAGTCGTGACCGCGGTTATTATAAGCGCGAACAATGCGACCTCTATCCCGCGTTTAAGGTTGCTTCTTGAAAAGGAACAGGATATCCCGCAAAGAAGGGCGAATATCCATACGACTATATCGCGGGTGACCAGTCTCAGCGGACTGTCCGCATATATCAACGCGCGCTCATAAAGACCGTTGAAAAATTCCGTGCCATGCGCCGCCGCCCACGCCTCGCCGAAGATGTTGCCGATATCGAACATAAAGTGGTCGAAGATCATAAGAAGCACGCATACGCCCCTTAAAAAATCCAGTTCCCATATTCTGCTTCTGACCGGCTTCAACGCCGCGGCGTTATTTTTTCGCATAAAAAAATTATACCATCGCAACGCGGCTTAGTCAATCGTATACGCCTTTTCGCACCTTAAAAGCGGGATCGTGCGCGCCTTTGCCTTGTCTCACGCCCGCGGCGCAAAGCGCAAGAAAGCCGCCGGCTATTCCGTGAGAAAAAGCCTGACTATTTCCTCTACCGCGTTCTTCCTTTCGCCCGAAAGCTGAGAGTACGCCTGCATAAAGGTCTGCTCTCTTTCGCTTAGATCCTTATAGTACGGCACCAGCCTGAGTTTTTCGTCGACGAGCCCGAGTATAAAATCCGCCGACGTGTCGAATCTGCGCGCTATCGCGACGACAGCCTGCGCGGTAGGTTTTCGCGTACCCGCTTCCCATTGCGCGACCGTGGACTGCGACACTTTTAGCGCTTTCGCCAGCCCGGCTTGCGTCAGCCCCTCTTCTTCTCTGAGTAATTTTAATTTTTCGCAAAATTCCATGACTTTATTTTATCACGCCGCCGCAGATATTACAAATAAAATTTAGTATTGATTAAAATAATTACATATGTAATAATTTTGCGAATTATCGGTCGAAAACACGTTTTTTAAGGCACTTTTTTCTTTGATAGCGAAAACTTTTGCAATAAAATGAATTTTGTCAGAAAACGGAGGTAACAATATGCAGAAAATAAGACTTTTGATAGCAGACGACGAAAGCGCTTGTTCGGCGGCTCTCGTCAGCGGTCTGAAGGACGACCCCGACGTCGAAGTTATTGCGACCGCAAAGGACGGACTGGACGCAATCGCGAAGATAGAGACCCTCTCCCCCGACGCAGTCGCCCTCGACATCGTAATGCCCAATCTGGACGGCTACGGCGTGCTCGCCAACGTCGACCTTTCAAAGCTGAACAAGCGTCCGGTGTTCATAATGACATCGGGACTTGCCGGCGACGCTTTCATAAGAAAGGCGATAAATTCGGGCGCCGACTACTATATGCTCAAACCGGTATCGCCCAAAGCTCTCAAAGAACGTCTTATCGAATGCACGAGAGTCAAATACTCCCCCGTCGCGGTCAGAGACGACGACTCTCAGGTGAGACAGGCGATACGCCGCTCCCGCCACACTCTGGACGAAAAGCTCGCCAACATATTCATTTCAGTGGGTATCCCCGCGCATATAAAAGGCTATCAGTTTTTGCGCGAAGCGATAAAGATGACGATAGACCGCCCCGAGGTGATAAACAGCATCACAAAAAAGCTGTACCCCGGCATCGCGGAAAATTTCAACACCTCGCCGTCTAAGGTCGAGCGCGCGATACGCCACGCGATAGAGGTCGCATGGAACCGCGGCAAGATCGAAAACATAAACCAGCTGTTCGGGATAAAGATATATTCCGCCAACGACAAACCTACCAACGGCGAATTCATCGCTCTGCTTGCGGACAAGATGATAACCGAAGGCGCGGTCTGACCCTCTCTCAAAACGCTTTTGACCCCTTGTGCCGCGATACCAGACCAGAATAATACGAACCTGGTTTAAAGCGGCAAATTTCCGTAGCTACTGCGTTAAATGCCTTGGTAATATGTCTAATATTACCTGCGAACGCAGATAATATTATAATGTTTTCAAGTGAGAATCGCTAAAAAACGCATAAAAGGCGCGCCTCAGGGCTGGTTCGTATTATTCTGGGCTGGTATAAGCGGCATCATCCAACTCCCTGCCGCGCCGCTTTCTCCCTTTCGGCGCGGCGATTTTATTGATTTTCCCTCTTTTTTTCTTCTTTTTTAACGCGCGCACGCGTTATTTAAAAAGATTTGTAAAATATATTCAAAAAAATATTAAAAAGTGTTTACAAACAGACAAATAGTGAATATAATACTACACGCATAGGTAAGGGAAAATTACCTTAAAAACAGGAAGAATTGTGAGGTAACGACTATGGCAAAATATAAAAAATGTCCCAGATGCGAACTCAACTGGATACCGGAAGACGAAGACTACTGCGACGTTTGCAAAGCCGAGCTGAAGATCGGCGGCGCGACCCTTCTCGAGGACGAGGACGAAGACGAACTCCTCTGCCCCGTATGCCGCACCAACTATATTGAGCCCGGCGAAAAGATGTGTTCGGAATGCGCGCGCAAGGCGGGTAAACCGGGCATCGGCGAAGAATACGAAAAGGACGATCAACCCGACGAGAAAGACGAGACCGAAGTCTCTTTCGACGAGCTTGCCGAAGAAGAGGCGTGGAACGATTACGACGAGCCTTTCGACGACAACGAGGATTTCGACAGCGACGACTACGGCGAAGGTTTCGACGAAGAAGAAGGCGAAGAGGAAGAGGAAGAAGAGGAATACAAAGACGACCTCGACGACGATTTCAACTACGACATCAACGACGTTGCAGACGACGATGACGAAGACGACGAGGACGACGAAAACCCCGGCGACGACGAGGATCTGTGATCTTAACAAAATTAAAAACAGAACCGTTTGAAAGATGAGCACCCCAAAAGTCAGACACTTTTGGAGTGCTCATCTACAAGCGGCGTTTTGTTTAAAAAATCGCTGTTTTAATCTGTGCTCGATATTTTTAACATATTTCAATGTAAAATTCAACTCACCGCAAGAAAAAACCATACCACGACAAATACCGATAATACTGCAAAAATCGCGATAAGCCATCTTCTGACAGAGCGCAGAAGTCTTATTTTCTCCTGTTCCAATTTTCTCCAATCGATATTATTTCCGTTATCCGAACAGTTCTGAATCGGCTTCTCATCATTTTCATGCAATTTGTCGTTTTTTAAATTTTGCATATTTATTCCCCTCCTCAATCTCTGTTTATAGAAGACAGCATTGCTGCGCTGTAATTGTACGTCAAGCTTTCGAACGTAATGGAAAAGCCTTGCATAACAATTCAAACATCACAAAAATACGGTGGCTGAAAAACAGATAAAAATCCAATAAAAACTATTTTTTTCATTAAATCCACCCCTTATAAAAACTATTGTAATTTTATTATATCATGAAGGAAAATAGTTGTCAATATGCATATCCGGGAACGTAGATACCGCTTGTCCGATCGGTATGCGATGCTAAACAGCTCAACAGAATATAACGTTATCGGCAAATAACGATATTAAATAAAAAGTGTTTATTCTGAAAGCGAAAAAGCGGAGCCGTCGCTCCGCCTTTTTATTGTCTTATCCGCTTATTGCCTCGCTTTTTCAGTTGAGTGTAAGCGTGCCGTAAAAGCCCGTCTGAGTCGCCGAGGTGACCGCCGCCGCGCCTACCCAGCCGAACAGCTTGTCGACCGCGTTCAGCTTAAAGAAGTTGTCGGTCACGAACTTGCCGTTGCCGTCAACCTTAACGTACGTTTCGTCAAACACGTATGCGGTTATCACGGGTACGAGAGCCGTATCGTCCCAGCTTGCCGCGCCGCCGTCAGCGGCCTTTATCGTCGTGCTTTCGGTTGCCGTTCCGTCCGCGGCTATCACCGCGCTTTCGGTTATGCTTACGCCGTCTGCCGTACCTGTTTCTCCGCTTCCGTCGTCCGCGTTGGTCGCTATGCCTTCCGCCGCGCCTCCGTCGCTTACGTACGCCCTGCTCACGCTTGCGCCGCCGGTTACCGCGCCGTAGTTGGTCGCCGCGATGCCGCCCGTCTTGGCCTCTGCGCTGAGTACGCCTTCAAACGCGCAGTTTTCTATCGTGCCGTAGTTGTCGACCGCTATGCCGCCCGCCGCGGAGCCCGCGCCGGTAGCGACGACTACGGTATCGGCAACGGTCAGACCCTTGACGACCGCGCCTTCGTCTACTCTCTCGAACAGCGCCGCGCTGCCGGCTCTTATTATCAGCATATTCGTAAGCGCGTAACCGTCGCCGTCGAACCTGCCCTTATAGCCGACCACGTTGCCGTCGGCGTCGCGCCAAGAAAGCATATCCGTGACCGCTCCGCCGAAGTCGATATCTGCGATCAGCAACATATCTATCGCGTAATAATCCGCGGTTCCGCCCTCGTTGTCAATCCACTTATTGTAGTCGTCAACGGACGTCAGCGTATAATAACCCGCGCCGTCTTTGACCATCGTGCCGAAATATCTGAACGTCACCGTGTTGTCTCTCATCGTGACGACGAAATTGCCGCCGTCCGCAGTCGTCGGAAGCTCCGCCGTGCAGTACTGCGAATACGCCGCGGTCGTATAATACTTACCGTCCGCGCGTTTTTCGAGTACGCCGCTTGATACGAGCGTATCGAAGAAGCTATCGTCGAAGGTTACCGTAACGCCGCTTGCCGCCTCAGCGACGAGTTTTGCGTAATTATCAGCCGAAATGCCGAGCGCCGCCGCCTGTTCCGCGGTAAACGTAACGACGCCGTCGGATACAGCCTGCGGGTCGAGCATAGCCGCGTTGTAAGACTGGTCGCCGCCCGCCGTGTAATCCGCGAATATTCCGAGGTCGACCGGCAGGATCGCGCCCTCAACCGTCATATCCTTTTCGGAAAGCGTGAACGTTGCCTCGTTTGCGCCGATCGTCATATCCGAAGGAGCGGACCACTCAGCCGAATACAGCGAATAGTTGCCGCCGTTCTCTCCGGTAAGTACGGGTCTCAGCGATATGCTTGCGCCCACCGTCGCTACGTTGCCTTCGCCCGCCGTCACGCTTGCGGTCAGGTTGTAGACCCTTACGAATTCGAATCCCGTAAGTTGTTCGGCTGTCAACACGCTTGTCGCATAATCTTCGTCCGCAAGTCTGCTCACCGCTATCATCAGATCGTGCGCGTCGTACTTGCCGACCGTATCGGTGACCGAGAACGTCGCGGCGTCCTCGCCGTTTCCTACGGTTATCGGCTGCGTTTCGTAAGTCACGACCGCGCTTTCGCCCTCGCCGGTCACCTTTTCGACGATGCCGTACAGCACGCCGTCCTTTGAAAGCACGCTTCTGGTCAGAGCGCCGAACGAAGCGAAGCCGAACTTTTCCGCCGCCGCGACCTGCGAAGTCATTGCGCCCGCCGCGTCGTAATAGTTGCCGCCGAGAGTGCCCGCTGTGGTCTCGCCGTCCTTTACGGTCAGCGTGCCCGCCGCGGTCGTGTCGTAATACTTTGTCGCGGTCACGGAGCTTGCCTCCGTCTGCCTGGGATAGATAACGAGCGCTATGCCGCTCGCGACCGTCGTTCCGCCGCCGGAGAACGTGTATTCCGTCCTCGACCCGCTGTCGTAAGTGACGTCGCCTATCGTCTCGCCTTCACCCGCGCCGCCGATTATGCCCTCTAAGCTCGCCTTGCTGTAATAGCCTGCGTCGGTGCCGCCGACGGACAGCTCCTTGGTTTCGGAAACGCCGCCCGAAGTCACCGTTATGTTGACCTTGTAGACCTGCGCGTAACCGGTATATACGACCTCTTTGACGCTGGTCTCAACGCCCTCTTCCACCTCGACGGTGCCGCCGCGTACGCCGATGGCGACCGTGAACGCGTCGACGCCGGAAGTAATCACCGTCGTGCCGGCAAACTGCGCCGTAATATCGCCCGACGCAAACAGCGCGACGACACGGTTGAGAGCGGAGCCGACGTTGCCTCCTCCGAACGCGGTGCGGTAACTTATGCCGTAGCCGTCCCAGATAAATCTGTTGTAAGGCGCGATCGCCTCGATCGCGATATATCCGTCTCCGCCGTCCGTGTAATCGACGTAATAAGACTTGTTGTATTCGTCCGCGCCCGTCAGCTCATTGTGTCTGATCCCGCCCGTAGTATAGTCGTCTGCGGTCGCGAAATAGTAGCCGATATAGCCGTTGGTGTACGGTTCGAGAAGCGAGAGGTTTTCTCCCGCCGCGCCGTCTACGCTTATGTAAGAATACACGTTGGTCGCGTTCGCCGTACCGCTCGCAAACAGCGCGCCCGCGCCCGTAAGGCTGCCGACAGGTACCGCGACGATAACTCCGTCCGCCGTGCCCGTATTGTTTCCCGCAACGCAGCCCGCGCCCGCCGCGCTTACCGTATAATTGCCCGCGCCCGCGCTTTCGTTCACTCTTACCGCGACTTTTTCAAGCGCGCCCGCGTTGCTTCCGGCTATCGCGCCGTACGCCGCGCCGCTTGCCGAAACGTTTGCCGAATATACGAAGCTGACGTTTGTCATAACGCCGCCCGCAGCGTTTTCGCCCGCAACGCCGCCGACCTTTGTTGCGCCCGTAGCCGCAAGATCGCTTACAAGCTCAACGGATACGTTTTCGAGAGCGCCGTTATTCACGCCGACAAGTCCGCCGACCGTTGCCGCGGCGAGCGCGCCCGTCGGCATAAGCTTGAAGTTGACGTTCTTTATCGTGCCGCCGTTGACCGCGACGAGCAAGCCCGCCGCGCCGCTTGCAGCCGCCTTTGCGCCGCTGCCGGTAAGCGATACGGTATATCCTCTGCCGTCGAACGTACCGGTAAAGGTCGTGTCTGAGACATCCTGCGCATCCACGCCGTAAACGCTTCCGGCAAGATAGAAGGTCTTATTGTTCTTTATCGCGTCGACAAATTCTTCCGCTGTGGAAACCGCTACTCCCTCGCCCGCGGTCGCGCCGGTGAGCTGTCCGCTTTCGAGTTCAGAAGAAGTCGTCGAATAGTTGGTCGACTTCACGTCGTCCGAAACGCCGTTAACGACAAAGGCGTATCTGTCAGTCGCGGTCGAATCGTCGTAACCGCTCATTCCCGCGAACGTGAAGGTCAGCACGTACGAATCGCCCTGTTTTGCATAAGTAAAGTCGTTGACGACGTATGCGTCCTCCGTCGACGGTACGACCGCGCTTTCGCCGTTGTTGACATACAGCGAGAACGCGCTCATCGCCGCCTTGTTGAGCATCGCGAAGTCGGAAGAAGAATCAAAGCTGTTTTCCGTCCACGTCTCGCCGGTCATAAGCTTGCTTATTATGCGCTGTTCCGCCTCTTCGGTTATGTCGGCGGACTTCGCAAACAGGAAGTCGAGCCCCTGCAAGCCGCTTATACCGACCGCATAACCGCCGTTTTCTCTCTCTGCGACGAGTATATCCGCTTTCGTCACCGTGTAGTCCGTCACCGTTATCACGGTAGTATCGGTCACGGGCGAGCCCTCGTAATACAGCGCGTAGTTTGCCGCCACGCTTCCTTGGTTGAGCGCGTCTTCCGCGATCGCCACGCCGCTGACGTAAGGATTTACGTTAAGCGTACCGTAAGTTCCGGCGAGCGAAGCGTTGACGCCGCCGCTGTCGCCGACGACCACCGTCTCGCCCGGTACGCCGCCGTCTATCCACAGCGAGTACGCGCCGTCGAAAGTCTTGCTCTCAAACGCGTCCGCGGACACATTGACCGGGCGCGGCTCGATCGTGTAATAAGCCGTTTCCGCCGTCTTGTTTTCCACGTCGAATGAAACGCAGCCGTTCGCGTCCTCTGTCGCCGTGAATATATAGTTGGTCGAATCGAGGGCAAAGCCTTTTACGTAAATGACGTAGCCGCCTTCCGTCACGTTGACGGGAGTGAAGTACTCTATCGTCTGCTCTTCTTCGTTATACCTCTTGAACGCCAACGTCGCCGACGACATGTCGATCTCTCCGAACGCGGACATATCTATCGCCGCGCCCTGCTTGTCGATCGCGTACACTGCCCAGCCGTCAGTCGAATAAGCGGGCAGACCGCCGGCGCCGTCGTAAGTCTTATACATATTGCCGGTCGTCACATAGACCGCCGTTATCGACTGTCTGGTGATCGTGAAGCGGAACGTATAAGGCGAGGTCATATTATAGTTTAAAGTATTTGAATCCAAAGTTATCGTAACGGTGTACACGTCCGCGTTGTGCGCGAGATTTTCGCTGCCCAGCGTCGCCGTGAAGACAAGCACGTCTTCGTTGGGGAAGGTGACCGTAAGAATGCCGCCTCCGTTGACCGCCGCCGCGGTATATCCCAGCGCGCTTATCGTCGCCCTCACGTCGGACGCCGTATAAGTCTTTGAAGAGCTGAACTCTACGCTGTTGCTCTGTATTCCCGCCACGTTCGCTCCTGCAAAGTTCGCCGATGTCAGCGTAAGCGGAGTTATCTCGCCCGCGCTTTCAACTATCGCGTAGTTGACGGTAACCGTCGTTTCCTCTCCCTCTTCCCCGACTGTCGTCTCTTCTACGGGGGCAATGCCTGTCGCCGCGACGCCGTAATCCGACAAAACCTTTTCGCCTTCCTCCGTCGTCATATAGATCGCATAATAAGTTACGTCGCCGTAGACGTAAGCGGTCGTATCCGCTTCAATGCCGACGATCTTGCCCGTGTCCGCATTCTTATCGCCGTATCTCCATTTCGCTACGGTCAGTCCGGCGTCCTCTTCGAACATACCGCTAACCGTACCGTTAGTTACCTCGAATGTGCCGTCGTAAGTCTTTGTCACTCCTTCGACCGTCAGCGGAGCGGGTATTTCGGTTCCCGCGCCGACAAGGGTCATATTATAGACGAGCCCGTTGTTCACCACCGGGGTGTCGTCGTATCCCAGTTCCGGGTCGGGAACGTAATTCTCGTCAAATTGCGCCGGCAGCACGACGGCGCCTTCCGCGTCCTTTATACAGTAATTGCTCGCGACGTTCGCGGCTCCGTCCTCGCCGACGACGAGCAGTCTGTAATACATATTGACCGTAGCCGTTTCAAAATTCACGTAATATCCGAACGGCGTAAAGTCGACGTAGACGTCTTTGAGAAGTCCCGCGCCCGCCGCCGCAAATCTGCCCTGCACGCGCAGGACGATCGGATTGCCTTCTTCGTCTACGATATCGTTGCCTTCCGCGTCGGTCACGGTGACGTCTGCGGAAATTCCGTCCTCGTCCTCGCCGTAGTATGCAAATTCAACGCCTTTATCGTAGAACTTGACAACGCTTGAAATAACTATCTCCTGCGGCGCTATATAATAAGTGTAAACCTCCGCGGGCTCTTCGGGCTCTCCGTCTTCCCCTCCTTCTTCTCCGGTCTCACCGCCCGTTTCTCCGCCGCTCTCTCCGCCTGTCTCGCCGCCTTCCTCTTCACCGCCGTCAACGGCGCGGCCGGCGTTCACGAGCACGCCTCCGGTAAGACCGCCGGTTACCTCGTAGTTGTCGAACGCAATGTCGGTCAGATACATCTCATAGCCGCCGACATTCGCCGGAGTCACGACCTCGCCGCCCTGTTTGTAGATCACGTTGTCCGCGGTATAAGAGACGATCTCCGTCGCTGTGCCGAAATGCGCGGTAACGTCGGGAAGCACGGGACTTTCGCCCGAGCCGTAAACCGTTTCAAAGGTGTCCGAAGTCAGGCTCATCGCCGAGCCTTCTACCGCCACTCTCTTTATCTTTGCGCCGGCGACCGTCATCACTCCGTTTTCGGGCTCTCCGGCAAGGCAGTAATTGCCCGCCGCGCCGTCAGCCGCAAGCGCGTAATATATCCTGCCGTTCACGGTGATTGCGACAACGTTTATCTTGAGGAAATCGCTGCCCTTGTTGCCGTCGATATACGTTGTGCCGGAGCTGTCGTAATTCGCGTTAACCGAAGCGTAAACGCCGTTGAGCGAAGTCGCGGTAAGTCCGTCGGCAGTTATCGCGTCGCTCGTCAGAATCGCTCCTTCAAACGAATCAGTGCCGTCGTAAGTCTTTTCGACGCTCGTTATATTGAGCGCGCGCGGCAGTATGAAATATGCGGGAGCAGCCTCTACGGAAGGAATTACAACGACGGTACCGCCCGTTTCGCCCTCTTCTCCTTCCTCGCCTTCCTCACCCTCTTCGGGGTCGGGAACTTCGGGCACCGCCGTACCCGCGACGTAGACCGCTATCTTAGCGCCCTCAGGGATCGCGTAGTTGGCAAGCACTTCGTCTGCAAATTCGCTCGCCCAGACATAGTAACCGCCGACGTACAGCGGACCGGAAAGCGCAGTCAGAAATTCTGCCGAATCTGCCGCCGTCGTAAATTCGATAAGACCTATCACCGCATCGGCGGCGGTGTAAGTCGCCGCGACCTTGCCGGTGTATTTGTCGATAATGCTCATCGTATAATCGAACTTTATATCTTCGACCGTCGGCAGATTGAATCCGCTTTCGCCGTAGATATAAGAAAATTCGTTGTTCAGCACGATAAATACGTTCGCGCTGCCCGACGCGCCGCCGCCGCTGATCTCCTGCTTTCCTATCGTGAACGAGCCGTTGCCCGCGCCGGAATCGAGCGTGAAGTTGTTTGAATTTACGGTAACGCTTACGCTGTAAACGCCCGCAGGCAGTACGACCGGAGTCGGATCACCCGATCCGAACGTATAAGTCGCCGTACCACTCTTGACCGTAACGATGAAACGCAAAGTCTCGACGATGCTGCCGTTCTGGGTTATGCCGAGAGAGACCGCCGTTCTCGACGACGCGGTAAAGCCGTAGCTCATTCCGCTCGCGTCGAACAGGAAATGATCCTGGGTATATCCGGAAGCGCTGTCGGAACGGTATTCAAAGGCGGCGCCGTTCTTTATCGGCAGCGTCTGCCTTTCAGTCATATCCTTGACCCAGCCGGACAGATAAGTGTTGAGCTCGTTTGCGGAGATCGTGTATCTCATTATAGTACCCGTAGCGGCGTCCCACGTGTTGTTGGTAACGCTGCCGTCCGCGTCTTTGAGCAACTTGTAAGAAGAGCCGTTTATCGTGGTTTCCACAAATTCGAGCGTCAGTTGTTGCGAGACCGCGTTCTTTGAATTGAATCTGCCCGACGGGGTAAACGGTTCGCCGCCCGATATGCCGGTGAACACAGCCTCGTTGCCGGCAGTCGTGAACGACGTCGTGTTGTCGAACTCCTTGCGCGCGGAGATCGTCGCAAGTCTGTACGGGGTCACGGAGAATTCCAGCTGTTTACCGCTGCCGGAATACGCGTAATTCTTATTATCCTCAGTCGAAAATCTCGGCGTGAGAGCGAAATAGTAGTCGCCGACGTCGAGCGTCGAACCGTTCGCATACGACCTCTGGAAATTCTCGTTCCTGTTCGTAAGCGTACTCATACTGTAAGTCAGCCCGTCCGACGATGTGATCCTCCTGCCGTATCTGTCCGTCACGGAAAATTCGGGAGTTATCGTGGTCGCGGAGGTGCGATACGTAAACACGCTGTTGGAAAGCGACGCGTTTATGTTCGCCGAAGTGAGCGTCTGCTTGTTAACTCTGAAATTGTCCACCTCGATGTCCGAATCTTGGACGTTGTCATCCCAGTCGTAGTCGCTGCTGGTGATGACGAGTTCGAGCGTATAAGTGCCCGCGTAGCCGTTGACCGAATTTGTCGTATTGGTCACGCGCACGGTAAGATGATCTTCAAGCTTATCGTCTTCGATAATGACCGCGTTGGAATTTATCTCAAAACCGACTATATAGCCGTAGCGGTACGTATACGACTTTCCGGACAGGTCCTCAAACAGATATTGAGTGCCCGACACGACTGCCGAGCCGCCGTCCTCTATCTGGACTATCGTGATATTGCCTTCGATATTTTCTGCCGAAATGGTGTTTTTGACGATCTCTCCGACGCCTGCCCACGACGTTTTCTCAACGTAATAGTTGCCCGCAAAGCCGACGCCCGTAGTAGCCGGAGCCGGGCTGACGTAAGTCGAATTCTGCAGCACGGAGTACCTCGTGCCCGCGATCGTTTCAGTCGTCGTCGTAAACGCGACGGTCTTATTCTGCCCCGCGTTCTTATTGTCGAACGTCGCCGCCGGATAAATATTCACCGTATTGCCCTTATCGTCATGTATCACGACTTCTGTGCCTTCTGCGCGGTAATCGATATAATTTCTGTTGTTATAAATCATCTTCGCGCTTATCAGCGTGACTTTTACCGGCGTGATATTTCCTTTTGCAACCGTCTCTGAAGAGACGCAGTAGTTGTCCGTGTCCTTGTTGGAGCCGCTGACGACGTCTATCACCGTATAGCGCGTTCCGTTCAGCGTCAGATACGAAGTGTTCGTAAACGTGACGTTTATGTTCGCGCCCGCGTCGACCTTCTCGTATTCGAGGCCGAACACGTCGTTAGCGCCGTCGACCGGTCCTTCGCCTTCCTCGTAAGTAAAGGTCGTGACGGACGGATCCGCATTGTAGGAGCCGTCGAATTCCTTTGTAGCCGCACTCAGCGTTATTTCCTTGGGAAGCACGAAATAACTTATCTTGTTGCCTGTCGAATCGACGAACGACACGGTCATGTTTTCAAGCGTATAGTTACCCAGCGGACAGGTGAAGTTGGATATCCTGAAATAGATATCGTATTCGCCCGCGTCCTTTGCGGTGACGCTTGAAGAAGAATTTTTGTTCGTCGTGTACATCGCGCCGACGGTCAGATCGTATTCGTCGGGCTGCACCTCATAACCGTTCTTTGCGACAATCCTCAGATTTTCCTCATTGATCGTGAACGGTATCTCGCCTGTGTTGTCGAATATCTTGCTGAGGAAGCCGTCTTCTATAACGTAAGTGACGTCCGCGGTCTGTATCGCGTACGGAGTTATCGAAAGCTGACCGAGGTACATGCTTTCCTGTTCGGTATTGTTTTCGTACAGAGTGAAGTTGCCGCTGTCAAGAATATTCAGATATACGCTGTACGTGCCGTAGTCCTTTACGCTGTGCAGAGAAGACCCGCTGCCGTCCTTTATGAAGGTTATCGTAAATCTTATGTTTTCGTTTGCGCGGTAACCCTGCATTATCAGCTCTGAATTATCAGAACTCAACGTCAGGCTCTTTAAAAGTATCGTCGACCCTTCGCGGAACGCCGCGGTGTCGTACGTCGTAAGCGCGTCGTATTCTATCGGCGGGGTGACGCCGCCTTCGATAAACTCTTCGCCGTACATATCGAGGTCGACGTCCGAAAGCGCTATCTGCTTTCTGTTTATCGTGCCCTTGTAATTCACGGTCGGCTGAACATAGAAAGCCGTCGCGCCGTCGACAAGGGTCAACGCTCCCGTCTGTACAGAAGTCGCCGGGGCGTAATTCCCCGTGTCTCCGCTTCCCGCGAACAGCGGGATCGTCGCGGTCTTAATCTCAAGAGTGCCGCCGTTCATCACGGCGTAACTGAACGTGAATTCAGTAAAACCTGCCTTGAATATATAGCCGCTGCCCGCGTTGGAGACGGTATATTCGCCGGCGTCGAGGGAGACGGCGTCGCCGCTGATCATACCGTTGAACACGGTCGTCGAATCGTTGTATAAAACCGTTCCGTCGTAAGTCTTGGACACGGAAACGCCTGTCTGCTGAACGCCCTTCGGCAGTACGACCGTATATATATCGATATGATCGAAATCGGAGAACATGATAGTACGGTTGGTCGTGTTCACCTTTGAATTTTCGCCGCCTTCGGAACTGAAGCTTATCCTTATGCGGTACGCGCCGGCATTGTCTGTATTCGCCTTGCTTACGCCGACGGCGACTCCTTCATCGTTGTCTATGTAATAAGACGGCGACATGATGCTTGCCGATACTTCGCCGAGTCCTATATCCGGCATATTGATCGGGTTGCCTTCTTCGTCCGCGTAATACAGCATCGGGTCGTCGATCGTCGTGCCGTCGTATATCTTCGCGACGCTGTCGTAGAATACGCCCTCGTCCTCATTGTAATAATAACGGTTTTCGTCCATCGCTATCTTGACCGCAAGACCCAGATAATATGTGAATATGTAGTCCGCGCCATCGTTTTCGCGATCGAAAATTCTGTTGAAAGTATTGTTCTGCTTCGCCTGTTCAAGCGAAGTCACGTTGTCGTAATAAGTAAGCTGATTTACCTGCGGCAACGGGTCGTCGCTCAACATCCACGTCTCCGTTATCGACCATACGAACTGCGCGCCCATGTTGTCTGTCTTGAGCGATATGTTGACGGCAACGTCAGACGTAATGCTCTTTGTCTGGAAAGACAGATACGCGCTTGCGTCCGGGTCGTTCATATCCAGCTCAACGCCGTCGTCGCTGCCGAATCCGACCTCGTAGATATATACGTTGTTGGGTTTGAACGTCCGGTTCCAGTCCGTGGTATTGTTGCCGGTGATCATCGCTGCCGCGCGCGCGCCGACATAGTCTTTATTCTTGTCGCCGCCGCTGTCGAGAGTCGCGGTTATCCTCGTAAAATAGGAGTTTGCCGCGTTAAACGTGTTCGCCGCCGGCGAAACGTATATCGAGAAGCCCGTACCGCCGAAATCGCTGCTGTCGATCTGATCCTGATAATTCGCGTAGTTGTCGAAAGTGAATTCTATCAGTCCGTTGCCGTACGCGGTATCGCCTCTGTTGACGATGACGTCGTCTGCGTTGCCGTTGTTCCTGTAAGCTACGAGCGTTATACTCGACGAAGCGCCGTCGTTTGCGACCGCATATATCTGATCGTATGCGAATTCTTCCTTGCTGCGCGACAGCAACTCTACGGATCTTGAAACTATATACTCGTATTTGTCGGCAAAATCCGCGCTCGCCTTTCTCGCCGCGACGTTGTCGCCGTAATACCAGTTATCCTGATGGAAGGTCTTGTAATTGTCGATACCGTACATGAAATAGATGTTGTTGAGAGTGCCCTGTTCCGCGATACCGACGAGCTGCGCGCCCATATAGTAATTCATTCTGCCCGACTGGTAGATGTTGTCGCCGGAAGTCGTGAGATAATATGTCGCGCCGTTCCAGTTGCAGATAACGCCGTCTATCAAGCCGTACTCGCCGTCGTTCTGGCTTATTGAATAATTCAGGTGATCTGAGTTGAGCCCTACTATCGCGCCCGCGCTGGTGACCTTTCTGCCGCTGCTGAAGCCGCTTCCGCTGCCACCCATATTGAGCTCGCCCCACGCGGTCATCGTACCGCTGCCGTTTATAGTAACGTTGTAGATCGTGCTGTCACTCGTCAGCCAGCCTACGACGCCGCCCGCATAAGCGTAAACGTTATCCTGTCTGCTGAGCCAATAGAACGAAGAAACCTGCGATTCCGCCCTGAACTCGCTGCCATCGCTGAGCGTTACCGTACAATTGGAGATATATGACGGTTTTGAGTCCGTACCGCACTGTATACCCGCGAATCCGCCGGAAATCGCCGCGGTATTTATCCACGGTCTCGATCCTCCGGACAACTTGTCTTCCACCTCGTTTGCGATATCGGTATTGCTGTTGGTATATCTGTAAGTGCCTACTTTTACGTCTTCGTTCACCGTCAGAGTGCAGTTGTCGATAGTTCCTGCGTTTACCGCGCATACGATACCCGTAAGCGTGAGCGTACCGTAGTTTTCGTTGGACATATTCACGCTGTTCGGAACGACAAAATTCACGTTCTGTATAGTACCGAGGTTTCTGCCCACGAACATGCCGCCTGTTCTTATACCCACTTTGTTCAGCGTATTGAGCGCGCTTATATCCGTGGCGTTCAGCACGTTTGTTCCGCCGACATACCGCGCAAAGCTTGCGTTAACATTGCCGTACTTATAATTGGGATCGTATTCCGAAGCCGTTCCCGTCACGCCCGCAGGCATAAGGATGCTGTAGTTCTTATCGTCCGTATCCGGCGTCAGGCGTTTTGTCGCAAGCGTGCCGCTTTCGTTGAACGTAACCGTATAGCCGTTGCCGTCGAGTATCTTATTCGGGCTCATCGTAACGCGGACGAGTCCGTAATTTATTTCGATATCGTTGGCGAGAATGCCTATTTCCGCGTTTCTGTAGCTCTCTTTCGTGCCGTGCTCTCCCGTCCACGAACCGATTATGCCGTCCACTTCGGCATAATACTGGTTGCCGCCGCTGCCTTCAAGATTGTCGTAAGACGTCGGCAGAGAGAAGAACGCGATGAGTTCTTTCTGATTGTAAATATAAACCTCGTTGAAAGTCAGCCTCAGCATATAAATGCCGTTGGGGAAGACAGCCGAGGAGCTCTTTATCTTCGACAGCGCTTCGGCAACGTTGACAGCGACGGTAAGCTGCGCCGCCGCCCCGTACGTCGAATATGTCTGTATCGTCCGGAATCTGGAAGCGAGATCCGCGCCGCTTTCGTCGTAATACACCGACGAAACGGCAAGGCTCTGCCATGCCATGTTGGTGGTCACCGCCGCGTTCAGATTGCCGTTGGACGTCCAGGTGACGACCATATCGGCGACCGAACTCCTTGCGTCGTACAGGTTGTTGGTCAGCCACAGTCTCATACCCGCGCCGCGCAGGTCGGGATTGGTCGAATCTATCGTCACGGGCGCGTAACCGAGTATCGCAACCGCCGTGTTGGAACCCAAAGTCTCAGTATAATCAGCGTAATTCGCGCTGTTCGTCCAATTGCTGTCGCCCTCATAATCCACCTGCCAGACGAGATTCTTGATATAATCGGTATTTACGTTGGAGGCAGCGTTGCTTGCGTTGCCGTCTGCGTCTACACTCGCGGTCACTCCGTTCAGAAGGCGCGCCGCGATAAGACCGACGTTGGTGTTCGCCTTAGCCCTGACGTAGCCCTGGAAGTCGACGTACACGCTGTCCAGCTTAGCCGGCAGTATCGCGCCGTACGCGTTGACGACCTGCTGCGCCTTGTTCTTCAGTTCTCCTTCCGGCATGGCTGCTACGCTGTCCGCGTCCACGTTGCCGTAGTTGGCGCCCAAAGCCACGACGCCGGCAGTATAAAGATTTATCGACGACGTCGTGACGGTGCCGTCTTCGTTTATGCCGTTGTACAGATAGCCTACGCCGATGACTTTAACGCGCTCTATCGAAGCGAGCGAAGTCGGGCTGAAAGAGTTGATCACGCCGACCATGTTCGCGAGAGCCGCGACGCCGTTCGCGTTGGTGCCGGATATCTTCATCTCAGATCTGTATTCCGATTCGAAAATAACGTCCGAAAGCTGCCCGCGCAGATCTCCGACCACACCGCCGACCGCAGCCGTATTGTGCGAAGCGTCGATCGTGATCGAGCTTTCCGATTTAAGATTTACCTTGAAGTTGCTTATCTTTCCTTCGATGGCTATACCGACCACGCCGCCCGCCGCGATAAGGTTCGCGGAGCCGCTCATCGTGATGCCGCCCCCCGCCGTATCCGTACCGAACGTGATATCGCCGATCTCGTCGATGACCGCGTTCGCGCCCGACTGCGCGCCGACCATGCCGCCGAATATCGAATTATACTTATTCGTTCCGACGTCGCAGTTGAGCTCTATCGTCCTGTCGAAGCTGTAACCGCCCAGTTGCGAGACCTCTCCTTCGTTCACGCCGACGAGCAGACCGAATATAAAGCCGGTCAGATCTGTCGTGCTCGCGCCCGAATATGCGAGGACTGCGCTGGCGTTCTTTGTGATATTGTTGTTGCCGTCCGTGCCCGGGATCGAAACGTTCGCGTTGGTGAACGTACCGTAGTTGACCGCGATGAATTCGCTGACGACGAGGTATTTCTGTTTTACCCCTTCGAGGTCGCCGCCGAACGTGTATTCCACTATATTGTTCTCAAACGGAGAGACGACCGATATCCTGTTGCCGTTGTCCTGCCCGCCGTTGAATGTCTTGCCCGCGCCGAGTACAAGCGGCTCCGACGGCACGGCGGTGATCTCAACCGTCTTGTTGCTGCCCTGTATCCTCATTTCCGTCGCGCCCGACCAGACCTGGTATGCGCGATAGACAGAATCGCCTATCGAACGCGAGACCTCGCCGTCGACCGTAGAGTACGTGTAATAATTGCCGACGCCGCTTCCCGTTACCGTACCGAAAGGCTTTGTGCTGAGGAAGCTTATTATCATATATTGCGTGAATTCCGAATAATCGCTGTCCGTCAACGCGTAAACGCCGGATTCAAACGAGAAGGTGACGTAACCTATGCCTTTATTGCCGGCGTTGGACAACGTCAGAGTCTGAGCCGACCCGCCGCCCGTACCGACGCTGCCCGTGCCGGTGCCTCCGCTGCCGGTAACCGTACTGTTGAAATCGGGCGTAGAGATAAACATCTCTCCGGACGGCTTGTGTACGGTGAGGGTAAGCACTCCCGAGGTTATCGTCGCGTCCATCGTCAGGTAGTTTATCGGGTTGTCGTCGGAGTCGACGAGGTTGAAGCCGTAGCTGTTCACCGCAAATTCCGCTTTATTGTCCGTAATGCCGTTCGACAGCCAGTCGGACGGAGCCATACCGAACACGCTTATGTAGGTCGGATAAGCAGCGTTGCCGCCGTGGAACGCCGGCAGAACTTCCGCGTCGTCTCCTTCCACGCTCTTGAGCTTATCGGGGATAAACCAGAACGTATTCGCCACCGCGCCTTCGGGAATATCCGCATACGTCGCCGCCAGCGCGCCCGTCACGTAACCGTACCTGGTCATGCCGACCGAATAGCTGTTCATCGTGACCATGCCGCCGCTCAGCGCGAACACGCCGTCTGTCAGGGTCGCCTTTCTCGCCGTATTGTTTTCAAAACTTATAAATCCTATCTGCGAAGCGCCGTCCGCGTTCATCGAGCCGACGAGACCGCCGACAAACACGCTCTTTGTCTCAGTCATCATAATGCCGGTCGACGCCACGAAGAAACCGCCCCAGCCCGTCGCGTTCAAACCGGAAAGCGACCCGCCGTCGTTCATACCGACCACGCCGCCGGCGGACAGATGACCCGCGCCCGCCGCCATACCGTAATTGACGTTGGCGATTAAAGTAGCGCCGTTTACCGTGCCGGAGTTGTATCCCAGCACGCCGCCCCATATGCTCAAATCGTCTGCCGACAGATATATTCTCCTGTTATCGGGGGTAGCTTTAAGTATAGACAGATAATCGCTCTCAGCGATCGCTGTCCCCACCGTTACGGATACGTCGTTGAGCGCGCCGTAGTTCGCGCCGACCGCGCCGCCGTAAACGCCCGTTCCTACCTGTCCGATCGAGTTCCTGCCGGAATCGCTCAGCACGATATTTTCCGCGGCGCCGTAGTTCGCGCCCAGCACGCCGCCGTAAACCGCGTCCCCGTCTCCGTCGACGGTGACCGCGCTGCGCCCGTTGAGCTTCAGGTTGGAAACGTTGCCCGCGTTTACGCCGACTATGCCGCCGAATATCACGTCGGAGCCGCCCTGCCCGAACAACTTGACCATGCTGCCCGAAGTGGAATCGTCGTAAGTCACGTTTTCGACCGTGCCGAAGTTCACGCCGACGAGCACGCCCGCCGCAGCGTCAGCCGCCGCGATGAACGCATATCCCGCCGTCGTCGCAGAGTTGTTCTCGTGGACGACGTTGAAACCGTTTACGTTGCCGTAGTTGACCGCGATAAGTCCGCCGATCGCGCCTGTCGTTCCGCCGCCCGCATCTACCTGAACGTAGCCGCCTCCGGAGCTGGTGATCGCCTCCGCGTCGTCCTTTTCCCTGTCGTTTTGCTGCAACACGAAATTGCCGTTTGTCGTATCTCCGACCCAGCTCATATTCAAAGTGTGTCCGTTGCCTTGCAAGGTCTTGCCCTCGCACATCGTCACGTAGCCGTTCATCGGCTTGTCGACAAGTATGTCTTCCGTGACGTTGCCGACCTGCGCGCCCGCGTAAAGCTGATTTTCGCCCACGCCGTCTATAAAGCAGAACAACAAGCTGTTCGCTATGCCCTCGGCGTTCTGCCAGTCTCCTTCTGTGCCCGCGGTTATGTCGACCGAATACGAGGCGAAAAAGTCTATCGTCGGCACAAAGTCGCCGCCGCCGTTGACTCTGCTTTCGCTGTAAGAGACGTCCGCAGTCGGTGTAAGCGTCGCGACTTCGGCTACATTCTTTTCTCCGCCCTGCCAGCTGACGTAATTCACCGCTATCGACAGATCGTTCGCTCCGCCGAAATCAGAGATCGGGAAATAGATCTGCGCCGCTCCCGCGCTGCCCGAAAGGGTCCTGCCCTTCACGAAATCCGCCGCGCCGTCGTCGCTGTAATCGCTCATTTTGAAAAGCATGCCGACCGCATAAGTCGTATCCGCGTTCGCAGCGTTGAAGCCGTACATGGAGACGACTCCCTCTTCTGCAGCGAACCACGGGATCGTGAAGTCTCCCGGCGTGTAACCGTTTTCGTAATAGTGCGCCGTCGCGCCCTGTATGCTGCCGCTCGCGATACTGCCGACCGCGCCGGCGATAAGTCCTTTAAATACCGTTCCGTATATCGCGGAAGTGTAAACGCCCGCGTAAACTCCGCTCATCGACGAGGCGGAAAGGCTCTGCCCCGCCACCGTCTGTTCGCCTGCGCCCGTGTTGATTATACCGACTATGCCGCCGACGTAACCGCTGCCGGAAGTGACAGACATTTTCAGCGAGCCGCCCGCCGTACCGACGTCGGTAAGAGACCCTCCGCTCTGCATGCCGACCACGCCGCCCGCATAAGCCGCAGAGGTCGGGTTGGCGGTGAGAGCCGCGTCTGCGAACGTGACCGTCACGTCGCTGAGCGACGCGCTGTTTTCGCCTATCGCCGCGCCCGAATAAATGCTTGCGGAAGTCAGCGTATAAGTGCCGGCGAGCGTCGCCGTCGATGAAGATACCGCCGCGGTATTTACGCCCGCGACAGATCCGAACGCGATCTTGTCGCCGTACGACGCGCTTACGCCGTTCATAGTGACGGTCGCGCCGTCGATAATTCCTTTGTTCAGACCGATAAGTCCGCCAAGGACGTTTACGCTCGCGTTTAAGCTCTGCGTAAAGCTTGCCTCTACGTCGGTCAGCTCTCCTTCGTTTACTCCGGCAAGCAGACCGAACGCATAACCGCTCGGGCGCAGATCTGAGGTCGTCGCGACGCTTACGCCCGATATCTTCACCTTATTCACCGCGAAGAAGCCGCCGGCGACGGTCTCGCCGTCGTAAGTCGCGGTCGGAAGCGTGCCCGAAATATTGATCGTGTTACCCTGTCCCGACAGCTCTTTACCCTTACCCGACGTCGTGCCGCGCAGCGCGGCGGTGTTTGAGTCAAGAGTAAACGCCGCGGAAGCGACTATATTCGCCTTTCTCGCACCCGCGTAAGAATCAAATCCTGCGTCGCTCGCCCCCCTCATAAAGTCGACGAGCTGCTGATTTTCGCCGTTATTCAGCGTGACCGCATAATCTATCAGCACGTCGAGAGTCGGAACGTAAGAAGCGCTGTTTGCGTAAGTCCCGTTTATCGCCGTCGTGCAGACGGCGCCGCCGAGAGAAGGAACGCCCGTATAAGTCGCGTCGTTAGTCAGCGCGCCTTCGGAATCATAATAATAATATTTCGCGGCAAAGGTCAGCGACGAAGCCGTAAGCCCCGCTATCTGAGATATGTCGAACGTGAACGACTTAGCCGCGCCGTTTACGCTTATAGTGCGGTCGGTCAGATACTCCGCGCCTCCGTCGTCGCTGTAATCGCTTATCTTGAAGAGTATGCCTTCGAGAGGATCCTCGCTGCCGTAACCGTACATTGAGATCGCACCGGTCGCGGTCGTCGTCCACGGCACCGCGTAAGCCGCTACCTCGTCCGGATAGAACGCCGCAACGCCGGAAAGCGCGCCGTCTCTTACGGAACTTTCGCCCAGCGATCCCGCGATCAGTCCTTTGTATCCGCTGTCCGCGTTGAGTTCCATTCCGTAAACGGCGTTGGAAATATTTGCAAGCGTCGTCTGCGCCGCGCTGACCATGCCGGCAACGACCGCCGTACCGTTGCTTCCGGCGTTGGCCGCGCCGATAACGCCGCCCGCCGCGCCGAGGTTCCCGACCGTAAGCGTCGCGCCGTAGCCCGCCGCCTGCACGTCGGAAAGGCTTGCGGAATCCTGCAAACCGATAACGCCGCCCAGCGCCGCAAAAACGCCGCCCGAATTGGTAAGAGAAATCGCGCCGCCGTCGAAATTGACGACCGTACCGTCCGCAACTCCCCTGTTGATACCGACCGCGCCGCCCGCATAGCTTATTCCGCCGCCCGATATGCCGACGCTGCCGCTCAAAGTCGCGGACGACGTAGATACCGTGCCGTTGTTTATGCCGACCAGCGAGCCGTAGACCGCCGCCCCGGCAGTCGAAAGCGAAACGTTGCCGTTTACCGTAACCGTACACGTCGAGATCGTGCCGTTGTTTACGCCGACGAGATGCGAATATACAAGTCCGTCCGCCGACGAATAAGTCTTGTTTCCGTTTACGGTGACTTTGAGAGCGTTTATCGACGAGTTGTTGACCGCGATGAATTCCGCGGCAACGTAACTCTGACTTTCTTCGTCCCATACCTGCGCGTAAGAGGTCGCGTCGCCGGTAATGCTTACCGACATTCCTCCGTTGTGACTGCCGTCGAGTCCGTAAGGCTTGTCGAACACGATGTTCCTGCCTCCGTTCACCATCCACGGGTCGCCGCTGTTGTCGCCGTACGCGCCGCTCGCGCCCGCGCACAAAGCCTTATATCCGTTGTTCGGATTCATATGTTCGAATCCCGCGGACTCTCCGCTCAGGAAAAGGGTCAGCGCGTCGTCCGCGTTGGTCGTATCGCCTGCGGACACACCGCTTTGCAGGTTCATTCTGTATATCAGTTCAACGCCCACTACGGGCGCGAGATAGTCGGGGTTGGACGACGCGTCGTTGTTCTGCACGTAAAGTCCCGCGTCGAAAGTATAAGCGTAACTGCCGTTGTTGTTGTTTTCGTAAGTCCACGCCGTATCAAATGTTTCGCCGGAATTCAACGGCGAGCCGTAATTCACGAAATTCCGATAACCGGAGTCGTAAGGCGTAAGCGCCCAGTTGGTGTTGTACGCACGGCTTGTGACTGTAAATCTGTAAATATTTGTCGTCGGCGCCCAGTAGACGTCAGTAAGGATCTTTGAAACGAAAGCGTCGGACGCGTCCTGAACCGTATAGACCTGACCTCTTATGAGATCGGAAGCCACATACTTTCCGCTTGCGCCCGTAGTACCTGCCGCGTAACCCGCAAGGGTCATAACTCCCTTTACAGGACTGAACCAACCGACCGCTTCGTCAAGATCGGGCGCAGCCGCGACGAGACCGTTTATGTAAGGATTGGAGACAGCGTTATAAGACGGACTTGATGTGATAAGTCCCGCAAACAGACCCGTATACGAATTTTCATCAGGCTGAATTCTCTGCTTACCCGCATACAGCCAGTCGCCGAAAGGATCCTCCTGCGTCTGGGTAAGGGTCAGAACGTTGCCCTGCGTGGAAACCGATCCGCTGTTTACGCCCGCGCCGATAAAGCCGCCGACGTAGTTGCCGTAAGTCGACCCCGCCGTCGCCTGCACCGTCGCGTCGTAACTGCCGTTCAGCACCGCCGTCTGCAAAGCGCCCGCGCCGGTATTCACGCCGATAACGCCGCCGAGGAACGCCTGTTTCGCGCTGCCGGATATCGTCATATTCCCCGCCACGGTCTGAGTTATGCCCGACATGCTTCCGCAGTTGTAACCGACCGCGCCGCCCAGATAAAGCAGAGACGTCGGACTGTTGCCGGAAAGCTCAACCGCGCTTGTCGATATAGTCGCGGGAGCTATCGTGCCGTAGTTCACGCCGGCGACGAAACCGTACGCGGTATCGCCGCTCGCGGAGATCGCGCCGCGCGCGACCGAATAAGCTATGCTGAGATTTACTATCGTACCTCTGTTTACCGCTATAAAATCGCTTAAAGCGTTTATTCCGTCGACGCTGACCGCGGTATTGTTAAGACCCGTTACGGTGATCTGATTGAGTCCGCCGTCTATGGTTTTCCAATTTTGCAGAACGCGCGCGGCATTTACGGAGTTGTCGAGAGTGAACGCCTGGGTCAGGTAAACTTTATGCGCGTAAGCATATCCTTCGTTCCCGGAAGGATTTTCAGCGGTGAATCTGTTCAGCGACGTTGCGCTTACGAAATTCACCAATTTGTATTCGCTGTATATGTTATAGGAAGAATATTCAGGATCAACCAAAAGCCAAGCGGCGTAATTAAGACCGTCGGTCGCGGACGAATCGGCTGTTTCTTCATAAATCTGCACGCCGTTGTTGAGAGCGTAAGTCCTGTAAAAAATCGGGACGTTGCCTTCGAGCGTTGAGGAATATGCGGTATTTACGTCCATGTTTACGAGAAGACCCGATTGCACGGTATTACCGCTTATTTTCGTATTCCACACCCAACTGTAATTACTGCCGAGAAGTTCCGCTGCCGTCGCAGTGTTCCCGTATGCCGTCGCGCCGGCGAGATACGCATTGAACGTAAAGTGGTTTACAGACGCTTTGATACTGCTGCCTTTGCCGAGGAGCGGCATATCCGAGCTGGAAAAAGCAAGCGTCGTGTTGAGTTCGGACGCAGCATAATTTCTGAAATAACCGCGGCTAGCGTATGTGGAATCGTATACGTTTATGCCTTGCGCGAGCTCGGAACCTTCGGTCGCCGCCATGCCCGTTATAACTCCCGTCCAATTCCCGGTAGCGGCGTAAGAATCAGAATTGATAGAACCCGAGTCGTTCCTGCCGCCGCTATAATAATGCGCTTCCGATACCGCAGCCGCAGAACTGTCGATATTGAGAGATATGTTCTGTACCTTGCCTGCCTTGACCGACTTACCGCTGCCGTTCACGTCGAAAGTCTGAGTGGAAGACGTCAGATTTGCAAGTCCGACTATCCCTCCGGTATAGCTTGTCGAAGTATGCCACGAGTCGTTGTTCACCCTACCGTTAGCAGAAATATTGAGATCAATTCCGCTTATCGTGCCTCCGTCGTTTATACCCGTCACGCCGCCAACCGCGCCCGTGCCTATGCTATCGTTGGGAACTTCCTCTCCTCTGAAATTCATGTACTCTCTAAATGCGCCCAGCTTATTGTTGATCGAGACCTGCGTGTCCGCTATGACGCCGAGGTTTGATCCCGATACGCCGCCCACGCTGACGAGACCCTGTGTGGAAATAGCACCTTTGTCGAACCTGTATCCGGCAGGAATCCAGGTGTATATTCTCTGTACGTAGTAGTAACTGCCGACAAAGCCGTAGTATTGATTGACCTCGACTTTGCAGTTGCTTATCACGCCCGTCGCCGCGTTTATTCCGGCGATGACGCCCATGCTTACGTTGTTGTTGTTGTCTGCAGGAGCGATATAAACTCTCTCAACCGAGCCTCCAACCGTAACGGTCAGATTTTTGATAGTGCCGTAGTTGACCGCAACTATATCGCTGACGCCCACGGTGGTATTGCCTGCAACCGTGGCGGTAGAATCGTTTCCCCTCTTGGCGTAAGAAAACCAGTCGCTTATCGTGGATTTGTCAGAGCCGACCGTCGCTCCGTTGCCGCTGTAACTTGCATTTATCGGGTTTGAATGAGGATCGTGATTTGCTTCTATCGTGAATCCGTTGCCGTCCAGAGTTCTGCCTGCGGCAAGCACAAGTCCCGTAGAAGGAGTATAGTCTCTTCCGCTTCCTATCGTGATATTATTCATCAGCTTGCCGTATGATAAAGTCGTTGTCGTACCGCCGATGAAGCCTATAAGTTCGTTGTAATTGGTGATCGGATAATACTCTCCTATATATTCTTCGGCAGGTTTGCCGTAAGAATACACCGGGGTCGCGCTTATCTCATCCGCCCCCTCTCCTTCCGCGACGGTACCCGCGCCCGTACCGCCCGTGCGCGTATAGAAAAACGCCGCCAAAGCGCACGACAGCAACAGCGCGACCGTTATAATAACAGCCGTCGCCGTAAGCCATATTCTGCGTTTTGCGGCATTGTTTGTCATAATTTCCCTGTTCCTTATCCGTTGTCAAGCCGATGATGTTTGCCCGTTGTCCGACGAGTAAGCCTTGCCTTTTGCCGACGGGTCCCCCGACCCGTTATCGCGCCGTCGCCGACGCGGTTTTTATGTTCTGACGAACTCCGAAGTCACGCTTACGGTGACGGTGGAATTCATTATTTCTTCCGGCAGAAGCTCGTCTGTAACGTTGAACCTTATCGCCAGTTGAAGAGTACCCGTTGCGCCCGCCGTAGGGTCCGTAAAATTAAAGACCGCGGAAGCGTTGCTCCAGTTGTAAGAAGGCTGCTCCCCCTCGCCGAGAGCGTCCGCGTCGTACAGACAAAGGTCCAGCTTTCCCTGCATATAAGCCTGTATCTCTTCCGGAAGCTCCTCTCCGTCCGCGCCGCGCCATACCGCGCCGGACGCATAGACGACGACCTTCATCGCGGTGACGCCTTCTTCCGCCTCGCCGATAACGTAAGGCACGTCTATCCTTACGCCGTCCGAATCGGAGATATTACCTGCCGCGGTATTGTCGTTGACCGCCTTTACAGGCACCAGTTGACCCTGGGTCTCGCCGATACCTATGCTTATACTGAATTGATCGTTGGAGTCTACGGTAAGATAAGAGGAATCGCTTTCGTTGGAAAAAAACGCAAACGCCGCGCCGATGCCCACCAGCGCGATAAGAATGACGAAAATAACAGCTGTGACGACAGTCTTTTTTTTCATATCCCCTTATCCGACCTTGTCTTGACTTTATTTATATATATAATAATATAACTAAGAAACCCGGCTGTCAATACCCGATAATGATATTTTACATTTTTAATAAAAAATTTACAATACGGCAGTCGGTTTTCGGCTTAAAACGCTTATGCAAAAAGAAAAACAGTCTCTTTCGGAGCATTTGAATCTCGCTTAAACCGGGGGCGCGTGAAAATACCTCCGCGCGGAAACGGCGCCCCCGACCGGCGGCGAGGTCAAACCGAAAGCGCCGACCGCCGCGGTATAAAATGCGATATTTTTGCGTTTCAAGCGGATAAAAAAGCGGCAGCCGGCATTTTGCGCGCGGCGCGCCCGGCAGCCGAAAAAAATATTCTCAACGTAAAATTGCGGATAAGTATCGGGTTTTTGGTTTTCCGCGCCGCGTTTATCCGGTCTTAAGAGGCGGATTTGCGCATAATCCCGCGTCCGCGCCCTTTCTCTATTTTGCGAAGCAGTCGTCCCCCTGCGTAACGCTTCTGCCGCCGAAGTCGACTGCGGAAGGATAATCGAGCTTTACGCAGCGGTAAAAACACATATTTCCCATTGTAAGCGCGCCGCCGCCCGAAACGAAAGTCACCTTTTTCAAGCTGTCGCAGAACATAAACGAAAAGTCCCCGATAGTCGCGACGGTCGCCGGAATTTCCAGTTCTTCTATAAGTCTTAATCCGTCGTACTGCTCTACCGTGCCGGTAGCTATCGCGGTGACGGATATCTCTTTCGTATTTCCGCCGTCGTCTCTGACCGTGACCGAGGGCGGGATTTTAAGCGTCGTCAATATTCCCGTGTACCCGACAACGGTCGCGCTTACCGCGTTATCCGCGCCCGCCTGTCCGACGTCGAAAGCGGAAAAATCCGCGCCTTCGCCGTCCGTGACCGCATATTCCGCAAGCGAGGAAGAGCCGTCCGCAAACAAAACTTCGAGCACGAGGTATCTGTAAGACGGGTCTTCCCATTCGCCCGTCTGCGTGGTCGCGGGGGTAGAGCCGCCGTCCGAGGTCGTCCAGACGGCATAGGTCGCCGCCGTGACGCCCGCGACGAGCAGCACGCATACCGTCATGAATATAATAAGCCTTGTGAACTGACCTTTCATTATCCGCTTCCTTGTTTTTACCCGTATACGGGCGTATTCTCAATAATGTTTAAGCATGTTCCGCGCCGCGCTCGCCGCCGCGTCTCGCTTATATTTTTCGCCGCAACATACGGCTGAGCCCGCGGCTTGTCACGCGTAATCCGCCGCCGCGACTATCTCAAACCTGAACTGCGAAGCCTTGAAACTGTCGCCGCTGAACGGGAAAGTCTTTGCGTATGCTTCGTCCGAATAAGTTATCCTTACGCATATCGGATTGGCTTTGCCGTAAGTGTAGTCGGACACGACCTCGCTGCCTCCTGCCGGCAGATTGGGACCGTGGACGAATTCCAGCGCGCCTCCCTCCGCTACGAAAGTGCCGTAAGCGTACGGCGAAGTAGTATTCGTTATCTTAGCGTAAGCGAGCGCGAAGAATTTGTCGGTATTCGCCTTGTCGAGGCTGATATATTTCACCTTGCCGTCAAGCGTGCCGTCGTCGGTATATAAAAACGCGGCGCTGCCGTCCGCCGGCGCGGTGAATTTCTCTTCTTCTCCGTTTTCGGTAGTCACCGTCTCGACCTTTCCGACGTGCGACTTTCCGGGGTCGTAGCCGTCGAATTTCGCGATTATCTCGCCGAGAGTCCTTTCCGCGTTCATCATATAGAAGGTGTCGGAGACTTTTATACGCAGCGACGTGAATTCCATTCTCAGTCTCAGGTCGTTGTCGCCCTGCAAACGCAAAGTCGTATGGTAAAACGCCTGATACGCCTTGTCCGCGTCTGTATAAGCGACCCCGCCGTCGTCGTATCCCTTCTGCCCGTTGTAAGGTTCGCTGACCAGAAGGTCGCCGTCTTCGCCGAAGACGACTTTGATGTAACTGCCCGCCTGTAACACGGCGGTCGTCTGCGTTTGAGTGTCGGCGGAAAACCATGCGAAAGTCAGCGCCAGCATACAGAACACCAGCACGAGAACGAGTATAGGCGTTAAAACTTTTGCGCTTTTCATAATTCCCGGACTTTCGCTTTCCCCTTTTAACGGATCAGTCCTTGCCGTCCTGTCCGCCGTCTTTGTTTTTAACGTATTCTTCTATCGCTTTTTTCTTTATTTCTTCTATCTCGGATTCGCTGAAAGCGTTTTCGCCGCTCTCTTCCGGCTTTCCGGGCGGCTCTTTCCCGCCGGTATCGCCTTCGGCAGCCTTTTTTCTGCTCTTTGCTCCGGCGACCGCAAATACCGCGATCTGCCACAGCGCTATCGCGACAAGGGGCACGACGATTATAAGCAGAAATCCCGTCTTGCTTCTCAGCACGCTTTGCAATCCCGCGAGGGCTTCGCTCTTTCCGACGACTATGCCGGTCACGTTTTCGACGGGCACGGGAGTCTCGTCGGCAATCTCTGCCGCGTCGCCCTTCGTACGGATATAATATCTTCCGTCTTCGCCCTTGTACGGAGCTTTTACTATTCTGTGCGTTACGGTGTACCCTTCCACCGCGCCGAAACCTTCGGGAGCGGTAAAGGTCACTACGTCGCCTTCTTTCAGCGCGGACGGATCGCCCGCGAGCTTTTCGCCGTCCGTCGCTTTGACGAGGATAACGTCGCCCTTATCGTAAGTCCCGGTCATACTCTCAGTCACGACGACGAAAGAACGGTACCCGAAAAGCGTAGGCTCTTTACCCGTAAAATATTGTATCGTCACCGTGAGCAGACATGCGAAAACAAACAGGAACAGCGCCGTTACAAATATGTTTGTAATCAACACGGGCACGGAGATTTTCTTTTTCTTTTCAGCCTTTTCCATTTCAGTCGGTCGGTCCGTCGCCCGCGCCTTCCGGCTTGTCTGTACCGGGCGCGGCTTCTCCCTCTCCGTCCGCCGCAGGATTGGCGGCGGGTTCTTCTGCCTTATCCGCGACATCCGTTGCGGGCGTTTCTCCCGCGCTTGCCGCGATATCCGTCACAGCTTCCTCCGGCGTTTCTCCTTCACCTTCGGCGGCGTCTTTTGCAGGCTCTTTTGCGGCGGGCTCTTCGACTTTATCAGCGCTGTCGGTTGCCGGTGCGCCTTCCTCATTCTCTTCTTTAAGCGCGGTAAGCATCGGCATTACCGAAAGGTCCTCGACCTCGCCGAGGTCCTCTCGCGGTTCTTCTTCCGCCGCGGCTTCGCTCGCCTCTTCCCTCTTCTCTCTCATCTGCTCTTCGAGTTTTTCAAGGCGGCGCTTATCGCGTTCACGCTGTTTTTCAAGCGACTCGCGCTCTTTTGCCGCGATCTTCTCTTTCTTTGCGAGAGAACGCTCCAACGCGAGTTTTTCCTTTTCCATCTCTTTTAGCATCTTTTCTTTTTCTATCTCGTTCTGACGGAACTGTATCTGCGCGACGTCCGATTTCTTCTTTGCGCGCGCCGTGCTCTCGTTCAAGAGTACGCGGTCGATCGCCTTGTTGATACGCGCGATCTGCTTCCTGTCGACCTTTCCTTCCGTCTGCTGGAACAGGTTTCTGAGTTCCGCAACGCCGAATTCGTCGGGAAGTTCTTCCTCTTCTTCCTCTTCCTTTTTCTCTTCTTCGGGCTGAGTTTCCCGCTCTTCCGTTTCTTCCGGAGAAGGAGTTTCGACCGCTTCGGGCGCCGGCGTTTCTTCCTGTTCCTCTTTTTCGCTCTCTTTCTCTGCCTCTTTTTCCTCTTCTTTCGTCTCCTCTTCTGTCATATTGGATTCGTCGAAGAAGAGCGCGTCGTCGACCTTTGCTTTGACCAACCCTTCCATCAGCGAATTGCATATGAACATCATATCGCCGACGGCAGTCTCAACGCCCTCGTCCACGTCCATCTTTTCGCTTACGTTTTCGACGGAAAAGCCCATCTTTGAGTAGCTTTCGATAAACTGCCACAGCACAAGCGCCTTTTTGAAGTCGGGGTTTTTGAGTATTACGTTTGTACGCGTGATTGGCGGACGTACGGGCGCGCTGTTTATCATCTGCTTCGCGAACGGCGAGGACAAAAAGTCGGAGATGATGCGTTGCAGCTTTGTGACGCGTTCTACTATCTTGAGGTCGGAGCCCTGCAACTCCTCTTCAACGTCGGACGGCACTGAGCCGATCAGCTCTAAGTTGTAGAACACGCGGGTCTTGCCCATATAGAAATTGGCGTCGACGTCCAGCTCTAATATATTATCGTTGACGTACGCCTTTTTTATCGCGTCCATACGGCGGGAAATAAAGTTGGACAGGTTTTTTAAAAGGGTGTAAATAAACCTGTTTTCGTATATCTCGAAACTCTCTTCCTTAGTCGTATTCAGTATTTTGTTGGGGGTGACGTTGCCCTCTTTGTCGACGCTGGCGATCATATTGGTATGCTGCGCGAGGTGCTTGACCGATTCTGTAGAGATCGCGCGCGCCAGCGAGATATCGACGATGTCTTCTTCTATAACGATGAATTTTCTGGGGTTTCTTACGATATTGTCGAGGTTGGTTATGCACGACTCTATCATATCTATCCAATCTGTTTCAAACTGTTTCGTTCTGCTTTTTTTTGCGAGTTTAAGCTGCGGTTTAGACGCGCGCAGTCTGCGCTTGAACGTCTGGTAAAATTCGTCCGAGCGCAGCATCGCGTTTATTTTTTCGACGTATGAGTCAAATTTCTGTCTGTCGTCCATATTCCCCTGCCTTTACCGCAAAAAGCGGAAACATTCAGCTCTTTTTATCAGTCTTTTTCGCGGCGGTTTTGGTCGTCTTTGCCGCGCCGGTTTTGGTCGCCGCCGACTTAGCGGCAGTCTTTTTTGCCGCGCCGCCTTCTGACTTTGCGGTCTTTGCGCTCTTCTTCGCCGCCGCAGCCCCGGACGTTGACTTAGCCGCCGGTTTAGCCGCGGTTTTCGCGCCGGTCTCGGTCGCGGTCTTTGCGCTCTTCTTCGCCGCCGGCTTAGCCGCGGGCTTTTTCTCTGCTTTTTCGACCTTTTCCGCCTCTTGTTCGACTTTTTCAGTCTCTTTTTCGACATTTTCCGACGTTTGTTCGACATTATCCGACGCTTTTTCGACCTTTTCCACCTCTTGTTCGACATTCACAGTCTCTTTTTCGGCATTTTCCGTCGTTTGTTCGACATTATCCGACGCTTGTTCGACATTATCCGACGTTTGTTCGACCTGTTCGGTCTTCTCTTCCGCGGTTTCTGCCTTTTCTGCTTCGGAAGCGACGGGCGCGGTTACCGCTGCTGCTTCCGGGGTCTCCCCGGTCTTTGCCGCGTTGAGTTCCTGCTCTTTTATATAATCCTCTACCGCTTTTTTCTTAATATATTCTTCTATGGCGAGGCGTTTTATCTCTTCTTCGTCAAGCGGTTTCGCCGCGCCGTCCGCGGTCGCGCCGATAAGCTGCTCGCGCTGTTTTTTGAGTTTGGCTTCTATGATTATACGCACGACGAGGTACGCGTTGTACAGCAAAAGAAGTATCAGCGGCAGCATTATCACCAGGAAGAAATGCGTCGGATCCTGAAGCCAGAACACCGCGTTGCCCACGCCCGCCAGCTTGCCGACGTAAACGCCTTTAATGTCGCCCGCGTAAAGCTTTTTCGTGATCGCGGTCTCAGGGTCTTCTGCGTCGCCCATCGTCGTGTATTCTCTGATCACGCCGCCGTCGGACATCTCGCTTTCCTCAATGTCGATTATACGGTGGGTGACGAATTGAAGGTCGCCGCCTACATAATCCAGATAAGTGACTATATCGCCGACTTCGAGCGTGGAAAGGTCGACTTTTTCGGCGCTTTTGACGATTATAAGGTCTCCCGCCTCAAAGCTGTCTTCCTTGTCGCCCGCCATACTGTCAGTCAATACCGGCATAAGCCTTATCGACGATTCGCCAAAATCGCTGTTGCTTTCATACCCGGTCGATAACAATATGGATATCGAAAACGCTATCGCGACAATAACTATCGCGATCTCGAAGACGATAAGCGCAATGTTAAGCGCTTTCTTGCCCTTACTCATCGGTTTTTCGTCGGTGTTTTTCTTTGACATATTTTCTCCTTTCCCCGTGTGACGGGGAGCAGCGGTGTGACCGCATCATTGATCGCTGTCGCGTATTGTAACTTTTTTACGCTTTGCGTATCTTCTTTGCTTAGCGTCAGCCGACCCGGCAGTCGCCCCGCGACCGGGTGTGACCGCAACATTAGTCGCTGTCGCTTATTGTTACCTGTACCGCTTCGCGTCAGCCGACTTGGCAGACCACCCCGTGGTCGCGTCAGCCGACCCGGCAGTCGCCCCGCGACCGTCCCACGACCGCCCCGTGGCTTAGAACAGCTTTTTGAGCCTTTGCAGGTACTCTTTGCTCTCTCCCATATTTTCCTCGCCGAAGAGTTCAGAAAGGTAATCGCACAGACCGTCTATCTCGTCGCGGATAAAGCCGAGGTTGAGCGATTCAAACTTTCTGAGTATCTTATTGCACAGCACATAGTCGATACCGTCGATCTCAGTGCCGCCGCAGGCGACGTACGCGGGGACGAACTCTTTGAGCTGTTTGACGATACGGTTACCGAACGCGAGCCTGAAATGTTCAATGACGTAATCGTCGAGGGTGTTTATCTTATCGATGATCTCCTGCGAGACCTTGTGTTCTTCCTGCGCGACCTTGAACATCTCCTCAACGTGCTTAAACGAAACGTAGAGCTTATCCGTATCCGGCGCGTCGAACGGTACGCCTTTGGTATTGATATTGATCGGGATAGCGCGGTCATAGACCTTATCCGATATCGCGAAGGTAGAGTCGTCGTTGTTCGCGGTGCCGATAAACCACATATTCTGCGGCAGGGTAAATCTGCCTTTCACCACGTGTTTGGGGTCGCTGGGCCAGCCGCTGGGGACGAGGTCGACGATCCAGTTGTCGCGGGACGGCATTTCGAGGATCGAAAGCATTTCCGCAAAGTAGTACTCGACACGCGCGATATTCATTTCGTCGAGGACGGTTATGTAAATATTTTCGTTCCAGGTCGCCTCGTACATTTTTTTCAAAACTTCGGTCTCGTTGAAACGCTTTGTAAATTCGTTGAAGTAACCGAAAAGTTCTGTACGGTCACGCCAGGACGGCTGGACTGAAGCGATCGTCGCAGGGTTGTCGAGGAACTGACCCGTAGCGTACGCAAGAGAGGTCTTACCTGTACCGGAGATACCTTGCAGGATAAGGAGTCTGGTCGTCGACATGCCCGCCCAGAACAGGCGGATAATGCGCGGTTCGTAGTATAAGCGCAGCCTGCTCGCCGCGAAATTGCGGAAGCGGTCGCATATCTCCGAAAGAGTGATCTCGTTGTCGTATACGGGCGGCGTGTAGTTTTCATATATCTGGTCGACTTCGGTAAGTTTAAAGAAACGGCTTTCGCCCTCTTTGAGCTTGCTTTCCTCTTTGCCTTCTTCCTCGCCCTCTTCCGTTTCGAGCCCTTCGAGGAACGCGTCGCCTTCCGCGCCGGTGACCTTCATTCTGAGTATTCTGTCTTTTTCCTGCGTAAGCTTTAAGATCTGCTTTTTGAGGTTGTGGATCTCGTCGAGAAGGTCCTGGTTGATAACGGGTTTTTTAAACCTCTTGACCAGCCTTATCGTAAACCATACGACGACCCAGACCAGCGCGGCGAGGATCGCGACGACAAGGATCGCGATAAGTATCGCGAGTATCCATTCGCCCGCGCCCCAGCCGTTGGCGTTGACCCAGAAAGCGTCATAGTACGCCGGGAAATTGAACATCTGAAAGATACCGCCGAAAATGCCGACGAATATCTGTGACACTCCTCCCCAGAGCACCCCCAAAAAAGCCTTGATGAAATTTAACATGTTGTCCATAGATTTCCCCTCATCTTACGGTTTTATCGCGTCCACCTGAGTGACGCGGAAGTTGTATTCAAAATTGACCTTTGCGCCGATTATGGCGTCCATGCAGTCGCTGTCAGACCCTTCCAGCCATATCAGCACGGTATATTTTTTCACCTCTCCCACAGCGAGGAAGATATCTTCAGACTCAAATACCTCTACGTTGCTGTCCTTGGGCTCGTCGGACAAAAAGGGCGTAGTAACGTTGGAGCCGAGAAGTTCGTCCAGCCGGCTGTCGCCGAGAGGTAGCGGCTGTTGAGTCGCCTTGTCGTCGCTGTCGTAAGCGATATATTCGGGCGAGCCGTCCGACCTCGTGACCGCGTAACAGGTCGCTTTTTCCTCGTCCTCGATAATTACTATCCTGACCGCCCTTTCGATATCCTTGGAAACGTAGTTGAGCACGATGGAGCCTTTATACAAAATGTCGCTGTCGCTGACGTTTTTGATAAAAAAGCTGTATGCGATATAGTTGTCGCCGTGGTGGTCCCCCTCTTTGCCGAAAAGTTCGTCCTTCAATATCCAGTCGTAAGTAATGTTCGACATCTCTTCGGGTCCGTTCATTTTAAGCACGGTCGCGGGAGAAGAAAAGTCTGCCGTCTTGCTTATCGAGATATCGCCGACGTTGCTTTTGTCGACGACAATCCTCATGCTGTTGGCGTCGATAAAGGCAATGGTGCCCCAGACCGCGCCGGTAAGCAAAAGAGCGCACAAAAGGAAAATGGTTATGACGGTCGTGGCGGTACGCCGTTTGCTTGCCGCCCTGATCTTCTGATTTTTAATGATCTCGTCCTGCTTGGACTTAGTAAACTCTCTTCCCATTCCCTTACCTTATGCGACGTACGATATATGCCTCGCCCCTGCGCGTGTATAAGCGTTTGCCCGTACGCGCACAGTCGCATATATAAATATTATATTATAATAATTTAGCCGTGTCAATAGCAAAAACAAAAAATTAAGCGCAAAAATTGCGCTGAAAACGGTAGTTTTTTTCAAAAAACGCCTTTTCAGGCGCGCAAAAACCCCACCCCGTTTTCGGGGTGAGGTCTTAAATCCGAATTTTCCGAAAAATCGATCAGACTACTTCTGCGAAGGAAATTTCAAACGTAAAGTTGCCGTCACTTGCACTTTCTGTCATCACATTGCCGTCGAACCAGACAAACAGTACGCATTCGATTTCCGTACCGAGTTCCATATCGATAGCTCCCGACTTAAAGGAAATGCTGTTTTGAGTGCCTGCGTTTCCTGTCTGGAAGGTCGCAAGACTTATGCCTTCAAGATCGGTTTTGATATCTTTAGTAACAACGTTGGTAACGCCGCTCAATACTCTCGTAGCATAATTGGCAACAGACTCTGAAGCTACTTCTGCGTCGTATTCTGTCTGATTAATCTGACCTACTGCCAATGTCGTATCGGCGGTATCGTACGCGCCGTCATCGTAATAAGAATAAGTCGTACCGAAAACGAAACTCTTAGTATCGGCAGTATCTTCAGCGCTCTTACCTACCAACATGAAATTGAGGTTGTTGATCGCGTTGATCATATTTCTTGTCGGGGAAGAGTTGCTGAGTTTTACGGTGATATCCAGCTGTGTGTCAGCAAGGCTGGTATCGAGCAGGAATTTAGCATATACGGGCTTTGACGTAATGCTTGTGACGTTGACCGAGGAGGGCAACTGGTTTCCTGCCATGAAGTTTACCGCGCTGAGACCGCCTCCCTGAGTGTTTGCCAAAATTCCGTCAAGCTGACCGATAGGCATAGTCGGATTGATCTTGGTATCCGTCAAAGTTCCGCCCATTGCCCCTTGTGCAAAGTTGTACTCGCCGCCGTAGGAAGTAATATCCAGCATGTAAACAGGATCTACCGTGTACTGTCCGCTGGTGGTGCTGTATGTATAAATACGGAAGTCACCACCGCCGGTACTTACTGTAAAGTTACCTGAAGCAGTCGTGCTGTCACTCGTAGAGAACCATGCGAAAGTCGCGGTGGTCAGAGCAACGACGATCACGAGCACGGTAGCTATTGTTGTGATTACCAAACTCTTTTTCATAATTTCTCTCTCCTTATCTTTTTGGATTTAATATTTTTTATTTGCCCATATGTCACGCCTTGCGGCGCTTAGTACTTATTAATCAGCCTTGCCCAGCAGGGTTTCAAGCCTCTTTTTGGGTTTCGCATAAGCGCTGCCGCCGATGATCTTTACCCCTTCTTTTTCAAAAAGCTCAATATTGTTTTTATTGACCGCGTTGCCCAGGACGAGTTTTATGCCCTTCTGACCCGCGAGATTCGCGAATATCGAAAGAAGGGAAAAATTGCTTTGATTGTAATAGCGGTAATCCAGCAGAAAATATTCCGGCTGATATTTCGCTATTACGTCCATCGGGGCGCGTTCAATGCCCTCTACCATTATGCGGGCTCCCCTCTTTTTCAGAAAGTTGAGCCCCAGGCGGCTGTTTCTGTCGCCGAACGCTTCCAGCTGAAAGATGTCGAAACAAAGAATAAGGTTATCCTTTAAACATCCTGCCAGGCGGTGCACGTTACCTTCAGCGAGCAACCTGCTGCTTACCTTGTATATAAAACCGACGTCCGGATATTTCGCGGCGTCCTCTTCGAATTGTGCGAGAGCTAAGAAGTTGAGAGTTTCGATACGGGAACTGGTCTGTGCCGCCGGTACGTACTGCCACGGATACAAAACGCCGAGCACTTCGTCTTCGAGCACCTGCCATACTTCGATAAATTCCGTCTTACCGTCCGCGCCGAAATAGGGCGTGTAACAATACGAAACGGGTTTTTTGACGGTAGCCGCTTTCCCCATACGGCGATTCTGCCTCCTTACCACACAACGCGAAATCTTTCGCCTTATACTGTTATGATAAACGCAAAAAATGCGGCTGTCAATACTTTTTTTTAAATTTTGATCTTCACGAAAACGCGTTTTTACTCAAAAAGACGTCTTTTTACGACGGTTTTCGGCTGAAAATTTTTATGTTTGGTTTAAGATGTTTTTAGCGACCTGTATTGAGTTTTTAAAGTTTTTAAACGGAATATGAGGCGATGTACCGCGTATTTTCGCAAAATGAGAAGGGATGCGAAAAATTTTTTTGATTTTTTGCGTTTCCGCCCTCTTTTTTGCCGCGCTTTCAGCAGTCTTTTTGTCCGGACAGCGCCGCAAGAGTCCGTTTTTGCGCCTGCCGGCTGCGGCAGCGCCCTGTTCCCGCGGCTGTTTGCGTTTGCCGCCTTTTGCCCCCCGTTCTTTCCCGTCCGCTTTGCCCCGCGCGGCGAAATATTATGCGCCGCGCTTTCAGCCGCAAACAGGCTTTTTCTTAAAAAGGCTTCCGCGGCGGACAGCCGATATTTACCGCGTTTTCGCTACACGTATGTGTATTATCTCCTTTTTGCGTGCGTGCGTATGTAAAATTTGTTTTATATCCTAATAATCCGTGAATCCGAACAAATTTTCACGAAAAAGCCGTTTTTTAACAAAATCAGCCGTTTAACGTGCGATTTTATGTTAATATTGGCAGATTTTGGGCTTATTTTTTGTCTTGACTTTGAAAACGGCATTTTGTATAATTAAAATACAAAAAAATGTATAACTTAGGAGGTTATCAAATTATGACAAAGAAAAACATTTGGGTCAAGTTGCTCATTGTTGCTTTGATCATCGCTATGGTAGGCGCGTTCTTCATCGCTTGCGACGACGAGAATGAAGAGGAGAGCAATGGCGGTGAAAACAACGGCGGTGAAAACAACGGGGGCGAGACCGAAAACGACTCCACGGAAGCGGTCAACGCTCTCCTCGGCGTTATCGACGACGCGATCGCTGCTCTCAGCGACATTGACAACGTCGGCAACCTCGGTACCGACGCTTATATCGATCTCGCTATGGAGCAGAACGGCAAGACTCAGAAGATCAGAATCGACCTCGATCTCTCTCTCGACCTGCTCAATTCTGCTTCCGGCGGTCAAGGCTATGTCAACAACGGCTTCGGTTTCACCATATCCGCTGACGAAGGCGACGGCAAACTCGACAGAGTATTCGGCGTATGGTACGTTGATACCGCTGTCGAAGGAACCAGCTATATCTACCTCAGCGCAGGCGGTCAGAACTTCAAGATCGACGGTCTTACCCTTGCGAGCGTACTTGAAAAGTATGCGGTCAACGCCAACGTTGAAGTGGGAAGCAAACTCGAAGCTTTAGGCAGCCTTGCCGAAAATCCCGATATAGCGGGCTACCTGTCTTTGCTCCCTGATCTGGGCATCAACATCGGCTATGAAAAAGTCGGCAACCAGGAAGTGTTCAGCCTGAACATTAAAGAACTGCTCAACCCCGAAAGCATGCTCGGTCAAACCCTCGACGGTATGATATTCGGCACTCCGGAAGTTGCCAAAGTTCTCAGCGCTCTCGGTCTTGCGGTTACCTCCGTCGGCGATATCTACAACATTATCCCCGACATCGATCTTGAGATCATCGGCAACTACGACGCAAACGGCGCGTTCGAAAGCATCGGTCTCGGCCTCGCGGTAGCGGGCAAGGAAGACGGCATCACGATCCCGACCACCGACAAAAAGGGTCTCGCTATCGTAGAAGGTTCCTTCCCCGATACCAACCTCTCCGCTACGCTCGGATTTAAGGTTCTTTCCGGCGACGCCGCTTACAACAACGTTGCCGAAACTATCCCCGCCGACGCAGACAGCTGGAACAATATCGGCGCGCTCAACTTCGCGGTAGCGGGTCAGGTGACCCTCGGCAAGACCGCGGAAACCGCAAAGACTTACGACGTTGAGATCTCTGCCGATATCAACCTCGCGGCTGTTGCGAACGCTACTTTCGTTAAGAAGCTGTACTACACCGAAAACGGCGTAGCTACCTCTAAAGACTGGTTCTACCTCAGCGGTGCTGGTCCCTTCGAAAACGATAAGGATAAGGACGTCATCGACGTTCTGCTCCCCGCCATCAACAGCCTGTACGTCAAGATGGTAAACACTGAAGACGCAGACGACATCCTTCTTATCAACCTCGACGAGAAGATCACGACCAACGCAGGCGGCGACTTTACCGGCGGCAAGATGACCATCAAGCTGTCCGCTCTTACCGGTATTCTTGAAACGTTCGGCGTTGAACTGCCTTCAAACGTTAGCGGCATGATTTCCGGTATCGAAGGTGAAAAGCTTCAGATCGACACCATTCTCAACGCGATCAAGCCTGTTCTTGCAAGCTTCATCTACACCAGCGTTCCCGAAGACGCTACCACGACCGCTCCCAAGGCTGACGCCCTCAACATGGCTGAAGCTGCCGGCAGCGAAGAAGGTACCGAAGACAGCGGCGACGATGTGATGACCGTCATCATCGAAGTCATCCAGAAGGTAATGGCTTGCGTTAAAATCGACGCAGACAACGGTAAGATCAGCGCCGCAGCAGACGCAGACGACAAATATTCTATCGGCGGAGCTGCGATCACCTTCGATATGGCTGCAAGCCTGCTCAAGGACAAAGACAGCAAGGTCAACGGCGTAGAACTCAAATTCAACAAGCCGCTGGTTCTCGATTACAAGGCTGACATCAAAGACGGCGAAGGCGAAGACGCTGCAACGATCGGCACCGATACGGTTAAGACGACCATCAACGTTCCGTCTCTCAAGATCGGCGGCGACAACAACCTGTTCAGCGCTACCGTTTCCGTAACGCAGGATAAGGCTAAGACCTACACCACCCCCGACGATGAGCATCAGAACGAATCTTCCAAACTGGAAGTTTACGTCGGTATCGACCTTGAGAAGATCGGTTACGGCTGCGCTACCAGAACTCCCGTAGTTCTCGATAGCAGCAACAACCCGACCGGCAATATCTTCACCAACATCGGCTGGGTCGCAAGCAAGTAATTGCGCACTCAATCTTAACGATTGACATAATAAGGAGGAGCTCATAACGGGCTCCTCTTTTTTTGTGCGCTTTTCTCCTCTTCTCTCTTTCTTTACTCCCTCCCCTCTTTCTTTATTCCCGCCTTTCACTCTTTCCGCGCCTTCCCCTTCTTTCTTTACCCCGCCGTTCTCGCTTCCCGTGCCTTCCCCTTCTTTCTTTATTCCCGCCCTTAGTCGGACGGCAACCCGACCCCCTCGCGCGTATACGCGTATATGCTTTTATTATCAATTACTTTACAAAAAAACACTGTTGTTTTATAATATATCTATATATTTGCAACAGAATATTTGCGAGCAAAGCAAAATCTGCCGACAACGGAGTTTATATGGATTTTCTTCAAATTGAAAAAAAGTGGCAAAAACGTTGGGCTGACGAAAAACTGTACAGCTTCGACAAGTCCAGGATGGACAAAAAGTATTACGTACTCGAGATGTTCTCCTACCCGTCCGGCGCGAAACTGCACGTCGGTCACTGGTACAATTTCGGTCCGTCCGACAGCTATGCGCGCTTTATGCGTATGAACGGCTATGAGGTGTTCCAGCCGATGGGCTTCGACGCCTTTGGTCTGCCTGCCGAAAACTACGCGATAAAGACGGGTATCCACCCGCAGGACAGCACCCTCAAAAACATCGATACGATGGAAAAACAGCTTAAAGCGATGGGCGCTTCCTTCGACTGGGATTATGAGGTAAAGACCTGCATGCCCGAATATTACAAGTGGACCCAGTGGATATTCCTTCAATTCTACAAAAAAGGGCTCGCGTACCGCAAAGAGGCGCCCGTCAACTGGTGCCCGCATTGCAATACCGTGCTCGCCAACGAACAGGTAGTCGACGGCGCATGCGAACGCTGCGGCACGACCGTCGTCCGCAAAAACCTCACTCAATGGTTTTTCAAGATAACCGATTACGCGGAAGAGCTGCTGCAAGGACTCGACCAACTCGACTGGCCGGAAAAGACCAAACTTATGCAGAAAAACTGGATCGGCAAATCCACCGGCGGAGAGATAACTTTCGACTGCGAAAGCGGCGATTCTTTCAAAGTATTCACTACCCGCGCGGATACAATTTTCGGCGTGTCTTACGTCATACTCGCGCCCGAACACCCGCTCGTCGACAAACTGACCACGCCCGAACATAAAGCAGAGGTCGAAGCTTATAAAGAAGCCTGCGCGAAAAGCTCTGAGATCGAAAGACTTTCCACTTCCCGCGAAAAGACGGGCGCGTTTACCGGCGCGTACTGCATCAACCCCGCCAACGGCGAAAGAGTCCCGATCTGGATCGGCGATTACGTGCTGTACTCCTACGGCACCGGCGCGGTCATGGGCGTCGCCGCTCACGATGAACGAGACTACGATTTCGCGAAAAAATACGACCTGCTCATACGCCGCGTTATCCGCTCAAAGGACGGCTCCGACGACTCGCTCCCGTTCTGCGACTACGGCGTTATGGTCAACAGCGGCCGGTTCGACGGCTTGACTACCGAAGAGGGCAAGACCAGGGTCATCGAATGGCTCTCGGAAAAAGGCCACGGAGAACTCAAAACCAATTACCGCCTGCGCGACTGGCTGATATCCCGCCAGCGTTACTGGGGCTGCCCGATTCCTATCATACATTGCGAACATTGCGGCGAAGTCCCCGTCCCCGAAAGCGACCTGCCGGTCAAACTGCCGTACAACGTCGACTTTAAGCCGGACGGCAAATCCCCGCTCCTTAAATGCGAGGAATATATGAATACCGTCTGCCCGATATGCGGCAGACCCGCACGGCGCGACCCCGATACCCTGGACACCTTCGTGTGCTCCAGCTGGTATTTCCTGCGCTACCCGGACGCGAAAAACGACAAGATGGCTTTCGACCCGGAGATAATCAACAAAATGCTGCCCGTCGACAAGTACATCGGCGGCGCGGAACACGCCTGCATGCACCTGCTGTACGCGCGTTTCTTTACCAAGGCGCTCCGCGACCTCGGCTACCTTAAATTCGACGAGCCGTTTACTTCGCTCGTCCACCAGGGCACGATCCTCGGCTCAGACGGCTTCAAGATGAGTAAGTCGCGCGGCAACGTCGTTTCGCCCGACGATTACGTCGGCAAATACGGCTCAGACGCGTTCAGGCTTTACCTGATGTTCGGCTTCTCTTACGTCGAGGGCGGTCCGTGGAACAGCAACGGGCTCGAATCCATCGTCAAGTTTATGGAGAGGGTCGAACGCCTCGTCAAACGCAGCATAGACGGCGGCGCGGCGGACGGCGCGTACGGCGAAGCCGAAAAAGCGCTCAATTTCGTGCGCCACAACACGATCAGACGCGTTACCGACGACACTAAGCAATTCTCTTTCAATACCGCGATAGCGCGTTTAATGGAGTTCGTCAACGCAACATATAAGTACCTCGACGGCGGCAATAAGGTCAACAATAAGTTTGTCCGCGACTGCGTTGAGGATCTCGTCCTCATGATGGCGCCGTTTACTCCGCACTTTGCGGAAGAGCTCAACGAGATGCTCGGTCATAAGGAGAGCGTTTTCAGACGTCCCTACCCCGTCTGCGACCAAAAGGCGCTCGTCCTCGACGAATACGAACTCGCCGTTCAGGTCAACAGCCGTATGAAGGCGAAGATCGTCGTGCCGGTCGACGCGGACGAAAATACCATAAGGGAAACCGCGCTCGCGAACGAGCAGGTAAAACAGGCGATCGGCGATATGAACGTCGTCAAGGTCATCGTCATTCCCAAACGCCTTGTCAATATCGTCGTAAAATAAGGAGTATATCATGATAGACATAAAACTCATAAGGACCAATCCTCAGCTGGTAAAGGATAACATAAAGAAAAAGTTCCAGGACGAAAAACTCGTCCTCGTCGACGAGGTGGAAGCCCTCGATAAGGAATTCAGAGAGGCAAAGACCCGCGGCGACTACCTGCGCGGTCAGCGCAACGCCGTAAGCAAACAGATCGGCGGGTTTATGGCTAAGGGCGACAAGGATGCCGCCGAAGCCGCAAAAAAACAGGTCGCGGATATCGCCGCAGAACTGCTCGCCCTCGAAAAACGCGAAGAGATCCTGCAGGAAGAGATCAGAAAACGCATGCTCGTCATTCCCAATATAATCGACGACAGCGTGCCCATCGGTAAGGACGACAGCGAAAACGTCGAGGTCGAACGCTTCGGCGACCCGTACGTCCCGCCCTTTGAGATCCCCTATCACGTCGATATAATGGAAAGCCTCGACGGCATAGACCTCGACAGCGCGCGCCGTACCAGCGGCAACGGCTTCTATTACCTGACCGGCGACATCGCGCGCCTGCACAGCGCGATCCTTTCCTACGCTCGCGACTTTATGATCGACCGCGGCTTCACTTACTGCATACCGCCGTTTATGATCCGCTCCGACGTCGTCACCGGCGTCATGAGCTTTGCCGAAATGGAAAATATGATGTACAAGATAGAAGGCGAAGACCTTTATCTTATCGGCACCAGCGAACATTCTATGATCGGCAGATTCATGAATACGATCCTGCCTGAAAATTCTTTGCCCAAAACGCTGACGAGTTACTCTCCCTGCTTCCGCAAAGAGGTCGGCGCGCACGGCATAGAAGAGCGCGGCGTTTACCGCATCCACCAGTTCGAAAAACAGGAGATGATCGTCATCTGCAAGCCGGAGGAAAGCCCCGAATGGTTTGTAAAACTGTATACGAATACCGTCGATTTCTTCCGTACCCTCGACATCCCCGTACGCACTCTCGAGTGTTGCTCCGGCGACCTCGCGGACCTCAAAGTCAAGAGCCTCGACGTAGAAGCGTGGTCTCCCCGTCAGAAAAAATATTTCGAGGTCGGCAGCTGTTCCAACCTCGGCGACGCTCAGGCGCGCCGTCTCGGAATCCGCATAAAGGGCGCGGACGGCAACTATTTTGCGCATACGCTGAACAACACCGTCGTCGCTCCTCCGCGTATGCTTATCGCGTTCCTTGAAAACAACCTTAACGAGGACGGCAGCGTGCGTATCCCGGTTGCGCTCAGACCGTATATGGGCGGCAAAGAAGTCATAAAAAAATAATTGAGTAAACACGATAGAAGCCGCTTTTGTCTACGGTCTGAAAATCCGCGGTCTTTCTGCGGATTTTTTTGTTTTCAGATTGAAAATTGCCGATATGTTTCGACTTTTTAAGGTTGTAAAGAATTTTTATATATTCTTTTTGAATATTCTGCGTTTG
>CASEHD010000010.1 GCA_949287655.1 uncultured Christensenella sp. | reverse complement strand
ACCACACTCCTATGCGCCCACTCGGCTGGAAGTCGCCTAACCAATACCTTGCCGATTATTTTAACAACAAAAGTGTAACAGATGTTTGACAAACCAACAAGCAGATACCGGTACTAGTAAGAAAAAACACTTGACAGAAACAAAAAAATAAAATATGATATTAACAATCACAATATTTTTCGGACAAAGAAGAGGAATATTAGTATTGTACGGGCGCACAGAGAGCCGCGGCAGGTGAAAAGCGGACGCTACGACATACGAACTCGCCTCGGAGTCTGCAAGGTGAACAGTCAGCCCTGCCGGGAGTAGCCCGTTACAGCGAAAAGAGGATGTTTCCCCTTTAAGGCGCGTTTGCCGCCGTAGCCGTCAGGCGGGGAGAGATCGAATAAGAGTGGTACCACGAAACGCAGCCTTCGTCTCTTAAAGACGACGGCTGTTATTTTTATACGGAGGGTATATGAAAAATTTTGAAAAGTACCGCAAAGGTTACTTTATGCCGCCCGTGGAGTGCAACGACTGGGTCAGAAAGGACTCTATAGACAAGGCTCCCGTGTGGTGCAGCGTTGATTTGCGCGACGGAAACCAGGCGCTCGTCGTACCGATGAGCCTCGACCAGAAGCTGGAATTTTTCACTTTCCTTTGCAAGATAGGTTTTAAGGAAATAGAGGTCGGTTTTCCCGCCGCAAGCGAGACTGAATACGAATTCCTGCGCGCTCTTATAGAAAAAAATCTTATCCCGGACGATGTGACGATACAGGTGCTCACGCAGTCGAGAGAACATATAATCGCTAAGACTTTCGAGGCTCTGAAAGGCGCAAAAAAGGCGATCGTCCACCTGTACAACTCGACGTCTGTGGCGCAGAGAGAGCAGGTGTTCAAAAAGCCGAAGGATAAAATAATCGAAATAGCGACTACCGGCGCAAAACTCCTTCTCGACTATGCGGATAAGACGGAAGGCAATTTTTCGTTTGAGTATTCGCCCGAAAGCTTTACGGGTACTGAGCCGGAATTCGCTCTCGAAATATGCAACGCGGTGATAGATATCTGGAAGCCGACCGCGGACAGAAAGGTGATAATCAACCTGCCGGCTACCGTAGAGATGAGTTCTTCTCACGTCTACGCGCAGCAGATAGAATTTATGTCAAAGAACCTGCATGACAGGGAAAACGTGCTGATATCCCTGCATCCCCACAACGACAGAGGTTGCGCGGTCGCGGACTGCGAACTCGGCTTGCTCGCCGGCGCGGACAGGATAGAGGGCACGCTCTTCGGCAACGGCGAACGTACCGGCAACGCGGATATCGTGACCGTAGCGATGAATATGTATATGCAGGGCGTCGACCCGGGTCTTGACTTTTCGGATATGCCCGCGGTATGCGAGGCTTACGAAAAGGCGACCGGTCTTCACGTCAGCGACCGTCAGCCGTATGGCGGCAGACTGGTTTTCGCGGCTTTCAGCGGCTCGCACCAGGACGCTATCGCAAAGGGTATGAACTACCGCAAGGCGAATAAAAAAGAGATATGGGACGTTCCTTATCTTCCGATCGACCCGCACGACGTCGGCAGAGTTTACGAAGCGGACGTCATCCGCATAAACAGCCAGTCGGGTAAGGGAGGCGTTGCGTATCTGCTCGAAAATTCGTTCGGATTCGTGCTGCCTCAGAATATGAGAGAGTCGTTCGGCTACCTCGTGAAGTCGATCAGCGACCACGCGCATAAGGAACTCAAACCCGACGAAATTTTGAATATCTTTGAAAAGAATTATGTGAACATCGTTGAGCCGATAAAGCTTTTCGAGCATCACTACCAGCAAAAGGGAGATATCCACACCGTGATCACCGTCGATTGCGACGGTAAGATACAGGAGCTTTCCGGTATCGGCAACGGCAGACTTGACGCAGTAAACAACGCGCTCAGAAACATCGTAAAAAACGATTATACGATCGCGGAATATCATGAACACGCGCTTACCACGACATCGAAATCTCAGGCGGTCGCGTACGTCTGCGTTGAGTACGGCGACAAAAAAGTCTGGGGCGTGGGCATCCACAACGACATCATCGCGGCTTCGGTCAGCGCACTCGTCAGCGCAATAAATAAAATGTTGAAAGATTTATCTGCCGCAAAGGGCTGAAACTCACGGACTGTGAACGGCTTTTTTAAGCTATTCTGCCGCAAAAGACGAAAATTCACGGACTGTGAACGGCTTTTTTAAGCCTGAACATTGTCAAAATCACGGGGCAATTTTCTTCTGCCGCAAAGGGCTGAAACTCACGGACTGTGAACGGCTTTTTTAAGCCTGAACATTGTCAAAATCACGGGGCAATACCGCAAGAGTATTGCCCCGCGCTTTTTTCTCGTTCGGACTTAAAACGCTTGCTCGCAGCCTCGCTCGTTCCCGCCCTTTGCGGCAATTATTGGAGAGCGCAGGGGTGGCGATAATGCGCTTTTTCTCGTTCGGACTTAAAACGCTCGCTCACAGCTTCGCTCGTTCCCGCCCTTTGCGGCAATTATCGGAGAGGACAGGGGTGGCGATAATGCGCTTTTTTCTCGTTCAGACTTAAAACGCTCGCTCACAGCCTCGCTCGTTCCCGCCCTTTGCGGCAATTATTGGAGAGGACAGGGGTGGCGATAATGCGCTTTTTTCTCGTTCGGACTTAAAGCGCTCGCTCGCAACCCCGACCGCTTTAAGCGATTACGCAATTTTTGCCGTGAGACGGATATGCGTGAACGTTTTTCAAAAGGATATTGGTTTTAGCCGTACGTTAGCAAAACGGCAATTCCGGTTTGTAAAATCAACGTATGCGGATTATCGGGAGAAGGCGGCGAATTTATGTCTTTCTGCCGCCAAAAAACGACAAGAAATTTACTCGTATTCTTGATTATTTGCGCGCGATGATGTAAAATGTTTAAGATAATATTTTTATGAGGTAAAACTATGATAGTTATTCTCAAACCCAATACCCCGAAAAACGAGGTCGACAGTCTTATCGATAAAATAACCGGTTACGGCGTTCAGGTCAACCCGGTTTTCGGTCAGGATCTGATAATTCTGGGTCTTGTCGGCGATACCAGCAAGATAGACCCGACGCAGATAGAGGCGAACCACAACGTAGAAAAGGTAATGCACGTTGCGGAGCCGTTCAAAAAGGCGAACAAGATGTTCCACCCTGAGCCGACGATAGTCGACGTCAACGGGACCAGGGTCGGCGGCAAAAAACTCGCGCTGATGGCGGGTCCTTGTTCTGTCGAAAGCGAAGCGCAGATAATCGAGGTCGCGAAGGCGGTCAAGGCTTCGGGCGCGAACTTCCTGCGCGGAGGCGCGTTCAAACCGCGTACCTCGCCGTACGCTTTCCAGGGGCTTAAATATAAGGGGCTAGAGCTTCTCAAAGAGGCGAGAGAAGCGACCGGGCTTCCTATCGTTACCGAAATAATGTCCCCGTTCGATATCGACACGTTCGTGCGCGACGTGGATGTCATTCAGGTCGGCGCGAGAAATATGCAGAATTTCGACCTGCTCCGCCTTCTGGGTCAGACCAGAAAGCCGATTCTTTTAAAGCGCGGTCTGAGCGCGACGATAGAGGAATGGCTTATGTCCGCTGAATATATCATGGCGAGCGGAAACGAGCAGATAATCCTCTGTGAAAGAGGTATAAGGACTTTTGAGACTTACACCAGAAACACGCTGGATCTCAGTTCGATAGTCGCTGTAAAACAGCTTTCTCATCTTCCGATAGTCGTCGATCCGTCTCACGCCACCGGCAAGTGGTGGATGGTCGAGCCTCTCGCGAGAGCGGCGATAGCGGTCGGCGCGGACGGACTTATAATCGAGGTGCACAACGACCCCGCTCACGCGCTTTGCGACGGCAATCAGTCGATAAAACCCAATGTGTTCGACGATCTTGTCGGACAGATAAAGCAGATCGCTTCCGTGGTCGGCAGAGAGGTCTGAAATGAGAACTCTTCACGTCGATCTGGGTAAGAACAGCTACGATATAGTCTTTGAGCGCGGCGCGTTGTCCGACGTCGGAAAATATATCTGCGCTGACGGAAAAAATCTGTGCGTGATAACGGACGACAACGTAGGAAAGATATACGGAAACAAGGTGGTCTCATCGCTTGAAAAGGCGGGATATACGGTAAGCGTGATAACCCTGCCGCACGGTGAGAAAACAAAGTCTTTCGACGTTCTTCCGGCGATATATTCAAGGCTTATCGAGGAGAAGATAACCAGAAAAGACGCGCTGGTCGCTCTCGGAGGAGGCGTTATCGGCGACCTTTGCGGATTCGTCGCCGCGACCTATTTAAGAGGTATTGCTTTTATCCAGCTTCCGACTTCGCTTCTCGCGCAGGTAGACAGCAGCATAGGCGGCAAAGTCGCGGTCGATCTTCCGGACGGAAAGAATCTGGTCGGCGCGTTCTGGCAGCCTGAAAAAGTCGTCATAGACGCGGACGCGCTGTCAACGCTAAGCGGCGAATTCTTTACCGACGGTATAGCTGAAGTCATCAAATACGGCTGTATAAAAGATAAAGCGTTGTTTGAAAAACTGGCGGCGTGCGGCGGAAAAAGCGGACTTTTGCCCGTTATCGACGACGTTATATACCGCTGTTGCGACATTAAGCGCGAAGTCGTCGAAAAGGACGAAAAGGACAAGGGCGAAAGAATGCTGCTCAACTTCGGGCACACCTACGGTCACGCGCTGGAAAAATACTATAAATTCGAAAAACTCTCGCACGGTATGGCGGTCTCCGTCGGCATGTACGGGATATGCAGGCTTGCCGAAGAAAAAGGGCTTACTAAGGTCGGCACGGCGGAAAAGATCGCCGCTGTCGCAAAAGCGTACGGCTTGCCGGTCGAGGACGACGCACCCGTCGCAGAGGTCGTCAAGGGAGTCGTCAACGACAAGAAAAATCTGGGGGACAAACTCGTGACGGTGCTTTTGAAAGATATCGGCGAAAGTTATCTTTATCCGACCACCGCGGAGTTTTTCAGTTGATATGAAAGGACTTGTTTTTTCCGCATCGACGCTTAAAGGGACGGTCAAAGTCCCGCCGTCAAAAAGTCTGGCGCACAGGGCTGTTATATGCGCCTCTCTTTGCCGCGGAAAAAGCAGGGTAAGCGGTTTAAGTTACAGCGAGGATATAAAGGCGACGATCGGCGTAATGCGCGCTGTCGGCGCGGATATACGGTTGAACGGCGACGTCGCCGAAGTGACAGGTTCAAAAGGGATAGACCGCAACGTTGAGGCGTTCTGCAACGAAAGCGGATCTACGCTCAGAATGTGCCTGCCGGTATGCGCGGCGCTGAATAAGGGCGAGACGCGTTTTACCGGGCGCGGCAGGCTGGGCGCGAGACCGATGACGGTTTTCGAGGAGCTGTGGAAAGGCGCGGGTCTTTACTATAAGGACGAAAGCGCAATGACGGGCTCTCTCAATCTCACGGTAAAAGGCGCTTTGCCGGCGGGAGAATACGCCGTGAGAGGAGACGTAAGCTCTCAGTTTATCAGCGGGCTTTTATTCGCTCTTCCTCTTGCGGACGGCGACAGTACGATAAGGCTTACAACGCCTCTTTATTCAAAAGGTTATGTCGGTCTGACTTTGCAGGCTCTCGGCGAAGCGGGCGTAAACGTGCGTTTCGACGGCGAGAGAAATTTTTATATAAAAGGAAACCAAAGCTATGCGCCTTGCGACAAAGAGGTCGAAGGCGACTGGTCGCAGGCGGCGTTCTTTATGGTTGCCAACGCGATCGGCGCGGATATCGGGATTAAAGGTCTGAACGCGCAAAGCGCGCAGGGCGACAGGGTGATAAAAGAGTATCTCGGAAGGCTGAAAGGGGAAGGGGAACTCGTCTTTGACGGCGAGGACTGCCCGGATATAATCCCCGTCTTTGCGGTCGCGTGCGCTCTGAGAAAGGGCGTGACGAGGCTTACCGGGCTTTCGAGACTGAAAATAAAGGAATGCGACAGGCTGGAAGCGGTATATTCGCAGCTTTCGGCGATCGGCGCGGACGTGAAAAGAGAGGGCGACGACCTTGTGTTCAACGGGGTGGAAGCTTTCGGCGGCGGCGTAAAAGTCAGCGCGTTCAACGATCACCGCATCGCGATGACTCTGGCTATCGCGGCGACGAGGTGCGTTGAGCCGATAACGGTGGACGATTTTTCTTGTATTGCCAAGTCGTACCCCGATTTTCTCGAAGAATACGTCAGACTGGGAGGAAAGGTAAAATGAGCGCAACATGGGGCAAAAAACTTAAAATAACCGTGTTCGGAGAATCGCACAGCGCGGGTATAGGCGTTGTCGTTGATGGCATACCGGCAGGCGTAAAACTCGACCTCGACGCGATCAAGGCGGAGATGGCGAGGCGCGCGCCAAACGGCGGCGAATTTTCCACGCCCAGGAAGGAAGGCGACGAGTTCGAAATCCTTTCCGGAGTTATGGACGGAGTTGCGGAAGGCACTCCGGTGTGCGCGGTGATAAGGAATACGAATACCAAGTCGTCCGACTATTCTCAACTCAAAGATGTTATGAGACCTTCGCATGCCGATTACGGTTACCGCGTCAAGTATGCGGGTTTCAACGATATCCGCGGCGGCGGCGCCAGCAGCGGCAGACTTACCGCGCCGATAGTGTTCGCTGGCGCGGTCGCGAAACAGCTTTTGTCCGCGAAGGGCATCGAGGTCGTATCCCATATCCTTTCGGTCGCGGACATTGAAGACGAAAGGTTCGGCGTTCAGATAACGGACGAAGTTATCAAAGCTCTTAAAGGCAAGGTCCTTCCGCTTATTGACGGCGGCAAGGAAGAGGATGTAAAGCGCGTTATCGCCAAGGCGAGAGCCGACGGCGACAGCGTTGGAGGAAGGATTGAATGCGCGGTCGTCGGCTTGCCGGCGGGATTCGGAGATCCGATGTTCGAAAGCGTGGAAAGCGTGCTTTCGTCTCTGTTGTTTTCGGTGCCTGCGGTCAAGGCGGTCGAGTTCGGCAGCGGCTGCGAGATGACGAAAAAGCGCGGCAGCGAGGTCAACGACAACTGGCAGTTCGACGTCAACGGCGATATCGTTACCAAAACCAATAATAACGGCGGCGTGCTGGGCGGCATTTCGACGGGCATGCCGGTCGTATTCAACGTTGCGGTAAAGCCGACAGCTTCGATATTCAAAGAGCAGGACACCGTGAATACGGCTACGGGCGAAAACGTGAAACTGTCGCTGAAGGGCAGACACGACCCGTGTATAGTCGTGCGCGCCGTCCCGGTCATTGAGGCTGTCGCGGCGCTCGCGGTATACCAGTTTGTCGGAGAGTGAGATGAAAGACATAAAGGAATTAAGAAAGAAAATAGACGCGATAGACGACAAGATGATCCCGCTTTTCGAAAGCAGGATGGACGTCGCTAAACAGGTCGCGGAATATAAACGCGCGGCGGGCGCGGGCGTCTTGCAGAGCGGCAGAGAAAAAGAGGTCTTAGACCTTGCTGTCGCGAGGCTGAAAGACAAGAGCTATGCAAACGAAGCGCGCGATTTCATGACCGCGGTGATGGATTTAAGCAAAGAGGTGCAGTTCAAGACCAATCCGGTAGAACAGCCGGAAAGGGAGAGGAGACCGTTTTCCGGCAAGGCGAAAGTGGGCTTTCAGGGCACAAAGGGCAGTTATTCCAACCAGGCGGCGGAAGAGTATTTCGCGGAAGGAGAGCTTACCGCATACCCGGCGTTCGAGGACGTGTTCAGGGCTATCGACAGCGGCGAGATAGAGTACGGCGTGGTACCGCTCGAAAACTCGTCGGTAGGCTCCGTCGTCGAGGTTTACGATCTTCTGGGCAAATACAACTGTTTTATCGTCGGCGAAAAGTGGATAAGGATAAACCACTGTCTTCTGGGCGTAAAGGGCGCGAAGACAGAGGACGTAAAGACGGTCTATTCGAAGGGAGAAGCCCTCGGGCAGGCGCACGACTACCTTGCAAAGGGCGGTTTTAACCTGGTCTCTTACGCGAATACCGCGCTTGCCGCCGAGATGGTCGCGAAAAAGGGGGACAAGTCGCTTGCGGCGGTCGCGGCTGAGTCTGCGGCTAAGATATACGGGCTGGACGTCCTCGCGAAAGGGATAAACAGCGATAAGGATAATTTCACCCGCTTTATCGTGATATCAAAGACGCTTTCGGACGGCGAGGCGGACAAGGTCAGCATAAGTTTTACGCTCAACAACGAATCGGGAGAGCTGTACAAAGTGCTCAGATTTTTCTCGCGTTACGGGATAAATATGGTAAAGATAGAGTCCAGACCGCTTAAAAACAATCCCGGCAGCTATTATTTCGTCGTCGACCTCGAAGGCAACTGCAAGAGCAGGGATATGATACAGGCGTTGTATTACGTAGAAAAGTCGACGGTAAACTTCAAGCTGCTCGGCGAATACGTAAAAAATGCGCCGCAGGAGGAAAAGTGAAAAACAAGTTCTGCGTTATCGGCGAAAAACTGGGGCATACGCGTTCCCCTCGGATACACAGCCTGTTTTTTGAGCTGAAAGGCGAAAAGGGCGTTTACGACGTTAAGGAGATCAACAGGGAAAATATAGCCGATTGCCGCGACCTTCTTTTAAAATACGACGGCGTGAACGTGACGATACCTTATAAGACGGAAGTGATGAAAAACCTTGACCGCGTATCTTCCGAAGCGGCTCATATCGGCGCGGTAAACACGGTCAGAAGAGATGGCGATAAGCTGGAGGGGTACAACAGCGACCCGTACGGCTTTTCGGCAATGCTGAGGTCGCGAGACATAAACGTCGAGGACGCTTCAGTCGTCGTGCTGGGCTGGGGCGGAGCAGCCAGGTCTGTCGTACACGCGTTGAAAGAGTCGGGCGCGCGCGTGACCGTGGTCAGCAGAGACCCTGCAAAGGTCGCCGCCGACGGCGTAAGAGCGATAAACTACGCAACTCTCGAAGACGAGTGCGCGGCAGGTTTCAAAGGACGCCTTATCGTCAACTGCACGCCCGTCGGAATGTTTCCCAACGAAGGGAAAAGCCCGGTCGGAGAAAGCGTGATATCGCGTTTCGACGCGCTTGCGGATATCGTCTACAATCCAATGTATACCGAATTCCTGCGCATAGGCGCAAAGCTGGGCAAGAGGTGTGCGGGCGGGCTGTATATGCTGGTCGCGCAGGCGATGAAGTCGCAGAGCGTCTGGAGGGGAGAAGAGGTCGACGAGGAGGTCTCCGCCGGGATATTCAAAAGACTTTCCTTTGAAGAGGCGTTGAAAAACGGGCTGAATATCTACCTTACCGGTATAATGGCGTGCGGAAAGAGCACGCTCGGAAAGATGCTGGCTGAGGCGACCGGCAGGCGTTTCGTAGATATGGACGACTATATCGTCGAGCGGGAAGGAAAGACGATTCCGGAGCTTTTTGCCAAAGGCGAAAATGCGTTCAGAGACGCGGAAAGCCGCGCGCTTTACGAACTCTCGCTTGAAAAAGGACTCGTCGTAGCTACGGGCGGAGGAGCGGTCGTCAGGATAAGGAACCGCGATATGATCCTTCTTTCCGGCGCGACTATATTTATAAAACGGAATATAGATAAGATAATCGCTGCCGCTGACTGTACCGGAAGACCCCTTCTGGCTGAAGGCGCGGAAAAACTCGCCGGCATTTACGAAGAGAGAAAGAGCATATATTACAGTTCGGCGCAAGCCGTGCTCGATAACGAAGGCAACGAAAAAGAGGGACTTAAAAAACTGCTCGCAATAATCGGCGAAAGGAGATGAGACAGTGAAGATTATGGTTATCAACGGCGTGAACATGAATATGCTTGGCACGCGCGAAAAGGACGTTTACGGAGAAAATACGCTGCAGGATCTGTATGCGTATATCAGGAAGAATTGCACCGGAACGAACACGGAGCTGGATTTTTTTCAAAGCAATCACGAAGGAGACATCGTCGATTGCCTGCACAGATGTTTCTTTGAAAAATACGACGGCGTAGTTATAAACCCCGCCGCGCATACCCATTACAGCTATGCGATAAGAGACGCGATAAAGGCGATAATGTTGCCCGTCGTGGAGGTGCATATATCGGCGATAGACAAGAGGGAAGAATTCCGCCGCGTTTCGGTCACCGCGCCCGTGTGCAAAGCGCAGATATGCGGCAAGGGCTTCGACGGCTACGTGGCGGCGGTAAAGATGATAGAAAGCGGAAAGTACGAGGATATAAAATGACGGTGAAAAGACATATCGTAACAGTGATAGGTCTGGGCGTTATCGGCGGCTCATACGCGATGTCGCTGAAAAAGAACGGCTACACCGTTTACGGCGCTGACTGCGACGAAGAGACGGTAAGAAAGGCAAAAGAGAGAGGGATAGTCGACGACGCGGCAACAAGCGCAGACCCATTCATACCCCTTTCCGATATCGTTGTGATCGCGCTTTATCCAAAGCAGGTAGAGGGCGAACTGGGAAGGATACGACGTCTTTTGAAAGAAGGCGCGATTGTCACCGACGTCGCCGGCATAAAATCGCATTTCACAGAAAAAATAATCGCGCTTATGCCGGAAAATACGGATTTTGTCTTTGCTCACCCGATGGCGGGCAGAGAAAAAAAAGGGATAGATTACGCCGATGACGCGGTTTTCAAAGGCGCGAATTTCATAATAACTCCGTCCGAAAAAAATAAACAGAGTTCGATAGACGCGATAGAAAAGCTCGCGCGCGAGATGGGATTCAGGAACGTGATGAAACTGACGCCCGCGCAGCACGACAAGATAATATCTTTCGTGTCCCAGCTCCCTCACGCGCTCGCTGTCGCTCTGGTCAACAGCGACGACAGACAGTTCGACACGCCGCGCTTCGTAGGCGACAGCTACCGCGATCTTACGAGGATAGCCAATATCAACGAAAGTCTGTGGTCCGAACTTTTCCTGGGGAACAAGCAAAACCTTCTTTCGTCGATAAAGGAGTTCGAAAAGTGCCTGGACGTAATAAAAGAGGCCATCGAAAATGAGGACAAGGAGACTCTTGAAAAAGAATTCGTCAAGGCGACAAAGCGAAGGACGGAATTCAACAAAGAACTTTAAGCGCAAAACACGCGCGTTTTTCTCCCCGCCGAGGCGACGGGGAGATTTTTTACATTAAAAATACCGCTTTAACAACTTACGCCGTTGTAAAAGAGAGAGGGAAAGGCAATAATTTATTGACTTAATATTATAAAAATGTTATATTATTTATTGTATGGGAAACTCCGGAAAGAGCAAAAAACAAAAGGCTGAAAAAGAGGTCGCAGAGAGCGGGGTAAAAACTTCTCCCGACCTTGAAAAGACCACTGTCGGAAGCGGCGACGCAATAGCCACGGGAACAGTTCCCGCGGCGACTTCTTCTGCGCGCGCGAGGACGCGTGCGGCGAGACCGTCCGGCGGGGCGCCCAGACAGTTTAAAGAGAAGGGAGCAAAACCCGCTGCGTCAGCGTCAGCGGAGCAAGAAGATAAGATCGCTGCGCCTGTAAAGGAAGAAAAACACGTCGCGAAGAGGGCGGCTAAGAAAGCTTCCGCAGAAAAAGAAGAGCCGGTCGCCGCGGATACAGGGGCGGGCGGGATCGCATCCGCGGATGCCGAAAAACCCGTAAGACAGAGAAGAGCCCGCAAAAAGGAAGAAAAAGCCGGCGAGATCGTCGAAGAGATAAAGGAAGAGAGCGCGGTTCCCGCAGAGGAAAAACCTGCGGAAGAATTTGTCGCCGCAGAGATAAAAGAGGAGGGAGCGCACGTCGTCGCCGACGAAGCAGCCGCAAACGAAGCGGGAGCGACTGAAGAGCCCGCAAAAGAGATACCCGCAAAGGGAAAAAAATCCAAAAAAGATAAAATGAAATATACGGGAGAGCTGCAGAGGCTTCAGCCCGACCCATCTCAGGGACTTACCGAAGAGCAGGTGCAGGAGAGGTTCGCAAGAGGCATGAACAACGTTCAGCCCAACGTTGTCTCAAAATCCTACCTGGGGATCTTCCGTTCAAACGTACTCACACTGTTCAACTTCATCAACTTCGTGCTCGCCGCGCTCATATTCGTGTACGGCGAACTCAAGAACATGCTGTTTGTCGGCGTGGTTACCGTAAACATCATCGTAGGAGTAGTGCAGGAGATAAGAAGTAAGAAAGTCCTTGAAAAGATGTCGCTTATCGCTGCGCCTCACGTCGATCTGATAAGAGGCGGCAAGGTAGTGCAAAGCGAGATATCGGATATCGTCATCGACGACATCATGATATTAAAACAGGGCATGCAGATCCCGTCGGACAGCATAGTCGTCGAAGGGCAGTGCGAGGTCAACGAGTCGCTGCTTACAGGCGAACAGGACGACGTGCATAAGCAGAACGGCGATTTCCTGTATTCGGGCAGTTTCGTCCAGGCGGGCGAGTGCAAGGCGCGCGTTACCGCGGTCGGCGAGGATAACTTTACCTCAAAGCTTATGGCGGAAGCCAAAAAGTTCAAGAAGCCCAAATCCGAGCTTATGCGCTCGATAAACTGGATAATAAGAATAGTCACGCTGGCGATCTTCCCGCTGGGCATCCTTATGTTCTATACCAATAAGATAACCACGTCGACGATAAACGAAGCAGTCACGGGCACCGTCGCTTCCGTCGTCGGTATGATCCCGGAAGGTCTCGTTATGCTGACCTCTATCGCGCTTGCGGTCGGCGTTATAAAGCTGGCGCGGAAACGCACGCTGGTGCAGGACCTGTACAGTATTGAGACGCTCGCGCGGGTGGATATGCTGTGTCTTGACAAGACGGGTACGATAACCGAAGGCAGCATGGAGGTCGAAAAGACGCATATATATTCGACAAAGTTCGGTCACGTCGACGACATAATGACGAATATGGTCGCGGCGCTGGGCGCGCAGGGATCGACTTTCGAGGCGTTCGCGCAATATTTCAAGAGCAGCGAAAAGTACGACGTCGTGTCGACCGTCCCGTTCTCTTCGTCAAGAAAATGGAGCGCGGCAGATTTCGGTCCTGTCGGTAAATTCATAGTCGGCGCGCCGGAATTCGTGCTGAAAGAAAAATATTCTCTCGTCGAAAACGACGTAAGAGAGTACAGCGCGCAGGGTTTCCGCGTGCTCGTGCTGGTAAGAACGACCCAGCCTCTTAAAGACGACCTCGACAGAGAGAAGTTAAAGCCGATCGCGCTCATCGTGCTTTCGGATAAGATAAGAGAGAACGCGAAAGACACCCTCGCGTATTTTGCAAAGCAGGGCGTGGAGCTCAAAGTGATTTCGGGCGACAATCCGCTGACCGTGTCCAAGGTAGCTGAGCGCGCGGGTCTCGCAAACGCGGACAAATTCATCGACGCTACAGAACTCGATACCGACGAGAAAATATACGAAGCGTGCGACAAGTACACGATATTCGGAAGAGTCACCCCCAAGCAGAAAAAGGTGCTGGTGACATCGCTTAAATCCAAAGGACATACCGTCGGAATGACCGGCGACGGCGTAAACGACGTTATGGCGCTTAAAGAAGCGGATTGTTCGATCGCGATGGCTTCGGGAAGCGAAGCGAGCAGAAACGTCGCGCAGCTCGTTCTTCTGGACAGCGATTTCGCCGCGCTTCCCAGCGTGGTCGCGGAAGGCAGGCGCGTTATCAACAACATTGAACGCGCGGCTTCGCTGTTCCTCGTAAAGACGTCGTTCAGCATACTGCTGACCCTTCTTCTGATAATCTTCAGAATGAACTATCCGTTTGAGCCTATACAGCTCACGCTGATAAGCGGCTTGTTCGTGGGTCTGCCGTCCTTCTTCCTCGCGATCGAACCCAACGATACGAAGGTCAGGGGGTCTTTCCTCGGAAAGGTGTTCAAAAAGGCTTTGCCGGCAGGCTTTACCGTCGCGACCATGGTCACGATAATATGTTTCGTCTACCGCGACGTCGGCATAGACGTGTCCGCGCAGGTCTCGACGATGGCGTTTTACGTGACCAGTCTCGTGTCGTTCATAATGCTGATGTGGGTCTGCATACCGTACACGAAGGAAAGGCTGTATCTTATCGCGATGTGTCTGGTGCTGTTTATAGCCGCAATCACGTCGTCGTTCATAAGAAACATACTGTCGCTTTCGGGTCTTACCACGGAAATGATTATAAATACGGTATTTATGCTGCTCGCGGTGTTCCCGATGATAATCTTCTGGCGCGCGGAGATAGGCGCGTTCAACAGCCTCGTCAGAGAGATAAAGGATTTCAGACTGAGAGTTATAGAGTACTGGGACGAACTGCGCGGTAAGAGAAAGGAAAAAAAGGACGGAAAGACGTCCGATTAATATACGAAATATTTTGCTAAGCAAAAGGAGATAACATTATGTTAACAGCTATCGTAGGTATCAACTGGGGCGACGAAGGCAAGGGCAGAATGGTTGACCTTGTGTCGAGCGATTACGACGTGGTCGTAAGGTACCAGGGCGGAAACAACGCGGGTCATACCGTCGTCAACCACCTGGGCAAATTCATTCTCAACCTTATCCCTTCGGGAATTCTGCGCCCCGAGGTCGTCAACGTGATGGGCAACGGTATGGTCATCGACATGCAGCACCTCGTCGGCGAGATGAAGAGACTGACGGACGCGGGCGTTAAGATCACCCCCGAAAACCTCAAGATCAGCGAAAGGGCGGTCATTTGTATGCCTTATCACGTAAGGCAGGACTGTCTGGAAGAGGACAGACTGGGCGACGCGAAATACGGCTCCACCAGAAGGGGCATAGCTCCCGTTTACGGCGACAAGTACCTGAAAAAGATAATCACGATGGGCGATCTGTTCTATCCCGAATCGCTTAAAAAGCGTATGAAGTCGATAGTTGAATGGAAGAATCTGTTTATCGAAAAGGCTTACGGCAGCACGAAGATAGACGTCGACGACATCATGGACTGGCTGAAAGAATACGGCGACAAGCTCAAACCGTTCGTTTGCAATACAGGCAGGTACCTCGACGAATGCGTAAAGGCGGGCAAGAAGATCGTATTCGAAGCGCAGCTGGGTGCGCTCAGAGATATCGACTTCGGTATCAATCCGTACACCTCGTCGTCGAATACGATCGCGGCGTACGCTCCGATAGGCGCGGGCATCCCCAAATATAAGCTGGACAACGTGTTCGGCATTATGAAGGCGTATTCCTCCTGCGTCGGCGAAGGACCGTTCACGGTCGAAATGTTCGGCGAAGAAGCTGAAGAACTCAGAAAGGCGGGCGCGGAATACGGCGCGGCTACCGGCAGACCCCGCAGAGTGGGTTCGTTCGACGTCGTCGCATCCAGGTACGGCGTGGAAATGCAGGGCGCGGACGAACTCGCGCTGACAAAGCTGGACGTCCTTTCTTACCTTGACAAGATACCCGTTTGCGTCGCGTACGACATAGACGGCGAAAAGACGACCGAATTCCCCAGAGGAGAACGCCTCGACAAGGCTAAGCCGGTCATCGAATATCTCGACGGCTGGAAGTGCGACATCAGCGGATGCAAGAAGGTCGAAGATCTGCCCAAAGCGGCGCTCGACTATATCAAATACGTAGAAAAGGCTGTCGGCTGCCCGATAACCTACGTGTCCGTCGGCGCGGAAAGAGAGCAGTACGTCGTGATGAAATAATGACGAAAGAAATTAAAGTCGCGGCGGGCAAGAAAGAGATCGCGGGAGAAATTCTGGACAGACTTATTCTCATTCACCCCGAGCCTGTTTGCGAACTCAAATTCAATACGCCTTTCGAACTTCTGGTCGCGGTGATTTTAAGCGCGCAATGTACGGATAAACGGGTCAACGAGATCACGACGGAGCTGTTTAAAAAATACAATACTCCCGAGGACTTTGCAAATATTGATCCGCGCGAGCTGGAAAAGCTGATATTCTCTTGCGGATTTTACAGGAATAAGGCAGCGAACATAATCAAGGCGGCTACAGACGTCCTCGTCCGCTTTGACGGAAAGGTCCCGTCCACAGTCGAAGAGCTGGTAACGCTCGCGGGCGTAGGCAGAAAGACCGCGAACGTGGTCTATGCCGTCGCTTTCGGCGGGCAGGCTATCGCGGTCGATACCCACGTTCTCAGGGTCTCGAACCGCATAGGCTTCGTAAAGACAGACAAACCCGAGGTCGTCGAAAAGGCGCTCACCGAGATATTCCCGAAAGAGAGATGGGCGCAGGCTCACCACCTTCTTATACATCACGGAAGATATACCTGCAAAGCCCGCAATCCGGAATGCGACAAATGCAACATATGCGAATTCTGCGATCACTACAAGGAGATAAGCGGAAAATAAACGCGGAATAAATTCCCGCGATAATTAAAACGGAAATACGTATAATATTTTCAAGGAGGTCGGTCTGATGAATAAGATCCTGAGAATAGTCGATATCGCTCCGAGAGTCAAAGAGTACCTCATCGAAGCGAAAGAGATCGCTACTCATTGCAAACCCGGTCAGTTTATTATACTGCGCGTCGACGATGAAGGCGAACGCGTACCGTTCACTATATGCGATTACGATAAAGCGGCGGGCACGATAACCTTGCTCGTTCAGGACGTCGGATACAGCACCCACAAGATGGGTCAGCTCTGCGAAGGCGATTTTATACACGATATCGTCGGTCCTCTCGGCAACGCGACAGATCTTTCTGAGTACGAAAACGTCGTGCTCGTCGGCGGCGGCATAGGCTGCGCGGTCATTTATCCGCAGGCAAAGCTGCGCAAGGCGCAGGGCAAGCCGTGCACTACGATAATCGGCGCGCGTACCAAAGAGCTTCTGTTCAGCATCGAAGAATTCAGAGAGAACAGCAAAGAGCTTTTGATCGCCACAGACGACGGCTCGCTGGGCACGAAAGGTTTTGTGACCACCGTGCTTCAGGAGCTTATCGACAGGGGCGAGAAGATAGACTGCGTGTTCGTTGTCGGTCCGATGATAATGATGAAAAACGTCAGCGAGCTCACGCGTAAATACGGCATACACACGATAGTCAGCATGAACAGCATCATGGTCGACGGCACGGGTATGTGCGGCGGTTGCAGACTTACCGTTGACGGAAAGACCAGGTATGCCTGCGTGGACGGTCCCGAATTCGACGGACACAAGGTGGATTTCGCGGAAGCTATGAACCGCTCGGGCTTTTACAGAGAGCACGAGGGCAAGTGCAGATTGAGAGGTTGACCATGAACAACAGCGAAAGAAACAAGACGATACAGCAGGACCCCAAGGTAAGGATAACCAATTTCAACGAGGTCAGCCTGGGGTTCGACGAAAAGCTGATGCTTGCAGAGGCGGACAGATGCTTAGGCTGTAAGGCGGCGCCCTGCCGCAAGGGCTGCCCGGTCGGAATAGACATCCCGGCGTTCATCGCGTATCTTAAAGAAAACGATATGGACGGCGCGGTCGCGCAGATCAGCAAAGATACCCTTCTTCCCGCGATCTGCGGCAGAGTATGCCCGCAGGAAAAACAATGTGAGAATTTCTGCGTGAGAAAGACGAAACTCGGCGGCAGCGTAGCTATCGGCGCGCTGGAAAGATACGTCGGCGACTATGCGTTGAAGACGGGCACGGTTCCCGAAAAGAAACCCGCTAACGGCAAGAAGGTCGCCGTTATCGGAAGCGGACCCAGCGGTCTTACCTGCGCGGCGGACTGCGCTATGCGCGGTATGCAGGTCACGATATTCGAGGCGTTTCACAAGGCGGGAGGCGTTCTCGTCTACGGAATACCGGAATTCAGACTGCCCAAAGACGACGTCGTCGCGAAAGAGATAGACAAGCTAAAGGCTCTCGGCGTAGAGATCAAACTCAACACCGTCGTCGGCAAGACGATAACGATAGACGAACTGAGAGAACAATTCGACGCGATATTCATCGGTACAGGCGCGGGACTTCCGCAGTTTATGAATATCCCCGGCGAAAACCTTAACGGCGTAAGCTCCGCAAACGAATTCCTCACCAGAGTCAATCTGATGAAGGCGTACAAAGAGGATGCGATAACCCCCGTTTACTGCGGCAGGAAGGTCGCGGTCATAGGCGCGGGCAACGTCGCGATGGACGCGGCGCGTACAGCAAAGAGGATCAACGGCGACGAGGTATATATAATATACCGCCGCGGCCGCGAGGAAATGCCTGCAAGAGGCGAGGAGATCATGCATGCGGAAGAAGAGGGCATAGAATTCAAACTGCTCACCAATCCCGTCGAAATTCTAGGCAAAGACGGCAGAGTGTGCGGCATAAAGTGCATAAAGATGGAGTTGGGCGAACCCGACGCTTCCGGAAGGCGTCGTCCCGTTCCGATCGCAGGCAGCGAATACGTGATCGACGTGGATCAGGTCATCGTTTCCCTCGGCACCAGTCCCAACCCGCTTATCCGCAAGTCCTGCAAGGATATCGAATTCTCGCAGAAAGGCACGATCGTCGTCAACGAAGAAACGATGATGACCAACGTAAACGGCATTTACGCGGGCGGCGACGCGGTCACCGGCGCGGCAACCGTAATTCTCGCTATGGGCGCGGGCAGAAAAGCCGCGAAAGCGATAGCCGAACAACTCGGAGTTGAATAAAAAGATATGTTTCTCGATATAGCTACCATATTCGTCAAAGCCGGCAACGGCGGCGACGGAGCGATATCCTTTCATACCGAAAAGTACGTCGCGAACGGAGGTCCGGACGGCGGCGACGGAGGTAAGGGCGGCGACGTTGTTTTCGTTGCCGAGGACACTTCCGCTACGCTGATAGACTTCCGCTATGCAAAACATTTCCGCGCGGAAGACGGAGCGAAAGGCGGCTCGAAAAACTGTACCGGAAAGAGCGGCAGGGATCTTGAGATAAAAGTGCCGTGCGGTACGATAATAAAGGATAAAAAGACCAATACGATACTTGCCGATATGTTTTATCCCGGCAGCAGATTCGTGTGCGAACAGGGCGGCAGAGGAGGCAAGGGCAACGCGAGATTCGCGACCGCTCAGCGCCGCGCGCCGCATTTCAGTCACAGAGGAATAGTTACAAAGGAGCGCGAACTCACCCTCGAACTCAAAACGATAGCGGACGTCGGACTCGTCGGTTTTCCCAACGTAGGCAAGTCGACTATACTTTCCGTCGTTTCGGGAGCGAGACCAAAGATCGCCAACTATCATTTCACGACCCTTAATCCCAACCTCGGAGTCGCAGAATATTACGATCAGCGTTTCGTCGTCGCGGATATCCCCGGGCTTATCGAGGGCGCATGGCAGGGCGCGGGACTCGGCACCAGATTTTTGCGCCATATAGAACGCGTGCGCCTTATCGTACACGTCGTCGACATATCCGGAAGCGAGGGCAGAGACCCTTACGACGATTACGTAAAGATAAACAACGAGCTGTCGCAGTACAGCAAAAAACTCGGCTCGCTTCCTCAGATAATCTGCGCGAATAAATGCGACCTTCTGACCGACGATGAGAAGATAGCGGAATTCGAACAAAAGGCGGGCAAGAAGGTGATAAGGATAAGCGCGGCGACCAATACTGGTCTTAAAGATCTGCTCGCGGAGATCGCTCGCGTCCTTCCGACCCTTCCCAAGACAACGCCTTTCGAAGCGACTTACGTGCCCGAAGATCAGCAGACGGGTTACGAGATAGAAATTGCGGACGACGGAGCTTACGTCGTGTCGGGCGGACTGGTAAACTATCTCGCCAGGATAGTTGTATTGAGCGACTACGAGTCCTTCCAGTTCTTCCAGAGCAGGCTGCAGAAGATGGGCGTTTACGACGCGTTGAGAGAAAAGGGGATTCAGGACGGCGATATCGTCCGTATTCTCGACATAGAATTCGAATATCAGGAGTAATTTATGACTACAAAGGAAAGAGCAAAATTAAGGAGCGTCGCGATGACGATGCAACCGACTACGCATATCGGCAAGAACGGCGTGACCGAAGAGGTCGTCGCACAGATATCAGAGCAGTTGCAGGCGCATGAACTCGTCAAAATAAACGTGCTGAAAAACTGCGATTTTTCCGCAAAAGAACTGGCGGGAGAAGTCGCCGGAGCTGCGGGCGCGGAGGTCGTGCAGGTGCTGGGAAACAAGATAACGCTTTATAAGGTCTCGACCAAAGACGGCGTAAAACATATTCTGGAGATATAAGGATCTTCTTCGGGATATCACAGGCAATTAAATCAGACGGCAAAAGCCGTCTTTTTTATTTATACCAGCCCAGAATAATACGAACCAGCCCTGAGGCGCGCCTTTTATGCGTTTTTTAGCAATTCTCACTTGAAAATATTATAATATTATCTGCGTTCGCCTCGCTGAAACACACACTAAAAATCATCGCCTAAGTGCCGCAGGTAATATCAGACATATTATCAAGGCATTTAACGCAGTAGCTACGGAAATTTGCCGCTTTAAACCAGGTTCGTATTATTCTGGTCTGGTATAGATAACGCGCACGGGAAACAATGCCGCGGCGCGACGTTTGATTAAATTATATAAAATTTTCCTGCCCGTGTAGATCAGAACAGGTTTTACGGCATTGACGGCTGCTTTCTTTCAGACTGCGGAGAATAATATTGTTTTGCGTTTGTTTACGCTGTCGGGTAAGAAGTATTATTGATACCGCACGCGCATAAGATTAATTATGACCGCTTTGGAAAGAGTAAAAGTTTGCTGCGTATATATCGGCGCAATCGTCGGCGCGGGGTTTGCCACGGGAAAGGAAATAATATTGTTTTTCGGGGACGGCGGATATCTTGCCCCTCTCGTGACCGGCGCGGCTATGGGGCTGTGCGCGGCTCTTTTTCTGTATGTAGGCAAAGCCGCGGCGGGATTGAACGAGCGGGGAGTATTGACCGGCATGGCGTTTTCAGCCGCGAAATATGCGTTTTACGGCGTTATCGGGATATGTATGCTTCTTACCATGACCACGATGACGGGAGGCATGCAGACTATTTTCGGCGATTCGCGCACGGGTAGACTTTGCGGATTTGCGCTTGCCGTGGCGTGCGTCGCTTTCAGCGCGTCGGGAGCAAAGGCGGTCGCGCGTATAAACACGGCGCTGGTACCCGTGCTTTTCCTTCTTCTCGCCGCGCTTTACTTTAAGGGGGCAAAGTCGAGCGAGGCGCTTCCTTTCAACGCTTTGAAGAGCGTCAGCTATCTTTCGATGAATATGCTTCTCGGCGGCTGTCTTACCGTAAAAGACGGCAGAAGGGCGAGCGCAAAGGATATGGCGATAATAGGCGTGATATGCGCCGCGGTCTTGGGCTCGATGACCTTTTTCGTATACGAGGCTGCGAGCCTTAAACCTTATTCGCAGATGCCTGTATACGCGCTTTGCGTTGAAAACGGAATGGGTGTCGTCGGCGCGGCGACGGTGGGTATCGCGATACTCACAACGCTTGCGGGCGCGGCGCAAAGTCTGGGGGATATCGCGTATGCGGTCGTACCGTCAAAAGCCGCGGTGGCATGCGCGCTGCTGTTGATAACGCTGGCGTCTTACGGTTGGGATTTTGCGGAAGCGGTAAACCTGTTCTATCCGTTTATCGCGGCGGTAGCGAGCGGGGTTTTCGCTCTCGCGCTGGCGGCGTTTGCGGCCTGCGCGTTAAAGGATAAGACGAAAAAGCTGTTTGCTTACAAACGGAATATAAGATAGAAAAAGTCCGCGTTTAGCAGGTTTATAAACAGCATCATCCGCGCGGACGCAGTCATTTTAAGCTATATTCGGGCGGCGTATGAAGCCCGGGTCGATCTCAAACAAAATGCGGACGTATGCGCTCAAAGTCGCAAGCCGTCCGCACAGCGTTTTACGTTTTTTATGCTTTGCCGAATTTTTTATACGCAAGTTTTTCAAGTATCGCCACGCACGCGTACATCAGCGCCGCGAGCACGCACAGTACGACGGTGCTCGTCATCACCAGGTCTAGTTTGAACACCTGACCGCCGTATATTATCAGATATCCCAGTCCCGCGCGCGATACGAGGTATTCGCCCATTATAGTCCCGACCCAGCAAAGTCCGACGTTTATCTTCAAAGCGGAAATTATCGTCGGCACGTTGGACGGAAGCACAAGGTGTATGAGTTTCTGAAATTTAGTCGCGTTCATCGTGTCCATAAGCGTAAGCTTGCCTTTGTCGACTTCGATAAAGCCGTTCAGAGTGCTTAGCACGGTGATTATAAGAGAGATCATCAGCGCCATCACGATTATTGCGCCGGTGCCTGCGCCGACCCAGATGATGATTATCGGACCCAGCGCGATTTTTGGGAGCGCGTTGAGCACGACGAGGTGCGGCTCAAGGACTTCGCGCAGGGTATCGCACCACCACAGCGCGACCGCGATCAGCGTGCCCAGCACGGTCGCGAGCAGAAAGCTGACGACGGTCTCATACAGCGTGACTCCCGCGTGAGTGAAGAGAGAGCCGTCCTTGCAAAGAGAGACGAAGGTCTCCCATATGCGCGAAGGCGACGAGGTTATGAAAGAATCTATCGCGCCGACCGCGGCGAGTATCTCCCACAGCGCGATTATCGCCGCCAGCAGTCCCCACCGCATTATCGATATCGCGATCTTTCTGCGCTTTATACGGCTTACGTATTTCTTATGCTCTGAAGAGCAGTCGTCTTTTCTTTTCATAAGTTCACCTCATTTGTTCTGCAGATTTTTCCAGATGTCTTCAAAATACTTCTGGAAGAGGGGGGATTCTCTTCTGTCGAGAGGGCTGAGTTCCTTTATCGCCGCCAGGTCGACCGTCTTTTTTACCGTCGCCGGGCGCGGGGTCAGTATGATTATCCTGTCGCACATCGAAATCGCTTCGGATATGTCGTGAGTTACGAAAACAGCCGTTTTTTTCTCGTTTTTGATTATTGCGTGAACGTCCTCGACGACGTGCAGTCTGGTCTGAAAGTCGAGCGCGCCGAAAGGTTCGTCGAGAAGCAGGAGTTCGGGCGCGGTCGCGAGGGTGCGAATAAGAGCGACCCTCTGTCTCATGCCGCCCGAAAGCTGGTGAGGGTAGCGGTTTTTAAAATCGCCCAGCCCGTATTTGTCGAGAAGAGCGAACGCATAGTCGCGCCGCCCCTTCATCTTCTTTATTTTTGTTCCCAGCAGGACATTCTGCGATATCGTGAGCCACGGGAAAAGTTCGTCGCGCTGAAGCATATATCCGCATTTGTCACGGCTTTCTTCCGCCGGACAGCCGTCGACGGAGACATTGCCCGAAGACGGTTTTATTATTGATGATATTATGGATAAAACGGTTGTCTTTCCGCAGCCGCTGGGACCTACTATCCCGAGGAGTTCGCCGCGTTTTACCTGAAAACTCAATCCGTGTATCGCAAGCGTTTCGCCCGACTTGTCGTGATAGGTCAGCGACACGTCGTCGAATATTACCGGGATATCGTCAGTCCGAGCGTTTCCCGCCCCGGACGGGAACGGGAACGCGTCTTTAACGCAAGTGTTTAACGCGAGGGTCTTTTTGTCCTCCATTTTTATCACCTCCGTATGCGGTTGGTCACGCGAGAGATCTTGCGTATTCCGTCGCCTTTTGCGCGAATGTAAGGTCGACTATCTTATCGAAATCCGTCCTTGAATCCATGACGCCCGCCTCTATGATGACGTCCTGAAGTCTGTCAAAGTCCTCCTCGTCCGGCACAAGGGTGGGCGAATACGCGCCGATATCCTTATACGCCTGTATCGCATTGGCGAGAGTAGAGATGTCGCTGCCCGCGAAAGAGGGGGAGATAAGGCGGGCAATCTCTTCACTGTCCGTGCCGTATACGTATTCGATCGCGCGCGCTATCGCGTTGCAGAACGCCTGTATCTTGTCGGGGTTTTCGTCGATGTAGCTCTGCTTTGCGCTGAACGCGGTGAACGGCATATCGCCCGCCGCTTCGCCGACTGAAGCCACGATATAGCCGGTGCCCTGAGCTTGCATTTCTGACGCCGCCGGTTCGAACATCGTACAAAAATCGCCTGTACCTGCTATGAACGCCGCGCCTATGAGGTCGTACTGAACGTCGTAATTTATCGTCACGTTGACGCCGTCGGTAAGTCCGTTTAAAAGCATTGCGTGTTCGAGAGCCATTGCGGGTACGCCTCCGCGCCTGCCGCCGATGACTTCCTTGCCCGCCATATCGCTCCATTCAAAGTCGGGCATCGGCTGACGAGCCATAAGGAAAGAGCCGTCCTTTTCAGTCAGTTGCCCGAACATTATCGGGTAGTCCGCGTCCTTTTTATCCGCGACGTAGATCACCGCTTCGGGGCCGTGGAATCCGATGTCCGCCTGACCGGACAGCACCGCGGTCATACATTTGTCCGCGCCGCCGCCGTTGGACAGCTCTACCGTTATCCCTTCTTCTTCAAAATAGCCGCCGTCTATCGCAACGTAAAGGGGAGCGTAGAATACCGAATGGGTGACCTCGATAAGTCTTATTGTGTCCTGTTCTGTGTTGCAGCCCGCGAAACAGAAGACCGTCGCGACCGCGAGGATACAGCATATCATCATCAATGTTAAAGTCTTTTTCATTTTGCCTCCTTGGTTGTCTTAAAAGACATAATACATATTATTCGAAAAGGGTGAAATAGGTACGCGTGGCGAATGACGATGCGCTTAAATTTATGGACAAAACGGTTGTTTGATTTGTATAAAAAACAGCTTTCGGCAACGACGGTTTGTCTTTATCCTCAGTCTGACGCAAAAAAGAGATATGCGTAAGAGGAGTCTTTTCAAAACGCAGCCGGACGGACCAGAATAATACGAACCAGCCCTGAGGCGCGCCTTTTATGCGTTTTTTAGCGATTCTCACTTGAAAATATTATAATATTATCTGCGTTCGCCTCGCTAAAACACACACTAAAAATCATCGCCTGAGGGTGCATGCAGTTTTAAGCCGGCAAATTTTTGTCGATACAAGGCAAATCCGCAGGTAATATTAGACATATTATCAAGGCATTTAACGCAGTAGCTACGAAAATTTGCCGCTTTAAACCAGGTTCGTATTATTCTGGTCTGGTATAGCGAAAAACGTAAAGAGAAAACAGAGGGATAATTTAGCTTTCGCTGCGGTAAGATAACTAAACGGGCGTTTTGACGCATTTTATTAAACGATTGAGCAATATATATAATAAAAATGAGTTGATAACGTATTTGCCTTGTGCTATAATTCATAAGTACAACAGACTTACGGAGAGGATATATGCAGTTTTCAAAAAAAGATCTGTTTACGGTGCCCAACGTTCTGACCTATATCAGACTTCTGTGCGTACCCGTCTTTATCGGTATGATGATCGCCTATTGCGTGGACAAGACGGCGACTCAGTATCTGTGGGCGGCTTTCGGCTTGTTCGTATTCGCCAGCGCGACAGATATCGCGGACGGATACATCGCAAGGCATTTCAATATGATATCCGATATCGGCAAAGTTCTCGACCCGGTCGCAGACAAACTTCTGCAGGGCTTCGCGGTGCTGATGCTCGGCATTGCCGGCAACGTTCATTGGGCGTTCGTCGTCATTATCGTCGCGAAAGAGATATTTATCGGCGTGACCAGCAAATATTTTATGCGCGCAAGCAAACGCCAGGTCGAGCAGATGGCGAACAAGTGGGGCAAATACGCCGCGCTGACCGTGTTCATAGGTCTTTTCTTCGCGTTTCTCGTGCCTTTCCATAAAGCGATCGCGATCGCGGATCTTGTGATATTCTGCATAGGAAGCGTTATGGCGATAATCGCGGCGACCCAGTACACCGTCGTTTACTGCAAGCAGCTTTCGCAGGTAAGGAAGAGCGGTATACTCAATGTTCTCGATAAGAACGGCAACCCTCTCGACGGCAGGAACATCGCGGTCGTAAGGGCGGAATACGGTCTTAAAGACTATCGCAACAAGAGCGTTATGGTCGACGTCGTTGCGAAAGAGCAGGAAGACGCGGCTGAAATTGCCGACGAAGAGAAGTCAACGGATAACGCACCGGCAGACGACGGAGACGAAGCGAAAAATAATACAGACTTAAAGGGCGGAGACAAAGAGTGACGGCAGTAATTTCCGCGATACTCGAATTCAGCCCCGAAAGGCTGACGACCCCGGGCGTTATCGTCGGACTCGTGCTGATGGTCGTCGGACTGGTCGCGGTGCTCGCAAGCGGCGTTATAGCGGATATGTTTCCGAAAAAAGAGGAAAGCCCCGACTTCCGGCGCAACGTCGTAAGGATATGCGGCGCGGTCGTTCTGCTTGCCGGAGGCATAACCGCAGTGCTTTGCGCCTGACAAAAAGCGTTTGCCTGAAACACGGGCAAAGCGTTTAAAAGATAACAATTTGTACAATATACAGAGGTAAATTAAATGGAGATGTCAAAGACTTACGACCCCTCGGAGTTTGAGAGCAGGCTCTACAAGGAGTGGGAGGAGAAAGGCTATTTCAAGGCGGTCATAGATAAGAAGAAAGAGCCGTTCACGATCATGATGCCGCCGCCGAACATTACGGGACAACTGCACCTCGGGCACGCGCTCGATCATACGATGCAGGACGTCATAACCCGTTTCAAGCGCATGTGCGGTTACTGCACGCTGTGGCTGCCGGGCGTAGACCACGCTTCCATTGCGACCGAGGTCAAGATTGTCAACCTTATGAAAGAAGAGGAAGGACTTACGAAGCAGGACGTCGGCAGAGACGGTTTTTTAAAACGCGCGTGGGCGTGGAAAGAAAGATACGGCGACAGGATAGAGAAGCAGACGAGGTTTCTCGGTTCTTCCTGCGATTGGTCGCGCATGGCTTTCACGATGGACGAACAGCGTTCAAAGGCGGTCAAAGAGGTATTCGTAAATCTTTACAACAAGGGACTTATCTACCGCGGAGACAGGATAATCAACTGGTGCCCGTCCTGTAAGACGGCGCTTTCGGACGCGGAGGTCGAATATACCGAGCAGGCTTCGCATCTGTGGCATATCAGATATCCGCTCGCAGACGGAAGCGGCGAGATAATCGTTGCGACGACCCGCCCCGAAACGATACTTGGCGATACCGCGGTCGCGGTCAATCCCAAAGACGAAAGATATACCGATATGGTCGGCAAGACCCTCATTCTGCCCCTTGTCGGCAGAGAGATCCCGATAGTCGCGGACGATTACGTCGAAAAAGACTTCGGAAGCGGCGCGGTCAAGATCACGCCCGCTCACGACCCCAACGACTTCGAGGTCGGAAAACGCCACAATCTGCCCGTTATCCGCGTTATGAACGACGACGGCTCGCTGAACGAGAACGCCGGCAAGTACTGCGGACTTTCCAGACAGGACAGCAGAAAGGTGATCGTCGAGGACCTCGAAAAGGGCGGCTTTATGGTGAAGATCGAAGACTATAAGCACAATGTCGGTCAGTGCTACCGCTGCGGCTGCAACGTCGAGCCTATTGTCTCAAAGCAGTGGTTCGTAAAGATGGACGTTCTCGCAAAGCCCGCGATCGACGTGGTCAAGAAAAAGAAGGTGGAATTTATACCCGCGAGATTCTCCAAAGTCTATCTGAACTGGATGGAGAACATAAAGGACTGGTGCGTATCCCGTCAGCTTTGGTGGGGTCACCGTATCCCCGCATACTATTGCTCTGACTGCGGCGAGACCGTCGTCGCGAAAGAAGAGCCGACGGTATGCCCCAAGTGCGGCGGCACGCATTTTAAGCAGGACGAGGACGTTCTCGACACATGGTTTTCAAGCGCGCTGTGGCCGTTCTCTACGCTCGGCTACCCGGACAAGACCGCGGATCTCGAATATTTCTATCCCAACAGTCTTCTTGTCACCGGTTATGACATAATCTTCTTCTGGGTCGCGAGAATGATCTTCTCCGGTCTCGAACATATGGGCGACATCCCGTTCCCCGAAGTGCTGATCCACGGCATAGTACGCGACCAGTACGGCAGAAAAATGAGCAAATCGCTCGGCAACGGCGTGGATCCGCTCGACGTGATCAAACAGTACGGCGCGGACAGCCTCAGATTTTCGCTTACGCAGGGCATATCCCCCGGCGGAGACACACGTTATATCGACGAAAAGACGCAGAGCGCGAGAAACTTTATGAATAAACTGTGGAACGCTTCTCGTTTCGTGCTTATGAATGCGGAGGGCGTCAAGGTCAGGCAGATGGGCTCGTTCAGGCTCACCGTCGCCGACAAGTGGATACTTTCGGGTCTTAACCGCACGATAAAGGACGTCACCGCGGCGCTCAATAAATACGAACTGGGTCTTGCCAACGCGAAGATATACGATTTCGTATGGTCGCAGTTCTGCGACTGGTATATAGAGCTTTCCAAGACGGCGCTGTACGGCGGCGACGCTGACAAGAAGGCGAACACGGTGACCGTGCTCCTTTACGTGCTCGAAAACATACTCAAACTGATGCACCCGTTCGTTCCGTTCATTACGGAAGAGATTTATCGGCATCTGCCCACGACCAAAGGCACGATAATGCTCGCGCCGTGGCCGCAGTATGAGAAAAAATACACCTATTCCAAGGACAGATCGTATTTCGAAAACGTTATGGAAGCGATCCGCGCAATCCGCAATATGAAGGCGGAAAAAGGCGTCGCTCCTTCAAAAAAGGTGAATATACACCTCGTCGCAAGTCCGATAAAGGAAAGGGAAGCGGACTATATCGGAAAGCTCGCCGGCGTGGAAAATATCGATTTCTGCGCGGACAAGTCGGGCATACAAGGAAAGACGGTTTCGCTGTTCGGCGGTTTCGGCGAGATCGTCGTGCCGCTTGGAGATCTGGTCGATATCGACAAAGAGATAGAAAACCTGAATAAGGAACTCGAAAAGACGAATTCGGAGATAAAGAGGAGCGAAGGGCTGCTCGCCAACGTCGGCTTTACCTCTAAGGCTCCCAGAGCGCTTATCGAAAAGGAAGAGCAGAAGCTGCAGGCGAACAAAGAAAAGGCGCTTAAATTGCAGGCTCAGCTCGACAGTATGAAAGACTGATGTACAAATACCTGTTTTTTGATTTCGACGGCACGATATGCGACACTTCCGAAGGGATATACAAGACGTTTCGCGAAGTGTTCCCGCATTACGGGCTGAACGTCGACGAGAGTTTATACTCCCGCTATATCGGTCCGCCGCTTTCGGACACATTCTATTCCTATTTCAGGGACAAGGACAAGGCGTACGAAGCGGTCGCGCTGTTCCGATCGATATACACGACTAAATATATCGGCACGACAAAACTTTACGACGGGATAGAGGAGTGCTTTAAAACTCTGTCCGCCGCAGGCTTCAAAGTCTGCGTCGCGACCTGCAAAAAGCACGAAGAAGCCGTTGCTCTCCTCAAAAAATTCGGAATTTACGATTGCGTTACTTTTACGTCGGGTTTGTGCTATAATGTAAGAGAGACGAAGAGGGAAGTGCTGGAATACGCGCTCAAAGAACTGGGCGCTGCCGCGGACGAATGCGTAATGATCGGCGATACCGATTTCGACGTCGACGGCGCGGCGGAGTGCGGCATGGACTGCATCGTCTGCAAATGGGGTTTCGGAGATTACGGCAAGATGAAGCAGAAGAACATCGTTTTCTTCGCTTCGACGCCACAACAAGTTGTGGAATTTGTGACCAAGGAGTAAGTTATGGCATACATGAAAGCCACGTTCGGCTACCTTAAAGATCACTTTCTGAGGGCGCTCTGTTTTTGCGCCCTGCCCGCGCTTTTGCTGGGGCTGGTCTCTTCGCCCGTTTCGCTGATAAGCCTTCTTTTCAGCAAACAACTTGACAGGACGGTCAGCTTTTCCGAAGTCTTTTTGACGGGCACAGATCTCGACAAACCGTATAAGCTCGTCGTGATGATCCTCGCGTTCATTCTGTATGCGATCTGCGCGGCGGCGTACGTAGGAAGCGTGCAGCACAAGATGCGTTACGGGCATTTTTACAAAATCAACGCGCACAATTTTTTCAGGCTGGTAAACAACAACTTTTTACCGGTCGCGAAAGGTATGCTTTCGCTTATGTTGATGATGGAATTTCTCGGCATAGTCACGACGCTTTTTGTGTTTTTCTGGTCCAAAGTCGTCGCGATACAAGCTGTTACCATCGTGCTTTGCACCCTTTCGGTATTGCTTTTCGTGGGTTTGTTCCTGTTCTTTGCTTCGATGTTGATATTGACGATCCCCAACATGACGATGCGCGGATTCGGATTGTTCAAATCCATAAAACTCAGCTGGATGACGTCGATAAAAAAATTCAAACAGGTAGTCGTCCCGGTAATAGTGCCGATCGTCATCGCGTATATTCCGCTTATCGTGGTCAACGCTTTTCATATAAACGTGCTTACGCAGATACTCGACGTGCTGTTTTACGCGTTTGCGCTGATGTACTACCACGTGCTTATGTATGTGATCTTCTTCGACCTCGAAAACGTTGAGGTCGCAAATATAAACGAAAATAATTATTGGGGGTGACGTATGTCTTTTAAACATTCCCTTAGTATCCTGACGTCGAGGTTTTCGATCGTATACAAATTGCTGGCGTTCATACTTATTATAGTATTTCTGTTCAGCGTGCTCACCGTATGCGCGATCTATCCGACGCTTTCCGATCTCCGCAACAATATTAACGAACTGGGGTTGGGCGAAGCGGTCGGGAATTATGTCAGAGAGGCTTTGAAAGGCGAGCCGGACATGCAGGCGAAGGCGTACGAAGAGCTGTCCGCTAAATTCGATCTGGCAACGGATATCATACAGAAAAACAACTTGCAGATCAATCTTTCGATAGTCTTGCTGGTCGTGCTGTACCTGTTATTCGTCGTATTCTTCTCGTGGGGACAGTATTGCGTGTCGGACGTCATCAACCACCATATGAGCTCAAACAGTAAATTCGGATTCAGCTCAAATCTTATCGTGAATTTCAAAAAGGCGATGAGATATTCGCTTCTTTACACCGCGATAACGATCGGATTCATGATAGTCGTCGCGCTTTTGTACTGGCTCAGTTTTGCGACGCTGTTTAAGGTTGCTCCGCTTACCGGTCTTGCTTCCGCGGTCGCGATATTCGTGCTCGCGATGGCTGTCCGCCGCGCGCTGTTGTTCGGCTGGGTGCCCGCAATGGTCTCGGACGGGTTGGGCGTAGTGGACGGACTCAAAAAAGGCGTGAGCTTGCTGAAACAGAGGTTTTCTTACGCGTTCGGTCTTTATCTGATCTATTATATAGCGTGGCTCGGGCTTACGGTTGCGATAAGCTTATTCACGATGTTCGTCGGCACGCTGTTTGCCGTTTCCGTCTCGCTCGCGCTCGCGCAGGCTTGCGACCTCGTCATCTATTACCGCACGGTAGGAAAGAGATATTATATCGACGTGCTCAACGTAGTAGACCCGTCGATAAAGCAGAGATCGATCTGATAAACCTACGATTCAGATAGACGAATCGTTAAAATAAACGGCGATGAGCCGTTTATTTTTTTGTCTTTTCGTCGAAAAATTCACGGTATGAGATAGTATACTTTGCGATGGCTTAAGATACGCCGCTTTCTGCCGATATTGACAGATCAAAGGTATTGTATTAAAATCAATGATAGAAAAGGCGATAGATACGTCGTCGTTTTTCTGAGCGCGAAGCGTAATTTGTAAGAACTGGTAAATACTCGATAAAAGGAGATACAGCAACATGAAAAAAAGACTTGTCGCGACAATTTCGGCAATATGCGTTCTTGTTGCAGTGCTTACGGCGTTTACCGCCTGCGACGGAGATAAACTTTTCGAATCGTCCTGGGAAGCCGCGGTCGTACGAAACGCGCAGGGCGATATCGTCGCGTGCGGAGAAGATTTTTCTTACGACGAATCCGTACCCGTCGCTACGGTGACCTGCACGGTATCCGTAGACGGAGAGATAAAGCTGACCTGGGCTGAAGGGAAAAAGTCGCTTACCGGCAAGATGACCGAAATTGGCGAGGGTGCGGACAAGTCTCAGAGATATTCCGTCGCATACTCGGACGGCTCGGCGGGCATTGCGACTTATCTTGAAGACAAGGACGCCGTTTATCCTTCCGATACCGATAAGGACGACGCTTACGATCTCCCTGAAAAATACGAACTTACCTTGACGGTAGGAGATGAATATACGCTTTATTTTGTAAGAGATTCAAAATAAAATATAGTTGCTATAATAAACTCTTTACTTCATAAACAGTATTTTCAGTAAGATAAAAGCAGAAAAAAACCGATACGTGACTCTTCGTCAGTATCGGTTTAACCGTTTATAAGATCTTCAATGCTCATGCCGAATATTGAACCGAGTTTTCTTAGCATTTCAATGCCCGGTTCAGTCCTGCCTTGTTCCCAATTGGCGTAACAGCTTTCAACAACGCCCAGCTTTTCTGCTACCTGCTTCTGGGTTAGCGAACAGGATCTGCGCGCCTCTTTTAAATTTTTGCAAAATACTTTGTCCATAACTATCTTCCGTTTACATTTAAATCTTAAATCAAACTAGACAAAATGTCTTGATACTAGACAAAATATCTAGTATAATATAAAAAACAACAGATACATTTTAGTATATCCGATATAGCGAAAATAAACATGGTAGTATAAACAGACTTTCTCTGCGTTTATTATACGAAAACGCGCTTTTTCTAACGAGTACGGCGTTTTTGCGCCGTACATTTAGTTTGTTTCGATATTTACGTATCTTGCTGTGTTCTGTTGAAGAAGTAGCGCTTTTTGCATCGGAAATCGCTCGTGAATCAAATTTTCAGCAAAACGGACTTCGGACAAATCACTGTTATGAATTTGCTGAGGAGAATTAAGAATAGAGTAGAGGTATATCTGATGTTGGCTTAAAAGTGTAATTCACCGTAAAAATAAAGCGACGGGCAATCTCTGTCCGTCGCAATAAAATTACTTGTTGAGCTATTTGGATTATCTTGATATTTATTGACGTGTCAGATTATTGTGCGTTACCGTTGTTGATAAGGCGATCCAGAACATAATAATCGTTGTATGCGAATTTAAGAGCACAATATTGATTTGAATCGTCAACTAATTTTAATTTAGTAATGCGATCGTCGATTTGTCTCGTGGTAGTTGATATTTTCTTTTTTCCGCCTAAAATCGCTCCAACGCCGCCGAATAAAACACCGCCTGCCAACGCACCCATGACAGAAGTATCACCTCCGTGTACATTGGAAGTATAATGAACATCTCCCTCTTGTTCGATGGAAACAATATTTTTTATCGCAAATTTATATGTTTCGTAATTCGGATTTCTATTAACACTACGTTCGTCACGTTTTCCTTGAGGATGGATATCAAGTATATTGTTGAATTTCATACAGACGTATTCGCCTTCCTTCCAGAATTCGTATGTAGCGGGAAATACAAATGCACTCTCAGGCGCAATACAATAAATATTGCCCTCATATCCACAAAAACTTACTTTAGCTCTTTGAGAGGCATTCGTTTTATCTGTTGCAACGTTTTGCGACACTGAAGCAGTTGAATCGGTTTCTGCATTTTCAGATCTTGTAACTCGGTAATCGTATTTTTGCATTCTGCTTAATTGAATTATCGCATTGATCTTTTGGATAAGCATAGTAATCTGACGTAAGCCCCTGAAAACAATATCTATACTTTCTCCGTCTGTTAAAATTAATTTACTTGTCCATATTCCGCATTTTAACATACATAGTTTATTGTAATCGATCTGTCTTAATTCATTGTTTCCATTTTTAAAGTTTTTGTAATAAAGTTTCATTTCTTTATCGCTGAGAACGATAAACTCATTGCTTCCTACATATGCAAGCAGAGCGCTATGCTGTCTGGCAACGGATTCTCCTTCTGCTTGTACGATTTTTACTTTCTTCTTTGTTACCGATGATATTACAGCAAAGATAATAATTGAGCCGAAAATCAACAGTAAGAGAAATGTTAATCCTAAAGCTGTATTTCCGTTGAATAGCAGAACCATAGAAATAATATAAAAAACTGTAAAGAAGGGTAACCAGCATAATGATTTTCTGTAAATGTCCATATTTTTACTCCATAAATTATTAATTGTTTTATGTCATCAATATAACACTATATATAGTGTAAGTCAAGCAGATTACACTAAAATAAATGTAATATTACAATATGAAAGGATTTGGCGAAAATTTAAAATATTACAGAAAGGTCAACGGAATCAGCCAAAGCGAGTTTGCAAAAAAAATGCAAACCACTCAGCAACGCGTAAGCGAATGGGAGTGCAATAAGGTTGAGCCGTCTTTGTTCAACATTATAAAAATTCTCAAAATTTTCAACATTACGTTTGAAGAACTAATCGAAGGGATCGACTATTGAGTACGTTTTTTTAAGCACGCTTACGCTTTGCTTTTCGGGAGTCCAGGTTTAAATGAGCTACACTTGGCTGGACTAGAGTCGCAGGTAAATCCAGTCATTCTTTGTCCATGTGACTGGATTTGTAAGTCAGAAGCGAAGCGACTGACGGAATATTGAGCGTTTCGCTAAGATAGAGTTGTTCGCAAAACAAACAAAATACATACCGCGAAAGCACTCAAAAGAAAGTTTGTGTCGTTGTGCAAACAAATTGCTTTGAGTGCCCACTAATTCAAACAGGACAAGTCACCTCGACTAAGATTGCGAAGGCAAAAATGCAAAAAAAGAGAAGATATGCGGTTTTGCATATCTTCTTTTTTTGCTCGTTACGCCGAGCAATCGCGTGGTCGAGGTGACTGGATTTGAACCAGCGGCCTCTTGGTCCCGAACCAAGCGCGCTACCAAACTGCGCTACACCTCGAAATAAAAACTTACGCGAGCGTAAGTTTTTATTGTGGAGCTGATGGGCGGATTCGAACCGCCGACCTATTCATTACGAGTGAATTGCTCTACCGACTGAGCCACATCAGCTTATCAAGCTTATTTATTTTACTAAAATAATCGGCTTTTGTCAATTGTGCGCGACATAATTTTTACAAATATTTATTTAGCCGTCCGGCGCAGCCGCTGCCGGGCGGACGAAGGTTTTGCGTTTGCTTTGTTCTCGCAGGTTTTGACGGCTCTTCCTACGGCGCAAAGCGGGCAGGAGAGATGTTTTCAGTCTTTTTTGCCGGATAAATCAGCACTTTCATAGCTTTCGGACGGTATTATCACCGCCGCGACGCGCTTTTTGTTGAGTTCATATTCCTTTTTACGGCCGGCGATCACGAATTTGCCCTCTACCGTTTTCATTACAAGGCTGATAGGTTTGTAGATGAGGAATGTTATCACCGCGCAGAGCAGTCCTTTCATCACCGTGAACGGCAGGTTGAAGATAAACAGGCAGTCCCACAGGTTTTCGACCTTGGGGTAAAGCGCCTGATACATGCCGAATATCGCTTCGTACGGCATGAAATTGTAGTATACCGGGTAGACGATATAGTAGTTGGTAAGAAGGCTGCCGAGACCCATTACCGCAGAGCCGACGACTGCACCGATAAGCGCGCCGACGCGGTTTCTTTTGTGCTTATAGATCATGCCTGCGGGCACGACGAACATACAGCCGAGCAGGAAGTTGGAAATCTCGCCGATACAGCTCGTCGTCGAAGCCGTCATATTGATAAGGTTCTTGACGAGGCAGACGATGACGCCGGATACAGGACCCAGCGAGTACGCCGCGATCAGCGCTGGAACTTCCGAAAAGTCGAGTTTGAGAAAAGACGGCATAAAGGGTACGCCGAAGCTCAGAAACATAAGTGCCGTGGAGAGTGCTGCAAAAATAGCGGTAAACGCGATATAACGCGTACGCGAATAGTGAAACTTATTGGTCATAAACGTCCTTTTCCTGTCCGGACTGTACCGTCGGTAAGGGGATTGCACCCTTTCGGCGCCGCCTATTGAGTTATTTGCGGCGTTTGCGGACTATACCGCCGGTGGGGAATTTCACCCGCCCTCAAAGTGTTCTATAACATTATGAAACGATTGCAAAATGTTGTCAAGCGGTATATAATCAAAAATATGAAATTTGTCTCTCATTCGGTAAACGATACTTACGCGTTCGCAAAAAAAGTCGCCGACAAGCTCAAAGGCGGAGAAGTGATTATTTTAAACGGCGATCTGGGCGCGGGAAAGACCACTTTTACCAAAGGGCTTGCGAAAGCTCTCGGCGTGGAAGAAACCGTAACTTCGCCGACGTTCACTTACGTAAAGGAATATTACGGCAGACTGCCGCTGTATCATTTCGATATGTACAGAGTGGGCGACGCGGACGAGGTGTACGAGCTGGGTCTCGAAGAGTATTTTTACAAAGGCGGAGTGGTCGTCGTCGAGTGGAACAAGTTCGACGACGTGAAAGACCCCATCGTTATCGACGTGAAAGCGGTGGGAGAAGGCGTAAGGGAGTTTGAAACGCACGATGAACGTATTGGCGATTGACAGCACGACTGAAAGACTGGTCGCAGCCGCAGAGATAGACGGTAAATATTTTGAGAAGATAAGCGACGAAAATATAAAGCGTCACAACGGGCTTTTGCTTGAATACGTCGACGGAATACTCGCGGAAGCGGGCGCGAAGATAAGCGATCTCGACGTGTTCGCGGCGGTGTGCGGTCCGGGATCTTTTACCGGGATAAGGGTCGGAGTCGCGACGATAAAGGCGTTCGCGCTCGCGCTGGGCAAACCCGCGGTCGCGGTCGACGCGCTGGAGCTTATCGGTCACGGCAAAAGCGGAGAATTCATCGCGGCGATAGACGCGCGCAACGACAACTTCTACGCGGCTATGATAAAGGACGGGGAGACCGTCTGGGAAAAGAGCGTAACCAAAAGCGAAATGCTCTCATATAATGTCAGCGTAACTTATCAGTCTTTGCCGACTTCTGGCAGAGATATCATAGAGATAGCGAAAAAGAGGGCTGAAAACGGACTTTTCGAAAGCAATCTTTCGCCAGTCTACCTCAAAAAATGTCAGGCGGAGAGGATGAAAGACGGTGATTGAAATAGTCGATATGACCAAGGCGCACGCAAAAGAGGTCGCCGCGATAGAAGCCGCTTCGTTCATTGAGCCGTGGAGCGAAAAGCAGATAGAGGAGCTTTGCGGTAAATACGGCGTCGTCGCGAGGGTCGCTGAGGACGGAGAAGGAAAAGTCGCCGGTTATTACAGTTATAACGCCGTCTGCGGCGACGGTTATATAAACAATATCGCCGTAAGAGAGGACCTCAGGGGGCAGGGGATAGGCAAGGCGCTGATGCGCGATATGACTTATACCGCTTCGCTTGCGGGGCTCGAAGGACTTACCCTCGAGGTGAGGAGTTCGAACGCCCGCGCAAGGGGATTGTACGAAAGCTTCGGCTTTAAGGTCGGGGGGATAAGGAAGAGATTTTATCAGAATACCGAAGACGCGATAATCTACTGGTTGAACGTCGGAGGTAAGGACGATATTAAGCGCGGATAATATTTATTATCAATATTTAAAGAGCAGCGACGGCGCGCCCGCGGTAGTGTTTCTGCACGGCTGGGGCGGCGGAGTCGTTTCTTTTTTGCCCGTCGCTAAGGGCATGCCGGAATTCAACAGGCTATTATTCGATTTCAAAGGCTTCGGGAGGTCGCCGGAGGGCGGCGCGCGTACGCTGGAAGATTATGCAAAAGACGTGCTTAAACTTATGGACGAAACGGGGATAGACAAGGCGGTGTTCGTCGGTCATTCTTTCGGTTGCAGGGTGGGCGCGTATATCGCGGCGAATTACCCCGAAAGGGCGCTCGGATTCGTTATTACTGACGGCGCGGGGCTGAAACCCGTGCGAGGTTTAAAATACTATTTTAAAGTTTACCTTCACAAATTCAAAAGAAGACTGGGACTGGACGTATCAGGCGACGGGTCTGACGATTACAGGACGCTTTCGCCCGTTATGAAAAAGACGTTCGTAAACGTCGTCAACAGGTATACGGAAAAGGAGTGCGCGCGGATAAATTGTCCGACTCTGATCTGCTGGGGAAAAGAAGACAGGGAAACGCCGCTTTATATGGCGCGGCGCTTTTCCCGGCTTATTAAGGACAGTGCGGTTTTGCTTTTTGACGGCGGTCATTTCTGTTATATCGAAGAGATTGAAAGATATACGGCGATAGTCAAAAAATTCGTTTCGGGGGTTGCGTATGGAGTGGATCGCGGCGGCGTTTAACGGCGTACTGACGACGGTGGTCGCACTGAGAACGCTGAATTACTTTCAGCTTAACGGGTACAGACTAAGCGGGTCGAAAAGCCTGAAAAAACAGGCGCTTTCGCAGGTCGGCTTCGGCGCGGTTCACGTTTTTGTATGCAGTTTCGTATACTTTATCAGCGCAGCGAGAGGGTTTGAATACGGCGGTTGGTTTTATATGCTGTTTGCCGCTTTCGGCGCGGTATTCTATTTTTTCGGACACAGGAAAAAGGGGGCGAGGACGCCTTTGAAAGTCACCAAAAGATGCGTTCGTTTTCTCGCGGCTCATACGCTTATAAGCGTTGCGCTTTCAGTCGGTCTCGTCGCCGCGGGAAGGACATTTATCATCGGCGGCGTAACGCTCGATTTTGCGCTTATGCCGCTTTGCTGTTTGCTGTCGCCGGCGGTGTTCGCGCTGTCCGCGGCGGCGGTATATCCTGTCGAACAAGCCGTAGCCCGAATATATACCGAGGGTTGCAAAAAGGCGCTGGACGCAAAAACGGACTTGATCGTAATCGGCGTCACGGGAAGCTACGGCAAAACAGGCGTAAAAAATATTTTGGCGGCGTTTTTAGCCGAAAAATATAAGGTCTACGCCACCCCGGAAAGCTACAATACCCCGATGGGGATATGTATCGCGGTAAACAAAATGCCTGAGGATACGCAGATCTTCGTCGCAGAGATGGGCGCGAAGAGAAAGGGGGATATAAGCCGGCTTTGCGAGATCGTGAAGCCCGTGGTCGCGGTAATAACGGGCATAGCCGCTCAGCACCTTGCAACCTTCGGCTCTATTCAGAACGTCGTCGACACAAAAGCGGAATTGCCCGCGTACGTCGCGAAAGCGGGCGGGAAGAGTTATTTCAACACGGATAACGACTACTGCAAACTGATGTACCGCGACGCAAAGGGCGAAAAATACCGCGTAAGTTTCGGCGGCGAATGTTACGCGAAAGAGATAAGCGTAAGCGGAGAGGGAAGCAAGTTCACGCTTTGTTTTTCGGGCGGCGAAGAAGTAAGATGCGCGACCCCTCTTCTCGGCGCGCATAACGTTAGCAATATAACGCTTGCCGCCGCGGTCGCTTACGGCATGGGCGTTTCGCCCGGAGAGATAGCCGCTGCCGCCGCAAAACTAATGCCGACACCGCACAGGCTGCAGCTTGTTGAAAATATCGCCGGGATAACGATAATCGACGACGGTTACAACAGCAACGAAGAGGGGGCGAGGGCGGCGCTTTCGACGCTCGCGGCGTTCAAAGGGCGCAAGGTCGTCGCCTGCCAGGGACTCGTCGAGATGGGCAGGGCGGAAAGGGACGCGAATTTCGCCCTCGGAAGAGAGATAGCGTTCGTCGCGGATATAGCCGTGCTGATAGGTCCCAATGCGGACGATATGAGAGAAGGGGCGCTTTCCGCGGGTATGGCGGACGGCGCGGTGTTCGTAAAGAAAAACCTTGCGCAGGCGCAGGATCTGTTTGCGGAGATAATGCGAAAAGGCGACGTTCTTCTTATAGAAAACGATCTGCCGGACAATTATTGAGGAGGGATAAGATATGGCGAAACATAGTAAAAAGATCCCGCTTGCGGTGATATACGGCGGCGACTCGACCGAAAGAGACATTTCCGTGATAACTGCGGTGCAGGCGATGAAAGCGCTTAAAGGGACATACGACCTTTATCCGCTTATGATAGAAAACAACGCATTTTATTTTGTCGAAAAAGCGGACGGGATAAAGAGTTATATCGGCGGCAATACGCGCAAAAAACGCGTTTATCTGGATAAAGACGGAGTGTTCTGCGCAGGCGCGCTGGGGAGAAAAGACCTGTTTAAGCCGGACTGCTGTCTTATATGCGCGCACGGCGGTAGCGGTGAAAACGGCGGCTTGCAGGGGTACCTTGACGTGATCGGTCTACCGTACACGTCCGCGGGCGTAAAGGCAAGCGCGATAGGGATGGACAAGGCGCTGTCAAAGGTCGTTTTTTCTTCTCTCGGGCTCAACGTAACGCGATACGTCGTCGTAAAGAGCGCGGAAAAGCCGGATATTTCGGCGGTTGAAGAAAAGATAGGATACCCCGTGATAGTAAAGCCGGTTTCTCAAGGCTCGTCGGTCGGGATAGCGGTCGCGAAAGACCGCGGAGAACTTGAAGAAGCGGTCACGGTCGCGCTTAAATTCGACGAGCGGGCGATATGCGAAAGAGCGCTTACCGATCTTACCGAACTGAACTGCGCGGTGATGACAAAAGACGGCAAAACCGTAGTGTCAGAACTTGAACAGCCGCTCAGCTGGCAAGAGTTTCTGACCTTCGAGGAAAAATATCTTTCGTCGGGAGGCAAGCTGTCCGGCGGCGGCAGGATATACCCTGCGAAAGTAGACGGAAGGGTAAGAGAAGAGGTGCGCGCGGCGGCGGTCAGAGCGTACGATGGCGTCGGCGCAAAGGGCGTCGTGAGGATAGATTTTCTTCTGGACAACACGGACGGAACGCTCTATATCAACGAGGCGAACACGGTGCCGGGGAGTCTGGCGACCTACCTTTTCGAAGCGGACGGCGACGACTACGCGGACGTAGTAAAATACGCGGTCGATGACGCGCTTTTGCGCGCGAAAACGCAAAAAACCGCACAATTCGGGTCAAATGTGCTTGACGTTTACGGCAAAAGTTCGGCAAACGCTTGCAAAATGCACGGTAAGATATTATAATCATTATCAAAAGAAAATTTTTACGGCTTTTGCCGCGGGAGATACTCTATGGACAAAATAAAAATGACTACGCCCATCGTCGAAATGGACGGCGACGAAATGACCAGGATAATCTGGGGCTGGATAAAGGATATCCTCATAAAGCCTTACGTGAATCTGCGTACCGAATACTACGACCTCGGACTCGTGAACAGAGAGCGCACCGGCGATAAGGTCACGCACGACGCGGCGAACGCGATAAAGACTTACGGCGTCGGCGTAAAGTGCGCGACGATCACCCCCAACGCGCAGAGAGTTGCCGAATACAACCTCTCGCAGATGTGGAAGAGCCCCAACGGTACGATAAGAGCAATCCTTGACGGCACCGTATTCCGCGCGCCTATCCTCGTGAAAGGCATAAACCCGTATATACCGACCTGGACCGCGCCGATAACCATCGCAAGGCACGCGTACGGCGACGTTTACAAGGACGTAGAGGCGTATGTCAAAAAGGGCGAGAGCGCGAAACTCGTCGTCACGGGATCCGACAATGAGAGAGATATCGAGATATTCGATTTCTCAAAGACGGGCGGCGTCGTCCTCGGTATGCACAACACGGACAACAGTATCACCAGTTTTGCAAAGAGCTGCTTCAATTATGCGCTGGACACTAAGCAGGACCTCTGGTTCTCGACAAAAGACACGATATCAAAGACATACGATCACAGGTTCAAGGACATCTTCAGGCAGGTATACGACAAAGAATACAAGGAAAAATTCGAAAAGGCGGGCATAACTTATTTTTACACTCTGATAGACGACGCGGTAGCCAGAGTTGTCCGCAGCAACGGAGGAATGATCTGGGCGTGCAAGAATTATGACGGCGACGTTATGAGCGATATGGTAGCGACCGCTTTCGGATCACTTGCGATGATGACCTCCGTACTCGTTTCGCCGGACGGCAATTACGAATACGAGGCGGCGCACGGCACCGTGACCCGTCACTACTACAAGTACCGCGACGGAAAGCCTACGTCGACTAACCCGGTGGCGACCATATTCGCGTGGAGCGGAGCGCTCGGCAAACGCGCGCAGATGGACGGCAATAAAGAGCTCGCCGACTTTGCCGCGAAACTCGAAAAGGCGACGATCGGAACGATAGAGGACGGCTATATGACCGGCGACCTGGCGGCGCTTTTCAAGGGAGACAAAGAGCCTGTGACGATGCAGACCGAAGATTTCCTCAAAAAAATCGCGGAAAAACTGGGCTGACGGACAAAATTACGATATAAAATTTTAAGCGGGGACTTTCTCCGCTTTTTCTTTTGCTTCTTAATATTCGTATTAATTAATAAATATTCACGTCCGGCTCATAATTTTGCATAAAATTAACCTATAATTATTATAGCTTTATGACGTGTGCTAAAACGACTGGGAAAGAGCGCAAAAGGTAAAAAAAATCGGAATACACTTGACTTTGACGGGCTTTTATATTAATATATTAAATAATCTGATTATCCCCCGTGCGCGGAGTCGCGCGAAAGCGTGCATATTTATGACGGCGCGGGGAGCAAAGCGAGGGTTTATGAAGTTGAACGGTTCTCAAATTTTGGTAGAAACTCTTCTCGAACAGGGCGTGGACACCATTTTCGGTTATCCCGGCGGCGCCGTGCTTAACATCTACGACGCTCTGTACAAGAATCAGGACAGGATAAGGCACATCATCACGGCGCACGAGCAGGGCGCGGCGCACGCCGCAGACGGTTATGCGCGCGTTACCGGCAAAACCGGCGTTGTGCTCGCCACTTCGGGTCCCGGCGCGACCAACCTTATCACGGGTATCGCGACCGCGTTTATGGACAGCGTCCCCGTCGTAGCTATTACCGGCAACGTTTCCAACAACCTTATCGGTCTGGACAGCTTCCAGGAAGTCTATATCGCAGGCATCACGATGCCGATAACCAAGCATAATTTCGTCGTCCGCAAAGTCGAAGATCTCGCGGATACCGTCCGCCTTGCGTTCAAGATCGCAAAGAGCGGCCGTCCCGGTCCCGTCCTCGTCGATATCACGAAAGACGTCACGAGCGCGGAATGCGAATACGAAAAGAAGCCTCCCGTCGAAACCGATCCGGTACCCGTCGTAAAGGACGAGGAGATCGCAAAGGTCGCGGAGTATATCAACAACGCTGAAAAGCCGGCGATCCTGTTCGGCGGCGGCGTTCAGACCAGCGGCGCGCAGGACGAACTTACCGCTCTTATGCATAAGGCGGAGATCCCCGGCTGCCACACCCTTATGGCGGCGGGCGTGCTCGACTGCAAAGATCCTCTCAACCTGGGACTCGTCGGCATGCACGGCAGCATGAGCGCGGGCAGGATGTGTGCGGACAGCGACGTGCTTATCGCGGTCGGCACCCGTTTTTCGGATCGCGTGGCGACGGATAAAAACAGATTTGCGACAAAGGCGGCAATAATCCATATAGACATCGACGCCGCTGAGATAAACAAGAATATTCCCTGCAACATCAGCGTTGTCGGAGACGTAAAAGACGTGCTCAAAAAGCTGCTCCCGCTGATCAAGGATACAAAGCATAAGGACTGGATCGCTCAGACAGACAAGTGGAGAAGCCTTGACTATAAGCCGAAGGATATCCCGGGCGTTCTCCGTCCGCATCAGATAATCGGTTGCGTCGCGGACAACATCACCGACGACGATATCGTGACTACAGACGTAGGTCAGCACCAGATGTGGGCGGCGCAGTACGCAAGGCGCACAAAGCCCCGTCACTTTGTGACCTCGGGCGGTCTGGGTACGATGGGCTTCGGTTACGGCGCTTCGATAGGCGCGCAGGTCGCTAAGCCCGACCGTAAGGTCGTGATGATAACCGGCGACGGCTCTTTCCATATGAACATGAATGAAATGTGCACAGCCGTCACTTATAATCTGCCGATAGTGACCGTAGTCGTCAACAACCACGTTCTGGGTATGGTCAGACAGTGGCAGACGCAGTTCTACGGCAAGAGATATTCGTGCACAACGCTTGACAGAAAGACGGATTACGTCAAACTCGCGGAGGCGTTCGGCGCGCTCGGCTTCAGGGCGACCACCGTCGAAGAACTCGACGCGGCGCTCAAAAAGGCTCTCGCCAGCGGCAGACCGTGCGTTATCGACGCAGTGATCGACCGCGACGAAAAGGTGCTCCCGATGATACCGCCCGGCGGCTCGATCGACGACATCGTCATGTAAAAGCAAAACAAACAAAATACAAAAAGAAAACTCAATTTTCATATAAATTCGGAGGAACAAACAATGATTACAAAGTATTACGATTGCGATTGCGATCTCAAAATGCTTGACGGCAAAACGGTTGCTATTATGGGCTTCGGCTCACAGGGACACGCTCATGCGATGAACCTTAAAGACAGCGGCGTAAACGTTATCGTCGGACTCAGACCGGGCAGCAGACACGAAAAGAAGGCTAAGGACTACGGTCTCACCGTTATGCCCGTAAAGGACGCGGCTAAGAAGGCGGACATCGTTATGATGCTTGTTCCGGACGAGATCTGCGCTGATATATACGACGCGGAAGTCGCTCCTTACATGACCGCAGGCAAAGTCCTTATGTTCGCTCACGGTCTCAACATCCATTTCAAGCTGATCAAGCCGGCAAAGGATATCGACGTCATCATGGTCGCTCCGAAGGGACCGGGTCATACCGTCAGAAGCCAGTACCTCGAAGGAAGAGGCGTTCCGTCTCTTATCGCGGTAGCGCAGGACGCAAGCGGCAGAGCTAAGGATTACGCGCTCGCATACGCAAGCGGTATCGGCGCAGGCAGAGCAGGTATCCTCGAAACCACGTTCAGAGAGGAGACTGAAACCGACCTGTTCGGCGAACAGGCTGTTCTTTGCGGCGGCGTTACAGAGCTGATGAAGGCAGGTTTCGACACTCTCGTTGCTGCCGGCTACGCTCCCGAGATGGCATACTTCGAGTGCATTCATGAGATGAAACTCATCGTCGACCTTATCAACGAAGGCGGCTTTGCAAAGATGAGATACAGCATTTCCAACACCGCTGAATACGGCGATTACAGAACGGGCAAGAGACTCATTACCGAAGAGACCCGCAAGGAAATGAAGAAGGTCTTGAGAGAGATTCAGGACGGTACTTTCGTAAGCGAATGGATGACCGAGAACAAGAGCGGCAAGTGCGCTAAGTTCCTCGCGACCCGCGCTCTCGAAGCGGAACATCCGCTTGAGAAAGTCGGCGGCGAGCTCAGACAGATGATGTCCTGGCTCAAGAAGTAAAACGACGCAGAAATTCGATCAAGATTTAAGTCGCTTTGCCCAACCGCAAGGCGACTTCATTTAAGGAGACAAAATATGGAACTTCGCAGTAAATATCTTACGAGCGGCGCGAATACCGCTCCTCAGAGATCACTTTTGTATGCGTGCGGATTCTCGAAGGAAGAGCTTGAAAGACCTCTTGTCGGCGTGGTATCCGCGCACAGCGATATCGTGCCCGGGCACATTCACCTCGACAAGCTGACCGAAGCGGTCAAAGCGGGCGTCAGAATGGCAGGCGGAACCCCGATAATGATCCCGTCCATCGGCGTTTGCGACGGTATAGCGATGGGTCACGTCGGTATGAATTACTCGCTCGCTTCGAGAGAGCTGATCGCTGACAGCGTTGAGACTATGATCAACGCGCATTGTCTCGACGGCGTCGTACTCGTGCCCAACTGCGACAAGATAGTGCCGGGTATGGTCATGGCGGCGGTCAGAATGAATATCCCCGCGGTAGTGGTAAGCGGCGGCCCGATGATGGCGGGTATCGTCGATAAATGCGAGGTTTCGCTCTCCAAGATGTTCGAAGCCGTCGGCGCGTACAAGGCGGGCATAATAGACGACGAAGGACTTACCGAGTACGAAAAGAAGGTCTGCCCGACCTGCGGCTCGTGCAGCGGTATGTATACGGCAAACAGCATGAACTGCCTTTGCGAAGCGATCGGCATAGCGCTTCCCGGCAACGGAACAATTCCCGCCGTGATGAGCGAGCGCACCGTGCTGGCAAAACACGCCGGCATGGCAATCATGAATATGATAGAGAAGGGTATAAAAGCGCGCGATATCATCAATATGACTTCGATTCAGAACGCGCTGACCTGCGATATGGCGCTGGGCTGTTCCAGCAACAGCGTACTCCACCTTCTCGCCATCGCGAATGAGGCGGGCGTAAAACTCGACCTCAATATCTTCAACGAATACAGCGATAAGGTGCCCAACCTGTGCCATCTCGCTCCGGCGGGTCCGACTCATATGCAGGATCTGTATGCGGCGGGCGGCGTTCAGGCTGTGCTCAGCGAGCTGAACAAGGGAGGATATATCCACGGCGAAGCTATGACGGTAACCGGCAAGACCGTTGCGGAAAACATTAAGAACGTAAAGGTTCTCGATTACAACGTTATAAGAAGCCTCGACAATCCTTATTCGCCGACGGGAGGTCTCGCTATTCTGTGGGGCAATATCGCCAAGGACGGCTGCGTAGTAAAGCGCAGCGCGGTCGCTCCCGAAATGCTGGTGCATACCGGTCCCGCCAGAGTGTTCGACGGCGAAGAGCAGGCGATAGAGGCAATCTACGGCAAGAAGATCAAAGACGGCGACGTCGTTGTCATCAGATACGAAGGTCCCAAGGGCGGTCCCGGTATGAGAGAGATGCTCAATCCGACCAGCGCGCTCGCGGGAATGAAACTCGACAAGAGCGTTGCGCTCATTACCGACGGCAGATTCAGCGGAGCGTCGAGAGGCGCGTCGATCGGTCACGTATGTCCCGAAGCCGCTGTCGGCGGAGAGATAGGTCTTCTCAAAGAGGGCGATATGATAACCATCGATATCCCCGCTCATAAGATCAGCGCGGACGTTTCAGACGAAGAATTCGAAAAAAGAAGAAAGGCTCAGGTAATGCCGGAGCCCAGATTCAAGACCGGTTGGCTCAGCCGTTATTCGAGGCTTGTTTCCAGCGCGGATAAGGGCGCGGTGCTCAAATAAGAGGTAATAAAATGTTAACGTTAGACAAAATCTATCACGCGGCGTTCGTACTCAAAGAGGCTATCCGTCCGACGGATATGATCTACGCCCCCAATCTCTGCAAGAAGTGCGACGTATACCTGAAAGCCGAAAACCTGCAGGTGACAGGTTCGTTCAAGGTCAGAGGCGCGTATTACAAGATATCCCAGCTCAGCGAAGAAGAGAAGAAAAAGGGCGTTATCGCTTGCTCTGCGGGCAACCATGCGCAGGGCGTCGCGCTTGCGGCGACCAAGAACGGCATCAAATCCCTTATCTGCCTTCCCGACGGCGCGCCGATATCCAAGGTGGAAGCGACCCGTCGTCTCGGCGCGGAGATCTGCCTTGTCAAAGGCGTTTACGACGACGCTTACAACAAGGCGCTTCAGCTTAAGGAAGAGTGCGGTTATACCTTTATTCATCCGTTCGACGACATCGACGTCATCGCGGGTCAGGGTACTATCGGACTCGAAATACTCGATCAGCTGCCCGCTGTCGACGCAGTCGTCGTTCCTATCGGCGGCGGCGGACTTATCAGCGGCGTTGCGTACGCGATAAAGTGCTTAAAGCCCAGCGTAAAGGTCTACGGCGTGCAGGCGAGCGGAGCTCCCAGCATGCTGAACAGCGTGCACGACCACAAGATCGAAAAACTTGACTGCGTTTCCACGATTGCGGACGGTATCGCGGTAAAGGAGCCGGGCGCAAATACATTCGAGTTTTGCAGCAAGTACGTCGACGAGATCGTCAGCGTAAGCGACGACGAGATATCTGCGGCGATTTTAAGCCTTATCGAACAGCAGAAGCTGGTCACCGAAGGCGCGGGCGCGGTATCGGTCGCGGCGGTTCTTTTCAACAAGATCCCCGTAGAAGGCAAAAGGGTGTGCTGTCTGCTTTCTGGCGGCAATATCGACGTTACGATACTTTCGAGGGTCATAAAGAGAGGACTTCTGATGTCGGGCAGAAACACGATGCTTATGATAGAGCTCCTCGACAAGCCCGGTCAGCTCAAAGACGTCGCGACGATAATCGCGGATCTCGGCGGCAACGTCATTTCAGTGCATCACGAGAGAGCCAACGAGGGCAGCGACGTAAACGGATGTTTCCTGCGTATTCAGGTCGAGACAAAGAATTTCGACCATATCGCGCAGATAAGAAAGGCATTGACAGACAGAGGCTTTAAACTGGTTTAATAAACACGGAGGCATAAAAATGAAATACGTAAGCACAGACAAGGCGCCGCAGGCGATAGGACCTTATTCCCAGGCAGTAATAAGCGGGGGAATGGTCTATACGTCCGGTCAGATAGCGATAAATCCCTCGAGCGGAAACGTCGAGGGCACGACGATAGAGGAGCAGACCGAACTCGTCTGCACAAATATCGAAAACCTGCTCAAAGCGGCGGGAACGGATATCTCAAAGGTCGTCAAGACAGTCTGTTTTCTCGCGGATATGGGCGACTTCGGTCGCTTTAACGAGGTGTATGCAAAGCATTTTGTATCTAAGCCGGCGCGCTCCTGCGTGGCGGTAAAGACTCTTCCCAAAAACGTGCTCGTAGAAATTGACACGGTCACCGAACTGTAACGGACGGGAAGTATCGGCAATAACGGATTTAAAGCGCCTGATTAAACGGCGCTTTTTTCTTGCCCGGAAAGCGACGCCCGCGCTTAGTTTTTTTGAAATGATCGATTGTCGAACTTTTTATATATAGCGTCGTTTTTAATCGTTTATGAGAGGTTTTTTCTTTAAATTCCGGCTTATCTGAAAACTTATCGGGACCGACTGTCCGTAAGGCATCCGCTTAATTACACGCGGTAAATTGCACCGCTTATATCTGAAATCACGCTTCAGCCTGCGTTTCTGACAGGGCAAGCCGGATAAAAAATATCCCGCCGCCAAACGGCGACGGGAAACGTCTGCTATTTATTATTTATTATTTTTTACTTTTCGGATCCTTCTTATAGACCGTTTCCGACTTATCGAATACAGAATCAACGGGGTTGTTCTTGTCCGTCTTTTTCTCCTTTTTGCTTTTGCCGAACGCCTCTTCGACGGGGTTTTCCGTCTCGGCGGCAGGCTCTTCGACGACCGCTGCGGGAGCCGCGGTTTCGACGGCGGGTTCAAGGGTGTCGGCGCTTACGCCGCCGAATATCACGCCTTTGAGACCGACTGCCTTAGCCTTGGCAAGTCCTTTTGCCTGCGCCTTCTTGTCGTAGATAGGCACGTTGTCCTTGCCTTCGTCCGGGTCGCCTTTACCCATTCTGATGTACAGCTTGCGGGTAGCGTATTCTTTGAGCGACAGTATGGACGGGAGCAGCGTGAATACGAGGATAAGGCTGAATACGGTGCCGATCGCGATAAGTCTGGTTATCTGAGCGACTATGACGTTGGTCGTCAGCAGGTTGACCGCCATACAAGCGCATATCAGTATCGCCGCGGAGGTTATGACGCTGGGAGCCGCGCGGTGTATCGCGTTCTTTACCGCGACGATGCCGGTCGAGGTCTCTTTTTCTTCGTAATACTTGCTTGTAAAGAGTATTGCGTAGTCGACCGTCGCGCCCAGCTGTATCGCGCTGACGATAAGGTATGCTATAAAGTTTATCTTCGTTCCTATCAGATATACGAGCGTAAGGTTAGCCCAGATACCCGTTTCGATGACAAGCAGAAGAATTACGCTCATTATCGGCTTGCGGAACGTAAGCAGCAGGACTGCGAAGACTATTACCGCGCTGAGTACGTTGACGAGAGTGAAGTCGTCGGGCGTGACGCTGTAAAGTTCGTAAGCGCCCTGTACGAGTCCGGTAATATAAACGTTGCTGCCGAAAGTCTCGTTCGCGATGGATCTTATTTTGAGCATAGCGTTATAGCTTTCGACGTCTTCCGGCGCGCCCGTCAGATTGATCGTGTACAGCATATAGTGCATGCTGCCGGGAGAGAGATCGTCCATGCCGGAGATAAAGCTGCCGAACAGCTGACCCTGCAATACTTTCGAAACTACAGTCCAGCTGCTGATTCCGGTAAGGGATTTCAGCGCGGAGAGCGTTTCCGAATCGAGCATCGTGCCCAGAGAGAATATGTCGGTGACCCCTGCGCTGCCGTAGCCCGCAATGCTTTCCTCCATCGTATCGTTTTCAGTACCGACAAGCTTTATCTTTTCGATAAATTCGTATTGTTTGTCAAGGTTGATATTGTACGCCGCCGAGTTCGATGTACCTGCCTCTATATCGCCTTCCGTCAGGTTTTCGTAGGTGACGGGCACACACATAATTATCTGGTTGTTCAGCTGAGTTATCTCGCGCTGGGGCAGAGACATTTCCTCGACGGGGGTTTCTTCTGTCATCGTGATGTAATTCAGCGGAGCCCGGCTTTGCAATATGGACGAAGGGATCGCGATCACGATACAGAGCACAAGCACAAATATCGCTATGCCTTTGTTGGTGATCGTCTTGCCGATGAAATTCAGCCTCGGGGTAACGATCCAGTCGTGGTGCGTCTTGTCTATCAGCTTGCGGCAGATCAGTATGAGTATCGGCTGTACGAACACGACCGCGAGCAGGGAAAGGAGCACGCCTTTCGCGAGAACGAAACCGAGGTCGTAACCCATGCCGTACGTCATGAAGAACAGCGCTACGAAACCGCCGATTGTTGTCAGCGCGCTCGCCATTATGGATTTAAGCGTTTTCGGCATCGCTGAGATCAGCGCTTCTTTCGGATCCTTGCCGGCGCGCCTCTCTTCGTAGTAGGTGTGCATCAGGAAGATCGAGTAGTCCATTGAGATCGCGAGCTGCAATATCGAAGCGCACGAAGACGTTATCGTGGATATCGTGCCCATCGGGTTGCCCGCTATCAGGTTGGTGCCCATGTTGAGCAGTATTGAAATACCGAGTGTAGCGAGGAATACGATCGGCTCAAGGTAGCTGTTGGTCGAGATGAGCAGAATCACGAAAACGCAGATGACTGCCGCCGCTACGAACTTGGGCATATCGTTGACAGAGCTGTCGACGAGCACGCGGGCGTTCTGCGCCATACCGCCGATATAGTAGCAGTTGTCGACCGTCGTGTTGAGCTCTCCCGCATCGATCTTTGCGGAGTAAGCGTCGCGGATTATATTTTCCGCTTCGTCGAGCGCGTCGATGACCGCGTTATCGGAACCGGAACGCACGAAATAAAGGCTGACGACAAAGGTGTCGATGCCGTCCGTGTTCACCTGGAATTTGTTTTGCAGCAGCTTCATCATCGGGTCGATGTCGATGTCGTCTTCAAGCTGATACAACGCGTCGAACGTGCCCATCCAGACCATTTTGCTCAGAAGATCGACTTCTTTGCCGTTTTCCTCGACCTTGCATTTGCCGATCTTGTTGCTTTCTTCAAACCGGGTCACGATCTCAGCGACTTCGTCTTTTGTAAGGAAGGAAAGACCTATCGTACAATCGCCGACGATCGAAAATTCCTGATTGAGTATCTCTTTGCCTTTGACGGTGTCGCTGTCTTTATCGAGATAAGACAACACGTCGCTTTCTTTCTCTACCAGCATACTGCCGACGATCGAAAGAGCGAGAAGAAGTATCAGTACGCCGATGACGACATATCTGTACTTTAAAAGCCATCTGGTAAACCTTGCCATAATCTCTCCTCAAAATTTTATAACAACTGTAGTATAGCATAAAAAACCAAAATACACAATCGTTGAATAAGCCAAATTTTATATTGTCTATGTCAAATTTTTGTAAATATCGGTACGCCGTACGAAAGACGTGCCCGAACGGCGAAAATTCAGCGAATTATTCAGAAAACCGGATACCTGTCGTTAAAAACGTTTGCAATAACGCATAATGATGATATAATTATTATTATGGAAACAGGAATTTCTACCGCGTCGTTTTTTCCGCGGCTTTACACAGAGGACGCTCTATCGAAGATAGCCGAACTGGGCGCGGAAGTATCAGAGGTGTTCTTCGCTTCGAGATGCGAATATACTAAGGACTTCGGCAACGTATTGCTGGGTAGGCTCAAAGCCGCGCCCGGAATGCGCGTTCATTCGGTACACGCGCTTACAAATCAGTTTGAACCTGAACTTTACAGCCTCAACGACCGCGCTTACGGCGACGCGATCGCGACTTTTGAAGCGGTCTGCAGAGTAGCGGAGCAGATCGGCGCGCATAATTATACTTTCCACGGCGCGACGATGCTGAAAAAAGCGGTAAAATACAGTTTTAATTACGACCTCATTTCGCAAAGAGTGAATATTTTGTGCGACCTCGCCGGAAAATACGGCGTCACGCTGTGTTACGAAAACGTGCATTGGGCTTATTTCTGCAACCCCGGATTTTTCAACGAGATAAAGGACCGCTGTCCGAAACTGGGCGCGACTCTCGACATAAAGCAGGCGATGCAGTCCGAAATAAGCTGGAGAGAATACCTCGCCGCAATGAAAGGCAGGCTGAAGACGGTCCACCTTTGCGACTACGACGACAACGGCAATCTTTGCCTGCCCGGAAAGGGAACTTTCGACTTCGTCGCCCTCTATTCCGCGCTCTCGGAAGCCGGCTTCGAAGGTCCCTGCCTTATGGAGGTTTATACGAAGAGTTATAAGGACGAAAGCGAGCTTAAACGCGCTTTCGAATTTTTAAAAGAGTGTGAAATCAAAGCCTCAACCCGTTGACTTTTTTGCCTGCTTAGTATAATATTATTGCTGATATGCAAACGGAAAAAGACGGATTTTTATACGTTTTAGGTTTAAAAATACGCTTTCCGCAAAGCAGATTTTATGCGGGATAAAGAAGAACATAACGGCGCGCGCTCTCGCAGCCGCACGCCTAAAGGAGATTTTTATGCGTTATAACAAAAAAGAACTCAGAATCCGCGTGGATTTCAACAATATGATGAGTAAGTCAGTCGGTCACGAAGGATTTACCGAAAGACAGATAGCTTCTTACGTCGAAGAGGTAGAGGCGGCTTTCGCAGCCGTCGCCGCCGGCAGAGGTAAGGGCATGATGGGTTGGACTGAACTTCCTTACAATCAGGACGAGGTCGTCGAAGATATCCTCGCGACCGCTAAGTACGTCCGCAAGAATTTCGAATATTTCGTCGTTCTCGGCATCGGCGGCAGCGCGCTCGGTCCGATCGCGGCTTTCCAGGCTATCTGCCACCTGCATTACAACGACCTGCCCAAACGCAGGAGAAAGGGACCCAAATTCTATGTTGAGGACAACGTCGACCCTGAAAGAATGGCGGCGCTTTTCGACGTTATCGACGTTGAAAAGACGATGTTCAACGTGATCACGAAGTCGGGCAGTACGTCTGAGACGATGACCCAGTACCTCATCATCAACGATATTCTCAAAGCTAAACTGGGAGATAAGGCAAAAGATCACATTATCGCGACCACTTCCGCAAACAGCGGCAACCTTATAAAGATCGCGCAGAAAGAGGGTTATAAGACTTTCTATATCCCCGACGGCGTCGGCGGCAGATTCAGCGAACTTTGCCCGGTCGGTCTGCTCCCCGCGGCGGTCGTTAATATTGATATCAAAGGGCTTCTGCAGGGCGCGCGCTGTATGGACGAGCAGTGCAATACCCCCAACGTCAAGAAAAACCCCGCGCTTCTCGCCGCGCTTATGCAATATATGGCGATGAAGAGAGGTAAAAATATCTCCGTCATGATGCCTTACGCGGACGGTCTCAAATACGTCGCGGACTGGTACGCTCAGCTGTGGGCTGAAAGCCTGGGCAAGAATAAGAACCTCGACGGCACCGCTTGCAATAAGGGTCAGACCCCGGTCAAATCCCTCGGCGTTACCGATCAGCACAGCCAGGTCCAGCTTTATGCCGAAGGTCCGTTCGACAAGGTCATCACCTTTATCGGCGTCGACAACTACCGCGCAGAGGTAATGATCCCTGAAGGCTGCGAAGATTTCCCCAACGTCAATTTCCTGTGCGGTCATACGATGAACGAACTCATCACCGCGGAAAGAAAGGCTACCGAATACGCGCTGACCAAGGCGGGCAAGCTCAATCATACGATAATGCTCCCCGTGCTCAACGAATTCACGCTCGGCGAACTTTTGATGTTCTTCATGCTCAAGACCGCTTACGCCGGCGCGCTGATGGGTATCGACACCTTCAACCAGCCCGGCGTCGAAGAGGGTAAGAACGCGACCTATGCGCTTCTCGGCCGTCCCGGTTACGATGAAAAGAGGGCTGAACTCGCCAACGCGCCGCAGAAGTTGAATAAGTATATTATTTAGTCTGCCGAAGAAGGCGGCTCGAACAGTGTTTTTTGAATTGATACTGCGTCAAATCCCCGCGATAATACCGCAAGAGTATTACCGCGGGTCTTTTTCTTGTCTGAATACAAATTTTTCTGCTCAAAACCGCTTACGCTGACTGTTCTCACCGCCTTCTTCGGCAATTATGGAGAACGTCTAACGGTTACCGTTTTTCTCGCTCATAACGCTTCGCAGACGTAATTTCGTCGGTCGCTCCGGCAATATAATTGTTTGGTTTGAATTGATACTGCGTCAAATCCCCGCGATAATACCGCAAGAGTATTACCGCGGGTCTTTTTCTTGTCTGAATACAAATTTTTCTGCTCAAAACCGCATGCGCTGACTGTTCTCGCCGCCTTCTTCGGCAATTATGGAGAGCAGCTAACGGTTACCGTTTTTCTTGCTCAAAACGCTTCGCAGACGTAATTTCGTAGGTCGCTCCGGCAATATTAATTGCTTGGTTCAGTGTGTAAAATATGAATTGATACTGCGTCAAATCCCCGCGATAATACCGCAAGAGTATTACCGCGGGTCTTTTTTTTGTCTTTTTGCAAAGTACGATTTCTTACCGTTATTTACCTATATTTGACATTAATATAACAGTTAAGTATTGACAAATGTTATAAGCTATGATAATATTTAATTGTCAATAAATTGATCGAGGATAAAAAATGGCGGTACGAGACGATATTTCAAAAAGAAACGTTTTTATAAGTTGGACAGACCTCGACGCTTCAATAAAAGATGCTATTTGTAACTATTTGAGAAAAAAAGGACTTACGGTTTTAGAATCAAAAGAGAAGTGTTCCGGCGAATTTGAGGAATGGAGTGAATGTGCGGCTGTAAGCGCTTCTGTTTTTATACTTGTTTTAACTGAAAATCTTATTAAAAATAAAAAAAGTTTAGTTATAGACGAGGTCAGGGAATGGAAAAAGGCTACCGGCGATAAGTTCGCAAACAGGACGATTATTGTTTGTCCTCAACACAAAATAATGAAAAAATTTGTTGACAAGAACGATCGGCCTGTCATCGGAGATGACGTAAAAGTAAGCTGTATTGAATACGGTGAAAACGGGTTTGACGACAGCGTTTTAGACGAAATCTATAATAAAACCGTAGATCGCATCGTCTACAGAATGAGAGCCGTGTATTTGGCACAATCGTCTAAGTCGCGAAGTATGGATATTTCACGTCTGTTGGGTATCAATCAAAAAGATATTACATATAAATCTGCCGATTATAATGATTTATATATTCCCCGAACAATCAATTGTGACGATAATGATTATAAAGAAATCAATAGTTTGATAGACGATACAAACATATTATTTATAACTGCGCCCGGCGGCAGCGGAAAAAGTTGTTATATAAGTCAGATATTTAAAAGTATCGGACAAAGCGATTTAAAAGAAAGATCGCTTGTTTTTTCAATAAGCTGCGTTGAATCTTCAAAATTTGTGGCTCAATGCAAAAACAAGGATACAAGCGGTTATCCGATATTGTACGAACTGTTAAGGAATAATTTTATTAACACGTGCGGTGTGGGAAAAGATTTCTATACTCAGGAAAATTTTAACACATTATTGGGTAACACATTATCGGATAACAGTGGAAAAATCATTGTTATCTTTGACGCTTTGGACGAAGTTCCAAACAAGCAGAGAGCAAACGAACTTGAAGAAGCTATAATTGCATTGTCGGAATACGGCAAAGGCAAAATCAAAATAATAATCACGGACAGAACTGAAAACAACAGCTATCCGTTTGAAGGTCGGATTGAAAAGGTAAAAATTGCTAAATTAAATTCCTTTAGCGATGAAGACATATCTGAATATTGTAAAGGAGTTTCACTTTATTTAAAAAAAGCTGAGCTTCAAGGCATAAAAAGAGATGACGTCGATAATGCCGAGGTATTGGAGAAGATCAATAATACCGAAGACGATATAAAGAGGAATCCTCTTATGCTGACGCAGCTCTTGCTTTTGTATGCGTTTACGGGCGAGATAAAAACAGGCGTTGTCGAAATTTTGAACGCTATCGTCGAGGTTATGTTTAAAAGCGAAAACAGAAAAGAGTTATTCGGCATAGACGATAAGGTGCCCAAAAATTTATTGAAGATATTGTCGGCTTTTGCTTACGAAAGACATATTTGCATCGTGAAAGGGAAGAAGATGTCTGAGAAGAAAGTCGCACGTATATTTGACAAATTGTTGAATATAGAAAATATCGATGCCAATCAGGCGTCGGTGACGGAGGCGCTGAAGATCCTGATCAAGTCTGTATTAAGAACATTACGTTCTATTTTCGGAAAAGAAAAACAAAGTGCAGATGATATAGGAGTGACAAAAGATGTTGTCAGCGGAGAGGATCTGACAGATTATCTTGAATACCGTTCGTTTTACGACGCGGAAAAAGATGTATTTTGTCACGCGAGATACGGGGAATACTTTGTCGCAAGGTATTATTGCAATGCGGTTCTTGACGATGAAGGAAATATCGTCAATGAAAATAAGTTGGTAGAATTGCTTTCTCATTGCGCTGATGCTTATTGGAAGGATATTATAAACTATTTCGTACAATTAAGCGGAATTGAAGAAGTAGTTATTCCTGAAAACGTCACAAAGCTCTGCGGCGGATTATTTTCAAATTGCACTAAACTCAAAAGAGTTGAATTAAATGAAAATATAGAGATTATCCCCGAAAAAGCGTTTTACAATTGCGTATCGCTTGAAGAGGTAAAGGCAGAAGGAAACATTACTTCAGTAAGAAATCGTGCTTTTTCAGGATGTGAACAACTTAATAAATTTGAATCGCTGTCAAACGTCAGAACCATAGGAGATAACGCTTTTTCAAGATGTAAAGAGCTGAAAGAAGTTGCTTTGAATAAGGTTGAGACGCTGATGGATGATGCTTTTTCCGGTTGCATCGGTGTTAAAAAGGTTAATCTTTCCGGCAGTTTAAAAGATATCGGTGAGAGTGCTTTCAGCGGCTGCTCGGCTGTTGAGGAAATCAATATCGGCGAAGGAGTAGAATCGATAGGAAGGCTTGCTTTCGACGAATGCAGCTCACTCAAAGAAATTATATTGCCTGATAGTATTAAGTCAATAGAATATGCGGCCTTTTCTTCATGCAGTTCTCTTGAAAAAGTCACTTTGCCGTCAAAGTTGACTGAAATTGCCGACGGGTTGTTTAACGAATGTGTTTCTCTTAAAGAAATAAATTTGCCTGACAGCATATTGTCAATAGGCGATAATTCTTTTGAAGGATGCTCGTCTCTTTATGAAATTGTCGTTCCTAAGGAAACAAAGAGAATCGGGGCTTGCGCATTTGGAAAATGTGAAAAATTAAATATCGTAATTGTTCTTTCTGAGATAGAGAATATAGGTAAAAAGGCATTTTATGACAGCCGTCATGTAACAGTTTATTTTAAAGGAAATCCGAAAAGTTTGTCGTTTCCCTGGGAAGGGAGTACAGGACAAATTGTCAGCGGTTTTTTAACATACATAAATAAGGCGGGTATAATATACGGGTTAACAGAAAACAAGGCAGTTGTAGTTAAACAACCTTGCACGATAAGCAATGACGTAACAATATCGGATTCTATAACAGTAAATAACAAAAATTATGTTGTTGAAAATATTGCAAACGGAGCGTTTAGAAATCATAATAATTTAATTAACATTTTCATTCCGGCAAGCGTAAAGAGGATAGGCGATCATTCTTTTTCAAGATGCATGTCGCTTGCAGACGTAAGATTTGGCAATGGTAGTTGCCTGGAAAGCATAGGTGAAGAAGCGTTTTACAATTGCTGGTCTCTTGATAAGATAGTTATACCTGAAAGCGTTAAATTTATCGGAGAAAGAGCATTTTATTCTTGTGACAAAGTTGTTGTATATTGCGAGATGCGCAAAAACGACGATATCGGAGGATATGCTTGGAATTATTCCGGCGGTTACAGATATTCGTACGGCAGACGTCCGGTTGTATGGGATTGTAAAAATAACGATATAGCAGACAACGGGTACATATATTATACATCAGATAAAAATATCAAATATGCAATAAAAGACGGCGCAGCAACAATTATCGGACATTTTAGCGCTATTGACGAAGACATAGAGCTTCCCGAAAGCATAAATTATAAAGGAAAAACAGTTCGGGTTGAAAGTATAGATAAAGACGCTTTCAGTTATTGTAAATTACTTAAAAGCATTTATATCCCGGGAAGTATTAAGTCAATAGACGATTGCGCATTTGATTTTTGTTCCGCTCTTGTGAGTATAACTTTTGCTGAAAACAGTGCGCTTGAAAATATAGGTCGTGGCGCATTTTCCGGTTGTTCCGCCTTGACGGATATCTTTATTCCGGAACGAGTGATGAGTATCGGAAAAATGGCTTTCGATAGGTGTTCTGCTTTGACAGGCATAAATGTTGACGTAAAAAACAGATATTTCGAAAGTGTTGAAGGCGTTCTTTATAATAAAAACATAACTAAACTTATAAAATATCCGGAAGCGAAAGCAGCAGATGCTTTCGTGATGCCGGAAAGCGTTAAAATAATAGAGACATATGCTTTGCGTAACGTAAAATTACGCTCCGTAGAACTTTCACGAAATCTTACTTATATAGGGAGATGTGCTATGGGTTGGTGTAAAAATCTAACGAAAATACATCTCCCGGAAAAGGTTGATCATATAGATGAGTATGCGTTTTGTGGCAGCTGTTCAGTCGAAGAAATAACCGCAGCCGACGGTAATGCGCATTTCAGAAGCATCGACGGAAATCTGTACAGCAAAGACGGCAAGACGCTGGTCCAATACGCTGTCGGCAAACAGAATGATAAGTTTATCTTGCCGCACGGGGTGAGGGAGATTGGGATCGGCGCATTGTGCGGAGCAAAAAATCTTAAAGACGTCGAACTCCCAATGGGATTAATTGTCATAAATAAACAGGCTATTGACGAATGTCCATTGTTATCGTCTGTTATGGTGCCGGCATCGACTACGTATATATCATATATGGGTTTTCAAAATAAAACGACATTTGAAATCGAATCAGACAGACTTCCTGAGATTTGGGGAGAAAACTTTGGAAGTTATCATATGTCCGATGAGACTTATGATTTTAGCGGATTAAAAGCAAGGAAGTTGAAAAAGAGCATTACCTCAAACGAAAACTTCAATTACATAGTACATGATGAAAAAGCCGTATTGACAAAATACAAGGGGAATGAAATAGAGGTAACGATCCCTTCGACAATCGACGGCTATCCTGTTGTAAGCTTCGGAACAACTTTTTCAAAGATAGTAGATCCCCATTTCGACGATTCCGATTTTGAATATAATCTTCGCGAAATCAAGAAGATCGTGATACCGGAAAGCGTAGAATATATCGGACCGGGTTCGTTTAATGCTTGTGAAAAGCTTGAATCAATAGAAGTGAGTAAAGATAATCGTTATTATACGTCGATTGACGGGAATTTATATAGTCATGACAAGACGGTATTGGTTTGTTATGCTGCCGGGAAAAAGGATAAGTATTATATATTCCCCGACAAAATAAAAAAGATAGACGCATTTGCGTTTTACCACAGTTCAAATTTAATTGAAATCAAAATACCGCAAGGAGTTAAGTCAATAGGTAACGGCGCTTTCGATCAGTGTTACTCATTACGACATATTATGATTCCGGAAAGTGTTGAATACGTGGGCGTAAAAGCTTTTGAAGACGTCGGCAGTTATGCTATTATGTCATGCGAAGCTAAAAACAAACCGGAATCATGGGATTTTGATTGGCGGGGGACTAATAATTCTTGTCCTATCGTGTGGGATTGTAAACATAATAAGGCTGACGAATATGGTAATATCCATATCGAATTTAAAGGCTTGAGATACAGGATAAAAGACGGAGCTGCATATGTGGAGCAACAGCCCGCTGAAAACGATAAAGAGAGAGTGGCGGTACCCGGATCTGTAAAATACGGCGGGGTGGACATTCCTGTCAAAGGAATAGATCCTTACGCATTTGCGCACTGCAAAGAGATGAATTCTATTACAATTCCATCCGGTATAGATTTTGTAGGAAGAGAAGTTTTTTCTCATTGCAAAGGGTTAATAATCTATTGCGAAGCAGACAAGCCTAAAAACGGATTCAGTCGTTATTGGAATACAGCAAAAGCAGATTTTAATTACCGCAGCATGACAATTGAACATGCGGTTGTGTGGGACTGTAAACATAACGATCGTGCTCAGGACGGTAATATCCATTACAGAAAAGACGAAATAAAATATGCGTTAAAAGAAGGTTTTGCGGTGGTAACAGATATAAAGACCAAAGAAGATACAGTAAAAATTCCGGAGAAGATTGTATTTAAAGAAAACGTTTATGACGTGCAGATCATTAGTTCGTTTGCATTAGCAGGATGCCGTCATATCAAAAAAATCATCATCCCGGACAGCGTGACGGTAATCGAGAAGTATGCGTTTGACGGGTGCAGAGGATTGACAATTTACTGCGAAGCCGAAAGTCAGCCTGCGGGATGGAATTCTGGTTGGAATTTTGGCAACCGCCCCGTTGTCTGGGGATATAAAGGTGATTGAATTACGCGCGCGCAAAATGTCGATTTTTGCGCCGCCAAATTGTTGACAACATTTGCGCGCGCGACTATAATATAGTCAAAAGCTAGGGGTGCCGGCGGAAGTCGGCTGAGAAATACCCTTTGAACTTGGTCAAGTTAGTACTTGCGAAAGGAAGCAAAAATCTTTCAGGTATTTTCGAGTTCTCCTTAGCTTTAAGGAGTTTTTTTATGTTCAATTTTCTTTTGGGGGCGGAGTACACGTCGTATTTCGATTTCTCCACCCGTGAAGGCACCTTTGTCTGCATCGGACTTATATTGCTTGCGGCTATGATCGTCGCCTGCGTTGCCGTCCGTTTTGCAAAGAAGGAGTATTTCAAGATCACCGTTATCGCGTGCGTTGCGTTTGCGCTCCTGTACGCTCTTGTCGTAACGATAATCAATCTTGTCGACGTATCGAAGACGACGGATATGGAGGACGGACTTGCGGGACTCGTCGAGTCAGGGAAAGCCTATCCGTGGATAATCGCGGTGATTACGATAGTGCTTTTCGGCGCGCTGATCCTAACTCTTATGATCGACCGCAAAAAGGTTACGGGCAGGGCGCACACGATGTCGATCGTCTACGCCGCAGTCTGCGTCGCGCTCTCGTTCGGTCTCTCTTACGTCAAGTTTTACGATGCGCCGTACGGCGGCTCGATCACGATGTTTTCGCTGTTGCCGCTCGCGCTGTATTCGTATATGTTCGGCATAAGAAGGGGTACGATCGCGGGCTTTGTATGCGGACTTTTGCAGACGTTGCAAAACCCGTGGATAGTGCATCCGGTGCAATTTCTTCTCGACTACATACTGCCGTTCGCTCTGATCGGCACGCTGGGCGGCATATTCCGCAAGACATTTGCAAAGCTGCCGATAAACGCCGCCGTCAAGGACGGGCTTGCGCTCGCTTCGGGCATACTTCTCGGCGTGATAGCGCGCTTTATCTGCCACTTTATTTCGGGTGCGGTCTACTTCGGAGAGTATATGCCGTCCGACTTTGACAACGTGTGGGTCTATTCTTTCGTCTATCAGTGCACTTATGTGCTTCCCGACGGCGCGATTTGTATCTCGGGCGCGGTTATCGCCATGGCGAGCGCATACCTGCGCAAGCAGATAAACGGCGTTATACTTAATTATGAGCGCTATGCGGGAAAGACTGCCGCAGCTCCCGCGACAGAAAGCGCAGAAAACAAAGCCTGACGCTTCAAAAGAGCAAAAAAGTTGAAAAAACAGTAAAATCACATAAAAAACCGTTGACAAGACGGGTAGTTTAAGGTAATATATTACCGTAACGAAGCAGACTTGTTCTCACCCGTCGCCATCGGTCTGACGCGGTTAATAAAATTGATCGACAGTTTTATTGTGGGTAACGACTATGTTTTGTTACCCACTATTTTTTATATCAGGAGGACACGCTTATCAAAGAACTGCTTATCAATTCCGACATCAGAGAGAAAGAAGTCAGACTTCTCGACTCCGACGGCACTCAGCTGGGCATTATGTCGTCAAGAGAAGCAAACGCTATCGCCGACGAGAAGAATCTCGATCTCGTACTCATTTCGCCGACGGCAAAACCGCCCGTATGCAAGATCATGGACTACGGCAAGTACCGTTACGAGACCACGAAACGCGAAAAGGAAAACAGGAAAAATCAGAAAGTCGTAGAGGTCAAAGAAGTTTGGCTGAGCGCGACTATCGACGTCGGAGACCTCAATACAAAGGCAAAGCAGGCTAACAAGTTCATAAGCGACGGCAACAGAGTCAGAGTTTCCATAAGACTCAGGGGCAGACAGCAGGCGAGACCGGAGCTTGCGCTCAAAGTCATGGCGGAATTCTTTGAACTCGTTAAGGAAAACGCGCAGATGGATAAGCCTCCGACAACGGAAGGCAGAGTGGTTGCGATGCTGCTCATACCCATCGCGAAAAAATAACATCGAAATAATTTTTGGAGGACAGAAAAATGCCAAAACAAAAATCACATAGCGGCGCGAAAAAGCGTTTTTCGCTGACCGGCAGCGGCAAAATCAAGAGAGCTAAGATGAACCGCAGACATATTCTTAGCAAAAAATCGCCCAAAAGAAAGCGCGGTTTGAGAAAGGCGGCGTTCGTCGACCAGACTCAGGCTAAAACGATAAAGGGCATGATCTAATCGGAGGTATAAGAATATGAGAATCAAAAGAGGCGTAAACGCAGTTAAGAAACGCAGAAAGATATTAAAGGCAGCAAAGGGTTACTGGGGCGCTAAGTCCAAACTTTACAGGATCGCTCGCGAAGCCGTCATGAAGTCGCAGAATTATGCGTACGTCGGCAGAAAGAACAAGAAGAGACAGTTCCGTCAGCTGTGGATCGCGCGTATAAACGCGGCTGCAAGAATGAACGGTCTTTCTTACAGCAGATTCATGAACGGTCTGAAGAAGCAGGGTATCGACCTCAACAGAAAGGTCCTCGCGGATATCGCGGTCAACGACAGCGCGGCATTTGCGGCGCTCTGCGAAAAGGCTAAGGCTTAATCGGTATTGAGTTGAATTTTATCCGTCTTGCTTTTGCAAGGCGGATTTTTTATATGCTGCCGCATTCGACTAAAACGGGTATTGAAAAATTATTTCGAATGTGTTAAAATAAAAATATGAGAGAGACGATTACCAGCGTTGCGAACGCTAAAATCAAATATTTCAAGTCGCTTAAAGACAAGGAAACGCGCTACAAAGAAGGCAAGCTCCTTGCCGAAGGGGCGAATATAGTCAGGGATCTTTCCGAAGACGTTATCGTCGACAGCATTATCGTCACGCAGGATAAGGTCGAACAGTTCTTCGACGTCCTGAGAAAGTACGAAGGTACGAGGACCAGAATTTACGAAGTGTCCGACAAGTGCATGCAGCAGATAAGCGATACGACTTCGCCTGCGGGCATTGTCGCAGTTGTCGCCATGCCGCTTGAAAAACGCGTTATAAAAGAGGACGTCGCGGTGCTTGACGGCATTTCGGATCCCGGGAACTTCGGCACGATAGTCAGAACGTGCGTTGCGTGCGGGATAAGTCAGATCCTCGCTGTAAACTGTACGGACTGGACGTCCGGTAAAGTGATAAGAGGATCTATGGGCGGCGTGTTTTCTGTCAATATCGTGACCGCAAGCAGCGACGAAGAGGTGGAAAAGCTGCTTTCCGGGCACAACGTTTACGCTCTCGATATGGGCGGCGAAAACATCTATGAAACAAAGATAGACAAGGACAGACCTTTCGCGCTCGTCGCCGGCAACGAAGCCCACGGCATTTCGCCCTATTTCAAGGCGAAAGCGGATAAGATAATCGCGCTGCCGATGAAAGAAGGAATGCAGTCGCTCAACGCCGCGGTCGCGCTGAGCGTCGCGCTGTATACGTTCGTATTCGAAAAATAAACGGATTGCGTTGCGGCGAGAGAGTAAAAACCTTTGAAAACGAAGCCTTCGGGCTTCTTTTTTTATCCGCTGCCCGCCGTTTTGCCATAAATTGCAATAAATACGCCGTTCGCCTTGATTTTGCGCGCGTTTTGTTATAAAATAATAGCGTTAATCACAGTTACGGAGGATTTCCCAATGTCAGGACACAGCAAATGGGCTAACATTAAAAACAAGAAGGGCGCGGCGGACGCGAAGCGCGCCAACGTATTTACCAAGATAGGCAGAGAGATCGCGGTCGCGGTCAAAGCGGGCGGCCCCGATCCCAATATAAACTCGAAATTGCGCGACGTCATCGCAAAGGCGAAGGCTAACAATATGCCCAACGACAACATTATAAGGGGCATCAAAAAGGCGAGCGGCGACCTCAATGCGGTCAACTATGAAGAGATCACTTATGAAGGCTACGGCGCGGGAGGCGTTGCCGTCATCGTAAGAACGCTTACCGACAATAAGAACCGCACCGCCAGCGACGTGAGACATCATTTCGATAAGTGCGGCGGCAACCTGGGCACTACCGGCTGCGTCAGCTATATGTTCGATAAAAAGGGTCTTATCGTCGTCGAAAAGGGAGACGTAGACGAAGATACTATGATGGAGATCGCTCTCGAGGCGGGCGCGGACGACGTCGTGACCGACGAGGACGTTTACGAGATATACACCCAGGTCGCGGACTTCGAAACGGTCAAACAGGCGATAGAGGGCAACAAGGCGCTTACCGTGCTTTCCGCTGAACTCACGATGGTCCCGTCCAATACCGTCAAGGTCGACGAGGAGACGGAAGTCAAAGTCAGAAGACTTCTGGATATGCTGGAAGAAAACGACGACGTTCAGGACGTCTATCACAACGCGGAACTCACCGAAGAAGAGGAAGAAGAGTGATAAAAAAAACGGGCTTTGTCCCGTTTTTGCTCCATATGGAGGGATATATGGTCGATATTGAAAAAATATGCGCCGCGGCAAAGAAGGCGAGTTATGACCTCGCCACGCTGCCCGCAGAGAAAAAGAACGAAATACTGCTGGCTATCGCAGACGAGATAGAGGCGAAAAAGGCGGATATCCTCGAAGAAAACGAAAAGGATATTGCCGCTGCGACCTCTCTAAGCGAGGCGATGAAGGACAGACTGCGCCTCAACGACAAACGCATCGCGGCTATCTGCGAGGGAGTAAGGGACGTCGCGAAACTGGACGACCCGGTCGGCGAAGTCACCGAAACGTGGACGCGCCCCAACGGTCTTAAAATAAGCAAAGTTCGCGTGCCTCTCGGCGTGATCGGCGTTATTTACGAATCCAGACCCAACGTGACCGCGGACGTCGCGGCGCTTTGCATAAAGTCGGGCAACTGCGTCGTGCTGCGCGGCGGAAAAGAGGCGATATGCAGCAACCGTATACTCGCTTCGATAATCGCGGACGCTATCGAAAAAAGCGGCGTCGTCAGCCGCGATATCGTCGCTTTCGTCGACGACGTGACCAGAGACGGTTCGCTCGCTATGCTCAAACAGGGCAAGTATATCGACGTCGTTATCCCCAGGGGCGGCGACGGACTCAAAAAGTTCGTGCTGGAAAACGCGCTTATGCCGGTCATTGCCAGCGCGGGCGGAAACTGCCACCTGTACGTCGAAAAGACGGCAGATCTCAACATGGCTGCAGAAGTCGTCGCGAACGCAAAATTAAGCCGTCCTTCGACCTGCAACGCGCTGGAACAGCTGCTCGTTGACAGGAGCGCGGCGAAAGAGTTTTTACCGCTTGTCTGCGGAATACTAAAAGATAACGGCTGCGTAGTAAACGGAAGCGCTGAGGCGCGCTCTTACTGCGACTATATTCAGCCTTGCGAAGAGGACGAATACTATAAAGAACACGGCGACAAGGTGCTGACCGTATATATCGTCGACGGCGTGGTCGAAGCGGTCGAAAGAGTCAACGCTCACAGCACCTGCCACAGCGACGGAATATTGACAAAAGACGAAAAGGCTGCCGATTATTTTACCGCAAAAGTCGACAGCGCCTGCGTTTACGTCAACGCCAGCACGCGTTTTACCGACGGTTTCGAGTTCGGTTTCGGCGCAGAGATAGGTATTTCTACTCAGAAGCTGCATGCGAGAGGTCCTCTCGGACTCAAACAGCTGACCGGCGAAAAATACGTCGTGCGCGGCAACGGACAGGTACGCAAATGATAATAATGGGTATCGACCCGGGGCTTGCGATAGTCGGTTACGGGATAGTCAATTCGGAAAAAGGCAATGTGACCGCTATCGATTACGGCGTTATCGAAACGCCGAAAAACGAGAGCGTGCCGGCGCGCCTTCATATGATATACGACGGAGTTAACGCGCTTTTCGACAAGTATAAGCCCGATTGCGTCGCCCTCGAAGAGTTGTTTTTCACTAAGAACATCACGACCGGCATCAACGTCGCGCAGGCAAGAGGCGTGATACTCCTTGCGTGCTCCGACAGATGCGGCAGGCTTTACGAATATACGCCGATGCAGATAAAACAGGCGATAACGGGCTACGGCAAGGCGGATAAAAAGCAGATGCAGTTCATGGTCACGCGCATGCTGAGGCTTAAATCCATTCCCAGACCGGACGACGCGGCTGACGCGCTTGCGGTCGCGCTGACTCATTCGCAGTCGGCAAGACTTGGCGGACTTTTTTCTATATAATATTGCGCGCATTGTAAAAACGACTGCTATTCGTATAATAAAAAAGACGGGTTTTGACGCCCGTCTTTTTATGTGAATTTGTTTCAGCAGAGCTTTGTTTTGAGCTCGTTGTATTCCTTCATTTCTTCTTCCGTAAAGCTTTCTTCGCCGCTTTCTTTGCGTTTGTTGACAAAATATCTGATGCGCTCTAAGCGTTTATTGGTGACCTTATATTTTATCGAAGCGATGAAGCCTATCGTCAGCAGAACGGTCACGGATACCGCGATCAGAAGCCTTATCGCGAGAAGAACGCTGTCCGGCTGTTGTTGAAGTATGTTTTTGCCTGTTTCGGCGTCGTATATCGGTTTTACGTAGTGCGCCGCGCTGAGCACCCAGCCGACCATGCCCGTACCGAGCGCGGTCGCAATCTTTCTCGTGAATGTCATAACGCCCGACATGTTAGCGGTCGGACGGTAGCCCAGTTTGAGCTCGGCAACGTCGACGGTATCCGCAAATACCAGCCAAGGCATCGACTGCGCGCCCGCAAAGCCGAAGCCCATTATCGCCGCGAATACCGGGATAAGGATCGGGTTCCAGTCGGGCTGGTAGCACGCAAGAAGTATCGCGCCGATTATATACAGCGGAAGCCCCGCGCGGAACGCCGCCTGCTTTGAATATTTCGCTTTTATTACGTACGCGACGACTATGCCTACAGCGGCGCAGACCATCATCGGGGCGATTATCATTATAGAGCCCATGTCGATCTGCATAAAGCCGAGGTCGACTTTTACGCCGTTTATCGTGCCGCCGATATAGTCGGTATAATAGATAGCGACGGCGCTGATAAGGTCCATTGTAAGAAACGCGGTTACGTACATCAGTATATGCCATATATACGACTTGACGGTAAGACCTTTGAAATATTCCTTAACGCTGAATTTGACCTTCTTTTCTTCGCTGTAAGGCGTGCGTTCTTTGACTGTCAGACCCGCGACGACGAGCGGTATCGCGAACAGAAGACCGAAGCCGAACACGATGATGTAGTAGAAAGTCGTGTAAGATATCGTCGCGTCCTTGCCGACGACTTTGTTCCACATAAGGCTGGGGATGAGATACAGAAGACCCGCGGCGATTATGTCGAATATCAGCTTCCAGGTATTTGCTTTGTTACGCTGGCGGTAGTCCATCGAGATATCAGAGCTCATCGACATATACGGGACCTGCGAGATAGTCGAGATCGTGCAGTAGATGATATAAGCGAACACCATCCATGTGATCTTAGACGGCTCTTCCATATTCTGTATAGGAGCGAACAGAAAGGCGAGCCCGAACGGGATAAGTATGCCGCCCAGTATCATAAACGGCTTTCTTCTGCCCAGTTTAAAGCGCGAGTTTTCAGATATAAGTCCCATTGCCGGATCGGAAACAGCGTCCCATATCTTTGAGACCATGATTATTGTGCTGGCGATCGCGGCTTCTATGCATATGATGTTGGTGAAAAATGCAAGCAGGATCACGGACAGAAACGCCGCCTGACCGCCGCCGAACAGGTCTGCCGCACCGTACAGAATACACTCTTTGGTGGATACGTAATCTTTCGGGTCGCAGTTTTCCTTTGCGGCGCGTTCTTCGATAGTAAGTTTTTTCTTCACAACGAAAATTCCCCTTTATGTATTGTCGTACGGCACGTAGAAAATGCCGCCGTACAGATTAAGTATATCATATCGCGCGGCGTAAGCGCAACGACGTCGCGCTAATATTTGCAGCCGATTATAATATTATTGTCGGCTAAAAACAGAGAAAAAAATCAAACTTTACATAAAATTATTAATTAGTATCAATTATTATTAATTAATATTAAGTAAAAATAAATTATATTCGTCACAGCCGCAAGTAAAAAGCCGCCCGGCGTCGCAATTTTTCAAACGATTATATAAACGTTCTTATGCTTTAATAAGATATGATTTCAATATGCTGCCGGCGTACGATTTATTTAAAATAAATTTATATGCAAAGTGTGCCGGCAATATATAAATAAATCGGCGGTTTTTAGTTGATAAGTCGTTATATTTTGCTCTTTGCAGAATGTAAAAAGCTTGATTTTCGGGCGCACTTGCAGCCGGGCGCACAGTTGCGTCTATGCGCGCATACGCATTTAAATTTAATATTTTGTTGCATATAAACCGCAAATATTTTATAATAATACAGATATGGAAAACTGTATTTTAAAAGTCAAAGATCTTTCCCTGACGTACTACGGCGGATACGACGCGGTCGGCGACGTCGGCTTCGAGCTGTGCGCGGGAGAAAAACTTTGCGTTTTCGGTGGGCAAAATCAGGGCAAAACCTCGCTGATGAGAGCGCTGGCAGGGCTTGAGGATTACAGCGGAAGCATTACGCTTTGCGGCAGAGAGCTGAAAGACATACCTGCTGAAGAGCGCAACATAACTTACAGTTTCGACGAATCAAGTCTTACGCCAAGGCTGAGCGTGCTTAAAAACGTTGTCAAACCGCTTGTGCTCAGAGACTGCGACGACGCGTATATAGCCTCTCGTCTCGGGTACGTCTCGGAGTTGTTCGGCATAGAAGGATTGCTCAACGTAAAAGTCAGAGAGCTGGACGAAGTTCAGCTTTGCAGGGTCCTTCTTTCAAGAATATTTATAAGAGAAAGCAAACTCTATCTTCTCGACAACATATTCGGGAAGATAGATTACAGCGTGCGCCGCACGTTGTTCGGTTTGCTTTACCGCGCGGTCACCGACAGCGACGCGGTCGTCATCTACGCAACCGACAGGATCGTTGAAGCGAGCACTCTCGGCGACAGGATCGCGGTCATTCGCGGCGGCAGGATTGAGCAGATTGACGATTATTATCATCTTTATAAAAACCCCGCAAGCTTAGCGGTGATAAGAGGACTGGATGAAAACGTCGGCTTGATCTCAGGATGCCTGAAAAAGCGCGAAAAAGGGTATACCGTCAAGATGTACGACGGCGAAGAGGTGGGCGTTTTCCCTCCGATCGCCGAAAATTACGAAAACAAGATGGTCTATGCATGCGTATATCCGAAAGACGTCGATATAAGCAAAAACGCTGACGGAAAGTGGCGGGTCGTCGCGATGTCCGGCACGAAGGACGGCAACCTCGCGCTGTTGATACGCGACGAGAATTTTATCTACGGCGCTGCCGGAGACCTGAAGCGCGGAGACGCGGCAGACGTCGCGATAAAGTGCGCCGGCAACTGTTTCGATAAGGTCAGCGAAAGGAAGATAAACATCGACAGCGAAAAATAAAGCAGAATATGTTTTAAATTATAATTTTAAATAATGGATACTACTAAATAATACTAAATTTTATGGAGATACAATAATATGAGCGAAGCATTGGATATGCACAAAAAATGGCACGGCAAACTGGAAGTGATAAGCAAAGCGCCGGTGCAGAACGCGCACGACCTTTCGGTCGCGTACACTCCGGGCGTTGCGGAGCCATGCGTTGAGATAGCAAAAGACCCGTCTTTAGCTTATACTTATACCGGCAAAAACAACCTCGTCGCGGTAATTACCGACGGCAGCGCGGTCCTCGGTCTGGGCAACATAGGCGGTCTGGCGGGCATGCCAGTCATGGAAGGCAAGTGTTGTCTTTTCAAGAAGTTCGGCGGCGTGGACGCGTTCCCGATATGTCTTTCCACACAGGATACGAAAGAGATCATCGACGCGTGCGTGGCGATCGCTCCGACCTTCGGCGGTATAAACCTTGAGGACATATCCGCGCCCAGATGTTTCGAAATTGAACAGGCGCTGAAAGAAAAGCTGGATATACCCGTTTTCCACGACGATCAGCACGGCACCGCGATAGTCGTGCTGGCTGCGCTGACCAACGCGCTCAAGATAGTGGGAAAAAAGCTTGAAAACGTTACGGCGGCGATACTCGGCACGGGCGCGGCGGGCGGCGCGATAGCAAGGCTTCTTCTCGCCGCGGGAATAAAAGACCTCACGCTTGTCGACAGAAAGGGCATCCTTTATAAAGGAAGAACGGGTATGGACTGGTCCAAGACCGAGCTGGCGGAGCTGACCAACAAAGCGGGCAAGAAGGGCGGCGCGAAAGAGGCGCTCGAAGGCGCGGACGTACTCATCGGCGTTTCCGGACCCGATACGGTGACCGCGGATATGGTGAAAGGTATGGCTGAAAAGCCGATCGTGTTCGCGATGTCCAACCCCGTTCCGGAGATATATCCCGACGAGGCGAAGAAGGGCGGCGCGGCGGTCGTCGGCACGGGCAGGTCGGATTACGCGAATCAGATAAACAACGTGCTTGCGTTTCCCGGTATCTTCCGCGGCGCGCTGGACGCGAGAGCGAGCGCGATAACCGAAAACATGAAACTTGCGGCGGTAAGAGCGCTTGCGGGTCTCGTTTCGGACGAAGAACTCAACGCGGACTACATCTTGCCGAAGGCGTTTGACGAAAGAGTCGGCGCGACTGTCGCAAAAGCGGTCTACGATCAGGCTTTTGCAGACAAGGTAAACAGGATCTGACGAAATACGGTCGTTATCCGCAGGTAGCGGGATAACCGCGCGAAAGCGGATATAAGTTCTTTCGCGTTTGCTGAAAAAGTTGACGGGTTTTAACGTCCGTTTAATCGAAATAATATAAAAAGACGATAGCGGCTTTGCGTTTTCACCCGTTTCGAAAGAAGCGGATAAAAGCGGGGCGCGCAGCGAAACTTTGCGGCAGCAGCCGCGTAAGGAGTAAAATGGACATGTTCGAAGAAAAGGATATTTACAACGAATATCCTGAAGAGACTAAGCCTTCAAAGAAAAAGATAATCACACTCGTCGTGATATCCGTGCTCGTGCTCGCGCTGGTTGCGGGCGTCGCGTTCTTCGGCGGCGCGATGTACGCTGAGAGCAATACCGTAGAATCGGAAATGCCGATGGTAAAGACGATCATCGACGCGCTGAACAGGTACTATATCGACGAGATAGACTGGGAGCAGTTCCAGTACGTCGTCGCTTCGGCTGTCGCCAACAGCATCGATCCGTACACCGGGCTTATCGAGGCGACTCCGACCGGCATGAAGACGGCGAGCATAGGCGTGACTTTCGGCTGGAACGACTATTGCAACTACTATATTACAGAGATAGCCCCGGGATCTCCCGCTTCAAAGGCGAAAAACGTTCGCAACGACAGCTACGGCTCTCAGCGGCTTAAAGTCGGAGACGAAATAGTTAGCCTGAACGGTCAAAAAGTCCGGCATCTCAATTCGAGCGCGTTCTCTCAGCTCCTTTCGGTAGCGGGAGATACTCTCGATCTCGTCGTGCTGAGGCATAACGCGGACGACGACGTCGTCGGGCAATACAGGTTCGTCATCGACAAAGAGATGTTCCACGCTCCCGTCGCTTATTACCTTGATTCCGATACGACGGGTCTGCCGTCCGACGTCGGATATATTAAATTAAACGAGTTCGGAGACACCGCACCCGAGGATTTTTACAACGCGGTGAAGGAGTTTCTCGCCGACGACGATAACCCCAATAAACTCGTGCTCGACCTGCGCGGAAACGGCGGCGGCGATACGATGATGTGCGGGTTTATCGCGTCTTTCTTCGTCAAACAGAACGGCACCTCCGACGGTATCCCGATGGCTAAATACGTCTACAATTCGGGCGGCGGCGATATGGCGGAGACTTACTTTTATACGCAGACTTCTTATACGAGCGGACTCGACGGCACGACCTATGAATCGGTCAACCTTTACGACGAAGTCGACGACTTCGAGTGCGTTATTCTCGTCAACGGTTCTTCCGCTTCTTCTTCCGAACTTCTCACCGCGACTCTCGCGCATTATTGCGGAATAAAGTCGGTGGGAACGAAGACGTACGGCAAGGGCGTCGCGCAGATCGTGCTGACATACAATAATCAGAAATACGAACTGTTCATTACCAACGGCAAGTACTACATTCCGACGGAAAAGAACGGCGGGACCGTGTTCGAGACAAATATTCACGGCGTGGGTCTGACCCCGGATTTCGAGGCGGACGCTTCCGGAATATACTATATGGCGGAGGATCCCTGTCTGAACACCGCCGCCGGGTATTTCGCAATGTCGGACAAAGACGCGGCTGCCTGAAAAAAGCGGAAAACGCAGTCGATTAAGTTGACAACGGCGCTCCGGTAATATAAAATACGATTGACCCGAAGGGCGGATTTATCCGTTTAAGGCTCATAAAGACAACAAATACGGTCCCAATCGAAGACGCGTTCCGAGAGTAAGAGAGTAGAGATAACGAATTTGCGCTCCGTACCGGGATCACGTTTTCCGGTACGGTTTTATTTTGCCGGAAAGTACGAAAAAACGCTGAAAAAGAGACTGCGGGATACGCGGAGAAAGAGAAAAAACGGCGAATCGGGCGATACCAGCCCAGAATAATACGAACCAGCCCTGAGGCGCGCCTTTCATGCGTTTTTTAGCGATTCTCGCTTGAAAATATTATAATATTATCTGCGTTCGCCTCGCTGAAACACACACTAAAAATCATCGCCTGAGGGTGCATGCANNTGCCGCAGGTAATATCAGACATATTATCAAGGCATTTAACGCAGTAGCTACGGAAATTTGCCGCTTTAAACCAGGTTCGTATTATTCTGGTCTGGTATAAGATAAGTTCAGATAACCAATACGCAACGCGCGACGTGCGGAAGGAGTAAATATGAAGAAGATAGGAGTTATCGGCATAGTGCTGAAAGCGGGCAGAGAAAGAGTGGAAAAGGTGCAGGGTCTTCTGTCGGATTACGGCGACATAATCGTCGGCAGAATGGGCGTTCCGGATAAGGCGACGGGAATAAATACGATAAGCCTTATCGTGAACGGCGATACGGAAAAAATATCCGCGCTTTGCGGCAAGTTGGGCAGAATAGAAGACGTCAACGTGAAGTCCGCGGTGATGACCGTTGAGACGGACGAAAATAAAGCTTAAAAGGCAGATATTAAAGATATCAATTTTAAGGAGAGATATATGAAAAAGTTTAAAAGGTTTTTCGCGGCAGCGCTTTGCGCAGCGCTTGCCGTTACGTTAGCCGCAGGCTTTGTCGGCTGTAAGGACAAAGTTGAAGAGGGCGGCGGTTACACGATGGTCGCGCCCGACGGCGCGCCCGCGCTTGCGGCTGTAAACCTCATCGACGAGATAGACAAGAACGGCTCGTTCGGTAAGCTGGGCAAGGTGGAGATCGTGCAATCGTCCGCGATAAGCACAGCCGCGCTCAACGCCGATTTCGCGATCGTGCCCGCCAATCTTGCGGCGAATCTCTACAACAAAGGGCAGGATATAAAACTGCTCGCGACCGTCACGCAGGGCAACCTGTACGTGCTGGGCGTAAACAGCGAAGTGAAAACGCTTTCCGACCTCGTGGGAAAGAGAGTGTTTTCGATAGGACAGGGCAGCGTGCCCGACTTTATCTTCCAGACCCTTTTAAAAAACGAGGGCATAGTTTACGAGCAGGGCGAAAAGGCTGAGGACGGCAAGGTCGTCATCACCTACGTTGCGGACGGCAGCGGCGTTATGAGCCGGCTCGTAGACGCGAAAAAGAGCGGAGAAGAAGCTGTCGGCGTTATTGCCGAACCCGCTGCGAGCAAGGCGTTCGCAAACGCCGGCGCGACAGAACTTTTTGACCTGCAGCAGCTGTGGAAAGACTATACCGGAAGCGAGACTGCCGGCTATCCGCAGGCGGTGCTTATCGCTAAGGCGGATGTATGCGAAAACGATCCCGGATTCGTGGAAGAACTGCTGACCGAAATGCAAAAGAACGGCGACTTTATCGTTGAAAACAGCGACAGAGTAAGCGAGATACTTGTAAAGGCATACCCGCAGACCTCTCTCAATACCGCTATGAGCTCGACGACTTTGGAGCGTTGCAACTGCAAGCTGGTCAGGATAAGCGACGCTAAAAATGATTACGTCGCGATGCTGAACGCGATAAATGCAATTAACCCCACGCCGATAGGCGGCAAACTGCCCGGCGACGGCTTGTATTATTCTGCTAAATAAGGTATCATAACCGTAATGAAGATAAAGAAACTCACTCAAAACCAAAAGACCGCGCTTGTTTCCGCGCTGTATCCGCTTTTTTCGCTCGCGCTCGTATTTGCGCTGTGGGCGATAACGGCGGCGAAGACGGGCAGCGATCTGCTTATCCCGTCGATAGGAAAGACCTTCGAGGGGCTGGGCGCGCTTTTAAGCGACAAAGCCACGTACGTAGATATCGCGGCTACGCTTTTGCGCGCATTGAGAGGTTTTGTGATGAGTTTCGCGATAGCGCTCGCGCTCTCCGTCGTCGCGGCGTTCTTAAAGCCGTTTGCGAAGATACTCGCGCCCATAGTCGCGATAATGCGTTCTACGCCGACGATGAGCGTTATCCTGCTGTGTCTCTTGTGGACGAACACGCAGATCGCGCCGGTTTTCGTGACCGTGCTGATAATTTTTCCGCTGCTTTACACGGCGTTTTATTCGGCGATAACCGGAGTGGACAAAAAGCTTGCCGATATGGCGAAAGTGTACAAGGTGCCTTTTGCGGCGCGGCTTTTTAAGCTGTATATACCATCAGCGCTTCCGACCGTGTTTTCGGCGGTGCGTTCAACGCTGTCGCTTACCGTAAAGCTGACGATAGCGGCGGAAGTGCTCGCGCAGACGAAAAACAGTATAGGCGTTGACATGCAGCTTGCCAACCTTTATCTGGAAACGCCGACTCTTATCGCGTGGACGCTTATCGCGATAATCCTGGGCGCGATCATGGAGATCGCGGTTTACGCGCTCGGGCTGCTTTGCATGAGGTGGAAAAATGCTTGAAATCAAAGACCTTTGCGTAAGTTACGGCGAAAAGACGGTGTTTAAAGACTTTTCTCTCAATGTCAACGACAGGGAGATTCTCTGCGTGATGGGAAAGTCCGGCTGCGGCAAGACGACTCTTTTAAACGCCATAGCGGGACTTGTCCCGCACGGCGGCGCCATACGCGGCGCGGACGAGGTGTCGTATATGTTTCAGGAGGACAGGCTTATCCCGTCGCTCACGGCTCTCGGAAACGTGACGTTCGCGACAGCGCATTTATATAAGGACAAAAAGCAAGCCGAAAGCATCGCGAAAGACGCGCTGAAAGCGGTCGGGCTGGAAGGATTTGAGAACAGATATCCGCATACGCTGAGCGGCGGACAGGCGGCGAGAGTATCGCTCGCCCGCGCGTTCGCATACCCGTCCGGGCTTCTTATCACCGACGAGCCTTTCAAAGGGCTGGATATTGCGACCGCGGATCTTCTGGAAAGATATTTTCTGGAGCTGTTCGAAAACAGCCGCAAGTGCGCGGTCGTCGTCTCTCACAGCGTTGAAGAAGCCGTCGCGTTGGCGGACAGAGTAGTCGTACTGGGCGGCTCGCCGTGCGGAACAGTCTTTGAAACGTCGCTCGATATGCCGCGCGGCGAAAGGAAAAAGAACGGCGCATACGCGGCGGAAAAAGCGACGGAGATAAAAGCCGCGATAATCGCTTCGTGATCGTAATGAAAAGAAAGACGGCGCTCCGAAAGGGGCGCTTTTTTCTGCGCGATCTTGCCGCGCGTTTGCTAAAAGTTAAATTTTGTTCTGCGTTTCGCTGAGCTTTAACAGCGCTTCTTTTATCTCGTCGTCGGAGGGCAGCTTTACGTCTTTGCTTTCTGCGTTTACGACGACGTTTGCGTCTTTTTTCCCTGCAGACCCCATAAGAAACGGAAGAATCGCGCTCATATCTCCGCCCGCAGAAAGAGCGGAAATTAGAGAGGTTTTGTCCGGGGTCTGATTTGCGGCGGCGAGAATATTTAAGATGTCTTTATAGTCCATATTTTAAAGTATGCCCCGATTGCGCGGATAATAACCTTTTCACATAAAAACATCTTATCGAATATTATGAAAAAAGAGGTGAGTATGAAAAAAAGCAGAGGCGGTTTTTACTACGGCGAAGGATATTCAGATCTTCGCGAAAGCGTCGGGAACGCGCGCGGCGAAGACTTTTCCGACCTTGAAGAAAAGGTCGGGAAGTTGGGCGCTATGAGCGCGGACAGACTTCTTGAAGAGTTGTTTTCAAACGCCGCCGCCGCAAGGCGGAGAGGAGAGCTCGACGACGAAAAACTCGAAAATTTTTACAACTCGGTAAAAGGTATGCTTACCCCGGATCAGCTTAAAAGACTCGACGTCTTAATGCACGTTTTAAGAGGGGATAATATGCTTTAAACAATCACGGGCGCGGTAATTTACAGAATTTTTCAAGTACGTCGAGGGTCCTCGAAACATGGTATGCGTTGTTGTTGTACCCTATAGACATTCTGACCGTGCCCTGTTTTTCCGTGCCCAGAAATCTGTGCGCGAGCGGCGCGCAGTGCAAACCGTTTCTGACAGCGATCTCGTTGTCGTTCAGGTAGTCGGCTACCTCTGAAGAATCCACGCCGTTTACGTTGAATGAGATTACTCCGGAAAGAGTCTTTGTGTATACGGTGATACCGTCTATCTTGCTCAGTCCGTAAAGCGCCTGCGACGCGAGATAGCCGATATGCGAGTTTATCTTGTCGAAATTGTCGTAAGTCCATTGCGCCGCCGCGCCAAGTCCTATTACCCCGGCGGTGTTCATGGTGCCGCTTTCGAGACCTTCGGGCGCGTCCTCCGGCTGGATAAGACTGTCGCTGAACGTACCGGTGCCTCCGAAGCGTATGGGACGCACTTTCATATCCTTTCTGAAAATAAGGAAACCGGCGCCCTGACTGCCGTGAAGCCCCTTGTGACCCGCCGCGGCGAGCATGGATATTTTGTTTTTTCCGACGTTCAGTCTCTTGTGACCGAGAGATTGCGCGCCGTCTACCAGAAGGGGTATGTTCATTGAATTCGCGAGTTCTCCTATCCTCTCGATATCCGCCGTCGCCCCGGTCACGTTGGACACGTGGTTCACTGCGATGAGTCGGGTGTTGCCGTCGACGTATTTTGCTACGTCTTCCGCGCTAACGCATTGAGACGGGTCTGAAGGTGATACGTATCTTATCCCGTCGATAACGTTGCGTTGAAGCAGGTTGTTGAGAGGACGGAGCACGGAGTTGTGTTCGAACACCGTCGTAACGACGTTGCCGCCGATATTATCCGCGAGATAGCCGAAAATCGCGAGGTTGAGCGCTTCGGTACAGCCGCTCGTGAACACGATGTGGTAGTCGTCGTCCGCGCCGAACAGGGTTTTCAGCGTTGCGCGGGCGTCGTTTACCATTATAGCGCAGTCTAAGCTGTCGTTATGACCGCCGCGCCCCGGGTTCGCGCTGTCGCTGAGACGGCAGAACATCGCGTCGAACATACACCTTGGTTTGAATTTTGAAGTAGCCGCATTGTCGAGATATATCATATTTCACCTCACGTTACGTCGGTTGTGACAATATATTGTATTAGGAGCGGAGTACATTTTATTACAAAGGAGAAGGCATATGAACGATATAATAGTCGTCTTCCGCTCCCGCTCTGAAGCCCTTTCGTTCGCGTCCGCGCTGAGGTCGCACGGCGTTTCGGGCAGAGTGGTCAACACTCCGCGCGCGCTGTCGGAAAGCTGCGGTCTCAGCGTACGGGCGGGCGGCTTTGCGAAGAGCGTCGCGCTGGCGATTTGTCCCCGCGACGCGACGATATACGAGATCCGACCGGAAGGATACTCGAAGATAAATTTATGACCGCCCGGGCGGCCGTGAACGAGATACGGCACGCGGTCGCCGATGCGGTTTTATTCTGCTTTTTACCGGAGGCGACGTATTTTGAGAGGCAAGCCGCCGTATCGCAGAGGCTATATCCTTAATCCGCGCTTTTTACCCGCCGATTCAGCGAAACCGTGCCGCGAATATATAAAAAAGCGGACGCGTGTCGTTATAACGCCCATATATTTTGCGTAAAATTTCTTTACAATGCGCGCCGTATTATGTATAATATAATAAAAATCTTTTAAGGAGCCCCTTTTAAACTTTAAGGAATATATGGAAGTACCTTTATTAATTACAGCAATCGTTATCCTGATAATGCTGTCTGCGTTCTTTTCGGCTACGGAGACGGCGTTTTCTTCTCTCAACAGGATCAAAATGAAAAACGCCGCGGCGGACGGAAACAAGCGCGCCGCCAGGGTCATGAAGCTGGAAAGCAATTTCGACCGCTTTATTTCAACTATTCTTATCGGCAACAATATCGTAAACATCACGGCGACGACTCTCGCGACGATACTTTTCGGTATTCTGATAGAGAACCCGAGCGTGTCAAATACCGTTTCGACGGTTGTTATGACGGTGGGCATCCTCATATTCGGCGAGATCTCTCCCAAGACGATAGCGAAGAAGGATCCCGAATATTTCGCGCTTATGACCGTTTCTGCGATACAGATAGCATGTTATATCCTTTTCCCGCTGACCTGGCTGTTCGGGGTGTGGCAGAAGCTGATAAACAAGATCTTCAAAAAAAAGGGAGACGACAACTTTACAGACGACGAACTGATCACGATAGTCGACGAGGCGCAGACGGGCGGCAACATCGACGAATACGAAGGAGACCTTATCCGTTCCGCGATAGAGTTCGACGATCTGACCGTCGTCGACATTCTGACCCCGAGAGTGGACGTAAAAGCGATAAAGCACGGTACCGACATGCATACTGTCATCCGTGTATTCAAAGAGACGGGGTTCAGCCGTCTGCCCGTGTACAAGGATACGATCGACAACATAATCGGCGTGCTTAACGAAAAGGATTTTTACAACGCGTATTTAAGCGGCGCGAAGTCGATAAACTCCGTGATATCGGACAATCTGATCTACGCGACGCCGTTTGAAAAGATATCCGGGCTTCTCAGAAAGCTGCAGAAGGCAAAGACGCACATCGCGATAGTCGTCGACGAGTTCGGCGGTACGATGGGTATCGTGACGCTCGAGGATATTCTCGAAGAGCTGGTCGGCGATATCTGGGACGAGCACGACAGGGTGGTAGAGTCGTTCAAAAAGGTTGATGAAAACAAATATATCGTCGCGGGCGACGTGAACCTCATCGATTTTTTCGATTATTTCGAGATAAGAGACGACGCCGAAAAATACGACGCGACCGGTCTTTCGGGATTCGTCGTATTGAAACTGGGCAACGTGCCCAAGGTGGGCGACTCGATTGAGTTTGAAAACCTTACGATAACCGTCAAAAAGACGGAGCATATGAAGATATCCGAGTGCGAGGTAGTCGTTTCTCCGCGCGAGGACGACGAAGAAGAGGAATAAAATTTTCCGTAAACGGAGGATAAAATGTATAAACAAGTTAGTTCGAGCCTTGATTTCTGTTCAAGAGAAAAAGAGGTCCTCGATTTCTGGAAAGAAAACAAGATCTTTGAAAAGAGCGTGAAGCAGAGCGAAGGCAAGCCTTCGTTTTCGTTCTACGACGGACCGCCGACCGCTAACGGCAAGCCGCATATCGGTCATATTCTGACCCGCGTAATGAAGGATATCATTCCGCGCTACAAGACGATGAAAGGTTACTACGTGCTGCGTAAAGCCGGCTGGGATACGCACGGTCTCCCCGTAGAGCTCGAGGTCGAAAAGTCGCTGAATATGGACGGCAAACAGGACATCGAGAAATACGGCATAGAGCCCTTTATCAAGAAATGCAAGGAGAGCGTCTGGAAATATAAGGGCGAGTGGGAGAGAATGTCTGAGCGCGTCGGTTACTGGGTGGATATGGATCATCCTTATATCACCTATGAGGACAACTATATCGAATCCGAATGGTGGGCGCTCAAAAAGATTGCAGAGGCGGGTCTGCTTTACAAGGGGCACAAGATCGTTCCTTATTGCCCCCGCTGCGGTACGGCGCTTTCTTCTCACGAAGTCGCGCAGGGCTATAAGACGGTCAAGGAAAAGTCTATATTCGTAAAGTTCAAGATAAAGAATTCCGACGGCTGTTTCCTCGCGTGGACGACGACTCCGTGGACTCTTCCGTCCAACGTCGCGCTGTGTATGAATCCCGTCGAGGATTATGTTAAGATAAAGGCGCAAGACGGTGAGATCTACGTGCTTGCGGCGGCGCTCGCTCCTTCTCTTTTCGAAAAATACGAAGTTCTCGAAACCAGAAAGGGCAAGGACTACGAAAGGGAAGAATATATCCCGCTTTTCGATTTTTATAAGGGAAACAAAAAGGCGTTTTACGTCACCTGCGACAACTACGTAACGCTTACCGACGGCAGCGGCGTCGTTCATATCGCGCCCGCGTTCGGTGAAGACGACGCGAACGTAGGCAGGAATTACGATCTGCCTTTTGTGCAGATGGTCGACGACAGAGGCAAGTTTACCTCCGAGACGGGCGACCTCGCCGGTATTTTCGTAAAGGACGGCGATAAGCTCGTCATAGAAAAGCTCAAGGAAAAGGGTCTTCTTTTCAAAGAGCTTATGTTCGAACACAGCTATCCGTATTGCTGGCGTTGCGACACTCCGCTTCTTTACTATGCGAGAAGCAGCTGGTTCATAAAAATGACGGAGGTCAGAGACAGGCTGCTCAAAAACAACGCTACCGTCAACTGGATGCCGCCGACGATCGGCACCGGACGTATGGGCAACTTCCTTGAAAACGTCATCGACTGGGGTATCTCCCGCGAAAGATACTGGGGCACCCCGCTCCCGATATGGATATGCGAAGACTGCGGCGAAATGCACGTGGTCGGCAGTAAGGCGGAGCTGAAAGAGCTCGCCGGCATAGAAGGAGATATCGAATTGCATAAGCCCTATCTTGACCCGATAACCTTCAAGTGCAAGAAGTGCGGCGGCACGATGAAGCGCACGCCCGAGGTCATGGACTGCTGGTACGACAGCGGCAGTATGCCGTTCGCGCAGTGGCATTATCCGTTTGAAAACAAGGAGATATTCGACAGACAATTCCCCGCGGACTTTATATCAGAGGCTGTCGACCAGACCAGAGGCTGGTTCTATACGCTTCTCGCGGTATCGACGCTTATCTTCGACCGCGCTCCGTTCAGGAACTGCATAGTCCTGGGGCACGTCAACGACAAGAACGGCATAAAGATGTCAAAGCATAAGGGCAACGTCGTCGACCCGTGGAGCGTGCTGGACAAGCAGGGCGCAGACGCGGTGAGATGGTATTTCTATTCTTCGTCCGCTCCGTGGCTCCCGTCGCGTTTCAGCGCGGAAAACGTTTCCGAAGCTCAGCGCAAATTCATGGGTACGCTGTGGAACACCTATTCCTTCTTTGTGCTGTATGCGGAGATCGACAAGTACGACCCGCGCAACTACGACCTTAAAAAATGCAAGCTGTCTCAGATAGACAGATGGGCGCTGTCCAACCTGAACACCCTTATCGCGACAGTCGACGACAACCTCGATAAATACAAGATAACGGAATCCGCAAGGGCGATTGAAGAGTTCACCGACAACCTGTCCAACTGGTATGTCAGAAGAAGCCGCGAGCGTTTCTGGGGCAGCGATATGACGGACGACAAGGCGGCGGCTTATACGACGCTGTATCATATCCTCGTCACGATGAGCAAGCTTCTCGCACCGTTCGTCCCGTTCATGAGCGAGTGCATATATCAGAACTTAGTGCGCACGTTCTATAAAGACGCGCCCGAAAGCGTACACCTCTGCGATTTCCCCGCTGCGGACGAAAGCGCGGAAGACAAGGCGCTAGAAAGCGATATGGACCTCGTACTGCACGCGGTCGCTCTCGGCAGAGCATGCCGCAACAAGGTCAATATAAAGAACAGACAGCCGCTTTCAAAGCTGTACGTCATCACAGATAAGACTCTTAGCGACAAATCCGTCGTCGCGTATATCGCGGACGAGATCAACGTAAAAGAGGTAATGCTTGAAAAGGACAGCGGTAAGTTTATTACCTACGAACTCAAACCGCAGCTCAAGACCCTCGGTCCCAGGTACGGTAAGCACCTTAACGCGATAAAGAATTACCTCGCGACCTGCGACAACGCGGTCGAGATCGTAGAGCGCGTAAAGGCGGGCAAGATATATTCGTTTGAAGCGGACGGCGCGACGATCGAGCTTTCTGAAGACGACCTGCTTATCAACCCGGTCAACAAGAGCGGTTACAGCGTAGAGAGCGAAAACGGCATGACGGTCGTCATAGATACGACCCTTACCCCCGCGCTCATAGACGAGGGCATCGCGAGAGAGCTGGTTTCAAAGTTGCAGACGATGAGAAAGGAAGCCGGCTTTGAGGTCGTCGATCATATAGAAGTCGGCTATAAAGCGGACGGCGACAGCGCGAGAGTGCTCGAAAGCGACAAGAGCATAAGAAGCGACGTGCTTTGCGACAAGATGGTCAACGGACTGTTCGAAGGCTATACCAAAGAGTGGGATATCAACGGCGAGAAAGTCACCCTCGTCGTCAAGAAGGCTTAACGTGATACGCGTTGCGGAAGGCTGGAAAGATTACAGAATAATCGCAACCGGCGACGGTATGAAGCTGGAAAGGTGGGGAAAGCTGGTGCTTCTGCGCCCCGACCCTCAGGTCATCTGGCATGAGAGCAGTAAACTTTCCGCTTACAAAGGCATAAACGCCGTCTATAAACGCTCGGCGAGCGGCGGCGGAAGCTGGCAGTACAAGGGCGACGTGCCCGAAAATTTTACGATCGGCAGAAACGGACTTAAATTTTCGCTCAAGCTGATGGGCTTTAAACATACGGGCCTTTTCCCCGAACAGGCTGTCAACTGGGATATGATGCAAAAGCTGATCGAGGGTGAAAAGCGCGGGATAAAAGTGCTCAACCTGTTCGCATACACGGGCGGCGCGACCGTCGCCTGCGCGCAAGCGGGCGCGTTCGTGACCCACGTCGACGCGGCGAAAGCGATGGTCGACAGGGCTAAGGAAAACGCGAGACTTTCAGAGATCCCCGGCGACAGAATTCGCTATATCGTCGACGACTGTATGAAATTCGTCGCAAGAGAACAGCGACGCGGCAACAGTTACGACGCGATAATCATGGACCCTCCGTCTTACGGCAGAGGAGTCAACGGCGAAGTCTGGAAGCTGGAGGACAACCTGTACGACTTCGTTACCGAATGCGTCAAACTGCTGTCTGATAAACCGCTTTTCGTGCTGATAAATTCGTACACGACCGGACTTCAGCCTACGGTCACGGAAAACATACTCAGGCTGTGCCTGAAAGATAAAGGCGGCGTTTTCGAGTCTTACGAACTCGGACTTCCGACCGACGAAAATATAATCTTACCCTGCGGATGCAGCGGGCTTTGGAGGATAAAATGACCGATTTCGGATATAAGGATCTGAACGTGGTTTATGAGGACAACCAGATAATCGTCGTAATTAAACCGCAGAACGTGCCTTCGCAGGCAGACGCTTCCGGCGATCCCGATATGCTTTCAGTCGTAAAGGAATATATCAAGAACAAATACAATAAGCCGGGCAACGTCTACGTCGGTCTCGTCCACAGGCTGGACAGACCCACCGGCGGGCTTATGGTGTTCGCGCGTACGTCAAAGTCTGCTGAAAGACTATGCGCCGCGATAAAGAACGGAGAATTGGAGAAAAAATACCTCTGCGTTACCTGCGGCATACCAAAACAGCACGTCGGTCAGCTCACGCACTATCTTAAGAAGAATGAAAAGACGAATACCGTTGAGATTGTCCCGATGTTGACGGAAGGTGCGAAAAAGGCGGAGCTTGAATATCACGTGCTCGCTGAAAAAAACGGTTTCGCTCTCGTTAAAGTAACGTTGATAACAGGCAGATCGCATCAGATACGCGCGCAGATGGCGTTCAGCGGAACTCCGCTTTTCGGCGACGCCAAATACGGCGCGGATAAACGTACTCTTAAACACAACCTCGCTCTGTGGTCGGCGGTGCTGCGTTTCAATCACCCGACGACGGGAGAAAAGCTCGCCTATATCGCTTATCCTCCGGAAGATATCTCTCCCTGGAAGGCGTTTGAGCTTGGCAGATATCTTAACTTTGCCGCGATCACCGATCCTTATGACAATATGAAAAACTATATTGAGTTTCTGCCTGAGCGACCGACTCAAACACGGTTTTGAACGGCTGATTTACGATTAAACATTGTCGAGCCTCGACGGTAATACCGCAAGAGTATTACCCCCGAGGCTCTTCTCGTTTACTCGCAAATCATCTCGCTCAAAACGCTTTGCAGCGTGTTTTCGTCGGTCGCTCCGGCATTATTAATGCTTTATACAGTGCGTAAAATTTGAATTGATACCGCGTCAAATCCGCAAGAGTATTACCGCGGGTCTTTTCCTTGTCTGAATACAAATTTTTCTGCTCAATTCCGACGGCGCATACGGTTTTTTTCTTTATCGGGTAAAGTCGCTTTAAATATTGGTATTTATAATATATGATTCAATGCTGTATTAATTAACGACGTGCTTTTTATTCTCATTCCCGGTGTGAAATGCATAGCCGACTTTACGTTATGTTCATGTTTTTTTCAATATTATTCGACGGAAACAACGTAAATTTATATTTAATATGACATACTGTGGTTACTTTTACCGGTTACGATAATAAAAAAATATGAACAAATGTTCGTAAATATTGGCAGACAACGTTGATTTGAATGTCTGTGGGTAATATACTTGATTTCGGAGGAAAAACAATGAAAAATATGATGGATTGGGTTACGGCGCTTCTCGCCGCATACAGAAGATTACCCGGGGCGGTAAGGGCGTGCAAGCGTACCTCCGAAACTCTCGCCATATCCGGATTTTACTGTGAGGACACTCTTTCGCTCGTACAGAAGATGATTGACTGCAACGCGCGTTCCGAAAGCTATCTGAACGCGAAAGTCCTTGTCGACGAAACCCTGGCGAAACTGCCGATAAAATATGCAAATATCCTCGGAATGAGAGCGCGTAGCGGAAAGAGTATAGAGGAGATCGCTTTAAGACTGGGCTACGCAAAGAGGAGCGCTTTCCGCTGGTACGCGGACGGTGTTAAAAAGGCGGCTTGCTCGCTGAAGGCGGCGGGGTATGACGAAAAGTGGTTTGAGACCCGTTATTTAAAGGACGTGCTTATCGGCGACTACTATATGCTGGCGCAAAAAGGCGCGGACGTTTTCTGCCGCGCCGAAAGGGTATCGGATAATAAATTAAGAGTGAGCTTAGAAGACGCCGTTGCCGCCGGGATCCTTTTAAGCGAAAAGAGAGCGGCGAGGATCGGCATTGGCGATTAGTTGCGGTTGCCGTAACCGTTGTAGTCGTCGTAATTGTCGTCTGCGCGTTCGCGGTTTTCCAGCTCGTAGCGGTTCTTAGCGTTCTTTGTCGGGCGGAATATAAGGAAAATCACCAGTACGCACATCACGCATATCACCGCGATCATCACGTTTCTTATTACGTTGTTGCCTGTAACGTCCGTGTTGCCTGTGCCCGGGGTGGAGATAACGCCTTCGTTTGCCGCGTTGTTGCGGTCGACCGTTATCCGGTGAAGGGGTATCGAAGCGAGCGTAAACGTCGGGTTGTTGGTGTCGGTCGCCTTATAGAGAAGCACTTTTGTCTGCGAACTTACGGTGACGATCGCCGAAAAGTAAGTCGTCTTGTCATACTGATAGACGCCCAGTACCTTGTTTACGGTGACGTAAGTGCTTTTTATCTCTTCGTCAAGCGTACCTGGATTGTAGAACATCACTTCTACGCCTTCGATCGGTCTCGCGTTGGCGACGGCGATATTGTAATACGCGGTGTCGTCGGTTACGTCGTCGGTCGTCGCAGAAGCTTTTGAACCGAGATCGGAATTGAGCACATACAGCGAAACGGCGGGCGTGTCCGTGTTTTTGCCGTAGACGATCGAGGTATATTCTCCGCTGACCGAAAGGGTGCGGAAATAGTAGCTCTTCGGAATAACGAAAGCGGGCTGATACGCGTTGGAAGATACGACGTATACCGGTATGTTTTCGTTTGCGATATAAAAAGTCTGTGCTCCCGTCGAAGTGTCGGCGACCGCTACGCCGGTCATAAGCAGGCATACGGTAAGGATAAGCAAACAGACTGTGATCAGCTTTTTCATCATATTCTCCTATCGGCGGATCTCTGTCCGCAGGATAATATTATTATACACTATGATAAGAATATCGCAACAACAAAAATCCGCTTTTATTGTAAAAATTATGGCGCTATACGGAGGAATATGACTGAAAAAGAGATACTCGCCAGAATATTGGCGATTGAAAGAGAGCAGAAAAGGCGCTTCGACAACAACAGGCTGGCGCGCTACAACACCGGCGAAAAGGTGCACGAAAAACAGGTCGCGTTTCATAAATGCTTAAAGCGCAACCGCTGGGTGTTCGGCGGCAACAGAAGCGGAAAAACCGAATGCGGCGCGGTCGAGGCTGTCTGGTGGGCGAGGGGCATACACCCGTACCGCAAGAACAGAGGAGCGGTCGAAGGGTGGGTCGTGTCGCTGTCCTACGAGGTGCAGAGAGACGTCGCGCAGAGCAAATTTTTATCCTATCTGAATCCGGACTGGATACAGGATATCGTTATGGCGTCGGGAAGAAAGGAGAGCGCGGAGTACGGTATAATCGACTATATTCTTATAAAAAACGTTTCGGGCGGAATATCCAAAATTTCTTTTAAAAGCTGCGATCAGGGCAGAGAAAAATTTCAGGGTACTTCGCTCGATTTCGTCTGGTTCGATGAAGAACCGCCTCTCGATATTTATCAGGAATGCCGTATGCGCGTACTTGACAGAAAGGGAGAGATATGGGGCACTATGACCCCGCTGAAAGGGCTGACATGGGTCTATGATCTGATATACCTGAACAGCGGCGGCGACGAAGAGATATGGTGCGCGAATATGGAATGGGCGGACAATCCGTTTCTCGACCCGGACGAGGTCGCAGCGCTGACCGCGAGCATGGACGAAGAGACGCTTAATTCGAGAAGATACGGCAAATTCAGCGCGGCGGAAGGGCTCGTCTACAAGGAATTCGATCCCGCGAGACACGTCCTCGAACAGCCTTTCGAGGTGCCTTTCGAGTGGCAGGACGCAATGAGTATTGACCCCGGTCTCAACAATCCGCTTGCGTGCCTCTTTTTCGCTGTCGACTACGACGGCGTGGTATACGTCGTCGGGGAGTGGTACGAGGCGGGAAGAGATATCGACTATCATGCGAAGATGATAAGTGAGACCGCCGATTCGCTTAACTGGCGCCGTGACGGAAAGGGACGGCTGGAAGCGCTTATCGACAGCGCAGCAACTCAAAAGACTCTCGCGAGCACTAAGAGCGTCGCCGATCTCTTTTTCGAGCGCGGGATTGCGGTCAACACAAAGGTGGACAAGGACGTGTTCAGCGGCATAGCGCGGGTCAAGTCCTATTTTGCGACCGACAGGATAAAGATATTTCCCTGTTGCAGGAACCTTATAAGAGAGCTTAAATCCTATTGGTGGGGAAGCGGCGACAGACCCGTAAAAAAGGACGACCACGCGTTGGACGCGCTCAGATACTACATAATGACAAAACCGGAGCCGACAAAGCAGCCCAAAGCGCATAAGACGGTCATCGAACGCGACAAAGAGAGACTTATAAAAAAGCTGAGACGGAGCGAAAGCAGGCTATGAGAAGAAAAAAGATAGACAGCATTTTAATGAAAAAGGCGACGGGTTATTTCGTTGAAGAGAAGGTCGAGGAATACGACCGCGAAAACGAGGTGACCAAAAGAAAGATATCAAAAAAATATATCCCGCCCGACACTACGGCGATAAAGGCGGTGATAGAGCGGAGCGGGGAAAACCCGCTTGAAGGATACACGGACATGCAGCTTGAGGAGCTGAAAAAGAGGCTTTTGAGCGAGCTTGAAAAGATAAACGCAAAGGAGGCGCAGGATGCAGGTAAACAAACTGACGGTAAAGACTAAGTGCGAGATGCCGATGTGCAGGAATCACGCGGCGTACCAGTTCGTGGCGGAAGGAGGCGATAAGCGCAATTCACTCAATCTGTGCGAGGACTGCTTAAAAGAACTTTATGGACAGATCGGGAAAATAATCACTCCCAAAAGTCCCAAAAACATGCTTAATAAACAAAGCGGTAAGGAGAGCGTATGAAAGATAAAAAAACTTTCGCCGAAGATATCGTATGTCAGGTAAGAAAGGACTACGAAAGACGCAGAGAGGACAGAAAGCCGCTGGAACTGCAATGGCAGCTGAATATGAATTTCGTCAACGGCAACCAGTATATGCAGATAACGCCGACAGGCGAAGTCGAGGAATTCGGAAAACAGTATTTCTGGCAGGAAAGAGAGGTGTACAACCATATCGCTTCCGTGCTGGAAACGAGAATGTCTAAGCTTACGAGAGTCAACACCGGAGTCACGGTAAAACCCTTTTCGAACGATGAAACGGACATACAGTCGGCAAAATTTTCGACTGCGCTGATAAACGCGGTCGCAGAGCAGAACGACCTGTCGTCTCTCATCAACGACGCGGTGGCGTGGAGCGAGGTCACCGGATCGTGTTTCTTTAAGGTCGTATGGGATAAGGACGCAGGCGACGAGTTGTGCAGGGATAAGCAAAATAATCCTGTCCGTGTAGGAGAAGCGCGTATTACCGTGGTGACTCCTTTCGAGATATTTCCGGATAACGTATGCGCTGATTCGCTGGAAGAGTGTCACAGCGTCATACACGCCAAGGCATATCCGGTGACAGAGATCGAGGATATATGGGGCGTCAGAGTAGAAGGCGAAGAGGTCAATGTATTCACTCTCGACAACGCCTCCGTAGCGGGCGGGCTGGGGTACAACGCCGCGGTCGGCAACGTGATCGCTTCTAAGGTCGACGGCTATGCGGTAGTTATAGAAAGATACACCCGCCCGACAAAGGATATGCCGGAAGGCGAACTCGCGATAATAGCGGGCGACAAGTTGCTTTATTACGGCGGACTCCCTTACGTCACCGACGTTCAGGGAAAGAAAGGTTTCCCGTTCGCGCAGACCAACTGCATAAGAAAGGTCGGCAGCTTCTTCGGCACTTCCGTCGTCGAAAGAATGATCCCGCTTCAGCGCAGCTACAACGCCGTCAAGAACAGAAAGCATGAGTATCTCAACCGTATTTCCATGGGTATTCTTGCGGTCGAGGACGGCAGCGTGGATATGGACAATCTGGAAGAAGAGGGGCTGTCTCCCGGCAAGGTGCTGATATACCGTCAGGGGTCAAATATCCCCAGATTCATTGAGACCGGAAGCGTGCCCGCAGACTTTACGTATGAGGAAGAAAGGCTGCTTTCCGAATTCGTGACTGTAAGCGGCGTCAGCGAACTGAGCAAGTATTCGCAGACTTACGGCAATATGTCGGGAAAAGCGATATCCCTTCTGGTCAACCAGGACGACACAAGAATGTCGCTGTCTACTTCTTCGCTCAGGCTTTGCATAAAGAGGGTTTGCAGAATGCTGCTGTATCTTTACAAGCAGTTCGCGACAGAAAAGAGGCTGAAACGCGTATCGGGAGAGAACGGAGAGCCCGAACTCAGATATTTTACCGGCAACGATCTTCAGTGCGAGGATATCGTTTTCGATACGAACGAGGACGTTTCCGAGACCGTCGCCGAGAGACGCAATATGGTGCTCGAGCTTATCCGCATGGGCGTACTTACTGAAGCGGACGGCAGCATGAGTCCGAGGACGAAAGTCAAGGTCCTCGAAATGCTGGGGATAGGCAACTGGGAGAGCGCGAAAGACGTCGACGAGACGCAGAGGAAGCGCGCGATGAAGGAAAACCTTTCTCTCGGAAAGGAGCGCCCGACCGCCTGCCCGTACGACGACCACGATATACATATAGAAGAGCATATCAAATGTCTGCTCGAAGACAGCGTGCTGAAAAACAAGAAGCTGTACGCCGAAATGGACGCGCATATAAAGGAACATCAGATGTTTGCGCTTTCGGAAAAAGCGGTCGCGCCCGCCGCGGCGGACAGCGGCAATAAGCATAAACAATAAGTCTTTAAAGGAGAAATATATGGAAGATACGCAAAAACAAACGGAAACCGTCTCCCCCGCGGAGCCTTGCGCCGCCGACGGGGACAAGGACAGACCCGCCTTTTGCAACAAGTTCGCGACGGCAGACGAACTTGAAAGGGCATACGACAATCTGCAAAGAGAGTTTACGAAAAAGTGCCAGCAGAATTCAGAGCTTACCCGCGCGCTCGCCGAGGCGAGAGAACTTCCAGCAGTCGCGGCAAAAGAGGACGGAGAGCCGGAAGAGGAGCGGCCCGAGGGGCGTGATAAAGAAACGCCGACGGCTTTGAACGGCTCCGATCCGACAACTCCCCGCTACGAATTGCCCGACTGGGAGGACAGGGTAAACGGATTTATGCGCGATTATCCGTCGGCAGAAAGATATTTCAGCGAGATAGCGAAAGAGCTCGCGTCGGACCAAAGTCTCGCGACGAGAGACGATTGTCTGGAGCGCGCGTATTTCAACGTTTTGAGAAAAGCCGACAGACCTTTGAAAGAGATAGCCGCGGACGACGATTTTCTCGAAAAATACGTCTACGGCAGCGAAAAGGTAAAGGACAGGATAATCGAGGAATTTCTCCTGAAACATAACGACGTTGCGGCGCCCAGGACTATTGCCGCGAGCGGCAGAACGCACGTCACGCCCCCATCGCGACCCAAGAGCATACGCGAGGCGGGCGGTATCGTCAAAAATATGCTCGAACACAGGAGGATATAAAACATGGTAACAATGGAAACAGCCGAAAAGGCGCTTAAAACCGTATATCTGGGCGTCGTCGCGAACCAGCTGAACGTGGGCGTCAACCCTCTTCTCGCAAAGATAAAACAGACGACTTCGGACGTATGGGGAAAAGAGATCGTTAAACTCGTGCCGTACGGTCTGAACGGCGGTATCGGCGCGGGCACGGAGACGGGAGACCTTCCCGCGGCGGCGGCGAACAATTACGACCGTTTCAGGCTTGAACTCAAGAATCTGTACGGCACGATAGAGCTTTCCGACAAGGCGATCAGAGCTTCGCAGAGCAGCGTCGGCGCGTTCGTCAACCTTCTCGACGCGGAAATGGAAGGACTTTTAAAGGCTTCCAAATTCAATCTGGGAAGAATGTTGTACGGCGACGGCTCCGGCAAGATAGCGACGATAAGCGCGCAGGGCAGCGCGAACAACAAGGTAGTCGTCAAAAACGTGAAGAACCTTATGGAAGGTATGGTCGTCGACGTATACAACGGCAGCACAGACGCCGTTCGCGACGGTCTTAAAGGGGTGAGGATAACCTCTGTCGACAGAGCGAATAAGGTAGTGACTTTCGGCAACTCCGCCGGCGCGACGGTCGCAGAGAACGACTACATAACCGTTCAGGGCTCCAAAGACAATGAACTGACCGGTCTTTCCGCTATCTTCTCAGATAAAGATCTGTACGGTTTGTCGAGAAACGGCAGAGACTGGATGAAGAGCGGCAGCAAGTCGAACGTGGGCAGTATTTCTTTTGTCGGTATGCAGAGCGCGATAGACGAGGTCGAAGAAACTTCGGGCGGCACGATCGACATGATCGTATGCGCGTACGACGTCAGAAGATTTTACCTCGACGACTGCATGAGCGCGAGAATGAACGTGGACTATATGAACCTCGACGGCGGTTACAAGGCAGTCACGTTCAACGGCATACCCGTCGTAGCGGACAAGTTTGTCGAGGACGGCACTATGTATATGCTGAATACCGGCGATTTCAAGCTGCATCAGCTGTGCGACTGGAGATGGCTTGAAGGAGACGGCGGCAGGGTCATCAAACAGAAGGCGGGAAGCGCAACCTATTCCGCGACCCTCGTCAAGTACGCCGACCTCATCTGCGACAAGCCGATAGGTCAGTACAAGCTTTCGGGCATAACCGCGTGACGAAAGGGCGTCTTATAGCCGTCGAAGACGATCTGTTCTCGGTTGCGGACAGGATCAAAAGCATAGACGACAAATACAAAATCTACTACAACGGGGAAAGTAAGAAATTCGAGGTCAGAAGCGCGGTCGACGACAGTCTGCAGGTAATATTGCCTTTCGACAGTCTGGACTGCCGCGCGGTAGACTACGTCCGCAAGACGAGGATAGAGAGGATAAACGCCATTCTCGAAGAGATAGAGAAGGCGAACGCCGAAGCGGAAAGAGCCGCGGTAGCGGAAGCGGCGGAAAAGGCGCTGAACGGAATACGCATTTAAACGGGGGGCGGAGAGATCCGCCCCTTTGTCAAAGGAGGCAAAATGAAACTTGAAGAGGTCATAAACGCGGCGCTCGTATATCTGAACGAGACCGATCGCAGAGCGGGCGCGGACGCAACGGGAGACGAAAAAATAAAACTTCTCTCAAGGTGCGTCAACATTATGCTGACCGAGATCGCACAGGAATATCTGCCGCTCGCCGACGAGTGCGAAGTCACGGCTGAAAACGGCGCGTTCGGCTATGAAAAACTGCCCAGAAAGGTGTGCAGAATAATGTCTGTCAAGGACGAACGCGGCGACAAAGTCGATTTTCGTCAGCGTCCGTTTTCGTGCAAGGTGGCTAAAAACGGCAGACTTAAAGTGGAATACAGATATCTTCCCGCAGAGGCGGAAAACGGCGAAGACTGCGACGTGGATCCCGCGGTGAGCGAAAAAACTCTCGCCCTCGGCGTATGCGCGGAATATTGCATGATAAACGGAATGTACGAGCAGAGCGAGGGTTTTGCCGAAAGGTTCCGCGAGGATATGCGCGCCGCTGTAAGACCGGTAAAGTCCGTCATCCTCAAAGAGAGGAGGTGGTACTGATGTTCTACGAAAAGAAGTTTTCTGTCGATAAGCCGACGAGAAAGAGATACGTGTTGTCCGCGTTCAAAGGCTACGATCCCAACAATGCGTCGACGACGCTTCCGCGCGATTATTGCGACGAAGAGTACAATTTCGGGTTTGAAAACAACTCGCTTACGGGCGGACTGGGGCTGAAGAGGTTTTTGTACAGGAACACGGCAGGAGAGGACGAGACGGTCAGACCAATTCCGGAATCGTGCGCGGACCCTGAGATATTCTTCGGCAAGCTCAGCGACGACAACGGACCGTACGAATGTATACTGGCGACTTCTGACGAGTATCTGTACTACGTCAGGCTGGGGAAAAGCACCCAATGGCTGGGGAGAATAAAGACGGACAGACGTTTCACGTCCGCGATAAGCTATCTTTACGGCGACGAAAACCTTATGCTTCTGGGCGGAGGAGGAGAAGGCTTATACGTCGTCAGCGAGACGGACGACACCTATGTTGCGGACGCGCTGACGATAACAGACCTCTGCACTCATTACGAAAGGGTCTACGCGGTTGTCGAAGGGGCGAGGACCAGCGTATGGTTTTCAGACGCGTTCGATCCTTACAACTGGAACGTGTCGCTCGACGAAGGCGGTTATATCTCTCTCGACGGCTCTCTGGGAGAAGTTCTCAGAGTGTTGAGTTTTCAGGATTACGTCTATATATTCTGCGAATACGGAATATACAGACTGACCGCTTATTCCGACCAGTTGCAGTTCAGTATAAAACGTCTGCATTGTGATTGCGGCAGGATATACAAGGATACGATAACCTCTTGCGGCGCGTTCGTCGCGTTCGTGACGAGCGACGGAATATACGCGATGGACGGTTACGACGTGACCAGACTTACCGACAGACTGGACGGACTTCTCGAAGAGTCGAGCGGGCATAAGGCGGTATACTGCGACGGCAAATACTGTCTTTCGTTCAGCGTCGCCGGAGACAGACTTCCCGGCAAGGAAGAGTTTTCGGGGGTAGAAGTCAAGGGAGCGGACGTTCTCGCAGTCATAGATACAGAAAAGGGCGCGGCGGAGATATACCGCGGAATGAACGTTCGCAGTATGTGCGTCATGTCCGGCTCAAGACAGCATTGCGTGCTCGTCGTTACGGCGGGGTCCGGCATAGTGATGGAGCTGACCGAAAACGGCTGTTCGCCCGATATGCTGCCCACGCTTAAATACTGGGCGGTAAAGAATGTGGATTTCGGAGAGAGACTGAACAAAAAATATATCGTCGGCGTCGATTACGATACGGATAAGCCGTTTATCCTGGGCGTCGTCGCGGATAAAAAAGTACGCGAATTCAGAATGGATCCCGACAAAAGATATCTGCCCGTCGGCGTATCCGGCACGTGTTTCGACTTTTATATCAGATGCAGGGCGCACGAGCCGAAGATAAGACCGTTCGGCGTTACCGTCGATTTTCTGAGGAGGGGCTTATGAATATTTCCAGGATAGAAAACACCGCGAGAGAGGCGATGGAGCTTGCCGAATATCTGTATAACGACCGCGCGGCGGAGTTTGTAGAGATAATCGGGTCGATAACGGCGGGCGCGCCGCATACTCTGACGGTCTGGTGCAACGGAAGCGCGGACGTTGAAGTCCTGGTACTCGGCGACGGCTGTAAGATTACCGTATCTCTCGACGACGAAGAGATAGGATCGTTTACGGCGCGGGCGTGGAAGCAGACTTTTTCGGGACTGGGCAAGACGCGACATACCTTTACTTTTTCCGCGGAGACGACGGCTACGTCGGTAAGACTGCGCGTGACCGCGAAAGGAGGGCTAAGAGTATGACGATAAAAAGAAAAATGCGCGAACTTAAGAGAAAATTCGCGCGCTACAACTACTACGTATTGAAAAGGAGAACTGTATGATTTTAAAAGATATCAGAGTCAAGAGCAACGCTTCGACGGGCGGAAACGCTTCTTCTAAAAAGATAGATACGGAAGACGAGCTTGTCGCCGAACTTAAGCGGATGCATACGGCGTACAGGCAGAAAGAGCTGGCGGAGCGTAAAGAGGACGCCGCCGCGGCTTTGCCCGAAGAGCCCGACTACGAGTTCAAGACCTACGAGGGCGAGAGCGAGGACGAGATAAAAAACAGAGTTGCGAGCGAATATAACGACAAGCTCGCAGCCGAACAGAAGGTCGCTGCCGCTGCTGCGAAGAGTAAGACGGACGAACTCGAAAAGAAGACCGAAAGCACATACGAAGACTTCGGAAAGAAAGAAGCGGAGATATTGAGATCTCTCGAGGAAGCGAAGAAAAACAACGAAAACGATATGATAAAGAGCGGACTTTCGCGTTCTTCGATAAGAGAACTCGCCGGAGAAAACGCTGAAAAACAGGCGCAAGCGATGATTTCCGAAGCCAAAGCGGACGCCGACGGAATTGCCGCGAAGTATCAGTCTCAGATAGACGATCTGAACGGTCGGCTGCAGGCGGCGATCGACGATCTGAACGCGGAATACGTGATAAAGATATCGTCCGAGATAGAGGATCTTATCGCAAAACGCGACAAAGAGCTGAAGTCCATACAGGAGTACAACAACAAGATAGAAAAGCAGATCGCGGATTACAAACTCGAGCGCGAAAAGGCGATACAGGACGACCTGACCGCCAGAATGCAGGCGGATTATCAGCAGGCGGAATACGAAAAGCGTTACGGCTATGTCGGTGAAAAGGCTGACGATTATGCGGAAAGGCTCAACATCGCGATAGGATTTTACGACACCCTCGACCCCAAGACGGCGAAGGATATGATAGTGAGCAATCCTTATCTGCAGACCTACCTCGGCTATGAGTACACCAATCTTCTTTCGAGATACGTCAAAAAGGCGAAAAACGCCTGAGGAGGTGATGACAGTGTGGGAGAGCGTGATAGAGACGGTCGTCGCTAACGGCGCGTGGGCGGTATTGTTCTGCCTTCTCCTTATTTTCGAACTCAAGGACAGCCGCAAGAGAGAGCAGAAATATCAGGATACGATATCGACACTGGGCGAAAAACTCGGCGTGGTCAGAGAGGTCGCCGAGGACGTGAAAGAGATAAAGCGCGGAGTTGCGAGCGCGTTGGATTGCTTGGGCGACGAGGAAAACGAAGACCCGTCGCCGGCGGCGGCATAAAGGAGGGCATATGAAAGAGAAAATAAGATCTTACGATTTCTGGATGGCTGTTGCCAGCGCGGCGTTCGTCGTGCTGCAAGCCGTCGGGTTCACCACGGAGATACCGTATCTGCATGAGATAACGACTGCGTTCCTCGGATTGCTGGCGGTGAGCGGTCTTATAGTAAAACCGCCTAAGTCTGAGGCAAAAGAGAGCGCAAAAGAGGACGGAGAGCTTGATCTGAGCGGCTCGGAAAGCAAAGAACCATTACCGGATATTATTGATAAAATAATTGATAATACAAAATAATACTTATAAATAATAGCGACGGCAGTAATTGCCGCCGCTTTTTTATTGTCTGATCTTACCCTTTTTCTTTTCTGTCGCATCAGATTTTTTACTTGCCGCGTTGAACAGGATGTCCGCGATCTTTGCGTTAACGTTTTCTTGCTTGTCGGCTTTCGGGGGAGGGAAACTCATCGCGCGGTCCAGCGCGGTCAGAAGTTTTACCGCAGAAAGATCTTTCTGTTCGATCACGGTCGCGATTCCCTTTGCCTGCGCGGCTTTCGCGTTTATTATCTGATCGCCCCTCGACGCGGCTTTCGGGAGAGGAACGTATATCGCTCTTTTGCCCATTGCGGATATTTCCGCTACCGCGTTCGCGCCCGCCCTTGATATTATTACGTCGGACGCGGCGTAGATGTCGAATATGTCGTCCGCGTAAGGTTTTGAAAAATATCCTTTTCCCGTTATTTTATCGCTGTTTTTCCCCGTTATGTGTATAATCTCGAAGCGCTCTGAAAGTCTGTCGAGATTTGCTGCCACAAACGCGTTCAGAGCTTCTGATCCGCTTGAGCCTCCGACCACGGTAAGCAGCGGTTTTTTGCCTGAAAGTCCGTACTTTTCGGCTATCCTTCCGCCGTCCGCCGCAAACAGTTCGGGTCGCAAAGGATTGCCGACGAATACAGCGTTTTTCACCTTTGTCGCCCGGTGCGAAGTCAACACGCATACCGCGAAATTCGCTGTTATTCTGTTGGCGAGTCCCGGCGTGACGTCGGACTCGTGCGCTACGACGGGTATTTTTAAAGAACGTGCCGCGAGGCAAACGGGCAGAGACACGTATCCTCCTTTTGAAAAGATAACGTCGGGGGAGAGATCGAGAAGCAGTTTTTTCGCTTCTTTCACGCATTTTGCGAGCTTTGCGGGTATAAGAATGTTTGAAAAGACTTTGCTTCTGTCCAGTTTAACGACGGGGACGGAGTAAAAATCCTGTCCTTTTGCGGCGCACAGCCGTTTTTCGATCCCGCTTTCGCTGCCGACGTAATATATCTTGTCGAATCTCTTCGAAAGCTCCGGGATAAGCGCGAGGTTGGGCGTTACGTGTCCCGCCGTGCCGCCGCCGGTAAGCACAATCTTCATGTCTTGCCTCCTTTTTATTAAATTTATGTCCCGCATATCGGGCAATATACCGCGGCGGAGTAAAAAACGCGGCGTTTTTAAGAGCGCGGTTTGCTTACTTAAAGAGGGCGAAACAGGCTGTTTTTCATCAAAATAATATAATATTTAAATATAAATAATTTTTTACTTGATAAAAACCGCAACATATAGTATAATAACATCTATAAGGGGGCGAACAGCCCCAACATATAGTGGTGAGGACAATATGAAAGAAATAATTTTCTACGGATATAAAGATTATAAACTTAACCTGGCGGTATGGGACGACGTCGAAAGACCCAAAGCCGTCGTTCAGCTGCTTCACGGCATGGCTGAACATATTGCCAGATACGACGATTTTGCGAAATTTCTCAATTCGAAAGGCTACGTCGTCCTCGGCGACGATCACAGAGGCCACGGCAAGACCGCAGGCGTCGATAACCTCGGAAAAGTGCCCGAAGGAGACTGCTTTTTCGACACGGTACAGGACGAGATATCGATAACAAAATACGCGGCGGATACTTACAGACTTCCCGTGATAATTTTCGGTCACAGTTACGGTTCTTTCCTTACGCAGGCGTACATTCAGAGAAACAGCGGCGCTATCGCCGGCGCGGTGCTTTGCGGAAGCGCCTGCCAGAACGGTATTGACGTCAAAGCGGGCAAGATACTTTCGGCGATCCAGCAGGCGTTTTACGGCAAGGATTCGCCGGCAAACGCGATACGCAGGATGAGTTTCGGCGCGTACGACGCGCAGTTCCTTACGGAAAACAAGGAATTCGCGTGGGGCAACCGCGACGACGTGGAAAGAGAAAAATATCTCGCGGATCCGATGTGCAATTTCACCCTTTCGCTGGGTTTTTACAAGTCGTTTTTCAGGGCGCTTTCAAAGATATACCGCTCAAAAAATCTCAGCAATATCCGCAAGGATCTGCCGATATTCATAATAAGCGGAGACCGCGACCCGGTCGGCGGCAACGGCAAGCTGGTCAGCAAGCTGTACGAGATGTATCTCGACGCCGGGCTTGCGTGCGTTTCGATGAAGCTGTACCCGGAAGCGAGGCACGAGATACTCAACGAGCTTAACAAGGAAGAGGTCTACGGCGACGTGAACGATTTTGCCGAAGCCTGCCTTAAAAAGCTGGACAGAACGGAAGAATAAATGGCGGGACCGCGTTCTGTGTTCCGCGCGGAATAGCGGGGAGAGATTTTGCGCGTCGGGGCATATGCGCCGCAGACGAGCCCGCGGCAGAGAAAAGGAGATAAGATGAAAACTACGTACGACTCAAAAGACTTGCAGGTTCTCGAAGGGCTGGAAGCGGTCCGCGTCAGACCGGGCATGTATATCGGCACGACGGGCAGCAAGGGTATGCACCATATCCTGTGGGAGATAGTCGACAACGGTATCGACGAGGTCGCCAACGGCTTCGGCGACAGGATAGACATCGTGATATACCCGGACAACAGCGTAAGCGTGCGCGACAACGGCAGAGGCATTCCTGTCGATATCCACCCCAAATACGGCATTTCGGGCGTTGAGCTGGTGTTCACAAAGCTGCACGCCGGCGGCAAGTTCGATTCAAACAACTACGGTTTTTCGGGCGGTCTTCACGGCGTCGGCGCTTCCGTCACCAACGCGCTCAGCGAATGGCTGACGGTAAAGGTCTACAAGAACGGCGTCGAGTATACGCAGGAATTTCATTCTCCAGAGGTGGACGGGAAGATAATCAGCGGCGCGCCCAAGACAAAGCTGACTGAAAAGCCGTGCGATAAAAAAGAAAAGGGCACGTTCGTGCAGTTTCTTCCCGATCCCAGAGTTTTCGACGGCGAAAAATTTTCTTACGAGGTAATTTCAAAGAGGATAAAAGAGCTTGCGTTCCTGAACGGCGGCATGACGATCACTCTGACCGATCTCAGAGATACCGACGAGGACGGCAATTATAAGTCTGTGCGATATTGCTACGACGGCGGTCTGAGGGATTTCGCCAAATATATCAACAGCTCAAAGGTCGTGTTGTACGACGAGCCCGTCTACGTCGAGCGCAGCGCGAAAAACTTTATGGTGATGCTGGCGATTCAGCATACCGATTCTTACAACGAGAGTATTTTCAGTTTCGTAAACAACATTCCGACGACCGAAGGCGGTACGCACGAGACCGGTTTCAAGTCGGCTTACACAAAGGTCTTCAACGATTTTGCAAGGGCGAAGAACATACTTAAAGACAAGGATCAGAATTTTCTCGGCGAAGATTTCAGAGAGGGTATGACCGCTATCCTCGCGATAAAGATGCAGAACGTTCAGTTCGAAGGTCAGACAAAGACCAAGCTGGGCAACCCTGAGGTCAAGATACTTGTCGAAAACCTGCTCACGGACGCGCTCAAAGATTACCTCAACAAGGCGAAAAAAGAGGTTATTGACGCGATATTCGCGAAGGCGGACGTCGCCGCGAAGGCAAGGCTTAAGGCGGCGCAGGCGAAGGATATGACCAGAAAGCTGAACAGCATGACGCAGAGCGCGCTGGTCGGCAAGCTTTCCAACTGCAGCGGAAAGAAGGCTGAGATGAACGAACTGTTCATTGTCGAGGGCGACAGTGCGGGCGGCAGCGCGAAGCAGGGCAGAGACAGATATTTCCAGGCGATATTGCCGCTCAAAGGCAAGCCTCTCAACGCCGAAAAGAAGCGCATAAACCAGATACTCGAAAACGAGGAGATGGCTTCGATAATCAACGCGCTAGGCACCGGTTTCTATAAGGATTTCGACATCAAGGGGCTCAAATACAATAAGGTTATAATCTTAGCCGACGCCGACCAGGACGGCGCGCATATAAGATGTATACTGCTGACCTTCTTCTACCGCTATATGAAGGAGCTTATCACGGACGGACACGTCTACATCGGCATGCCGCCGCTGTATAAGATAACGGACAAGAACGGCACCCGCTACGCCTATGACGACGAAGAGCTCAAAAAGATGCTCGACAGCGCGGCGAGAGGGTATACGCTCCAGCGTTACAAAGGTCTCGGCGAGATGAACCCGGAGCAGCTGTGGGAAACGACGATGAACCCGGAAACGCGCACGCTGACAAAGGTCACGATAGACGACGCGTCCGAGGCTGAAAGCCTGATATCCGTGCTGATGGGCGACAACATAGAGGCAAGAAAGAGTTATATAAACGAGAACGCAAACTTCAACAAGGTCGACAGCTTTAAAGAGATAGCCGGTTGACGAAAAGGGAAAATGTGATATGGCAAAGAAGAGAAAACCGATAGAGGATAAGACCGTCATACTTGACAACGACCTCGTCGACATAATGCACCAATCGATGATGCAGTATTCGGAGCACGTCATCTTAGACCGCGCGCTTCCGAGGGTGGAGGACGGCTTGAAGCCCGTTCAGCGCCGCATACTGTATTCGATGAACGAACTGGGCACGACGCCGGATAAACCGCATAAGAAATCGGCGAGAATAGTCGGCGAATGTCTGGGTAAATACCATCCGCACGGCGACAGCAGCGTTTACGACGCGATGGTAAGACTGGCTCAGCCGTTCAATACGCGTATGATGCTGGTCGACGGACACGGCAACTTCGGCAGCGTGGACGGAGACGGCGCGGCGGCTATGCGTTATACCGAAGCGCGCCTCGCTCCGATAGCAATGGAGATGCTAAGAGATCTGGACAAGGATACGGTGCCGTTTTCTCTGAACTTCGACGACAGTCTGGAAGAGCCCGACGTTCTTCCTTGCAGATTCCCCAATCTTCTCGTAAACGGCGCGACCGGCATAGCGGTCGGTCTCGCGACGAATATCCCGCCGCATAATCTGGGCGAAGTCGTCAACGGCATAGTCGCGTATATCGACAACAGCCGCATCACTCTCGACGAGATGATGAAATACATCCCCGCGCCCGACTTTCCGACGGGAGGCATAATAATCGACAACGACGGGATACGCGAAGCGTACGCGACCGGCAAAGGCAAGATCACGATGCGCGCCAACGCGTTTATTGAAAAGGACGGAGACCGCGATCTTATCGTTATCACCGAATTCCCGTATCAGATAAACAAGGCGCTCCTTCTTTCAAAGATAAACGATCTCAGAGAGGAAAGAAAAGACCGTTTCGGATTTATCCAGGAGATAAACGACGAGTCGGACAGAAACGGTATGCGCGCGGTGATAAAGCTGAGAAAGGATACCAACGCTGAAAAGGCGCTGGCGACCCTGTTCAAGTTTACCAACCTGGAATGCTCGTACGGCGTCAATATGGTCGCGATCGCGGGCGGAAAGCCCAAGCTTATGGGGCTTATCGAGATAATCTCTCATTACGTGGAATTCCAGCGCCAGGTCATCTACAAGCGCAGCCAGTACGACGTTTCGGTCGCCCGCAAGCAGGAACATATCCAGCAAGGCAAGCTTATCGCGGTCAACAATATACGCCGCGTAGTCGACATAATCCTGAACGCGCAGACCGACCTCGAAGCCAAAGAACAGATAAAGGACGAATTCAATCTGACGGAAAGACAGGCGGTCGCGATCCTCGAAATGAAGCTGAAAAACTTAAAGCGCGTAGACGCTAAAAAGCTTGAAGCGGAGATCGCGGAGTTGCAGGCGAAAATAGCGGAACTCGATCAGATACTGTCGTCCAAGCGCAGACAACTGGCGATAGTACGCAAAGAGATACTTGAGATAAAGAAGAAATATGCGGACAAGCGCCGCACCACGCTGGTGTCTCCGGACAACGCGACGGTCACGACGATAGACGTCAACGCGAAGATAGAACGCGCCGGCAAGCTTATCCTTACCCAGGCGGGCAACCTCAAATTCATGGCGCCCAAGTCCTATTCCATGGCGCAGAAGAGCATAGTCAACTGCGGCTCGACCGACCTCGCGGCGAAGGTGGTGGACTGCACCAACGACTACAATATGATCGCGTTTACGCAAAAGGGCAACGCTGTCGTGTTCGATATAGACCAGCTGGGCGAGGACAAGTGGAAATCGCGCGGCACGTCTGTCGGCAAGATCGCGAAAGCGGACAGCGACGAGCGCATAATCGCGGTGTACAGACCTGACGAGCTTGAGGGAAAAGAACTGTATTTCTATACCGCGCAGGGTATGGTCAAAAAGACGGAAGCCAAGGAATATTCCACCGACAAGAAGACGGTTTCGCCGGCTATAATACTAAAAGAAGGCGACGAGCTTGAAGGAGTGGAGATCGTCGACCCCGAATGCGAATACCTGCTTTTCGTGACAAAAGACGGCATGGTGCTCAACGCGGAAGCGGATATCCCGTGTCAGGGGAGAAAGGCGAGCGGCGTAAAGGGAATACAGCTTTCTGACGGCGACAGGGTGCTGTTTACCGCTCAGCACAACTGCGAAGGAGAGATCGTACTCGTCACCGACGTAGGTTACGCTAAGCGCGTCGTGCTTTCGTCCGTCGAGCCGATGAAGCGTTACCGCAAGGGCGTTATGATAAACGACGACAAAAAGGCGGGGAATATCGTATTCGCGGATATAGTGACGATGCCGTACGATTTCGCACTGCAACTGGTGGACGGCGAATGTCTCGCGGTCAACACCGAAGACATTGAGATAACCGACCGCACGAAGAAGGGCAACAACGTGCTCAAAGAAGCGTGCAGGAAGAGCGGCAGCAACCTTAATATGGTCATTGCGGACAGCAAACGTCACAATATTTGAAAAAAGCGTAATCAGAGATTCAGTCCTCCGGAACGGCTGCTTCCGGGGGGCTTTACTTTTATAGCGATATTTGATACAATATGCTCATCAACGGCGTATAAGCCGCAAAAAGGAGGAAAACGAATGGACGAAGAACAAAAAGATCTGTTACCCGATAATCTGAACGAAGATATCGGGGAAAACGAAAACGCTGCCGGCAGACCTTTCCGGAATTACAGAAAAGAGCTGGTCGCAACGATGGCGTATCTGTTGGGTTTTAACGAAGAAAAGATGATAAAAAGATACGGCGGCGAAATCGTGGAAAAACTGGGCAAAGACAAAGACGCGCTTACGCTAAGATATCTCAGCATGATAAGAATGCAGATATTCAGATATTACAACTATATCAAAAACGAAAGATTAAAGCTCAAACCGCTTGAAAAAATAGACTCTTACGTTGACGGGAAAGCGGTGATCTATTTGAGAGAACAGGGGATAGAGGTTGCGTCCGTAAACTATAAGGGAAGCGAAGATCCGGTGATCAACGTAGCATATATTAATCAATATCTTTCAGACAAAATATCAAATTTAAATAAATTCGTTCCCGACTGGATAAAGACGGAATATATCAAAAAGCTTTTCCTTATTCCGGACTGCTGCGCAGATCTCAACGGTAACAATCTGACCAATAAAAACACAAGAAAAAAAATAATAGACAAACTTCACGAAATAAGACAAAACTACAAAACAAATATATTAAAATACCCGTACAGCCTTTATCTGAATTGGCCGAAAGAGTGGAGAGAGGACGACGGCAACATCCTTTTCAACGATAACAAATTTTTGCAAAAGCTTTACCGGGTAAACGGCGACGTCTTTACGGGCGGAGACAATCTGATAGACGCCCGCGACGAAGACAAAGACAATATATACCGTTTTATAAACGACGCCCGGAAAGCAGCCGTCTTTGTGGACAGTGAAAACGTCGATCCGTACAGATTTGTCGCGACGCTCCTCAACCTCAAGAAGGAGGAGACGGCAAAGATAGACAGAATAACGGTATATTACGACAAAAAGGCGCCCGTTGCGTGGAAATTTCTCAACGAGTTCATACATATACGCGTGGAAATAATTGATATCGAACGGGTGATAGAGAGCAAATCGCTTATCGATATCACTGTTGCTGCCGCAGTCGTAAAAGCGCATTATACGGACGGCGTGGATTCAGTCCTTTTAGCGTCATCGGATTCGGATTTCGTAGGGCTGATAAGAACTGAGCCGGGCATCAGGTATTTCGTGCTGAACGAGACGAGCAAGACGTCCCGCATAGTGACCGAAGGTCTTGACAAAAACAGGATAGGGCACTGTTTCATGGACGATTTTGCGATGGATAAGGTTCATAAATTCAAAAAATTCGTGCTTGAAAAGATACTCGAAAGTATTCTCGACGAATTCAACGAAAGAGGCGGTTTTTTCAGTATGAGCGTTGCGGAACTTATAGATAAGGTGTTTTACGAGGCGCGTTTCGTTATGGCGGAAGAGCAGCTTGAGAAGGAAAAGGAAATGTTTTTCGAAGAGTACGTTGCCCCGGGATTTTTGTTGAGACCGGGCGATGAAAGCGACGAGAAGAGGTTTAAACTGTATCTGAACAGAAAAAGCAAATAAAGAAAATATTGATAAAGAATCCCGTACGCTGAACAGGTACGGGATTCTTTTACTGTGTCGTCAGGCTTTTGCGACTGCGGCTTTGACATTTGTCGGCGGCTCGACGTAGTAACTCATGCTGTTATATACGTTGCGGAAGTGGTCGGCGATCCTTTCAAGGTCGTTGATAAGGTTGAGCCATATCGCGCCGGCGTCGGGAGAGCACAGGTTGTCGCGAAGTCTCCGGATATGCGAGCTGTCGAGAGAGATCTTGTATTCGTCGACGCTTTCCTCTATCTTTTCCATATCTTCTTTCTGCGACAGATCCTTGTTGATATAGCCGGTCATAACGACGTCGTACAGCTTGTCAATCGCGCTCTTCATCTCGGCGAGTTCGGCTTTCGCCGCGTCGGAGAAGGTAGTATTCGTCTTGACCATCTTCTGCGTATATTCCATAATATTTTCGGCGTAGTCGCCTACGCGCTCCAAGTCCGATATTACGTGGTAATAAGAGCTGAGCTCGCGTTCCGTCTGTTTTGATATCGGCGCGGACGAAACTTTGGTGAGGTAGTTGGTGAGTTCTTTGTTGAGGAAATTGAGGTGTCTTTCTCTGCCGTCGAATTTGGGCTGTTTCGCGAGAGAATTGATCGAGATCGCATAAACGGACGTGTCGAAATTCTTTTTCGCAATGCTCGCCATAAGCAGGATCTCTTTGCGCACCTGTGCAAGCGCTATCGTCGGGGTAGCCAAAAGGCGTTCGTCGACGTACTGGAATTTTTCCTCGACGAATCCGTCCTCGTTGGGAGCCGCCTTTTTGTCGCGTATTACGAGGCAGGCGAGCTGGGTCAGTTGTTTTATAAACGGGACCAGAAGTATGGTCGTAGTCACGTTGAACAGCGTGTGGAACATCGCTATCTGCGTTTCGATTTCGCTGAACGCCGCCTGAAGCCATTTGTCTAACGGCAGCACCAGCGCGAGTATGAAGAATACCAGAGAGCCTATGCAGTTGAACAGCAGGTGAATGAAGGACGCGCGTTTACCGTTGGGGGTCGCTCCGATCGAAGCGAACATCGCGGTCACGCAGGTGCCTATGTTTATACCCAGCGTGATGAATATCGCGTTTTCGAGGGTCATCAGGTTGGCGCCCGCCATCGTGATAAGGATTATCGTCGTCGCCGAAGAACTCTGAACTATCGCCGTTACGACAAGACCGATAAGCAAAAGGAGCACCGGGTTGCTTATCGACGACATTACCTTTTCAATCACAGGCGAGTCGCTGAACACTTCCATCGCGCTGCTCATTACCTGCAGACCGACGAAGATCATGCCTATGCTGCCTATGATGCAGCCCCAGAGGTTTACCTTGTCGCGCTTGCACATCTGCATGAACGCGCCCACGCAGGCGAGAGAGGCGAAGAAGGCGGTTATCGGCAGAGATTGAAGAGCGCCGATCTGCGCGGTTATAGTCGTACCTATGTTCGCGCCCATGATTATCGAGGTCGCCTGTGCGAGGGTCATAACTCCCGCGTTGACGAAACCGACTACCATGACGGTTGTCGCGGACGAACTCTGGATCACCATCGTGACTCCGGTACCTACCGCTATTCCTGCGAAGCGGTTGCTGCTGATCTTGTTGAATACCGTTCTCAGCCTGTTTCCTGCGACGGATTCGAGGTTTTCGCTCATTATTTTCAGAGCGATAAGAAAGACGCCCAGTCCGCCCAGAAGTGTTAAAATTGTCTTGAAAGTTTCCATATCCCGTGTGCGGATAAGCCCGCACGCTCATATAAGCCGCCTTAAAGCGGGATTGCGGAAAAAGAATCTCCGCGCTTGTTACCATTACCATATATAACAAAATACGCAGTTAAAGTCAAACGAAAATATAGACAAAAGAGCATTTTTATTGTATAATATCGACGTATCGCAAATATAGTTTTTACCTTTCTTCCGTCTTTATTCCTGCACGCTATGCGGCGATGGTATGACAGAAGACGATGGCGGGAAAAATATATCGTGACGCATACCGGCGGCGATACTGCGGGCTTTTGCGGGGCTACGGTAAATTGTTTGTAAAATCGAGCTGTTTTTCCCGTAAACCCTGTTTACAAACCGCCCCGCGCGTATTATATTCAAACCGTGGAGCGCGTTGAAAGGCAAGGCGTATTTATATAAGGATAAAGTTATGCAGACTCTCGTTTTATTGGATTCAAATTCACTTATCAACAGGGCGTTTTACGCGCTTCCTCCGCTGACCGACAGGAAGGGTCGGCAGACGGGCGCGATCTTCGGCTTTGTCAACATGTTTTTAAAACTGGTCGATAATTATAAACCGGACTACGTAGTCGCGGCGTTCGACCGCAAGGCGCCTACTTTCCGCAAAAAGATGTACGAAGGTTACAAGGCAACCAGAAAGCCTATGCCCGAAGAGCTCGCCTGCCAGCTGGAGCCTCTCAAACGCCTTCTCCGCGCGATGAAAGTGCAGATCGCGGAGATCGACGGCTACGAGGCGGACGATATCCTCGGCACGCTTTCAAAGCGCAGCAAATGCAGAACTTACATCGTCACGGGCGACCGCGACAGCCTTCAGCTCATCGACGGCAAGACGACGGTGCTTATGACCAAAAAGGGCATATCCGAGATAGTCGAATATGACGAAGCGCGGCTTAAAGAGGACGGTTTCACGCCCTCTCAGATAATAGATCTGAAATCGCTTATGGGCGACAGTTCCGACAATATCCCGGGCGTAGCGGGCATAGGCGAAGGCACTGCGACAAAGCTTCTCAAAGAATACGGCACCCTCGACAATGTTTACGCGCATATAGACGAGACGAAAGGCGCGCTCAACAGAAAGCTTACAGAAGGCAGGGAGAGCGCGTATCTTTCGTACAAGCTTGCGACGATAGACCGCGACTGTCCGATAGAGACGTCGCCCGAAGATATGCCTTTCTCACAGACTTACGACGAAGAGGTCAGGGATATACTCCTTGAATTCGAGTTCGGCAAGATAGCGGACAGACTGAATTTTACGGTGACGGAAAAGAAAGCGGAAACCCCCGCGGTAAAGGCCGTGCAGATTGAGGACGAGGCGGGGCTTAGCGATGCTCTCGGCAGGATAAAGAACGGCGGGCTTCTCGCGTTCGATATATCGCAGCGCATATTTATCGGCGGCAGCGACGTCGGTTACGAGGTCGTGATATCTGACAACCTTCTGGGCGAAGGGGTGGACTACAACACGTTCATAAGCGCGCTCAAACCGCTTATCGAGGACGAGGACGTCAGGAAGATCTGCTTTGACAAAAAGACGTATATGCACCTTTTCGAGCCTTACGGCGTGACGGTGAAAGGCGTTTGCGACGACGTTATGCTGAAAGCTTATCTCTGCGACAGCAACCGCAACTACAAGACGCTTTCCGCGCTCGCTGCCGCATACGGGATTAACGGTGAGGACGGAGCGGCGGTTCTCGTCGCGCTGGACGATATGCTCGACGACGAGATGAGGGAAAAAGAACAGGAAAAGCTGTATAAAGAACTTGAACTTCCTCTTGTCGACGTACTTTATTCCATGGAAACCGCCGGCTTTAAGGTTGACCGGAAATATCTGGACGAGCTGAACGGAGAGCTTACCGCGGAGACTGAAAAACTCGCGGCGGAGATAACCGATCTCGCCGGAGAGCCGTTCAATATCAACTCCACGCAGCAGCTCGCGCGAATACTTTTCGAGAAACTGGGGCTGAAACACGGCAAAAAGACGAAAAAAGGTTATTCGACCAACGTCGAGGTGCTGGAATCGCTGAAAAACGATCATCCGATAATCCCGGCGATACTGCAATACAGAGAGCTTGTGAAACTTAAATCGACCTATCTCGACGGCATGCTTCCGCTTATAGATAAGAACGGCAAGATACACACGGTATTCAGGCAGGCGGTTACGGCGACGGGCAGGCTTTCGTCGACAGAGCCCAATCTTCAGAACATACCGATAAGAAAGGAGAGCGGGAAGAGGATCCGCAAGATGTTCGTGCCTGCCGACGGAAACGTGCTGGTATGCGGCGACTATTCGCAGATAGAGCTGCGGCTGATGGCGCATATGAGCGGCGACAAGACGATGATAGAGGCGTTCAATGAGGGCGAGGACTTCCACCGCTCGACGGCGGCTAAATTATTCGGCGTACCGTTCGACGCGGTTACGCAGGATATGAGAAGGAGCGCGAAGGCGGTCAACTTCGGTATAATTTACGGGATAAGCGATTTCGGTCTCAGCGAAGACCTGGGTATAAGCGTGCCGCAGGCGAGACGATATATGCAGAATTATTTTGAGACCTATCCAGACGTAAAGAGGTTTATGGAAGAGTGCGTCGCGTTTGCAAAAGCCAACGGGTACGTTAAGACTCTTTACGGCAGAAAGAGATATATACCTGAGTTGCAGGCGTCCGTCTATGCGACGCGCGCTTTCGGCGAAAGAGTTGCGATGAACATGCCGTTGCAGGGCACGGCAAGCGATATAATAAAAGCCGCTATGATAGAGGTAGACAAAAAACTCAAAGAGGGCGGCTATAAAGCGAAACTCATAATGCAGGTGCACGACGAACTTATAATAGACTGTCCGTTATCCGAAAAAGACGAAGTCTCAAAGCTTCTCAAAACCTGTATGCAGAACGTAGCCGAACTGAGCGTTCCGCTTATCGCGGACGTCGGCAGCGGCGAAAACTGGCTGGAAGCCAAATGATCGGCGCGGTAAGCGCGGGTCGGGAGAGTAAAATATGAAGATCGCGGTAATAGGCGGAGTGGGCAGCGGCAAGACCACCGTCCTCGCCATGCTGAAAGAGCTGGGTGAAACGGTGATAGACTGCGACGCAGTCTACCGCGACGTAAAGAAGATGCCGCAATTCAAGAAAGAGATGGTCGAAAAGTACGGCGACGTGCTGACAAACGGCGCGATAGACAACAAAAAAGTCTCCGCAAAAGTACTGGGCGACAGAGAGGCGGTCGCCGAACTCAACGCGCTTTCTCATCCGTACATAAAAAAGGAGCTGGACAAGCTGACCGCCGGCAAGGAGCGCGTATTCGTCGAGGTGCAGGTGTTCGAAGGAGGGCTTCTTGAAAACTATTTCGACAAGGTATGGCTTGTGACCGGCGACAGACAGACCAGGATCAACAGGGTGGTCATACGCGACGACTGCGACACCGGCAGGGTGGAAAAGATAATGGCGCTTCAGCCCGACGACGAAACGCGAAAGAAACACGGATACGTGCTGATAGTAAACGACGGGTCGCTGCGCGAATTGCAGGAGACGGTTCAGAAAAAGCTGAAAGAGCTGAATTGAATATACGATTTATATCAACGCGGGGAGAACCCGCGTTTTTTATGCGGAGAGGAGTTCAGGTTGATCCCGACTTCCGGAAAGCCTGACGGCGTGTATAGCGCGTGGGGCAGTCTTTGCGCCGCGTAATTTACCCGTCAAACGGTTGTCAAAAGAGCGCGCATACTTTATAATAATATATATGTTTTATTGTATCACGGGAAAAGTCATACATTACGAAGAAGGCAAGCTTGTTGTCATGGCGGGAGGAGTAGGCTATGAACTCCTCGTGTCCAACAACGCACTGACGAGGCTGGGCAAGATCGGTCTTGAATGTACCGTTTTCACGACGCTGAGCGTTACGCAGGACGACGTGAGACTTTTCGGCTTTTACAGCAAAGAAGAGAAAAATATGTTCGCGAAGCTGACATCTGTCAGCGGAGTGGGCGGTAAGATGGCGTTGCAGATACTTTCGTCCGCTGACGTAAGCGCTCTCGCGGTCGCGATAGTCAGCGGCGACTCGGCGACGATATCAAAGGTCAAAGGCATAGGCAAAAAGACGGCGGAGCGCATTATCTTAGAGCTGAGAGAACAGATGGACGCGGTCTCAGCGGGCGGCGCTTCTTCAGACCTGTTCGCACCGCAGGAAGAAAGGCAGGGCGGCGTGGCTTCGGACGCGATCGCGGCGCTCGTTTCGCTGGGAATATCTAAGACGGACGCGTATTCGGCAGTCGCTGCGGCGATGAAAAAGACGGATAAGCTGGAGCAGATCATCACTCTGGCTTTAAGGAGTTTTGACAGATGAATTTTGAAGACGACGAAGAGAGATTTATGTCGTCCATGCCGATAGCTTCGGATTCGGACAACGAAAACAATCTGCGCCCTAAGACGATGAAAGATTACGTCGGGCAGGATAAGGTAAAAGAAAATCTCGAAATATACATCAAAGCCGCCGTGGCGAGAGGAGAAGCGCTCGACCACGTGCTTTTGTATGGTCCTCCGGGACTCGGCAAGACAACGCTTGCGCATATTATCGCCAACGAGATGGGCAGTCAGATAAGGATAACCAGCGGTCCCGCGATAGAAAAGGCGGCGGACCTCGCGGCGATACTCACCAACCTCGGCGAAGGCGACGTGCTTTTTATCGACGAGATACACCGTCTCAACCGCAACGTGGAAGAGGTGCTGTACCCGGCGATGGAAGATTTCGCGCTCGACTTCATCGTCGGCAAAGGACCGACCGCGAAGAGCATCAGGCTTTCGTTGCCGCATTTTACGCTCATCGGCGCGACGACCAAGGCGGGTATGCTTACGGGACCTCTCCGCGACCGTTTCGGCGTAAATTGCAGACTTGAAATGTACACGCCGGAGCAGCTCGCGCAGATAGTGAAGCGCTCGGCGACGATACTCGGCATTGAACTTACGGAGGACGGCGCGATAGAGATCGCGAAGAGAAGCCGCGGCACTCCGCGTATCGCCAACCGCATACTTAAACGCGTACGCGATTTTGCAGAGGTCAAAGGCGAAGGCGTGATAACTTACGAGGTCGCGGATCACGCGCTCGGCAAAATGGAGATAGACAAGCTGGGGCTCGATTCCGTCGACCGCAGACTTCTTACGACTATGATCGACAAATTCGGCGGCGGACCCGTCGGACTGGATACGTTAAGCGCGGCGGTTGGCGAGGACAGCGGCACGATAGAGGACGTCTATGAACCTTACCTTATGCAGATAACTTTTATCGCGCGTACGCCCAGGGGCAGGATAGTCTTACCCGACGCATACGAACACCTCGGGCTCAAAGTTCCGCAAAGCGCTGTCAGACAGATGAGCATACTCGACGTGCTTGAAACGGGAGACGACGACAAATGACGATGAAAACAACCGATTTCGACTATTATCTCCCCAAAGAGCTGATAGCGCAGACCCCCGCAGAGCCGCGCGATTCTTCGCGGCTTTTGGTCTACAACAGGGCGGACGGCAGCATAGAGCACAGGATATTCCGCGATATCGTCGACTACCTGAAAGAGAGCGACGTACTCGTCATCAACGACACAAAGGTGATACCTGCTAGGATATTCGCAAAACGCGCGCTCGCAGACGGTACGCTCGGCGACGGAGAGTGCGAAGTGCTGCTTTTAAAGCGTCTCGATTATACGACATGGGAGTGCATAACCCGACCCGCGAAAAAGATGCGCGTGGGCACAAAGCTTTATTTTTCGGACAGGCTTTCGGGCGAGGTCGTAAAATATAAAGAGGAAGGTTTAAGGGATATAAAGTTTACCTTCGACGGCGTGTTCGAAGATATCCTCGACGAGATAGGCAATATGCCGCTTCCGCCTTATATCACAAAAAAACTCGAGGACAAAAACAGATACCAGACCGTATACTGCAAGACCACCGGTTCGGCGGCTGCGCCCACCGCGGGTCTGCATTTTACGCCTGAGCTCCTCGATAAGATATCCGCAAAGGGCGTGCAGATCGCCCGCGTCCTTCTGCATGTCGGGCTCGGCACCTTCAGACCGGTAAAAGAAGAAAACGTGCTCGACCATAAGATGCACAGCGAATATTACCGCGTGGACGAGCGGAACGCCGGGATAATTACCCGCGCGAAAAAAGAGGGCAGACGCGTCATCTGCGTCGGCACCACGTCCGTCCGCGTGCTCGAAAGCATAGCCGATGAGGACGGTACCGTGACCGCTTGTTCGGGAGATACCGAGATATTCATATATCCCGGCTATAAGTTCAAAGCCGTCGACGCGTTGATAACCAATTTTCATCTTCCGCAGTCGACTTTACTCATGCTCGTCAGCGCGTTTATGGGCAGAGAAAACGCGCTTAAAATGTATGATGTGGCGGTGAGAGAGGGGTATAGGTTCTTCTCGTTCGGCGATTCCACTTTCATTATCTGAAAGTGCATAAGCGGCGCAATACTGTGTCGAGCTCCGCTTTCCTTGGGTCACGTACGAAAAGTACGCTCCCCGGCGGTAAATGCTCGCTCTCCTTGTCTTGCTTGCTTCTGCGCTTTCGGATAATGAAAGCCCCGAAGTACTGAAAGTGCATAAGCTGCGCATCTCTTTGTCACGCTTGCGTTTTCCCTCGGTCACTTACGCTTAGTAAGCTCCCTTCGGGTAAAGCCGCGCGTTCCTCGACCTGCTTGCTTCTGCGCTTTCGGATAATGAAAGCCCCGAAGTACTGAAAGTGCATAAGCTGCGCATTTCTTTGTCACGCTTGCGTTTTCCTTGGGTCACGTACGCGATAAGTACGCTCCCTTGCTTTGAGAGTGAATAAGCGGCGCATACCTTTGTCGCACTTGCGTTTTGTCTGCGGTCACGCGTACGCGATAAGTACGCTCCCTTGCTTTGAGCGTGAATAAGCGGCGCATACCTTTGTCGCACTTGCGTTTTGTCTGCGGTCACGTACGCGATAAGTACGCTCCCTTGGCTTCGCGGTCTGCTTGCTTCTTCGCACTCAAAGGAAAGAGGATAGCAGGATAGATGCGCGCTTCGCGGTCTGCTTGCTTCTTCGCACTCAAAGGAAAGTGGAAAGAGGGTAAATGCCGCGCGCTTTGCGGTCTGCTCGCTTCTTCGCACTCAAAGGAAAGAGAATAACAGGATAGATGCGCGCTTCGCGGTCTGCTCGCTTCTTCGCACTCAAAGGAAAGAGGATAGCAGGATAGCTGCGCGCTCCGCGCCTGCTTGCTTCTGCGCTTTCGGATAATGAAAGCCCCAAGTACTGAAAGTGCATAAGCGGCGCATAAGTGCGGAGAGTTGAATCACGTCGGGGCGACAAGTAAAGAAAAATTGCGGTTAATGCACACGGGTGCAAAAAATATAAGATAAATACCTTCATACGGGAGATATATGTTTTCATACGAAGTTGTAAAAGTAGATAAGCATACGGGCGCAAGGATAGGAAGGCTGACCACTCCGCACGGCGTGGTAGAGACCCCGGTTTTCATGCCGGTCGGAACCAACGCGACGGTAAAAAGCCTTACTCCGGAAGCGGTCGAGGCGACGGGTGCGAGCATCGTGCTTTCAAATACCTACCATCTTTATCTCAGACCCGGTCACGAACTGGTCGAAAAGGCGGGCGGTCTGCACAAGTTTATGAACTGGAATAAGCCGATACTTACCGACAGCGGCGGGTTTCAGGTCTTTTCGCTTTCAAAGTTGAGAAAGATAACCGAAGACGGAGTTACGTTCGGCTCGTATATCGACGGAAGCCGTCATCAGCTTACGCCCGAGGACGCCGTTCACGTGCAGAACGCTTTGGGCGCGGATATTATCATGGCGTTCGACGAGTGTACCGCGGCGGCGACCGATTACCGCAAGTCGAAAACGGCGATGGAACGCACTCTGCGCTGGCTGGACAGGTGCGTTAAGGCGCATACCGACTGGGACAGGCAGATGCTTTTCCCCATCGTTCAAGGCAATATGTACGAGGATCTGCGCGTCGAAAGCGCAAAGCGCACCGCTGAATACGCGAAATGCGGCATGGCGATCGGCGGGCTTTCGGTCGGCGAGCCCAAAGAGGTGATGTACAGGATGCTCGACCGTATAAGACCGTATTATCCTGAGGATCAGCCGCGCTACCTTATGGGCGTGGGAAGTCCGGACTGTCTGGTCGAAGGAGTGATGCGGGGGATCGACATGTTTGACTGTGTTCTGCCGACCCGTATTGCCAGAAACGGCATGGCGTTTACGAGAAAGGGCAATATGACTTTGAGAAACGCAAAGTATAAAGAGGACTTTTCGCCGATCGAAGAGGACTGCGACTGCTACTGCTGCCGCAACTTTTCCAGGGCGTATTTAAGACACCTTATAAACAGCGACGAGATACTCGGCGGAGAGCTTTTGTCCATGCACAACATACGTTTTTTGGTAAAGCTTACGCAAGATATGAAAGACGCTATCCGCCGCGACGAGTTTGCGGATTTTTATGAGGACTTCAAATCAAAATACGCGTGGGAAAAGAAGATATAAGCTTAATTAAACGCCGCTTTTCGACAATCAGGGCTCGTTTTAAGCAAAAATTTACAATGACTAAGTAAAAATGAGTTGCTATTTGTTAAGAATTTCTATATTATAAGATATACGTAAACAAAGGTTTTGTTGCTCAAAACCCGAAAGGAGAATAATAATGACAAATTTGTTTTTACTTGCTGAAGACTCATCCGGCGGTAACGGTAGCAGCTGGATAATCCTCGTCGTGCTCGGCGTTATGCTCGTAGCTACGATGTTGCTTTCCATCATTCCGCAGAAAAAGAGACAGAAGAAAGCGCAGGAAATGATGGCGGGTATTAAAGTCGGCACAAAGATCAAGACGATCGGCGGCTTTGTCGGCATAATCAAAATGATAGACAACTCTCAGGGCACGTTTATTATCGATATCAGCGCCAACGTCGACGGCAGCACTCTGGTCACGATAGACAAGGGCGCGGTTTACACCGTCATCAATCCCGCTGCCGAGGGTCAGGCGGCTCCCGAGAACGGAGAAAACGCTACCGTGGTTTCCGCTGAAAACAACGCTCCCGTTGCGGCTGACGACGTAGTTGAGGACGCTCAGGCGGCTGAAAAGAAGGCTGCCAAGAAAAAGAAGAAGAGCGCTAAGGCACAGGAAAAAGCCGAAGCTCAGGAAAATTCAGAAGCGACAGAAACCGGCGCAGACGAAAGCGCGGCGGCAGTCGACGAACAGAGCGAAAGATCCAACGTTACCGGCATCGACGCCGACGTCAACGACCTCAAGTTCTGACAAACGAATTAATGTAAACGGAAAACGCGGAGAAGTCTCCGCGTTTTTTTATTCGCATACCGTGAGCGGACAATACCGAAAGCCGGTTTTCATCCTTCCGCCTTATGCCGTTCGTATAAAACACGAGAAAGGAAAGACGTCGGAAAAAGCGTTGCGGTCAAGCTTTCTTTTTCTTTACGTTAACGGAGAGAATACCGCTGAGGATCCCCGCGACGATACAAGCGAGCGCGTCGTAGACGGTCATCGGGTTTTGCGTGAAATCGCCGCAGACGGTCGCGAAAATAAGGTAGGTAAGTCCCGCATAGAGGAGGCCTACGGCAATGCCTTTTATGAGTCCGCCGTTGTCGTGTCTTACTCCGATCAGACAACCCGCCGCCACCGACAAAATCTTTATCGCGATATTTACAGGCTCGATCACGTTTTCCGCGATATTTGCGAATTTTGCGACGATCGCGAACGCGGTCACCAGAAGTATTGACAATATGATCGCGAAAAGCGCGCTTCTTACGATATCCAGCGCGTCATATTTTGAAAATCCGATTTTTTCCATTTTTACCTCCTGTGCCGCGCGGCATTTTCTAAACCTGCGTTTTTGCGCGTCCGGCAATTTAAGGATATGAACCGAGAGGCGCGAATATGTTGCCGCGGAACAAACATTCGGTAATGCGACAAAAAATATCTTTATTTTCGGATAATACTTGATTTATCGCGCGATATATATTAAAATAAATTCAGAATAAAAACTTCGGAGGTTGTTATGAAACATATCAACAGTATCGCCGTAAACGGCATGAAGAAGAGCGGCAACATCGGTTGCGGCGAATGTCAGTCCAGCTGCCAGAGCGCATGCAAGACCAGCTGCACCGTCGGCAATCAGAGCTGCAAGAACAGAGACGAAAAAGTAAACACCGTCAAAAAACCTTTGCTGTAAGAGGATGAGATGACTCATCCTTTCGGCTTTACCTACGGGGGCAAAACGCATTATTTTGCCTTCGACAGTGAAAGTGGCAGTCTGCACAATGTGGATTATGTCACTTTTTTATGCATAAAAGAACGGCTCGGTCTGCCTTTTGAAGGCTCCGAGGCGGCGGATCTCAACGCCCTTTCTCCGGCTGAAAAGTCAGAGATAAACGCAGAGCTGGACGAACTCAAAGAGCAGGGCGTTTTCGACAGTCCCTGCACGGTCACGCAAAAGAAGAAGAGGACGGGGGAGATAAAGGCTCTTTGCCTTCACATCTGTCACGACTGCAATCTGCGCTGCCGTTACTGCTTTGCAGACGAAGGCACTTACCGCACCGCGGACAAGGCGCATATGCCGGCAGAGGTCGGCTTACGCGCGGTGGATTTCCTTATCGCGAACAGCGGAAAGAGAAAGAGTTTGGAGATAGACTTTTTCGGCGGCGAACCGCTTATGAACATGACCACGGTCAAGGCGGTCGTGGAATACGCGCGTTCTCTCGAAGCGTCGACCGGCAAGACTTTTTCGTTTACGATGACGACCAACTGCGTGCTGCTGAACGAAGAAAACCGCAAATGGCTCAACGACAATATGTACAACGTCGTGTTAAGCATCGACGGCAGGCGGGAGATACACAACGCGGTAAGAAAGACCCCCGGCGGCGCGGACGCGTTCGATCTGATTTTAAACAACGCGCTCGAATTCCGCAAGATACGGGGCGACAAGTCGTATTACGTACGCGGCACGTTTACCGCTAAGAACCTTGATTTCTGCGAGGACGTACTCTATCTCAACGACTGCGGTTTCGATCAGATATCCATGGAGCCGGTCGTAACGGATATTCCCGACTTGCAGATTAGAAAGGAGCACCTGCCGAGGATATTCAAAGAGTATGAAAAGCTCGCGGCAGCGTATATCGAAAGGCGTAAGACAAAGGACAAGTGGTTTAATTTCTTCCACTTTATGTACGATCTGGAGGGCGGACCCTGCGTGATAAAACGTCTGACCGGCTGCGGAAGCGGCTGCGAATACCTCGCTGTAACTCCGAGAGGGGATATATATCCCTGTCATCAGTTTGCCGAAAGAAAGCCGTATAAGATGGGCAACGTGCTGGAAGGCGCCGGCTTCGATTTGTCGGTAAGCGAGATATTTGCCGGCAACATCGTGACGAATAAACCCGACTGCGCCGACTGTCCCGCAAAATACTATTGCAGCGGCGGCTGCGTCGCGAATAATCTTAATTTCGCGGGCGATATGAACAAGCCTTACGACATAAGCTGCGCGATGATGAAAAAGCGTTTCGAACTTTCTCTCGCAATAGCCGCGATAGAAGGCGCGGGCGAATAAAGCGCCTATATTAAAAACCGATAAAATTCTTCCCCCGCAAGAGATGCGCGCATCAAAGCCGGGGAACTTTTTTTGCTCTTAACCGCCGTTTTGAGCGCGATTTGCCGGAGTTTTAGTATATTTAGCGCGCACCTGTCTTTTGCATGCGGGCAGAATTGCGTATCCGGCGCGTTGTTGCGCGACGTTTTCTCGCCGTAAGAGGGGCGGCGGGAGAAAAGTAAACCGTTTTAAATATCTTTGAGATCCGTCACAGCCGTCCCGCGCGCGATAAAAAACGCAAATTGACGCGGATAAAATGTATTAAACGCAAAAAAACAATCAAACTTTTATTGACTTATTTTTATTATATATATATAATAATTGAAGTAGGACTAATTTCAGGAGGCAAGTAAGGTGATAAAGAGCAAATCAATCGCACTTCCGATTGTGATTTTAGCTGTTTTTTCCATACTTATCGTATTAGGCGCGGTATTCGCTTTCGTCAGCCTCGACAACGGTGAACTCGGTATCTACAACTACATCGCATACCCCAAATGCATAAAGCTGGGTCTCGACCTCAGCGGCGGCGCGTACGCGGTGTATGAAGTGGACAGAGACAATCTTCCGGAGAGTATGACTGACGGCGAAAACGACGAGCAGGAGATAGAAATGGCTATCGAAGGCACGCGAGCAAGTCTGGAATCACTTTTGTTTAACAAGGGCTATACAGAGGCGCAGGTCAGCGTTTACGGCGACACTATAAGAGTAGAAGTCCCCGACGTTGACGACCCCGAAAGGATATTCGACCTGATCGGTCGTCCGTCCACCCTTGAATTCAAGGAATATACTGACGCCGACACGGTCAACGAAACGCTGATGACCGGCGACGAGATCGCGGAAACCGGCGTTACGTACAACAGTGAAACGGGTTATTACGAGGTCGCTCTTAAGTTCACGAGCACAGGATCGGACAAGTTTGCGGAGATCACTTCGAATCTTACCGGCAAGAACCTCGGCATCTATATCAACGGCGAATACGTGATGCACGCTTCGGTCGGCGAAACGATATCCGGCGGTCAGTGCTCGATCAGCGGTAATTACAGCTATGACGACGCTTACGAGCTGGCGGTTCAGATCCAGGCAGGCAGCTTCCCGCTGCAGCTTAATATGAGAGAGTCCAGCACTCTTACCGCGACGCTCGGCGACTCCGCTATCAAGGCGGGCGTCATCTCGGGTCTCGTAGGACTGCTGCTCATCGCGATCTATCTTATTGCTATATACAGACTGATGGGCGTTGCGGCAAGCATAGCTCTCGCGTATTACACGATGACGTACGTGTTCTTCCTCGCGGTGTTCCCGTGGGTGCAGCTCACCCTTTCGGGTATCGCGGGTATCCTGCTCAGTATAGGTATGGCGGTCGACGCGAACGTAATAATATTTGAAAGAATAAAAGAAGAGTACGCAAAAGGCAAGTCGATGCGCATGTCGGTAAACGAAGGATTCAAGCGTTCGCTGGGCGCGATCATCGACGGTAACGTGACGACGATAATCGGTGCGGTCGTCCTTATGCTCGTCGGCGCTTCGACGATCAAGGGCTTCGGTATCACATTGCTTATCGGTATCCTGCTGTCTATGTTTACGTCGCTGCTTATCACGCGTATCATTCTCAAAGCGATTATGGCTTTCCACGGCGAAAAAGACGCGGCGCTTTACGCAATGAAGCGTAAGGCGGAGCCTGACGAAGAAGAGGAGGCGGAAGAGAATCCGCAAGAGCCTTCCGTCGGCGAACAAGCTCAGGGAGGTGCCGCTGTATGAAAATAAACAGAAACATCCCCAGAATGTTTAAGATCTGGTTCGTTATCCCGTTCGTTATCATTCTGATAGCCGCGGCTGTATTTACCGGCTATGCGGTGTCCTACAAGGACGTGTCCAAAGGAATGAATATCGGTACCGACTTTGCGGGCGGCTCTGTCGTCAACGTAGTCCTCGGCGACGGCGAACTTTCCGACAGCGATAAATACAATTCTCATTTCGATACCGTATTAAGCGTTCTGCAAGACGACGAGATCGCTGAACAGGTCGTGGCATACGCAAAAGAAAATCTCGACAAAACCATTGACGCTTCCGCAGTTAAAGCTACAGTGAGCTACAGCCAGAAGTCGGATACGGGCGCGAATATGACCCTTGTCGTCAAATACGACAACATATCCAAGACTTACGACCCGACCAACGAACTGACCAAGGTCAGGAACGAGCTCATCGTTGAAAAGCTCAATGAGATATACAGCGCCGAAAACGGCTATACCAACGCTTCCGTCACTTACAGCAACATCGGAGCGACCGCGAGCGAATCGCTTATCCGCACGGCTGTCATATCTCTTGCGATATCACTTGCGATAATTCTTGTCTACGTTATCATAAGATTTGAGCTGTGGAGCGGTCTTGCCGCGATCATCGCTCTTATGCACGACGTAGTGATAATGGTTGCGCTGACGATAGTTTTCCATATCCAGGTCAACAGCTCGTTCATTGCGGCTATGATCACCATCGTTGCTTACTCGATCAACAACACGATAGTCATTTTCGACCGTGTGCGTGAGAACAACAAGATCGATAAGAAGCTCAACCTCAACGCGATCGTCGACAATTTCGATGTTGCCGACAAGTCGACCAAGCAGTCTATGACCAGAACGATAAACACCACCGTCACGACGATGTTCGCGATCGTTATATTCGCGATACTAGGCGCTTCGACGGTCAGAGAATTCGCGCTGCCCGTCATATTCGGTCTCATCGCGGGCTTCTATTCGTCAGTGTTCATTTCTCCCGCGTTGTATTCGCTGATGAAGAACGGCTACGACAACTGGAAGAGAGAAAGAGCGAACAAGGCAAATCCGACCTTCGTGGGTCAGAAGAAAAAAAGAAACGCTTAAATAAAGATATCCGGGGCCGCGGCGACGCGGTCCTTTGTTTTTATCGTAAACAAGCATATTTTACCGTCAGACAAATACAAAAACTAAAAATTAATCTAAAACAGCCGGGTAATTAAAGACAACGGCGAAAAGTTCGTATATAATAGATATATAAAATATTACGCGCGCGAGGGTGAAATGACTGAAGCGGAAAAATCGTCTGTATTGCAAAGAGAATTGGCGCTTGACAAGATAGTCGCCGACCTTCTGGTAAAAAGAGGGATCGACGACGTTGAAAAGGCGCGCGAATTTCTGCACCCGACGCTTTCTTCGCTTACTCCTCTGAGCGAATATTCGGGGATAGAAGAGATAGCCGCGCGGCTTAAAAGCGCGATAGCAGGCGGCGAAAGCATAGTTATATACGGCGACTACGACTGCGACGGCGTTTGCGCCGTATCCATACTTTACGGGTATCTGTCAAAGGTCAGCAGGGGCAAGGTAAATTATTTTATCCCCAACCGCCACAGCGACGGATACGGAATAAGCGTGTCCGCGCTCGATTATATCGCGGAAAACACGGACGCGCAGGTCGTGATAAGCGTCGACTGCGGTATAAATTCCGTCGAAGAGGTCGACTACGCTCAGCAGGAGCTGGGCTTCGATATGCTGATTACCGACCACCATCAGCCGGGAGAAAAACTGCCGGACTGCCCGGTGTTCAACCCGCACGTAAGCGCGCTTACCGATACCGCTTTCCGCAATCTTTGCGGCGCGGGGGTCGCTCTGAGACTTATAGAAGCTCTTGCGGGCGTGGACGAAAGCAAGAAATATTACGATATCGCCGCGCTCGCGACGGTAGCCGACGTGGTGCCCCTGACAGGCGACAACAGGGTGATCACATATTACGGTCTCGTCAGCATAAACAGGCGTTACAGGCGCGGAATAACCCTTCTTGCGGACAGCTGTATAAAAGGGCAGGTCACGTCCTCCGACATAGCTTTCAAGCTTGCTCCCAGGATAAACGCGATGGGCAGGGTCAAGGACGCCAACGAAGTCGTACAGCTTTTTGTCGAAAACGATATGTTTCTGCTGAAATGTCTGGTCGACGAGATAAACAATGCCAACGACGTGCGCCAGCAACTGACCGACGATCTCACTGCGGACTGTCTGGAAAAGCTGAAAAACTACGATTTTGAAAAATATCCGTTTATAATACTTTACGCGCCTTACTGGGACGACGGAGTGCTCGGGATAACGGCTTCGAGGATAGTCGGCATGTTCTCGCGCCCGACGATACTTTTCACAAAGAACAAAGGCGTACTGAAAGGCTCGGGAAGGAGCGTTTCCGGCGTAAACATTCTCGACTGCGTAAAACGCTCTTCTGGTTATCTGACCCGCTTCGGCGGACATCCGATGGCATGCGGAGTGGGACTTAAAGAAGAAAATTTCGACGGCTTTAAAGAGGCTGTAAACGCGTATGCGCGCGAGGTCTACGGCGATAAGGTCGGCGAGAGCGAACGCGAGTACGACTGTCTGCTTGACGGCGCGGTCGACGTCGGGGTCACCAGGCAGCTTATGTTATTGCAGCCGTTCGGCGAAGGTAATCCCGCGCCTGTATTCGCGATCGACGAAAGAAAGTGCAATTTTGTGCCGTTCGGCGACGGCAGTCACGTCAAGTGCAGGATAAAGAATATGGAAGTGCTTGCGTTCGGCATGTCGGAGGACAGAGAATATCTGAACAGCGACGCGGAAAAGAGGCTTTACCTCGACGTATCTTATTCCGTATTCAACAACGTAGAACGCACGCAGGCGGTCGTAAGAAGCGTAAGACCGGGCGGGCTTCCCGGCGAGGACATCTGTTTCGAATACAACCTCAAAACCCGCAAAAATCGTGATAAAGAGGACGACGCAGATGTCGTGAACGTGACACCGGAAGAGGCAAAAAAACTTGCAGAGAGAAAGTACGGCGTATGTTTCGTCGCGTTCGACAAAGAGACGGCGGAAAGAGCCGAAAAAGAACTCGGACTCAGGACCGCATACGGCAAGGGAGAAGGAAAGCTTCCGGAAACGCGGATAATTCTGTGTCCCGCGTCGGGCGCGACCGATTTTTATGCGGAAACCGTATTGCTGCAAAAGCCGCTCACCGGAATCGGACGATTCGCAAAAGACGGCAAGGTGAAGTTATACGCAATGTCCGATCTTTTCAACGCATACCGCGACCATGCGGCGACTTACGAAGAATTCGGCGCGGTTTACAGGGCGATAAGAAAGGCAACCGCTGTCGGCAGATATACCGACGTAAACGCGCTTTATGCCGCCGTTGCGAACGATTGCGGCGTGGAAAAGAGAAAATTTCTGATCTGTTTTTACGTGTTTGCAGAACTCGGGCTGATATATTACGGCGCCGACATACATTGCGTGCAGGGTGTTAAAGCCGAGCTGTCGGACAGCAGACTTTACCGCGCGGTGTGCGGTTGAATAAAAAAGCGGTAAATCCCGGCAAAAAACGGATCAAAACGCTCTTAAATTGTAAATTGGGTATTGATACGCATTAAAAAAGTGGTATTATATAAGTGTGGAGGCGCGATAACGCGCGCGGGCAAAGGGATATGAACGCAGAATTTTTGACTCAGATCGAAAATACTTATTCGGATGCGAACTATCAGAGGATAGTCCGCGCGTACTACTTTGCCAAAACCGCGCACAAAGGTCAGCTCAGACATTCGGGCGAAGAGTATTTTGTCCACCCGGTCGCCGTCGCTTCGATACTGGTCGAATTAGGGCTGGACTGCGACACGATAATCGCCGCGCTGCTGCACGACGTAATAGAAGATACGGGGGCAACCGAAGAGGAGATAGAAAGCGAGTTCGGGCACAGCGTGGTAATGCTGGTCGACGGCGTTACGAAGCTGAGCAAGCTGAATTTCAAATCGCGCGAAGAAGCGCAGGCGGAAAACCTGAGGCGAATGTTCCTTGCGATGAGCAACGACATCCGCGTTATAATCATAAAACTTGCGGACAGACTGCACAATATGCGCACGCTTTCTTACCGCAAGGAAGAAGACCGCAAGCGCGTGGCTACAGAGACTCTTGAAATATACGCTCCGATCGCGGCGCGTCTGGGAATCGCCAGCGTCAAAGGCGAACTTGAGGACCTGTGTCTCAGATATCTGCACCCGGATGACTATTATATGATAGCCGAAAAGGTCGCTTCGACAAAAGTCGAAAGACAGAAACTCGTTGAATCCATTACCGCGGACCTTAAAAAGATGCTGGAAGAACTGGGCATAAAGGGCGATATAAACGGCAGACCCAAGCATTTTTACAGCATTTGGAGAAAGATGCAGAAGGGTAAGTCGTTTGAGGAGATATACGATCTGACCGCGGTCAGGATCATCGTCGATACGGTAAAGGACTGTTACGCGGTGCTCGGCGCGATCCATACGATGTGGAAGCCGCTTCCGGGCAGGTTCAAGGACTACATATCCGTGCCCAAGACGAATATGTACCAGTCTCTGCACACGACCGTGCTTTCCAGCTACGGTTCGCCGTTCGAGATACAGATAAGAACGCATGAAATGCACAGGATAGCCGAATACGGTATCGCCGCGCACTGGAAGTATAAACAGGGAATGGCGGACGGCAACTCGTCCATAGACGACAACAAACTGGCGTGGATAAGAAGCGTTATGGAACTGCAGAACGACGTCAGCGACTCCCGCGAATATCTGGATATGCTAAAGCTTGACCTTTATGTGGATCAGGTGTTCGTATTTACCCCGAAAGGAGAGGTCATAAACCTGCCGGCGGGTGCGACGGGCATCGACTTTGCATACGCGATACACTCGCAGGTCGGCAACAAATGCGTCGGAATAAAGATAAATTCAAAGATTGTGCCGGTCGATACCGTGCTGACCAACGGCGACGTCGTCGAAGTCATTACTTCCAATACCGCGAAAGGTCCGTCGAGAGACTGGCTGAAATTCGTAAAAACGCCGTCCGCAAAGAGCAAGATAAAGAGCTTTTTCAAAAAGGAACTGCGCGACGAGAACGTCCGCCGCGGCAAGGATATGCTCGAAAAAGAGGCGAAACGCAAGAATTATCAGCTTTCTGACCTCGTCGCGCTTGCGCCGTGGCGCGACTATATTAAACAGAAATACAACGTGTCAGACCCCGACGAGATATTCGGCATGGTCGGATTCGGAGAATTGACGACCAATCAGGTGCTTGCGAAAATGATCGAGCTGTACAAGGTCGAAGAATGCAAGAAAGAGCCGGTTATCGAAGTCAAACCGTCGACCTCGCGCAAGCGTAAGAACGACAGCGGCATAATCGTTAAGGGCTTCAACGACATAAAGATAAGATTTTCGCATTGCTGCACGCCCGTGCCCGGCGACGAGATAGTAGGATATATCTCAAGAAGCCGCGGCGTTACGATACACAGAGCCGATTGCCCCAACGTCAGATATCTGGAACCGGAACGCCTTATCGAAGCGGTCTGGCCGTCAAAGAGCGCGGATGGAGAGAAATTCGTTTCCTCTCTCGGTATAACGGCGGAAGACAGAACGGGGCTCGTCATCGAAGTCGCGACCCTTATAAACAACATGAAGATCGCTATGACGAATATCAACGCGCGCGCGGAAAAGAACGGCGTCGCAGTGATAACCGTAACCGTCGAGATAAGCAACGTCGGAGATCTGGAAAACCTTATAAAGAAGATACAGTCGCTTAAAGGCGTAACGTCCGTTTCGAGAACGAACAACGTATAACATAAAACGGCAGCCGACGGTAAGTCCGTAAATTTGCGTCGGAAACCGCTCAGTAAGCTGCAATCGGAAACGCGGCGAAAAATTCGCCGCAGTTTTAATTGAGAAAAAGAATAAGGCGCATAATAAGACATATCGTTTGGCGCCGCGGCTCTGACGCGGGTCCGACGGACAATGCGCGGTATTACGAGGCTTAAAAGCAGGCTCGCCCTTTTAAGCGGATAAAACAAAATAATTTACGTCGCTCGCGCGGCAAAAGGAATAAATATGAGAGCGGTAATTCAAAGAGTAAACAACGCTATGCTCAGCGTGAACGGAGAAAAGATATCTGAGATAGGCGAAGGCTTTCTCGTGCTGGTCGGCTATACCGGCGACGACGATAAGAAAAAGATAGATTACGTCGTCGACAGGATCGTCGGCATGCGCATTTTCCGCGACGAGAACGGGAAACTCAATAAGACCCTTAAAGATATAGGCGGAGAGGTAATGTGCGTGTCCAATTTTACGCTGTACGGCAACGCGGCTACGGGCAGACGCCCCGACTTTTCCAAGTCCGCGCATTTCGAGGTCGCAAAACCTATGTACGACTATACGCTTGAAAAATTCAGAGAGATGCTGGGCAAAGTCGCCTGCGGGGTTTTCGGCGAGCATATGCACATTGAAATGTCCAACGACGGACCTGTCACAATGATAATCGACAAATAGGAGAGAGATATGCAGATAGTAAAAACGAGAGGTATTACCAATTGCTACCTCGTTTACGACGAAGTTTCAAAGGAAGGATTCGTCGTCGACTGTTATGAAGCGGAATATCTGACGGAAGCGGCGAAAAGCAGGGGAGTGAAGATAGCCGCAATCCTGATAACGCACGGACACTACGACCATATCATGGGCGTAAAGAAGCTGAAAGAAGCGACGGGCGCGAAAATTTATATGCACGAATCGGATATCGAAAAGATAGACGACGGCAAGAAAAATTTTTCAATGTTCGGTATAAACAAAGTGCCTCATTTCGATGTCGACGTAAAAGTCAAAGACGGCGACGTCCTCGATATAGCGGGTATGAGGGTAGAGGTGTATCACACCCCGGGGCACAGCGCGGGGTCAGTATCTTACATTGTTGGAGACGCGATATTCTGCGGCGATCTTCTGTTTGAGGGCAGCTACGGCAGGTTTGACAATTACGACGGAGATTTCAATAAGCTTAAAATGAGCGCCGAAAGACTTTTCGCATTGAAAGGCGACTATAAACTTTTATGCGGACACGAGGGCGACAGCACGCTGGCGCACGAGAGAGAACACAATCCCGTTCTTACCGACAACTATGGATATTGATTTTAAGACGACAGAAGAAAAATATTACGCCGACTATATGGAGCTTGTCAGAGAGTTTGAGCCTCACGTCGTGAACGCAGAGGGAGGAAAAGAGCTTCTATTATCGCTCGATGAAGACGGAGAACAATTAACCGTTATAATTTCTTGCGACTATCTGCCTGAAAAGTATTATAAAATAACTCGAAAAATAGATATATCAAGAAGCAATCTGGCTAAAATCGCCCAAATTAAGCGAATTTCCAAGGTTGCGCTGTACGACGTGCTTAAAAAAATGACGGGTATATCTCTGCCGTACGGATCGCTTACCGGGATACGTCCGACAAAACTTTTTCACGATATGAAGGAGAGCGGGGTCGACGCGGAAAAGGTCTTTACGGAAGATTTAAGAGTAAGCGGAGAAAAAACTTCGCTTATCTCTCAGATCGTCGAAAATCAGTCTTCCGTATATCTTAAAAAAGACGGCGTTGCGGACGTCTTTGTCAACATTCCCATATGCCCGACGAGGTGCGTATACTGTTCTTTTATCTCCGCGGAGATGTCAAAGGTCAGAAGATTCGTGCCGAAGTATTGCGAGCTTTTAAGAGAGGAACTCGCAGACTGCAAAAAGCTTATCGAAGAGACCGGCTATAAAATCAGAAGCGTATACGTCGGCGGCGGTACGCCGACCTGTATTCCGGACGACGAATTCAAAAGCATACTTTCCCTCTGCGATTTTGGTCAAAGCGAGTTTACGGTAGAAGCCGGAAGACCGGATACGATAACAGAAAACAAGTTGAAAATTATGGACGAAACGGGGGTGACAAGGATCTCTATAAATCCGCAGTCTTTCAATCGGGCGACTCTGGACGCGATAGGAAGAAGACATACCGTTGAAGACATATATAACGCTTACCGTATGGCGCGTAAATATTCTTTCGATATAAATACCGACCTCATCGCAATGCTTCCGGGCGAAGGGTTCGACGAATTCAGACATTCCGTCGACGAGGCGATAAGGCTTGCGCCCGAAAATATCACAGTGCATACGCTCGCCCTGAAAAAAGGCTCAGTCTTAAAAGTCGGCGGATACGACAACACCTCGGACGGGCTCGCTGCGAAAATGGTGGACTACGCGAGGGAAGCGGTGTCAGAAGCCGGGTATACGCCTTATTATATGTACCGTCAGAAATACGTCAGCGGCAACCTCGAAAACGTAGGCTATGCAAAACCCGGAAAATTCTGCATTTACAACGTGGATATTATGGAAGAGACGACCACGATAATCGCAAACGGCGCGGGCGGCATCTCCAAAAAGCTGGACGTATCCTTAAATCTTCTCGAGAGGTGCGCAAACCCGAAAGGACTGGACGTATACCTTGCGAGAGGGAGCGAAGTCCCCGCGAAAAAAAGGATGTTTTTTACCGGGAAACAGGATGTCCGCCCGCAGTTCGCGGATTAATTTCATCAAGCGAGAAAAAATAAAAATATGGGGCGTTTTTTGTTGCCTTAAATATTTATTTATGCTAACATACTTTATGTACCGCGGCCGGGATCGACAAAAACTCCGATGTTTTTCTCAGTCGACGGCAAATTATTTTTCCAAAGAAAGGAGGCAAAACAATGGAAAAAGGACTTACCAAAGAGCAGATAATAGCTCAGTACGCACAGCATGAAGGCGACACGGGTTCTCCCGAGGTTCAGATCGCGCTTCTCACCGCAAGGATCGAACAGCTCAACGAGCACTTTGCGGTACACAAAAAGGACTTCCACAGCATGAGAGGTCTGAAACAGATGGTCGGCAAGAGACGCAATATGCTCACCTACCTCAAAAACAGCGACATTGAGCGCTACCGCGCCCTTATCGCAAAACTCGGTCTGAGAAAGTAAAAGGCAACGGGGGTGCCGACGGCGGCAACCCCGTTTTTCTGTGCGAAAGCCGTCCGCGGGGCTTAAAACACGCGGCTTATCCGATAAAAAATAACGGTATATACAACGTACAAAGATTTTTTCCACTCAGATCGGCGGCAGAGAAGTGACCGTCGAAACGGGCGCGTATTGCGGACAGGCTAACGGCAGCTGTATCGTCAGATGCGGCGACACCGTGGTAATGGTAAACGCGACTATGGCAAAGGCTCCGAGAGACGGCATAGATTTCTTCCCCCTCGGCGTCGATTTTGAAGAAAAAATGTATTCCGTCGGCAAAATACCCGGCGGTTTCAAGAAGCGCGAAGGTCGTCCCAGCGACAAGGCGATACTGACGTCGAGACTTATCGACCGTCCGCTCAGACCGCTGTTCCCCAAGGGCTTCTTTAACGACGTAGCGGTCGTTGCGACCTGCCTTTCCGTAGACACGGACATTCCGCCGGAGGTCTACGCGATGATCGGCAGTTCTGTCGCGCTGTCCATTTCGGACATTCCGTTCGCGGGACCGACCGGTTCGGTAGTCGTTGGTTTTGTCGACGGCAAATACGTCATCAACCCCAACACCGCTGAAAGAGACAGAAGCAAGCTTCACCTTTCGCTGAGCGGCACCAAAGAGGCTATCCTTATGGTCGAAGCGGGCGCTAACGAAGTCACCGAAGAAGAGATGATCGGCGCGATCCTGTTCGGTCACGAAGAGATAAAGAAGATTGTCGCGTTCATCGAAGGCATTCAGAAAGAGATCGGCAAGGAGGAAAAGATCGTTCCCGAGCTTTATCATCCGGCTCCCGAGATCGAAGCGGCTGTCAAAGAGTACGCGGACAAGAAGATGGACGAGGTGCTCAGTCATTTCGACAGACAGGAAAGAGAGAAGGCTGAAGAAGATCTCGACAACGACGTCTACACACATTTCGCGGAGCAGTTCCCCGAAGGCAAAAAGGATATGGGCGAAGTGCTTTATGCAATGAAGAAGGCAAAGGTAAGAGCTAAGATCCTCGACGAAGGCATACGTCCGGACGGCAGAAAGCTTACCGAGATCAGACCCATCTGGTGCGAAGTCGGCGTTCTCCCCAGAGTTCACGGCAGCGGCGTGTTTACCAGAGGTCAGACCCAGGTCCTTACCTGCGCGACGCTGGGCAGCATAAGCGAAGTACAGAAGCTTGAAGGTCTCGACGACGAGGTCTGCAAGAGATATATCCATCATTACAATTTCCCGCCGTACAGCACCGGTGAAGCTAAGCCGATGAAGAGCCCGGGCAGACGCGAGATCGGTCACGGCGCGCTCGCTGAACGCGCTCTTGAGCCGATGCTCCCCAGCGAGGACAGCTTCCCGTACGCTATAAGGACGGTTTCCGAAGTTCTGAGCAGTAACGGCAGCACCTCTCAGGCAAGCGTATGCGGCAGCACCCTTGCGCTTATGGACGCGGGCGTTCCGCTCAAGAGACCTGTCGCAGGCGTTGCAATGGGTCTTATCTCCAACGAAGACAAGAGCAAGGTAAGCGTTCTTACCGATATCCAGGGTCTTGAGGACTTCCTCGGCGATATGGACTTCAAGGTAGCGGGTACCACCGAAGGTATCACCGCCATCCAGATGGATATCAAGATAAAGGGTATCAACGAAGAGATTCTGAGAAAGGCGCTCGCGCAGGCGAGAGTAGGCAGACTTGAGATCCTCGGCAAGATGCTGGCTGTATTGCCCGCTCCGAGACCCAATCTGTCCAAGTACGCTCCGAAGATCATCTCCTTCAACATCAATCCCGACAAGATCAGAGACGTTATCGGCAGCGGCGGCAAGACGATCAACAAGATCATCGACGAGACGGGCGTCAAGATCGACATCAACGATTTCGGCGACGTATATATCGCAAGCCCGAACGAGGATATGATCGCGAAGGCGCGCAGGATCATCGAGCTTATCGTCAACGATCCCGAAGTCGGTATTGAGACCGAAGGCACGGTCGTCCGTACGGCAAGCTTCGGCGCGTTCGTTGAGATCGCTCCCGGCAAGGACGGCATGATCCATATCTCCAAGCTGGACAAGAAGAGAGTTGATAAGGTCGAAGACGTCGTCAAAATAGGCGACAAAGTCCTCGTAAAGGTAGACGGAATTTCCGAAAAAGGCATTTCGCTCAGCCTTGTAAAGAAGCTGTAATCACTGCATTGTAAGAAAACTTACGGGCGCGGCTGATTGCCGCGCCCGTTCACATATCGCACGATAAACAAAGAGGCAAAAAAACCTGAGATAACAAGAGGTACGTTTATGTCAATGAAAGACAAAATGCACAACGGAGAGCTGTATTTACCTTCCGATAAAGAAATACTTGACTGTCAGACTCAATGTCTGGAATTGCTTTACGAATTCAATCATACTCGTCCGACGGAAGGCGCAAAGAGGCAGTCGTTAATGAAAAAGATGTTTGCCCGTATAGGCGAAAATTGCTATATTGAGCCGCCGTTTTACTCTAATTTTGCGGGAAAACACGTTTATTTCGGAGATAACGTATACTGTAATTTCGGCGTTACTTTTGTAGACGATACTTATATATATGTCGGTGACAATACAATGTTCGGACCGAACGTTACCGTGGCAACGGCAGGTCATCCCGTCTTGCCCGAACTCAGGGAAAAGGGATATCAATACAATTTTCCGGTAAAAATCGGCAAAAACTGCTGGATCGGCGCAGGCGCGGTGATAGTGCCGGGCGTTACGATAGGAGATAACGTTGTCATAGGCGCGGGCAGCGTTGTGACAAAAGACATACCGTCCGACGTCGTTGCGGTCGGAAATCCGTGCGGAGTATTGAGAAAAATAAATGAAAGAGACAGAGAATTTTATTTTAAAGAAAGAAAAATCAACCGGTCTGAGATAAAATAAAAAAAAGCGGTCGGAAGGACCGCTTTTTTATTAAACCGTCCTGCTTATTATCTGAGATACCGTGACCGCGTTAAGTCCGTGTTCTTTATAATATTTGAGGATGTCGGGCAGCGCTTCGGCGGTGTTATAGGTCGGGTGGGCGAGTATCATTTCGCCCGCTTCCACTTTGTTTGTCGCGCGCGTGTATATTGTCTCTGTGTTCTTGTCACGCCAGTCTATGGTATCGCGGCTCCACATAATTACTTTCATATCGAGTTCTTCGCAGACTTTGAGCGTATCCTTGCCGTAGCTGCCGGACGGCGGAGCGAACAATGTCGGCGTCCTGCCGGTCATCGCCTTTAAAAGGTCGTTGGTCGCTACTATCTCGCTTTTATTTTGCGCGTAAGACAGATTCTTTCCGTCTTTATGAAAATAACCGTGGTTTGCGATCTCGTGCCCCTCGTCCGCGATGCGTTTTATAAGGCGGTTATTGTCGTCCGCCCAGCAGCCGCCGATAAAAAACGTGCAGTGAACGCCATAGCTTTTAAGAGTGTCGAGAATGCTTTCGAGATACTCGTTGCCCTGATATACGTTGAACATCAGCGCGACTTCCGACCGCGCGCTTTCGCCGCGGTATATTGCGGAGTTTTCTCCGCCGGACGAAAATACGGCGTTGTAAGTTCCGTTTCCTCCGAAGCCGACGATACACAGAGATATCAGCATCACTATGATGGCGCAGTTGGACAGTATCTCGATAAACGCCTTTCTTTTTCTTTCCGTTTTAGGCGCGGACGCGCGGTTTTCGGTCAAGTTCATATCTCCCTCCGACAATATTATATGAGCGGCTTTGAGCGGGTATGAAAAAGGGGTTATTACTTTACAAAACGCGCATAATATTTTATACTGAATATATACGGATCGGTATAAGAAAGCGGGGCGGCGCGAAAGGCGTCTGCCGCTTTATTACGGCATACCTTAACCGTACGGGAGGTAAGATGCAGGCAAAAGAATATAAATTCGCAGACGGGCTCAGGCTCGTCCATCTTGAAAGAACGTCGTCGCGCGCGGTCGCGATAGGCGTGCTGACCGGCGCGGGAAGCGAAAACGAGAACGAAAGAAACAACGGCGTTTCGCATTTTCTCGAGCATATGTTTTTCAAGGGTACAAAAACGCGCAGTTCGATAGATATCGTAAAGGAAATAGACGCTCTGGGCGCGCAGATAAACGCGTTCACCGCAAAGGCTTACACCTGTTTTTATACGTTCAGCATTGACGAAGACGGCGAAAAGTGCGCAGAGATCCTTTCGGATATACTTTTTAATTCGGTATTCGACAAAGAAGAGCTTGAAAGGGAACGCAAGGTCGTCCTCGAAGAGATATCCATGAGCGACGACGACAACGCAGACGTCTGTATGGAAACGGCAAGCACGCTTTATTTCGGTGACAACGCCTTGGCAAGACCCATACTGGGCAGCAGAGATACAGTAAAAGCTCTGAAAAGAGAGGATATTCTCGAATACGTGGAAAACAACTATTGCGCTGAGACTACCGTCATCGCCATAATCGGCAACATCGGAGCGGATAAAGCGAAAAAAATAGTTGAAAAATATTTTGAGGGCAGATTCAGATCCCGTCCGGGCAGAAAATGGCACGATATCGCGCATATAGCGACCGGCTCGTCAAAAATGCTGTTCAAGCCGATAGAGCAGGCGAATATAGGCATGGTATTCCCGGGAGTCAGTCTCACCGATAAAGATTACCTCGCGGTAAACGCAGGAGGTTATGTGTTCGGAGGAGGCATGTCCAGCAGGCTGTTTACAGAGGTCAGAGAGAAACACGGGCTTGCGTACAGCGTTTATTCTTACGATTCCTGTTATTATGCCAACGGTTTCGGCGCGGTCTACGTCGGCACGAATACAAAGTCGGCTTTGCAGGCGGTCGAAATAGTCGCCGGCATAATCGACGACGTAAAGAAGAACGGATTTACGGAAGAAGAGTACCGCCGCGGTATACAGCAGGCTAAGGCGGGGTATATCCTGGGGCAGGACAGCAACGGCGCGCTGATGCGTTTCTATTCCAAATGGCTGCTTATGACCGACACGCTTATGGATTTCGACGAGCTTGTCGCAAAACTCGACAAAATAAGCTATGAGGAGTTCAACGACATCTATAAAAAATATTTCGACAGAACGAAAGTCAGCCTCGCTTACGTGGGAAGAGAGATAAAGGAAGACCTTTACGGAGCAATAAAACTATAACGGAGAAAAATTATGGATATCAAAGAAGTACTTGAAGACAAAAATATGGACAAACTGGATAAAATTTTCGTGATGCAAAAAGCGCTCAACGACGATATTGCCCAAAGGCGCAACCTGGACAGAAGCGACAGGTCTGAGTGGCTGCAGCGGCAGACTCTCGCGATGATGAGCGAGATGGCGGAACTTATCGACGAGGTCAATTTCAAGTGGTGGAAGAACCCCAAACCCCTTGACGACGAGAAGATAAAATACGAGATCGTCGACATCCTGCATTTCTTCGTAAGCATGTGCCTCACCGCAGGAATGGACGCGAAAGAACTTTTTGAACTTTATCTGAACAAAAATAAAGAAAACTTCGACAGACAGAACGGTCTGAGCAGTAAAGAAGGCTATAAGTGCGATAAAAAGTAGACGCTTGGAACATATGAGTATTACTGTAAATATCTATTATAAAGGGAATAACGGCTCTGCAAAAAGATTTGTCGAAGAGATGACGTCTGGCGGGATCGTCGACGAGATAAGACGGGAAGAAGGCAACGAAAAGTATGAATACTATTTTTCAGAAAGTGACCCCGAAACCGTGCTTCTTATAGACAGATGGAAAGATCAGTCGTCGCTGGACCGTCATCACGATTCTCCGATGATGCATAAGATACTTATTCTCAGACAAAAATACGGACTTACCGCCGTCGCGGAAAGATTCGAATCTCTATCGCAAATCCCGGAAAGAGACAGAAGATATACAGACAGATAATTTTTCCGAGAGATAAAACGCCTTCCGCAACATTTGCGGAAGGCGAATTTTTATGCACAAAACGGATATAAAATTGCGCTGAATCCGCTTTTCGACGAATGAGCGGCGCGGCTGCGTTCCGGACAACAACGACAACGCAGACGATTTAAAGTAAATAGAGAACGCGAAAAGCGTGCGTTCGGCAACTACGCGAGTCGTTACATTATCGGTTATCGCGCTTATAATAAAGGCTATAATAAAAGTATTATTTTATATTGAAATCTCGACTGCGTTGTGCTATAATGTATTGAGTGATAATATGGCATAAGGGAAATATGCGTGCATACGGGAAAGGAGTATAAATTGAAAAGGAAGAAAGCTGAAAACAACGATCGCCCCAAAAGTTCTTCGTTCGCTAACGGACTCGCTCTGTTCAGCGTGTTTTTGGTGCTGAGCCTGATCTTGTTCGGAGTGTTCGGCAAGGCGGGCGCGGTCGTTACAAAATTCTTGACGGGGGTATTCGGCTACGCGATCTACGCTTATTCGATAAGCGGATTGGTTATCGGTATCGCTTTGATGCTTAAACGCAAGAGAAGCGTGACCAACGCGGTGACTTTGCTTTACGTCGTCGCGGTCGCGCTGGTCGTCGTCATGATCCATCTTTATTCTTCCAGGATCTATGCGGACGGCACTTACGGCGAATATATGAAAGCGTGCTATGAAAACGCGGATACGGCAGGCGGCTGGATCGGCGCGTTGCTGCTTTATTTTCCCGCTAAACTGTATATCGTTTCCGAAGTGCTCGCAGGGCTTATCCTTATCGGAGTTATCGCGCTGCTCGTCGTGTCCCAGCTTAATAAAGAGATCACGTTCAGGGCGCGTCAGTTCGGATCGGGCAGAGCCGGAAAGAAAAAGAGAGAGGCGGCGCAGGCGGCTTATCGGGACGTCGCAGAGGACAATTATGTCGTCGTAGCGGACGACCGCGACTTCTATAACGGCGACGCGGACGGCAAACAACATTCCAACCGCATGGGCAGACGTTTCGGCAAAAAGCCTGTCGAGTACGACGATATCGAGGATATCGGCAGCGGCGAGAGAGCTGAAGACTATTCCGATTATTATTACCGCAACGATAAGACCGACGACGCGATAAGCGATAAGGTCGTAGACGAGGCGCTGGACGTATATAAAAATCGTCGCAAGCAGGACGCGATGGACAAGTTGTACAACAACCGCGAGGGCAGAAAGCCCGCAGTCGGAGACGATACAAAGGCGGACGCGAGGAGCTCATGGGACATCCTTTACGGCGGCGCGAAAAAGCCTGCCGCAGCCTCGCCCAAGGCGGAGACTCCGAAGGAAGAAAAAGACATTTACGACGGTTACAGCAACAATTCGCGCATACGCACGATGGAAGAAAATCTGCGCCGTATGAAAGAGGAAAAGGAGCGCGAAGAAAGCGGAGTCGCAGACGATCTCAACGACGACAACGCCGGCGCGCGCGACGATATAGAGAACTACGACGCTGCCGCTAAGACTTCGGACGACGACGTGACGCGAGATCTGTTTACGAATATAGACAAGCTTCTCGACGACGAGCCGAAGGAAGATGACGGCGACGTCAAGGACGGCGGCGCGGGGAAGAAGTCTCTTTTAAGCGGTTCGATGGACGATTTCGGCGAAGCGGAAGACAAGACGGAATACGGCGGAGATCCTTTAAAAGGTTTCGGCGCAGACGACGAAAAGTACGTCAGAAGCAATATAGAAGACGAAAAGAAAGAAGAACCCGGACCGGCAGAGCCTGTCAAGCCTGTCGTCAGACCCGTTATCGGCGTGAATACCGATCTGACGGCTCCGACGAAACCGGTTGTAAAAGAAAGCGTTGCGGCTCCCAAAGAGAGCGCCGAACCGCCCAAGCCCAAAAAGCCGATAAAACGCAAACCCTATGTTCCGCCCCGCCTCGACTGTCTGAGAGACTATAAGGAAGAAGTGGATTCGGGCACTGATTTCGAAGAGAAGATAACCAGCGTTGAGACCTGCCTTGCCAACTTCGGCATAGACGCGAAGGTCGTCAACGTAGTAAAAGGTCCGACGTTCAGCAGACTTGAGCTTGAGGTCCCGCCGGGAATAAGCGTAAACAGGATCCCGCAGCATATCAACGACCTGACGATGTGTCTTGCCGCGGAGAGCATACGTATCGAAGCTCCGATCCCGAAGAAGAGATATGTGGGTATTGAAATACCGAACGAGAACAGAGGTACCGTCGGGCTTAAACCGATAATCAATTCCAGAGAATTCAACAGCGACAAGTCGGGCGGCTTATTGTTTGCTCTCGGAAAGGACATCGACGGCGATTGTTATGTCGGCGATATCACAGAGTTCCCGCACGCGCTGGTCGCGGGCGCTTCGGGCGCAGGTAAGTCGGTTTGTCTGAACTGCATGCTGGTGAGTATGCTTTACAAATATTCGCCGGAAGACGTCAGACTTATCCTTATCGACCCGAAAGAGGTTGAATTCAGCAAATACGAAGGTCTGCCGCATCTTCTTGTGCCGGAGATACTCAGCGACAACGCTAAGATCATCAACGCGCTGAAATGGGCGATCGACGAGATGGAAAAACGCTATTCCGATATAAAGACGCATAAGCTGTCAAACATAGACGAATACAACTCTCTCTGCAAGACCGACAAGGAAATGCAGAAGATGCCGTATATCCTGATAATAATAGACGAAGCGGCGGACATAATGCAATCGCCGTCCGCAAAAGAATTCGAAGCGCTGGTCAAGAGACTTACCGCAAAAGCGCGCGCGGCGGGCATTCATATCATCGTTGCGACGCAGAGACCTTCGGTCGACGTCATAACCGGTACGATAAAGGCGAATCTTCCCACAAGAATCGCGTTCGCGGTAGTTTCCAACGTGGACAGCAAGACCATTCTCGATTATGCCGGCGCGGAAAAACTTCTCAGAAAAGGCGATATGCTGTATAAGCTGGGCAGTAAACCCGTTCCCATACGTCTGCAATGCGCTTTCATTTCCGGCGGAGAGGTGCTGTCTGTCGTAGAACAGGTCAAGGAGAACAACGAGGCTTATTTCGACGAGGATATCCAGAAGGCGATAGACTTCGTGCCCGAAGAATCAGACCAGGCGGCTCCGACGGGAGACTCCGGCGACTCGGGCGGCAGCGGCAATCACGACCCGATGTTCGCACAGGCGGTAAAGCTTGCGATAGACAACGGCTCGATATCCATATCAATGTTGCAGAGAAGACTTTACCTCGGTTTCCCGAGGGCGGCAAAGCTTCTCGATATGATGGAAGCGCGCGGATTTATATCAAAACCCGCTCCCGGCAACAAGCAGAGAGATATTCTGATAACGCAGGAAGAGTACGACAGACTGTTCTCTGACGAAGGAGGCGGAAGCGAAGAATGAGCGGCTGCAACGTCGACGGCGTTTACGGCGTTTCGCCCGTTGCCGACTAAGCGGCGTTGGTTGCGGCTCGTTGCGCAAACTGAAGGGGCGGAGCAACCGATGAAGCTTTCGCAATCGATCAGTACGGAAGTAAACAAAGAGCGAAAGCCGCGCTCCGTTATTCTGTTGAAAAATAACAGCCGATTGAGGTAAGTGAAGAAGACAAGGCTTGTAAGCCGGATAACGCACGCCGGGGCGGGCAAAGAGCTCGTACGGCAGCGGCAGAGAAATAAACGACGTTGAGTCAAAAGAGAGGAATATTTGAAAATAGGAGTTGTGTCGCTCGGTTGCGACAAAAACAGGATCGATTCTGAAAATATGCTGGCTTATCTTGCGGAAGCCGGCTACGAATTCACTCCGGATCCCGCTCAGGCGGAGGTCATTGTCGTCAATACCTGCGCGTTTATCGACGAAGCCAAGAAAGAGGCGATATCGACGATTCTTGAAATGGCTGAGTATAAAAAGGACAAATGCAGGTTCCTTATAGTCACCGGCTGTCTGCCGCAGCGCTATATGAACGACCTTAAAGAAGGATTCCCGGAAGTCGACGCGTTTCTAGGCACGGGCAGCTATCATCTTTTGCCGGGGCTTATAAAAGAGCTGGACGGCAGGCATACGTTATGCGTTCCCAACGATAAGAATTTCAGAAAGTATACGCCGGCACGGGTGCTGACCACGCCTCCGCATTACGCGTATCTTAAAATCGCGGAAGGCTGCGACAATCACTGCACGTATTGCGCGATCCCGCAGATCAGAGGAAAGTATACCTCAGTCCCCGTCGACGATATCGTAAACGAAGCGAAAGAACTGCTTAAAAACTATCCGATAAAGGAACTTATAGTGGTCGCGCAGGACATCACCCGGTACGGTTACGACATAGCGGGAAGATGCCTTCTTATCGACTTGCTGAAAGAATTAAGCAAGCTTGACGCAGAGTGGATAAGGCTTCTTTATCTGTACCCCGAGGGCATAAGCGACGAACTTTTGGATTATATCGCGACAAACGATAAAATTTGCAAATATCTTGACATACCGTGTCAACATATAAGCGATAAGATATTAAAGAAGATGAACAGGCGTATCACAAAACAGGGGATAACCGAATTGTTTGAAAAGATACGCAAAAAGGGCGATTTCTGCATAAGGAGTACGTTTATCGTCGGTTTCCCGACAGAAACGGACGGCGACGTCGAAGAGCTTGAGGATTTTCTCAAATTCGCACGGCCGGACAGATGCGGTTTCTTTAAATATTCGCAGGAAGACAACACCGCCGCAGCCAGAATGGACGGGCAGATAGACGAGGACGTCAAACAGGCGAGATACGACAGGCTGTATTCTTTGCAGGAAATGATAATGAACGAAAACACAAAGCGCAGAGTGGGCAAAGTCGAAAAGGTGCTGTACGAAGGGATCGACGAGGACGCGGAAGCGTTCGTCGGCAGGACTTCGTACGACGCGCCCGAGGTCGACGCAAAGGTATGGTTCCGATCTCGCAGAAGTCTCGAAATCGGCAATTTCTACGACGTAAGAATATTAGACAGCGAAGGCTGTGACCTTATAGGAGAGACTGTGATATGAATTTACCTACAAAAATAACCGTTACGAGGATATTCATGCTTCCCGTACTTATAGTGCTGTTTTGTCTTGAAATGCACTTTTACGAGATAGAAAACAAGCAAGTGGGAGACATCATCTGTTTCGTGACGTCGCTTCTCTATATAGCGACCGCGCTGACCGATTTTGTCGACGGCTACCTCGCCAGAAAATACAACCTGGTAACGACTCTCGGCAAATTCCTCGACCCGATAGCGGACAAGGTATGCGTGCTTACGGGACTTGCTTTCATCCTGGAAGGAGACTTTATATACGGCATGCCGTACGTCGCGATGATATGCACGATAGTCATAATCGCAAGAGAACTTATAATCGGTCTTTTCAGGCAGATTGCGGCTTCAAAGAAATTCATACTCGCGGCGGATATCTGGGGCAAGGCAAAGACCGTGCTCACGCTTGCCGCGATAGGCACCGCGCTGTTCGTGCCGATAGGCGGCTCGTTCGGGGAATCCACGATGTGGGCGGCGGGGATAATGCTTATACTCGCAACCGTGCTCACCGTGTTTTCTGGCATAAACTATATAGTAAAAAACAAGGCGATTTTTGTCGATAACGACAAAAAAGAGAACGACGGCGAAGAAAAAAATGACTGATCCGTCACGAATTAAAAAGGGGACAATATGATAAATTGCAAGAATTTGTGCCTGCTCAAGGCGTTCGACCTCGGAGAGGAAGATATAAATGCCGCACGCGCGGCTGCGACCGAGGGCATAAAGGTCGAAATAAATGAAGAATACCGCGATTTTACGGTAAGCGTTATAAACTATAACGCGGACGAGGTCGCATTCAACGGCGTCGTAAACGCGCTTAAAACTCTTCTCGAAAACAGTCTTTATTCCGAAGACGGAGAGACGCTCGAAGAGGTTGTGATAAAGGAACTCAAAGACAGAGGAAAGACTTTCAGCGTAGCAGAATCGTTTACCGGCGGTCTGATAAGCGCCGGTATCGTCGGCGTAAGCGGCGCCAGCGCGGCGTTTTACGAAGGTCTCGTCACTTACGGCAGCAGCGCAAAGATAAGAAGACTGCACGTTAAAGTGCAGACTATAGAAAGTTACGGCGTGGTTAGCAAAGAGGTCGCGCTCGAAATGGCGCAGGGGCTTCTTGCCAACCGTATAACGGACTACGCGATATCCACTACCGGCTGCGCGGGTCCCGACAGCGACGAATACGACACCCCCGTAGGTCTCGGGTACATAGCGGTCGCGTGCTCGGAAGGCGCTCTCGTGGTCGAGATGTTTGCCGACGGAGAGAGAAATTATATCCGCAACGCGGCGACCAATTGCGCGCTGTATTATTTTATCGGAGTTATCCGCGGAGATATCGCCGTCGGACAGACTATAAAAAGAAAAATTTAAAGAGGTAATTATGGAAAAAAAGATTGACGACAATAAGGCAAAGGAAAAATCCGCGCTTATTGAAGACGCCATCGCAAAGATCGAGAAGCAGTACGGCAAAGGCTCGATAATGAAACTGGGCGACGAAACCGTTATGAAGGTCGACACGTTCAGTTCGGGCTGCCTTACGCTGGATATGGCTCTCGGGATCGGCGGTTGGCCGCGCGGAAGGATAATAGAGATATACGGTCCTGAATCTTCGGGTAAGACGACGGTCGCGTTGCACGCAATCGCTTCCTGTCAGCAGACGGGCGGCGTAGCGGCGTTTATCGACGCGGAGCACGCTCTCGACCCCGTTTATGCCGAACATCTCGGCGTAGACGTAAAAAACCTTTACGTCTCTCAGCCGGACGACGGCGAACAGGCTCTCAATATCGCGGAAACGCTGGTCAGAAGCAATTCGATAGACCTCATCGTCATCGACTCCGTCGCCGCGCTTACTCCGAGGGCGGAGATAGACGGAGAGATGGGGCAGAGTTCGGTCGGCGTACAGGCGAGACTTATGTCGCAGGCTTTGAGAAAGCTCACCGGTATAATCAGCAAGAGCAATACCTGTATAATCTTCATCAACCAGATAAGAGAGAAAGTCGGCGTTATGTTCGGCAATCCCGAAACGACGCCCGGCGGTCGCGCGCTCAGATTCGGCGCAAGCATAAGAGTTGAGGTCAGAAAGGGCGATACGCTCAAAGACGGCGCTGAATTCGTAGGCAACCATACGAAAGCAAAGGTGGTAAAGAACAAGCTCGCGCCTCCGTTCCGTACCGCAGAATTCGATATAATCTTCGGCAAGGGTATTTCACAGGCGGGCTGCATACTCGACGTCGCGCTCGAAAAGAAGATAATCGTAAAGAGCGGTTCGTGGTTCAGCTATAACGACGAGAAGATTGGTCAGGGAAGAGACAATACCGTCAGATATCTTGAAGATAATCCTGAGTTGACGGCGGAGATCAAGGATAAAATCATGGGGCAGAACGCGCAATAAACGCAATTTTAGTCGGAAAAGGTCAAAAATCCCGATTTACATTGACAACGCGCGCAAAATAAGGTTATAATAAGACAATACCCCGACGTGTTCGGGTAAACGAAACTTAAAAATTGAATAACAGGAGGTTGAAATGTTAAGCAGTAACATCGGCTTGACCTTACTCCTTGGGGCGGGAATTTCCGGCGGTATAGCTGCGGCTATCGCAATAGGCGCGGTTATCGTCGGAGTCGCAATCGGTTTGGTAGTGTACAGATTCTACGCGCGTCGCGCGGTAGGCAGCGTAAAGCAGGAATGCGATAAGCTGAAAGAAGAATCTCAGACCGAAGCAAAGAATTACCTCAAAGAAGCAAAGGTAGAAGCTAAGGAAGAGCAGCAAAGATTGCGTCATGAACTGGACAGGGAGACGCGTGAGAAAAAAGCTGAATTATCAAGAACGGAACAGAGACTCTCTCAACGTGAAGACCAGCTTGTCAAACGCGAACTCGCGATAGATAAAAAATCCGACCTCATCGACGAAAAGAAAAAGCAAGTAGAGCAGAAAGAGATTGAAATCGAACAGCTCGAAAACGAAGTCAAGAACGCTCACGCCGCTATGGTGCAGGAACTTGAAAAGGTTTCAGGTATGACCCAGGGCGAAGCCAAAGACATTCTGATTCAGGAGATGATCGACGAAGCAAGAAAAGACGCAGAAGTAAAGGTAAGAGAGATTGAGCAACAGGCTAAGGAAGACGCCGACAAAAAGGCGAGAAACATCGTCGGACTCGCGCTTCAGAGATGCGCGGTGGACCACGCTTCCGAAATCGCTGTCTCCGTCGTATCGCTGCCCAACGAAGATATGAAAGGAAGGCTTATCGGCAGGGTCGGAAGAAACATCCGTTCGATTGAAAATTGCACGGGCGTAGACCTTATCATTGACGACACTCCGGATATAGTTACCATTTCGGGCTTTGATCCCGTAAGGCGCGAGATCGCGAGACTTACGATCGAAAAACTCGTATCAGACGGCAGGATACATCCGGCAAGGATAGAAGAGACGGTCGAAAAGGTCAAGAAAGAAATGGACGCAGAGATAAAAGAAGCGGGCGAATCCGCTGCTTTCGACGCTAATATATACGGTCTGCATCCAGAGCTCATAAAGCTCCTCGGCAGGCTCAAATACCGCACCAGCTACGGTCAGAACGTACTCAATCACTCGCTTGAAGTTTGTTTCCTCGCGGGTATGATGGCGTCGGAACTGGGCGCAGACGTAAAGGTCGCAAAGAGAGCGGGACTTTTACACGATATCGGCAAATCCGTCGACCATGAATTCGAAGGCACGCACGTCACGATCGGCGTAGAACTCGCTAAGAAATTCAAGGAGAGCCGCGCGGTCATTCACGCGATAGAAGCTCACCACGGCGACGTTGAACCGCAGACGCTCGAAGCGATAATCGTTCAGGCGGCAGACTCCGTATCGGGCGCAAGACCCGGCGCGAGAAGAGAATCTCTCGAAAATTACGTCAAGAGACTTGAAAAACTCGAAAGTCTCGCCAATTCGTTCGACGGCGTAGAAACGTCGTACGCGATCCAGGCCGGCAGAGAGATAAGAGTCATCGTAAAGCCGGAAGAGGTCGACGATTCAAAGACCATGTTCATGGCAAAGGAGATCGCAAAGAAGCTCGAAGCCGAACTGGAATATCCGGGACAGATCAAAGTAAACGTGATAAGAGAAGTAAGGCGCGTAGAATACGCGAAATAACATATCTTTTCAAGCAAGAACGCGGACGGGAAACCGTCCGCTTTTTGTTTGTCTCGCGGCATTGTTATTTGTCGGCTTGCGCGCGTTGTTATTTGCATCGCAATGCGAAGTATTTTAGCGTCGTTTGGAGAGACCGACGGCGTTTGTCTGCCGGCGAGTATTGCTAGTTATATTGAAAGGTGAAAGGTGCGGCATTGGTTGGCTGTCGCATATCAGGCGGGCGACCTGCGGGTGTGATAAACAACAGTATACATACTGATCATAATGAAAAAATTATAATTTAACCTGTTGTCTGTATAACGTACTATTAAGTACTGGATATTACTACGGTCAATGTAATTAATTCGAATAATTGTAATAAAAACACATTGAATTATGAAGAAAACAAATGCAGGACGGGTGAGTAACACGTGAGCAACGAGACGATGAATTTCGTTTACAATGCGGGAATACCCATATTTTTTCTTACATATGCTTATTTAATTTGCTTTTACTGCTTTGATCTGCCGGCAATTTGAATTTTAATTTTTAAATTAAAAAGCAGCCGCATAACGTACTGCTGAGTACTGAATATTCCTGCGGGACTTATTGCGATTTATTATTTGCAAATATTTTTTATTTAAGTCGCGATTAGTTCAGGAAAGGACGGCTCAGAACCGCATGATATGCAGGCGGATCCGGTATGATATGCGGTGAACATTTTTATAGGAACGGCATTGTTGAAAAATCATTGTTGTCCGCAAGAAAGAATGTTTTTTTGTTTTTGCATTATCTTAAAATTTATTGTTACAGCAGTATAAGCGAGACCAGCCAAGGCATTATTACGCATACCGCAAGGCACAGCGCGGTAAAGCAGAGAAGCAGCGCGGCGTAAAATGAAAGCAATTCCGCGACGGATCGGGAGCAGATAGTCGCAGCGCCTTTGGCTATCCAATATTTACTTGCGGCGCCTATCGCCGCGAAGGTCAGCATAATGTAGCCGATACAAAGCGGAAGATAGAAAAATATCGCCGCGAATATCCCGTCTAAAAGCGCGACGTTTGCCGCGCCGACAAAGCACAACCCGGTACGGTAGCCGAGAAACGCTGTCCATAAGAATCCGAGTGCGGAAAAATATTTTTTAAATACGCAAGTAAAGTTTATCGCAAGCGTTGCAAGCGCGAGCAAAAAGAACTTGAAGAAGGTTGAAAATTTGCCGTATTCCCCGGTTTTAAGCGCGGCGAAAACGTTGAGTTTGTAATATTCTTCGCCGAATCGCACCGCGACTACAATTCCGATCAACATGCCCGTAAGGCACGCGCAGACTGTTATCGCGATAAGCGAAGAATGCTCGTCAAAGAACGCCGCAACGCGGTTTTTCAAATAATTAATGTTTAAGCAAAATTTCTTGTTCCACGCCCGCATAGTAAAAATCTATGCCGTAAAATTCAGCAATATTCGACAAAGGACTCTGCGACCAACGGTAAAATACGATATATATGCGGCTTAATTTTTAAAAACCGTCGTGAAGAGATATGGCGGATATTTTTTCAGCCGCCTGCATTATAAACTGTTTCGCGGTAGGTTTGCCCTTGTCGCTGTCGATCGTATTGCCGAATTCGCCGTATAGCGCTTCTATATCGCCGTCAAGCCACGCCTTTGAAATACAGTTCTGGATATTCTTATCTATGCAGTCCGTGCTTGCCGAATATTTTTCGGATACGACTTTATAGCCGCAATATTTAAGGGGCAGTATCTCTTTTCCTTCGAGCCGCATATTAATAAGGTCTGAAAGATAGCGGTATCCCTTGCTCGTCGGTTTTATACCGAGGGAAAGCAGATATGAAGAAACGGCGGTTTTGTTTTGCATGATTAGATTATATCACCGAGGTCGGCTCGCAAAACCGCTATTGTTGTCGGAAATGCGGATAAAAAGGCGTGAATTTTCGACAAAACATTGAAGCCGTACGCCTGAAATGCTATAATAAAAATATGAAAACCTGTTATCTTATAATTCTTGACAGTCTGGGCATAGGCGGCGCTGCGGACGCGGCGGCGTTCGGCGACGAGGGAAGCAACACGTATAAAGCGATATATCCTTACGTAAAAGCCGATTGTCTTCATTCGCTCGGCTTTGACAATATTGACGGGCTTGATTTTGCAACGCCTGTAAGGGAGCCGCTCGCTAGTTACGGCAGGATTGTAGAAAGGTCGAAAGGCAAAGACACTACGACCGGACATTACGAGATAGCAGGGCTTATCGTCAGGTCTCCGCATCCGGTCTATCCTTACGGTTTTCCCGCCGATATAATTGAAAAACTTTGCAAAGCGTGGAATGTACGCGGCGTTCTCGGCAACAAGGCGGCAAGCGGTACAGAGATAATAAAGGAGCTGGGAAGAAAGCACGAAAAAACAGGGCTTCCTATCGTCTATACATCGGCGGACAGCGTTTTACAGGTCGCGGCGAGCGTGGATACTTTCGGGCTTGACAGATTGTACGATTGCTGCGAAAAGGCGAGAAAGATAATGTCGGGCAAGGACAGCGTCGGAAGGATCATCGCGCGCCCGTTTTCAAAGGATAATGACGGCAACTATTACCGCACCCCGGACAGGCGCGATTACGCGCTTATGCCGCCCGCGAAAACCGTTCTCAACGCGCTTTCCGAAAGCGGTATCGAAGTCGTATCCGTCGGTAAGATCAGCGACATTTTCTGCGGTTACGGCATTACTAAGGCGATCTCCGCGCACGGTAACAAAGAGGTCGGAGACGGGATACTCAATTATAAGCCTGAAAGAGACTCGCTCTTATTTGCGAATTTCGTAGATTTCGATATGCTTTACGGGCATAGGAACGACGTCAAAGGATACGCAAATTGTCTGAATGCGTTTGACAGGATATTGCCCGATATACTGAATAAGATCGGTGGCGACGACATGCTGATTATTACAGCGGATCACGGCTGCGACCCGTCGACTCCGTCCACCGATCATTCCAGGGAAAACGTGCCGGTCATTGTATATCGAAAGGGCGCAGAAGCAAAAGATCTCGGCACGATAGAGGGATTTTATTATATCGCGGAGCTTATCGCCGACTTTTTCGGCGTACCGTACCGGGTAAAAGAGGTCGACGCCGCGCCTGAATTTTAAAGATAATATGAATACCGAGTTGAAAATTGACAGGATCACCGACTGCCGTTTAAAACAAAAAATCAGCGATTATATTTTAAGAGATCTGCCGGAATGGTTCGGCATCGAAAGTTCAAGAGAAAAATACGTTGAGGAGACTAAAGGCCAAGAGTTTTTTGCCGCCGGATACGACGGCTTTTTCGTAGGCTTTCTGAGTCTGAAAAGGACGAGCGACTATGTTGTAGAAGTTGCCGTAACAGGCGTTCTTAAAAAATACCGTGGCAAAGGTATAGGGACTTTGCTTTTTAACTCCGCAAAGACATACGCGAAGGAGAAAGGATTTGAATACATGCAGGTAAAGACGGTATCTGAAGGAAAATATAAAGAGTATGACGAAACCAACGCGTTTTACAAGAGCCTCGGTTTCAAGCAGTTTGAAGAGATACCTTTACTTTGGGAAAAAAATAATCCTTGTCAGATATACGTGATGAGTTTATAAAAATACACCGCTGTTTCTTGCGTCGCATATTTGCGGCGCTTTTTCTTATACTAATCACAATCTTAAAAGAGAGGTGCAGTATGAAGAAGAATTTTGTGATATTGCTTGCGTTGCTTGCTTTAACGGCGGCGGTCTGGTCGGGCGTGGCATACGCAAGCGAAACGCCGGACGTATGCGAGGCAAACGCCGTGCAATCAAAAGAAAACGGGTACAGTGTAAATTGCCATTCGGCATATCTGTCGGATTTTGCGACAGGCGCGGAGCTGTATTCCCACAACGCGGACAGTAAACACGAAATAGCCAGTATGGTCAAGATAATGACGGCAGATCTCGTGTTCGAAGCGATAGAAAACGGTCAACTCGGCATTGACGACGAAATAACGGTTTCGGAGTACGCGCAGTCGATGGGCGGCAGTCAGATGTTTCTCGACGCGCACGAAAAATACAAGGTGACGGATCTTATTAAGGGAGTTATAGTAGCTTCGGCAAACGACGCGGCGGTCGCTCTCGCTGAGGCTGTAAGCGGAAGCGCGCAAGGTTTCGTAAACTCTATGAACGAAAAGGCGGAAGCGCTGGGTATGACAAACACTAAGTTTGCAAATCCGACCGGTCTGCCGTCCGAAAGCGAGCAGTATTCCACGGCGCGAGACGTCAGTATAATGACGAGAGAGCTTATGAAACACGACGGATATTACGATTACGCCGGGATATGGACGGAAGATTTTGTTCACCCGTCAGGACGTGTCACGACGCTTACCAACACGAACAAGCTGATAAGAAGCTATCAGGGGTGCAAGGGAGGAAAGACCGGATATACGGACGGCGCGAAATTCTGCGTATCGGCTTGCGCGGAGAGAAACGGTATCAAGACTGTCGCGACCGTGATAGGAGCGGCGGACAGCAAAACGAGATTTGCAGAGGCTTGCGGACTTTTCAATTACGGGTTCGCAAACTTTAAAAATAAGGTCGTTTGCAAAAAGGGCGACAAGATAGACAAGAGCGTTACCGTTGAAAAAAGCCGGGTCAAAGTGATGACTCCGGTCGCGGCGACCGACGCGTCGATACTGATAAAGCAGGGCGACGACGTAAAAGTCGAATACGAATTGCCTGAAAAGATAAAGGCGCCTGTAAGCAAAGGCGATAAGATCGGAAGGATAAAGATAACTTACGAAGGAAAGGAATATTATTTTGATCTTGTCAGTGACTGCGATATATCCCGCGCGACGATCTGGGATATCCTTAAAGACCTGGCAGGCAAGTGGTAACGACGTCGGAAAGATAAGATCGTAAAGATATTTTTCGTACGTCGGGCTAAAACCATAATGGCGCGTTTAACAACTGAAAACATTGCGGCGCGGTCGTTTCGGACTTGCGCCGCGCGATGTTTTGTTTTTATCTTACGGGAGAGAGAATATTTTTTGATTCTTATAGGTTTTGAATTTATTATAAATCGAATATCATAGAATGTAGATATTTTAAATTTAATTATTTATAATAAAATATAATTGAATATATTAAAAAATACAATAAATTGCCCGTGGCGATAAATAATAATAAATACTAAAAAATACTAATAATATTTTGATGCGGACTATTTTCAGCCCTCGTTGCGTTATATTTTTATCGGTGCGTTTGCGATATTAGTTATTATGTTGACAAATTTTATTATCGAGCTTGCGATTTTTTATCGTTGCGCTTTTGATTTTTTATTATTCTGGGCTGGTATTAACTGCTGTGTTAATATCTCGTGTAAAGAAAGGGCAGCCGGTGTTGCGTAACAAAAAACGGCGTTACTTTTTATGACGAACGCCTGCGCGGCGAAATAAATTCAAATACGACTGTTTAGCGCTTTTATTTTAATGCGCCGTTAATATATATTTTATAATAAATTGACTTGAACACGCGTTTTTGTTAAAATCTTATAGTACAGGAGAACTCATATGAATTACAGAGATACGATGAACGTGAATAAAAAGGGGCATCTGCAGATCGGCGGCGTCGACGCAGTTGACCTTGTCAATAAATACGGTACGCCTCTTTACGTGATGGACGAAAGCTATATCAGAAGCGTTTGCCGCGCTTTCAGAGAGACCGTCGAAAAAACTTACGGCGAAGGCGGCGTCGCTTATGCTTCAAAGGCTTTTTCGTGCAAGGCTATATACGAGATCGCAATGCAGGAGAATATGTATATCGACGTTGTTTCGGGCGGCGAGATATACACCGCAAACAGCGTAGGTTTCGACATGAAGAAGGCGTATTTTCACGGCAACAATAAACTGATTTCGGAAATAAAACTCGCTCTGAACGTCGGCGTCGGCACATTTGTCGTCGACAGTTTCGACGAGATAGATCTTCTCGACAGCGTTTGTGCTGAAAACGGTATCGTTCAAAAGGTGCTTATTCGCGTGAATCCCGGCGTCGAAGCGCATACTCATTCGTTTATTCAGACTGCGAAAGTAGATTCGAAGTTCGGTTTCGGTGTGAAAAACGGATATGCGGACGAGGCGATAGACAAGATCCTCGGCAAGAATAATCTGCGCTTTGCAGGACTTCATTGTCACATCGGCTCGCAGATATTCGACAAGCAGGCGTTCGCGCTCGCTGTCGACGTCGTGACCGATTATGTAGTCAGACTCAAAGAGAGGGGAGTAGTCGTCGACGAACTCAATTTCGGCGGCGGTTTCGGCGTATATTACAGCGGCGACGACCCGAAGTACGACGTAAAAGAATATTGCGACTACGTCGCGTTGCTCACGTCTTCTCTTAAAAACGCGGTTGAAAAGAAGGGTATCAAAAAACCTTTCTTTATGATAGAACCGGGTCGTTCGATAGTCGGCGAAGCGGGCGTGACCCTGTATTCGGTCGGCGCGATCAAAGAGATTAAAGGGATCAGAAAATACCTCGCGATCGACGGCGGTATGACGGACAACATCCGCCCCGCGCTGTACGACGCAAAATACGACGCGGTGCTCGCAAACCGCGCGAACGAAAAGGCGACAGAGGTCGTATCCGTTGCCGGAAAATGTTGTGAAAGCGGGGATATAATATTAAAGGATATCGCGCTTCCCGCGGCTAAACGCGGCGATATAGTCGCCGTGTTCACGACGGGCGCGTACAACTATTCGATGTCGAGTAACTACAACCGCAATTTTGTGCCTCCGGTCGTGTTCGTGAAGGACGGCAAGAGCGCTTACGCGGTGAAGCCTCAGACGTACGAAGATCTCGTAAGAAACGACGTATCGTTGGAGTATAAGGACTGAAATGCTGATAACACTGATCAGAAATCTTCTCACAGCAGACGATAAACGGCTGGTATTCGTAATGATACTGGCGTATATTCCGGCGCTTTTGATAGCTATCGTGATGCACGAGCTGGCGCACGGCGCAGTCGCGTATTGGAACGGCGACGACACCGCGAAGCTGTCCGGAAGGCTCACACTTAATCCCGTCAAACATTTTGACCCGATAGGTTTTCTGATGCTTGCGGTAATAGGTTTCGGTTGGGCAAAGCCGGTGCCGATCGACCCTCGAAGGTTCAGAGATTATAAAAAGGGCATGATCACCGTGTCGCTCGCGGGTGTTATATGCAACTTTCTGATCGCGCTGGTTGCGACCGGACTGTTCGCGCTCTATCTTGTCGCGACGAAAAGCGCCGTGCTTACCATGCAGGCGGGCACAGCGGCGTATTACGCTTTTTCCTTCTTTGAATACCTGCTGGTCTATATAGTGCTCATAAATATGACGCTTATGGCGTTCAATCTCATACCTGTTTATCCGCTTGACGGATTCAGGCTGGTTGAAACGCTGGCTAAACCGGACAACAAATACGTTGCGTTCAATTACAGGTACGGCTCCTTTCTTCTTCTGGGGCTCATCGTTATCTTCAACGTACTGGGATATATCTCTCCGTATCTCGACATACTCGGGCTGTATATGAACGCGATAGTGGATATGATGAACGCGATCCTTAGGGGGATTCTCGGGGCGTAAAAACAAACGAAAGAGGTAAAAATGGCAGGATTTTACGAGTATCACGCAAGCGACGCAGTACCACTTAAACTGGCGGACTTCGAAGGTTCGCTGGATCTTCTCTGTACGCTGATCCGTGAACAGAAGCTCGACATAATGACCTGCCGCATATCCGACGTGACCAACCAGTATCTTGAATATATGGATCAGCTCGACACTGTGGATATGGACCTCGCCAGCGATTTCATGTTGATGGCGGCGACTCTTTTGCAACTCAAATCGCGCGCGATGTTGCCGCAGGAAGAGGAGCATAACGAAGAAGACGAGGAATACGATCCGGAAGAAGAACTGCGCCGTCAGGTCATCTTATACAATATGTTCAAAGATCAGGCGGACAAGATGGCGCGCATCGAAGTGCTCAACCAGTATTACCGCGAGCCGCTGTATACGGACGAGGACGCGGATATCGTTATAAAAAGTTTTGACCGCAACAAACTGATCGAGGCGTACGGACAGGTATTCCTGCGCTTCACGAAAGAAGAGCAGCAAATGTCGGTCAAAAAGATAAAAAAGGACAAGTTCACCGTAAGTGAAAAGATTACGCTCATTTCTACCGTTTTGCAGGAGAAAAAAAGTGTAAAATTTTCAGATCTTTACAAAGAGGACGCGTCGAGAGTGGAGATCATCACGACTTTCCAGGCGCTTCTGGAGCTTATGAAAAAACAGTATCTGACCGCTACGCAGGAGAACTTTTACGCGGATATAGTGCTGACATTGAACGAGGATATGGACGGAAAGCCCGTAGATCTCGGCGAACTGACAAAGACGGAGGACAAATATGACGAGTAACCTTATACATATAGTCGAGGCTATCATTTTCGCGGCGGGCGTCGCGATAAAGCGTTCCGACATACTGGCAAAGCTTCCCGAAGGCACGACCAGAAAGGACCTGAACGACGCGATAAAAGGACTCGAGCAGAAATATCAGGACCCTTGCGGTATTGTCCTTCTGTGCTTCGGCGACAAGGTTCAGTTCGCGTCCAATAAGGAGTACGGAGATATCGTCGCGGCAGCGCTCAAGCCGGTAAAGGAAAGAGAGCTTTCCCGCGCGCTTCTTGAAGTCATGTCGATAATCGCGTACAAGCAGCCGGTCACGAGAGGCGAGATCGAGGACATAAGAGGAGGCAGAAGCGCGGACTATGCTATAACAACTCTTATGAGAGTCGGACTTATCGAGGCTCACGGCAGGCGCGACACGCCCGGCAGACCCGTGCTGTACATTACGACGGAGCTATTCTTAAAGCGTTTCGGCTTGAGAAATCTGGACGATCTTCCCGACTATAAAGAGGTGCTGGACAGACTTGTCGTACTCGGCAATTACAACCGCGTTCAGGAAGGGCTGTACAGAGAAGTCGATATTGCGGACACTTTCGAGGAAGCGGAAGAAAAGGCGAAACAGCAGGAGCTCAGACGCAAGCAGATGGAGCAGGAACTCGACGAGTATATCGACCCGAGCGAAAGTCCGGACTTTTTGCAGGGCGAGGAATATTCTTTTGTCGAAGCGGACGAAGTGCCGTATAGCGAAGCCGCGGCGTCTGACGATGACGAAGACGAAGAAGACGTCGCCGACGAGATCGCGGCTGAAGAGGAAGAAGCGGATGACGCGTCTGACGATGACGAAAACTGACGGGGCGTTATTCGCGCTTTGCAATTTTGCTTTGTCGTCGACTGCGGTCTACGCGTTTTAACCGATAGCGGAATACAGGCGAATTCAATGCGATCTGTAATGCTTAATCAGATATATAAAAAGCAGACGGCAAACGCCGTCTATTTTTATCGTTTATTCCGTCGGTTTACCGTTGAGATTTAAATATCGGCAAGACGCGCTTATTTAACGCGAGACCCGTCGCGGTCGCAGCCGCTTACGTCCGTCCGCAGACGGTCGAGAAAAACTTTCGCCGCTTTTGAAAGTTCGCCGTTCTTCTTCCACGCTACGTCGAGGTGGGTTTCGAGAGTCGGGTAAAAACGCTTGAAACAAAGCGGACTTTCGCCCGAAGTGTTGATTATCCCGTCGAGACCAACCGCGTAGCCCATACATTGTTCTACCATCAGCGAAGCGTTGTAAATCAGATTGTAAGTCGCGACCACGTTCAGTTTTTCAATATCCCTGCAAAACCATGCGGTAACGTTGTTCTTTTTAAAAGAGTGTACCGAAAACAGAAGCGGGAGTCCGTCGAGGTCGTCGCGGGTGACGTATTCTTTCGACGAAAGCGGAGAGTCTTTTCGCATCAGCACGCCCCATTTGTCTGTCAGCGGAAGCCTTAAAGAGTCGTATTTATCCAGATTCGACGGCTCAATGAGTATTCCGAAGTCTACGAGCCCGTTGTCGAGTTTTTCGGTCACGGCGTCGGTGTCGCCGCTGAAAAAGTCGAATTTTACGTCGGGGTAGAGGTCTGAAACCTCCTTAGCCGCCTTTGCGATAAGTCCGACCGCGTACGATTCGCCGCCGCCGATAGTGACCTTGCCGGACACCTTGTCACCGTCCGATTTAAGCTCGCTTTGCGCTTTGTCCATAAGCTCCGTTATCTCGGTCGCGCGTTTATAGAGCAGTCTGCCGGCTTCGGTAAGGACAGTCTTTTTATTGCCGCGCACGAGCAATTTTTGCCCCGTTTCTTCTTCAAGTCTCATAAGCTGGCGCGAGAGATTGGGTTGCGTCACAAACAGCTTTTCGGCGGCTTTGGATATACTGCCGCTTTCGGCTACTGCAATAAAATATCTTAATTCTCTTATATCCATATATATATGATATACCGTTTTGATATGCTTGTCAATTATGGCAAGCCATAAAATATAAGTATTTGACATATTATACCGCGAATTTTATAATTAAATCGAGGTAAGATGATGAACAACGGGGAATTTTTAAAGTATATCGAAGGCGCGGACGTGATAAAAGCGGGAAGCGAGGCGCACTTAAAGATGCACGAACTGGCGGAACGCGCTCAGAAGATAACGGGTAAGATAAACTCAGGCTTTCATACTCCGGAAGAGACGGTCGCGTTGTTTTCAGAGCTTACGCAAAGAGACGTCGACGCGTCGTTCAGATGTTTTCCGCCGTTTTATACGGAATGCGGGATAAATATAAGGATAGGGAAAAACGTATTCATCAATTCCGGGTGCTGTTTTCAGGACCACGCGGGAATAGAGATAGGCGACGGCGCGCTTATCGGGCATCAGGTCGTTATCGCGACTCTGAATCACGATATTTACCCGTCAAACCGCGCGGATATGATGCCAAAGCCTGTAAAGATCGGAAAAAACGTCTGGATAGGCGCACATGCGACGATACTTCCGGGCGTGACGATAGGCGACAACGCGATAATCGCGGCGGGCGCGGTGGTAACCAAAGACGTTGAAAAAAATACCGTGGTCGGCGGCGTACCGGCTAAGAAAATAAAGGATATAAAGGTGAAAATATGAATAAAAAAGTCGTTGTGATATCTTCCTCTCCGCGCAGGAACGGCAATTCCGAAACGCTGGCGAGAGAGTTTGCAAAGGGCGCGACCGAAGCGGGCAACAGCGTTGAATTTATTGCGGTAAGAGACCTCGATCTCAAATTCTGCCGCGGGTGTCTTTATTGTCAGAGCCACGACGGTTGCGTGATTCCGGATTCAGTCAACGGGTTTCTTTCCGTCGTACATAACGCTGACGTCCTCGTCTTTGCCACGCCGGTGTATTATTACAGCGTATGCGGACAGCTTAAGACTTTTTTGGACAGAATGAATCCGCTTTTTCCGCGTGAAAACAGGTTTAAAAATGTCTACGTCGTCGCGACTTGCGCGGACGGAGATATAAACGCTTTCGACGGCACGGTGAAAGCGATTGAAGGCTGGGTCGATTGTTTTGAAGGAGTCCGGATAGCGGGAAAAATTCTTTGTCCGGATGTGACGGACTTCGGCGACGTAAAAGGAAACGCGGCGCTCAAAGAGGCGTATGAAGCGGGTAAAAACGTATAAAAAGGAGATAAAATCATGCTTGGAAATTTCGTATATTGCAATCCTACAAAACTTTATTTCGGCAAAAAAGCGCTTAATTCGCTTGCCGGAGAACTTGAAAATTACGGCAAAAACGTGCTTCTCGTCTACGGCGGCGGGTCTATAAAGAAGAACGGCATTTACGATGACGTATTATCCGTTCTTGAAAAATGCGGCAAGACGGTGCGCGAAGTGTCCGGCGTTATGCCCAATCCGACTTACGCGAAGCTGTTGGAAGGCGCAAAAGCCGCGCGCGAATTTAACGCAGATCTGATACTCGCCGTCGGCGGCGGGTCAGTCTGCGATTACTCGAAAGGCGTATCCGTCGCCGCGTATTGCGAGGACGACGTCTGGGAAAAGTATTACGAGCGTTTCGAAGAGCCGGACTGTAAGATAATCCCCGTCGGATGCGTGCTGACCATGGTGGGCACGGGCAGCGAGATGAACGGCGGATCGGTAATTACCAATACGGAAAAAAAGATGAAGGTCGGTCATGTGTTCGGTGAAAGCGTATTCCCGAGATTCGCGATCCTGGACCCCGAATATACCTTCACGTTGCCCAAATATCAGATGATTTCCGGCATTTTCGACATTATGTCGCATATCATGGAGCAATATTTTTCGGGTACGGACGACAACACGTCGGACTACGTGATGGAAGGGCTTATGAGGTCTCTTATTCACAGCTCGCGCATTGCGGTCGTCGATCCTTTGAATTACGAGGCGAGAAGCAACATAATGTGGACGGCTACCTGGGCGCTGAACACATTGGTCGCTATGGGAAAAGACACGGACTGGGAAGTGCATATGCTGGGTCAGGCGATAAGCGCGCATACGGACGCCACGCACGGAATGACGCTGGCGGCGGTATCTTTGCCGTATTACAAGCTGATAATGCCTTACGGTCTTGAGAAATTCAAGCGATTCGCCGTAAACGTATGGAACGTGGACCCGAACGGAAAAACTTATGAAAAGATCGCGCTTGAAGGACTTTCTGAGATGAAAAAATGGATGAAAGAGCTCGGACTCGTACTGAACGCGAAAGAGCTGGGATTGAAGCCGGAAATGCTTGAAGCCGTTGCGGACAGCACTCTCGTTATGCAGGGCGGATATAAAGTCCTCACGCGTGCGGAGATAATAAAGATTCTTGAAGAGAGTATGAAGTATGAGTAAAATAAAAACGGCGGCGACATTTATTGCCGTCGTAGCGCTTTTGTTAGGTTTTTGCGTATTTATGACCGCGTGTTACGACGGTTACCGCGAAAATCACGGTATCGAAGGCTACTTTGAAGAGGAAACGCCAGTCGGAGACGAGGATAAAGTAGAAAACGGAATCAACGGAATCATGACTGTAAAAATAAGCGTAATCGGCACGGACGCGCAATTTACCGCAAAGCTTTACGATAATAAAGCGGCAGAGGAATTATATTCGAAATTGCCGCTTAAACTCGAGATGAACGATATGCCTCACGAAAAGTACTGTTATTTGGATTTTTCGCTGCCGAAAGATGAGGAAAAGCCGAGAAATATCATTGCGGGAGATATAATGCTTTGGGGCGATAATTGTATTGTGCTATTTTACGAGTCGTTTGCAAGCTCGTATTCTTACACGAGGCTGGGCAGAATAACCAATGCGGAAGGAATAGAAAACGTTATGAAAGGAGGGATAACGCTTGTTTTCGAAGCCGCGTAACCAAATCCGTGCATAATTTACCGTAGACCGATAACAAATATTAAAAACCAAAACGCGCTTGCGGCGCGTTTTTTTATTTAAAACCTAAAGACGTTGCAAAGCGCGGATTACATAATAAATGACGCTTTGCGCAAGATAGAAATATGGTAACGGCAATCGTATTTTCGGCTTTGGCGGCGGCGACGGTCGCATGCGTCGTTGTATTCTTTATCAAAGGGATAAGGGTAAAAGCGTATTTCGACCTTGAAACCGCAACTTTAATTGTCGACGCGTTTGTATTCGGCAATGTTCACGCGTTCAAATACAAAGCGTTTGAATGTAACGGATATATGTACGGACAGCTTAATTCGCGAGAGCTGAAAAGGTTGAGTTTTTCTGAAAACAAGAGCAAAAGTAAGGAAAAACTGGAGAAAAAACTCGAAGACGAAGAAAAAGACGGCTTCAAGAAAAAGATCACGGACAAGATCAAAGTCTTTATAAATATGTTCGGGGCGATGTCGGGAATAAGGCTTAAGACTTTGAGGGCGTATCTTACAGTAGGAACGGGCGACGGCATGCAGACGGCGATGACGGTTTCGTCGATCGCGGCGTTGATGGGAATTATCGGAGTCGCGACGGAGAATAAGATAAAGATAAAAAACGCTGATATCGCCGTGTACCCCAATTTCAGATATGAAAATACCGTGCTGACTGTCGATATGGACACCGGCGCGGGGCTTGCGGGGATACTGGTTAAACTTACAGCGTTAAAAATAAAACTTAGCGCGGACAAAAGAAAGAGCAGGGCGGAAGCGTAAACGCGGTTCAAGTTAATCTGCGCAGCTTTTAGAATCAGAATATACGGCGTAAATAAAACGAAAAAAATATTAAATATAGTTTGATTTTACACACAAAAAAATAAAGCAAGAGGTAACGTGATGGACGGAGAGATGAACGAACTGATAAGCGTCACTATGAATAATATCAAGAGTATGATGGACAGCGAAAACGTGATCGGACGACCGATATCGATGACCGACGGCAGCGTGATCCTGCCGGTTTCAAAAGTTACGGTCGGGTTCGTCACCGGCGGGGGGCAGTATAAATCCGGCGTTGAAAAAGCGCCGTTTCCGTTCCCGTTTGCGGGCGGCGGAGGCGGCGGAATAAACATCACGCCGATAGGTTTTCTTTCGTATTCGGACGGCGGTTTCAGCATCATAAAAATTGATAAAAAGGAGAGTGCAGGCAAATGGGACAGCTTGATCTCTGCCGTGAGCAATATGTTCAAAGGCAAAAAATAACATTAAAATTATTCTTAATTAGCACAATTATTGTAACAATAATTATTCTATTAGCCATTATTTTTCTGAAATTACCCAAAACTTATGCAGTTCAGAACGGCTCATCACATATCGTTATAGAGGCGGAAAGCGGCAGGGTGCTTTCTTCATACAATAAAGATATGCGGCTGGAAATGGCGAGTACCACAAAGGTGGTGACCGCAATTGTCGCGCTTGAAAATTCCAACGTCGACGATGTTGTTGAAATAACGAAAGATATGACCGGTATTGAAGGATCGTCATTGTATCTCAGAGAGGGCGAAAGGTGGAAACTCTCCGATCTTATATACGGTCTTATGATGCAGTCGGGTAACGACGCCGCAACTGCGATAGCGATAAAGGTCGGAGGCAGCGTCGAAGGTTTCGTGGAGATGATGAACGACTTCGCGGACAGGCTGGGACTTAAAAATACATGGTTTGATAATCCTCACGGATTACATTCAAAGGATCATTATACTTCCTCTCACGATCTGGCGAGAATAACCGCTTATTCTTTAAAAAATCCGACGTTTGCGAAGATAGTCTCGTCAAAGTCTCACGATGTGGAAGGCAGCGAATATCTCAAGGCGCGGACGATATACAACAAAAACAAACTGCTTTCTTCGTTTGAAGGCGCCAACGGCGTAAAGACGGGATATACGACGGATTCGGGCAGATGTTTCGTAGGCGCCGCCGAAAGAAACGGAATGCAGCTTATAAGCGTTGTTCTGAATTGTCCCGATATGTGGGAGAGAACAAAAGCGTTGCTTCGCGGCGCGTTCGACGAGTACGACTACTATAAGATCGGCGATTCTTCAAAAGATCTGGACGTATTTTCGATAGGTGGCGAGAATATCTCGCTGAGACTCGAGCGCGATATTTATTATCCTCTGAAAAAGGGCGAATCGGAGAATTTTTCATACGTTTTCGAACCTCTTGACGAGTATCCCGCCGCACTTGCCGCCGGCGACGCAGTTGGAACTTTGAAGGTATATGACCGCAATCGCTTGATTTTTAGCCGCAAAATCATTACTATAAATGAGATAAAGCACAAAGGAGCGCTGCTTTCTCTGATGAATCTTGTCGGAGACTGGCAGGTGAATACGGCAGATGGAGAGATTGAACAAATTTTTGGCGTCGTGCGGAGTGGCTTCGCGCCGCGGTGCGGATAAGCTGATTGAAGAAGGCAAGGTAAAGGTAAACGGCAAGGTCGTCACAGAACTCGGCGTCAGCGTAAATCCCGCGAACGACACGGTCACGGTCGATGGAATAAAGGTCAAACCGGTCGCCGATTACAGCTATATCATGCTTTACAAACCGAAGGGGTGCATCACCACCGTAAGCGACGACAAGGGCAGAAAGACGGTTTACGACTACCTTACCGACGTGAATATCCCTCATCTCGTGCCTGTCGGCAGGCTCGATTACGACACCGAAGGACTGCTGATACTTACCAACGACGGAGATCTTACTTACAGTCTCACACACCCCAGCCACGAGGTCGAAAAGACATATCTTGTAAAGGTCGAGGGTGAAATGCCCGAACATAAACTCGCGCAGCTCAGAAAGGGAGTCATCGTCGACGGAGAAAAAACGAACAGAAGCCGAGTGAAGCTTATAGAATATAAGGACGGGATCTCGCGCCTGCGCGTCACGATCACCGAGGGCAGAAACAGGCAGATACGCAAAATGTTCGAAGCGGTCGAAAGACAAGTGGTGTTCTTAAAGCGCATCGCGGTCGGCGAGCTCAGGCTGGGGGGACTTGCGAGAGGCGCTTACAGATATCTGACAGACGAAGAGATTGCTTATCTGAAAACGCTCTGAAAACAAACGGTATTGCAGATATCCCGCGACGTCGCGGGATATATTTTTGTTCGGTACGGGGCGAGGGGTTTTGCTTCGGGATTTTTTCCACATTATTATATCAATATTATATTGTAAACAAAATTCGTCGCGTCGTACCGGCGCCGCGAGAGGCGGCGAAGTTTTACGGAGAAGAGAAGAGGCGCCGGCGACAAATACGTATCGCGTCCCGCATCCCGGACGGACTGCGATAAGGCGGCCGAAGCGTCGCTTAAATGACGGAAAACACACAACCCTACGGTTTTTTGCTTTAAAAATATTCATTTGTTATATATTTTATCGGTAAATGTCTCGAAAAAATCATAAAAATAATTACAAAACAGTAATGTTAAAAAATTGGCAGACCGGGGTTTATTTTAGCTGAAAATCAGTTGATTTTTGGGTCATAAATATTTATAATGTGTAATGGTGTAAATTATTCTTACGATAATTAAAACTTTATATATTCTGGAGGGTTTAATATGGAGAACAGCAATCTCACGGTCAGCGCCAAAGCGATCGAAAAAGCTTGCTCGAAAGTCAAAGATTTCCTTGACGGCATCGTCGATAAAGGCAGTTTCGTCGAGACCGACGTTTTCGTTACGGGAAAAGGCTTTGACGACGCGGCGAGCGCTCTCGGCGAAGGCGTTGTCACCGGTTATGCTACCGTAAACGGCAGCCCCTTCCACGTATTCGCTCAAAATGCGGAAGTCCTCAAAGGAAGCCTCGGCAAGGCGCACGCTGACAAGATTGTCAGATGCATGCAGAGGGCGGTAAAAACCGGTACTCCTTTGATATCCGTCATCGATTGCGCGGGCGCGAGAGTGGGCGAAGGCGTGAGCGTACTTGAAGGCTTTGCGAAGGTGCTTTCAGAAGCGGCTATCGTAAGCGGTCAGGTACCTCATTTTTGTATTGTGAAGGGTAATGCGGTCGGTATGATGGCGTCTTTCGCCGCTATGGCGGATTTCGTGTTCATGTCAGAGGGCGCGATAATGTCGGTCAACTCGCCGATGTATCTCGCTTCCACGCAGAAGGACTACCCGAAGTATGCGGATATGATCGGTTTCAAAGCCCACAAGAAAGGCAGCGATCTCGCCCAGTTCGTATACAAGAACGAAGCGGATCTCAAGAAGCAGCTTACTCAGCTGACTTCGATTCTTCTCGCAGCGGACGAAGACGAAGCGGCCGACGACCCCAACCGCGTTGCGAGCGCGCTGAACAAGGAGTGCTCTGCGGCGGCTAAAGTAAAGGCGATCGCGGACAACGGCGGATACGTCGAGTACTGCGGTGAGTACGCTCCCGAAGTCGTCTGCGCACTTACAAAGGTCAACGGCATAAGCGTGGGTATAGCGGCTACCGACAGCAAGATCGCGGAAGGCTATATGACGATAAACGGCGTTAAGAAGCTGACTTCTTTTATTGAGAAACTCGACGGCTTCGATATTCCGCTGGTGACCCTCGTCGACACTCTCGGCGTAAATCCTGATCTTTCAGAAGAACTCGCGGGCGCGGCAAAAGCGACAGGCGATCTTATCGCAACCGTTGCGAACAGCTCGATAGACAAGATCGGCGTCGCGGTCGGTAAGGCGATAGGTTTCGGCTATACGGCGCTGATGAGCAAGGGCATAGGCTTTGACTATACGCTCGCTACGCAGAACGCCGAGATCTCTCCGATAAGCGGCGAGACTGCGGTCAACGCGCTGATGAACGATCAGCTTTCCAAAGCGAAAGACGTAGAAAAGACCAGAGCGAAACTCGCGGACGAATACGCGAAGATTCAGGCGAACCCGATGCTGGGCGCGCAGGAAGGCTATATCGACAACGTCGTCGAAGCGAAGAACCTGCGTCCTTACATCGCCTCCGCGCTGATGATGCTGCTCGGTATCTGAGGAGAGTAGTATGAAGAAAAGATTGGCTTTGTTATCCGTAATACTCGTACTGCTGGCAGTGGTGTCGGGAATACTCATCGCGTGCGATCCGGAAGGCAGTCCGGACGCGCTGGGCATAAAGGACATGAACGTCGGCGAGAGAACACTTACGGGTCTGCTTGTTTTCGTACTGGGTCTCGGACTGGTATTCATCGTGCTGATAGCGCTTATCGCGATAATAAAACTGGTGGCGTACCTACAGTTGCTGCCGGCGAAGATTGCGGCTAAGAAAGCGGCGGAAGTTCCGGTTGTCGAAGAGGTCAAAGAGATCCCGGCTCCCGTCAGCGCGAGCGATGACGAAGACGAAGTAGTTGCGGCAATAACGGCGGCGATAGCGGCGTATTACGGCGCGACGGCTGTCGAGATGAGCGATCTCCCGTTCAGGGTCCGCTCCATAAAAGAAATTAAATAATTGAGAGAGGATAATATATATGCGTAAATTCAATGTAACCGTAAACGGCAAGGCTTATGCCGTAGAAATCGAAGAAGTAGGCGAGGTCGTCGCGGCAGTTCCCGTTGCCCCGGCTCCCGTAGTCAAGGCGGCTCCCGCTCCCGCAGCGGTTCCGGCACCCGCGGCAGCTCCCGCGGCGGCAGGAAAGGGCGAGCCCGTAAAGAGCCAGATGCCCGGTCTTGTCAAGAAACTCTGTTTTGCTAACGGCGCGACCGTTAAGCAGAACGAAACGATAGTTATCCTCGAAGCGATGAAGATGGACACCCCCATCGTTGCTACCAAGGACGGCGTTATCACTTATTCTGTCAGCGAAGGCGCAAACATCGACACCGGCGCGGTGCTCTGCACGATAGCGTAATACGGAGGCAAAACAATGGCGTTTTCATCTACAATTTTGTCGCTCGACCTTGTAGATTCCCTTAAAAACCTGTGGATGAGCACGGGCTTTATGACTACGACCACGGAACTGTGGAAGAACGTTATCATGCTTTTGATAGCGTGCGTTCTTATCTACCTCGCCGTGTACAAGGAGTTTGAGCCCAATCTGCTGCTCGCGATAGGTTTCGGTATGTTCATAATCAACATACCGGGCACGTACAACGTGTTGTACGGCACTTTGGGGTATACTTTCTACGACGCGAGCGATCTTTCAACGGTACTGCAGTTTCAGGGGCAGGATATAAGCGGCACTGTCGCTCAGCTTGCTCAGCTTCTGCAGGTAGACGTCTCCGGTATGAGCATGCTTGACAAAGTCGCAGCCGTAACTGCGAAAGTTCAGCAGATATTCCCCGACATCACCGTGACGAGCACGCAAGAAGTCGTTGCGGATCATGGCATGTTCTACTACCTGTACAAGGGCGTAGAGTGGGTCATTTATCCGCCTATCATCTTCCTGGGTATCGGCGCGATGACCGACTTCGGTCCGCTTATCGCCAACCCGAAGAGCCTTATCCTCGGCGCGGCGGCGCAGCTGGGTATCTTCCTTACCTTCATAATCGCGGTCAACATCGGATTTACGGGAGAGGAAGCTTCCGCAATAGCTATCATCGGCGGCGCGGACGGTCCTACTGCTATCTACGTTACGACAAAGCTCGCGGCTCACTTGCTTCCGTCCATCGCGGTCGCGGCGTACTCATATATGGCGCTTATCAAAGTCATACAGCCGCCTATAATGAAACTTATGACGACCAAGAAGGAAAGAGCGGTCGTCATGGAACAGCTCAGACCCGTTTCAAAGACGGAAAAGGTCGTATTCCCGCTGGTCGTTACTCTTGTTGTCGGCGTTATCCTGCCGAGCGCGGTTCCGCTTCTCGGTATGCTGATGCTGGGTAACCTGTTCAAGGAATCAGAGGTCGTTCCCAGACTTACCAACACGTCAAAGAACGAACTTATCAACATAATCACGATACTCCTGGGCGTTCTTGTCGGTACGAAGGCGACTGCGGAAGTATTTATGACCGTGCAGACGCTCAAGATAATCATTATCGGCGTGTTCGCGTTCGCGGGCGGTACCGCGGGCGGCTTGCTCCTCGGCAAAGTCATGTACTGGGTCTCAAAGGGCAAAGTCAACCCGCTCATCGGTTCGGCAGGCGTTTCCGCAGTGCCGATGGCGGCGAGAATCTCGCACAACGTAGGTCAGGAAGAAAATCCGAGAAACTATCTGCTCATGCACGCTATGGGACCCAACGTCGCAGGCGTTATCGGCAGTGCGGTCGCGGCAGGCGTTTTGCTTGCTCTGTTCGGCAAATAAGATTGAATTACGAGGTAAGAATATATGGTTAAAATAACAGAAACTATACTCAGAGACGCGCACCAGTCGCAGGCTGCGACCCGTATGCGTCTGGACGAGATGCTTCCCGTCGCGTCCAAACTGGACAAGGTCGGATATTATTCGATAGAGTGCTGGGGCGGCGCTACGTTCGACTCCTGTCTCAGATTCCTCAACGAAGATCCGTGGGAGAGGCTTCGTCAGCTTAAAAAAGCGATGCCCAACACTAAGCTGCAGATGCTTTTAAGAGGACAGAATATCCTCGGTTACAAGCATTACGCGGACGACGTCGTCGACGAATTCGTAAAGATGTCTATTAAAAACGGCATCGACATAATCAGAATTTTCGACGCGCTGAACGATACCAGAAACATGAAGCAGGCTATGGACAGCTGTAAAAAGTACGGCGGTATCTGCGAAGCTACGATATCGTACACGACCAGCCCCGTCCACACCAACGAGTATTTCATCAAACTCGCCAAAGAGCTTGAAGACATGGGCGCGGACATTATCTGCATTAAGGATATGGCGGGCATTCTTCTGCCTTACACCGCGTACGATCTCGTCAAGGGTATCAAGAAGGTCGTCAAGGTTCCCGTACATCTGCACACTCACCAGACTTCGGGCACGGGCAATCTGACCTACCTCAAAGCGATAGAAGCGGGCGTAGACATCATCGACTGCGCGCTGTCTGCTATGGGAAACGGTACTTCACAGCCTGCGACCGAGCCTATGGTCGCGGTATTGCAGGGCACTCCGTACGATACCGGACTCGACCTCAAGGAACTCAACGAGCTTTCTTCCTATTTCGATAAGGTTGCCGACAGACTTAAAAAAGACGGCTGGCTGACAGAAAAGTCGCTCAAGACCGACGTCCGCGCGCTTATCTATCAGGTACCGGGCGGCATGCTCTCAAACCTCGTCGGACAGCTCAAGAAACTGGGCGCTATGGACAAATACGACGAAGTGCTCGCAGAAGTTCCCAACGTCAGAAAAGACCTGGGCTATCCGCCGCTCGTCACTCCTACAAGTCAGATCGTCGGCACTCAGGCGGTGTTCAACGTTATAAGCGGAGAGAGATACAAGATGGTATCCGCTGAGACTAAGGACGTATTGAGAGGAAAGTACGGCAGACTTCCCGCAGCTCCGAATCCTGAGATCGTCAAGAAAGTCCTCGGTGACGAAAAGCCGATCACCTGCCGTCCCGCAGACCTCATCAAGCCGGAGCTTGCCAGCTACCGCGAAGAGATCAAGGAATATATCGAGCAGGACGAAGACGTGTTGTCCTACGCGCTGTTCCCGCAGGTCGCGATCAATTTCTTCAAGTATCGCCAGGCGAACAAATACAAGGTCGACAGCGAGATCGGCGATACCGTCAACGGTATTCAGCCCGTCTGATGACCTTACAAGTCGGAAACGATCGCCGCGCCGTAATGACGCGGCGGTTTTTTATGCGCTTTTACAGTTGAATATCTGTTTACAAAAAGCGCGGTTTCGTGTAATAATATAGCTATGAAAATTTTACTCGTAAACGACGACGGACTTTATGCGAAAGGCTTGCTGACTCTCGCGAAACGCCTTTCGGACGAACACAGCGTGACTGTTATCGCGCCTGACTCCGAAAGGAGCGGAAGCAGCCGCAGCCTTACCTTTCACAGCGCGCTGAATTATATGCAGATGGCTGTGTCGGAGGACTTTGAGAGCTACATTCTGAATGGTACGCCGTCAGACTGCACCAAGTTCGGCATAGACACGATAATGAGGGGAGACAAGCCCGACGTTGTGATAAGCGGCATAAACAATACCTGCAACATCGGCACGGATATCGCGTATTCGGGCACGGTCAACGCCGCGCTCGAAGCGTGCATGCACGAAGTCTACGGCATCGCCGTTTCTTACGACTGCAAGGACAACGACTATACCTATGTCGCCGATTTCGTAGCGAAAAATCTCGAATTTCTGATAGGTCTTCTGCCTACCGATAAGAACACGATATTCAATATTAATTTCCCGTGCGCGCCGCCTGAGCTTAAAGGGATAAGATTTGCGACAACGGGCGACAGAAAGTATCACGACGAATATCAGTACGTGCCTGGAAGCGGATATTTCATCACAGGCTATCCCGTAGGAGACGACGCAAACGACGCGGACACCGACGTCGTGCTGAACGGCCGCGGTTACGCTTCGATATCGCCGGTCAAACTCAATTTCAACGATACCGCGCTGTATAACGCGGTAAAGGACATAAGACTGTGAGGGCGGCGGTTATAGGCGCGGGCGCCGCGGGTCTCGTTTGCGCGGGCGGACTGGCGGAAAAGGGACACGACGTCCTGCTTATCGAAAAGAACGACAAAGTCGGCAAAAAACTTTTTATTACAGGAAAAGGCAGGTGCAATCTGACCAACGACTGCGACCCGCGAGCCTTTCTCGAAAACGTTATCGGCAATCCCAAATTTTTGAATTCGGCGATTTGCGGCTTTACTCCTTCCGACTGTATGAATTTCTTTTCGTCTCTGGGCGTAAAACTGAAAGTCGAGAGAGGAAACAGGGTCTTTCCGGCATCCGATAAATCAAACGATATAGTAAAAGCGCTTGAAAGATACGTCCTTTCAAACGGCGTCGATATTCGCTTTAACGAAAGAGCGGTCGCAGTAGATGTAAAGGACGGCAAAGTCGCCGCAGTCAAGACGGATAAGGGTAGTTATCCGTGCGATATCGCCGTTCTCGCGACGGGCGGCGCGACCTATCCCGCGACCGGGAGTACCGGCGACGGATATATAATTGCGAAAGATCTGGGGCATAACGTCGGCTGCGTTTCACCGGCGCTCGTTCCTCTTATCGCGGAAGGAACGGACGGATTGCAGGGGCTTTCGCTTAAAAACGTGACCGCGTCGGTCGTCGTCGACGGTAAAAACGTCGCTTCGGAATTCGGCGAAATGCTGTTCACTCATAACGGCGTAAGCGGTCCGATAATACTGTCGTTGTCTTCTATTATCGGCAGATATTGCGATAAAAACGGCGTTTTTTTCAAAGGTTCGACGCTTGTTATCGACCTTAAACCCGCGCTTGACGGAACGACGCTCGACGCTCGCATACAGAGGGAGATAGCCGCCGCGCCGAAAGCCGCGGTAAAGACTTTGCTTTTCAACCTTATGCCCAGATCTCTCGCTCCCAAAGTACTGGCACAGGCGGGTATAGCGGAAGATACCAAGGCGGGCGCGCTGAACGCAAAGCAGAGGCTAGGCATAGTGCGCGCGACAAAAGAGCTGACTTTTCAGCTCATATCAAAAGACAGGATGGAATTCGGCATAATCACGCAGGGCGGCGTGGACGTGAAAGAGATAAGCCCGAAGGATATGTCGAGTAAAAAAGTAAAAGGTCTTTACGTTATCGGCGAGCTTCTCGACGTCGACGCGCTGACCGGAGGATTCAACCTTCAGATCGCTTTCGCTACGGCAATGTCGGTCGTGCGCTCGTTTTAAAACTGCCACACGCATGTGATTATGCTACGCCCGGGCGTCTTTTCGTACGGTATTATAGAAAAAATTTACTTGATATTTATTATAATATAGGCTAAACTGATAATAACGGTTTAAGCCGCATAATTTTTTATCGGAGGCGCGTATGCTTAATATCGCCATTGACGGACCTTCCGGCGCAGGAAAAAGCACTATAAGCAAGATGCTCGCGAAAAAGCTGGGCATAATATATCTCGATACCGGCGCGATGTACCGCGCGGTCGCCCTTTATGTTTCGCGCAAAGGCGTGGACGTAAACGACAGGGAAAAGGTAATTCCGCTGCTCGACGAAATTCAGATTGAATTCCGCGGAGACGGCGACGAAAAGAAGATATATCTTAACGGAGAGGACGTATCCGCGGCGATAAGAGAACACGCCGTTTCAAAAATGGCTTCCGACGTTTCCAAAATAAAGGAAGTCAGGCTTTTCCTTGTTGAACAGCAGAGGGCGATCGCGAAGAAAAACGACGTCGTTCTGGACGGCAGGGACATCACCAGTTTCGTTCTTCCGGACAGCAAATACAAATTTTTCCTTACCGCTACCCCCGAAGAGAGAGCGAAAAGAAGATACGAAGAGCTGAAAGCCAAAGGCTCTCAAATTTCTTACGAAACCATACTCGCTGACGTTAACGACCGCGATTACAACGATACGCACAGGGATTTTGCGCCTCTCGTTCAGACAGACGACGCGGTGTTCATTGACAGTACGAATCTTTCGACAGACGAGGTAATAGAGGTTATTTTGAGATATGTCAACACACACTAACAACGATACGGCTGTCGTCGTAAAGAAAGGAAAAAAGCCGGGACTTTTTTACAGGATACTCGGCGGTATAGGCAGATGGCTGATGACGGTGGTCTGGTGGCCGACCAGGATATTTTATAAGGAAAAATTTCCGGACGACAAGCCGGTCATATGTATATGCAACCACTATGCGATAGAGGATGCGTGCGCGATATATCACCAGCTTTTCGGCTTTAAGGGCAGGATAGTCGTAAAGTCGGAAGCGATGGACGACAGCTTTGTCGGGAATTTTCTGACCGCACTTTGCAACGCGATAAGCGTGCGACGCGGCGAGTCCGACATAAAGGCGATAAAAGAGATGATGAAAGAGCTTCTCGCGGGCGGAAAGATACTCATTTTCCCCGAGGGAACGCGCAATAAGAGTAAAAATTACAAAGAATTGCTGCCTTTCAAGGATGGTCCGGTCACGATAGCGATTAAAACGAAGTCGGTCATCGTGCCCACGCTGTACTACAAGCCTTTAAGACCTTTCGGGTTCAGAAAGAACAGGCTTATCGTCGGCGATCCGATAGACCTCAGCGCGTATTACGGCAAGCAGATCCACGACGTCAAGGACGAAGCGTCTCAGCTCGTATTCGACAGAATGGTCGAATTGAGGATAAAACTAGACGACATTATGGAAAATTACGGCGGCGATCTGAAAAAATACGAGCAAGCGCAGAAAGAGCGCGCGGACGCAGAGCAGAAAATGCAGCGGGAAGCAGCAGAAAACGAAGAGGATAAGTTTGCAAAGACAACCGAAACGGACAAACAATAAGAGGATATTACACGACGCTTGGGAGCGGCGTCGCAGATAAAAGTATAGGGTAGGATACGATCATTACGGAAGAAGCGGCATAAAGAGCTAGTGAATACATAACAGCGGCGGTGTAAAATGTTCAAATCATCTGAAAACAGCCGTAAAGACGGCGAAAAGAAATCCAATATCTTTTATCGCGTGCTTGGAGCTTTCGGGCGTTTTCTTATGCGCGTCGTATGGTGGCCGACAAAGATCTACTACAAGGAAAAGTTCCCGGATCGCGGCAACGTGGTCTGCGTATGCAATCATTATTCGGCGATAGACGCCAACGCGATCTACAGCAGGCTGTTCGACTTCAAAGGCAGGATAGTCGTTAAGGCGGAGGCGCTTAAAAGCAGGTTTATAGAAAACGGCATGGCTGCGCTGTGCCGCGCCGTCAAGATCAGGCGCGGAGAGTCGGATATCGGCGCGATAAAGAAGATACTCAAAGAGCTCAAGTCGGGCGGAAAGGTGCTTATTTTTCCTGAAGGAAAATGCAATAAGGGCGCGAATTTCAAGTATATGCTGCCGTTTAAAGACGGCACTTCCGCAATAGCGATAGCGTCCGGCTCCGTTATCGTGCCGACGATGTATTACAGACCTCTTAAACCGTTCGGATTCAGAAAAAACAGGCTTATCGTCGGCGACCCGATAGACCTCAGCGCCTACGCCGGGGAAAAGGCACACGACGTCAGGAGAGAGATAACCGATATGCTGCGCACAAAGATGAAAGAATTGAGGGCGCAGATAGACGAGATCGTCGAAAGATACGGCGGCAGTCTGAAAAAATACGAACGCGCAAGATCTGCGGCAGGCGCGTGAACGAGGTAATATGAGGATAATCGTTGCTAAGAACGCCGGCTTTTGTTTCGGCGTAAGCAACGCGGTAAGAACCGCGATGGAAACAAAAGGGAAAGTCTGTACTCTGGGCGAGTTGATCCATAACGGGTATGTCAACGCTAAACTCGCCGAAAGAGGGATAAAGGCGATAGAAAGCTTAGACGACTATGACGGCGGAACGTTGATAATACGCTCTCACGGAGTATCCGAAGAGGTGGAAAACGAGCTGAAGAAAAGGGGCGTCCCGTATATAGACGCCACATGTCCTTTCGTAAAGAAGATACACAACCTGGTCGCGAAATACCGCGACAAAGGGTACAACGTCGTCATAATCGGCGCAGCCGATCATCCTGAGGTCGTCGGCATCAACGGCAGGTGCGGAAACAGCGCTTATATCGTCGACTGCGAAGAGGACGTAAATAAGCTGCCGGCCGATGAAAAGACCTGCGTCGTCGTGCAGACGACATACAGTGAAAAGAAGTACGATATTTTATTAAAAAGTATTGAAAACCGCTGTAAAACAGTTGAAAAATTCAGGACTATTTGCTATACTACAACAGATAGGCAATCAGAGACGGAAGAGCTCAGCAAAAAGTGCGACGGAATGTTGGTAATAGGCAGCAGATCCAGTTCGAATACCAATAAACTTTATGAGATTTCCCGTGCAAATTGCGCATACACATATTTCATTGAAAATATTGCCGACTTACAGCCGGTGATAGAAAATAAACATAATTTTAAAATCCTCGGCGTGACAGCCGGGGCGTCAACTCCGAAAGAGTTGATCGAGGAGGTAGTAAAACAAATGAACGACACTCAAAAGACCAATAAGGAAAACGAATTCGGTAAACTGTTTGAAGCGTCCGAAAAGAAGAATACGGAGATCAAATCAGGCAAGATTTTCAGAGAGTGCAAAGTAATCAGTGCAAACGACGAAGGCATAAACATCAGTTTCGGCGGCAAGAAAGACGGCTTTATCGACAAAGCCGACGCCGAGCTTGACGGTATAGAATATAAGCCTGAAAATTACAAGTCGGGCGATGTAATAGCCGCAATGGTTATCGAGAAGCAAAACAAGAAAGCAGGCGACAGCATCGCTTTCTCCAAGAAAGCGGTTGACAAGCGCAACCAGGAAGACAAAGAGGCTGAGGAAGCTATCCGCGGCGGCGAATTTAAAGTCACCATCGACAGAGTAGTAAAAGGCGGTCTCGAAGGCAAACTGGGCAGCTACAAGATCTTCGTTCCCGCGTCCCAGATCAGAATCGGTTACGTTACCGACCTTGAAAAGTACGTCGGCAAGACGCTGAGACTGAGAGCGATTGAGCCGAAGAAAACGGTTAAGCCCGAAGAGGCTAAGGAAGAGGTCAAGGAAGAAGGCGCAGTAGCTGAAGGAGCAGAAGCAACCGAAGCGGCAGCTGAAAAAGCGGCGGAAGCTCCGGCAGAAGTAGCGGAGCAGCCCAAAGAGATAACCATCAAGAGAGGACGTTCCATCGTCGCTTCTCAGAGAGTCATCCTCGAAGAGGAAAAGGCTAAGAAAGAAGATGAATTGTGGAGCAAACTTACCGTCGGTTCCATCGTCACCGGCAAGGTCAAGAGACTGACCGATTTCGGCGCGTTTGTAAGCGTTTACGGTTTCGACTGTCTCGCTCATATCGCGGACCTTTCACATTACAGCGTTGCTCATCCCAGCGATGTTCTTGAGATCGGTAAGTCCTACGACTTCGTGATCCTCAAGGCTAACAGAGAGACCAACAGAGTTTCGCTCGGATACAAGCAGCTTCAAAAGAAGCCTTATGAGCTCGCGGCTGAAAAGTACCCCGTAGGCTCCGTTATTACCGGCAAGGTAAGAAGCGTTTTCCCGTACGGTATATTCGTTCTTATCGAGAGAGACGTAGACGGTCTCGTTCCGGTGTCAGAACTTTCCAGAAGCTATGTAAAGAACCCCGCAGACCTCTATAAAGAGGGCGACGAGGTCACCGCTCAGGTCATCAAGTTCAACGACAACAAGATAACTCTTTCCATTAAGGCGCTGCTGCCTGAGGAAGATAAGAAAGCGGACGACATTGAGATATCGGACGAGGAATATCAGGAAGCAAAGGAAAAGAGAGCTTCCCGCAATGCGAAGAAGTTTGAAAAGCCTGCGAACGCAGCGCCCCGCAAGAAAGCCGCTAAGAAGGCGGCGGCTGAGGAAGAGGAGACCACTTCCTGGCAGTCCGAAAGCGCGGGAGCTACCCTCGGCGATCTGTTCAATCTTATGAATTTTGCCAGCGAAGACGATAAAAAAGACGCTGCTGACGAAGATAAGAAAGACGAGTAATTTTTAACGGTTTTTACGCGCGCTTTGTAAGGTTTTAACAGGGCTTTATAAAGCGCGCAAGAAAATAAAAAACTATAAAAAATTTGCCTGAAAATCGTTGACAATATCAAGCATAATGTTGTATATTGTAACAGTCGCACGGAAGGAAACGAATTTCGGGGTGTAGCGCAGCTTGGTAGCGCACGTGGTTTGGGACCATGGGGCCGGGAGTTCGAATCTCTTCACCCCGACCAGCGATAACAAGCTAA
>CASEHD010000009.1 GCA_949287655.1 uncultured Christensenella sp. | reverse complement strand
TGCACCCGTAAACGCAGGCAACTACACGTTGACTTTCGTAGTAACCGATAACGGCAACTATGTTATGGCAGAAGACCAAAGCAAGACGGTTCCCGTTTTCAAAGCGAAAGTAAGCGTTAAAGGTGTAAACGCCACCGCGACTTATACGGGCGAGGCGTTCGGAAAAGACGCTATAATCAATGCGGTATTCGGAGAAACGGACCTCTCTCTCGTCAACGTCGGTATATCCTACGGCGAGAGCGGTAAGGCGGAACAGGCGGGCGACGTCGCGACTCTGACGCTTACGCTCAAAGACGCGGCAAACTACGAGTTTGCGGTACATTTACCGTGACCGCGGGGACTGTCAGACTCGACGGCGAGGATAAGACGGTCGAATACAAGGGCGCTGCATATACCGAGGACGAAATAAAGAACGCTATATTCGGAGAAGGAACCTGGGCTGATTTCGTTATAGAGATATCCCATAACAACGGCGCGGCTCTGAACGCAGGAGATACCGCTACGGTGACAGTTACGGGTTACAGCGACGAAAATTACGCGCTCGATCCCGAAATGAAGACGGAATACACGTTCAGCGTAACGACTTATAAAGTAGCGGTTCCCGAACTTTCCGAAACTTCCTTCGTCTACAACGGCGGGGAACAGGGCGTCAGCCTTGTCGACGGAACTTACGTTGAGCTCAGCGCAAACGTGCAGACGGACAAGGGCGACTACAATGCTGTCGCTGCGCTCAAGAATAAATCAAATTATGAGTGGATTACGGGCGGTAGCGCGGACATCGAATTGCCGTGGAACATCACCGCAAAAGAGATAACTCTCAAAGCGGAAACGAGCGTCGACAAAGTATACGACGGGGCGGCTTACGACTTTGGCGGATACGTCGTTGCAGGTGCGGACGGTTTCTTCGGACGCGATAAAGTAACCGTTACGGTAAGCGCGGGCGAAATTTATACGCCCGGCAGTTACGGCATCACGGTATCGCACGACGCGAACGCGAACTATAACGTTACCGTAGAGCCGACTGAAGCGAAACTTATTATAAACAAAGCAACGCTTACGATAGGCGCAAAAACCGCGGAGATAGAATATACGGGCAAAGTCATTGCGTTTGAATTCGATATCACGGGCGGCAAGGTAGGTGAGGACGACGTTCAGATAGATAGCAGCACTTACAGACAGAACGGCGTTGCGATTTCTCCGATCGAGGCGGGCACTTACGACGTAGAGTTTACGCTCAAAGGCGCTCAGGCAGGATACTACAATGCAGGTACCGTGCAGGTAAAGATAACTCCTCAGACGGCTACGGCTCCCGACGGCATGACCGCGGACAGCATCGTGATCCCTGAAGGCACGCTCGTTTACAACGGCAACGCTTACGTCGCAGAGCTCGATTACGAGGTAACAGACGGCAACGGCTACGGCATCGTATATCACAACGGCATCAGTTACATCGACGAGGCGGTAAACGCAGGCGAATATACCGTATATATTTACAAAAACACAAAGACAAACATCGTCGAGGGCATAAGCAAGACGATGACGATCGAGAAGAAGGAACTTGCGGCAAACGACGTTACGGTGAGCGGCGGACTCAGCTTTACTTACAGCGGCACGTCCAACAAGGTGACCGCGACGGGCAGAGGCGTAAAAGGCGAGGACGTAGAACTCGTTTCTCTGTACGACGGCGAAGAGAACGCTCCCGTAAACGCAGGAACTTATACCGTGACCTTCAGATCTGCAGACGGCAATTACACCGTTGCCGCCGACGTGAGCTACGAGATGTCAGTCGCAAGGGCGAGCGTCGTAACTCCCGTTGCGAAATCGCTTACGTATAACGGCGAAGAACAGATCGCGTTTGACGAAGACGCGAGATACACTCTCGGCGGCGTATACGCGGCTGCAAACGTGTCCGTGGACGGATATACCGCTACGTTCACACTCGTCAGCAACAACTACAAGTGGGCGGATTGCTCCGTACGGCGTTACGATAGAGATAAGCGAAGCGGCGAAAACCAAGGTCTACAACGGCGTTGCTCTGACGGAAGAAGAACTCAAGGCGCTGTTTAACGCTCCCGATAAGATAGGCGGCGGCAAAGTGGATATCGCGGTATCCGTGAATAACGGCGGAAAAGTGCTCGATGCGGGAGTTTATACCGTAACGGCTGAAATAAACGATATCAATTATACAGCGGCGACGGCAGAAGTAACGTTCACCGTTACGCAGGCTACCCCGGTAGTCAACGTCAAAGTACAGGATAAACTGCTCCAGGAAGGCGATAAGCTGTCCACGGTCGGCATTTACCTCGAAGAGGGAAGCACTCCGGGTACGGTAAGCTGGGACGATACCGAATTTGCGCTTGAAAAGGGCGAAAACGTTGTTAACTGGACTTACGATCCCGAAGATACGCTGAACTATACGGGCGCTACGGGAAGCCTTACGTTGACCGTAGGAGACGAAGTACTTACCGCGTTTAAGATGACGAAAGGACCCGATAAGACTGAATATAACGCGTTTGAAGCTTTCGATCCGACAGGGATCGAACTCATGGCTACGTTTGACGGAGTACATGAGCAGGCAGTAGCGATAGACGAATGCGAGATAGTTGTTGAAAACGCTACTGCTGACGGAAAACTTACCGCGGCTACGACTAAAGTGACCGTTAAATACGGCAATATGTCGGTCGAGATAGCGGTATCGGTCGCTAAGATAAAGGTAGAAATACCCGCTCTCGAACAGACCGAATTCGAATATACCGCACAGCCGCACACGGTGACCGTAGCGGAAGATCCGCGTTATATTATCGTCGATGGAAGCGAAAAGATCAACGTAGGAAAATATAACGCTGTAGTATCGCTTACGGATAAGGTCAACTATGAGTGGGCTGACGGCTTAGCGGAAGACAGGATGCTTTCCTGGGAGATAACGCCCGTCACGTTGTCGGGATACATAACTCTTCCCGAAAACCTCGTTTACGACGGAGTAGCGAAAGTCGCTACGTTCACGCTGACTAAGGGCGAGCTTCTCGGCGGCGCGACGATGAATATAGCGTACGAACTTACCGACGGCACAGTATTGCAGGGCGCGCCTGTCGACGCGGGCGTTTACGAGGTCGTCGCGACACTTCCCGATACGAAGAATTACAGGTTCGAGGAAGGCACGGAATACTGCAAGGCGATGAACGTTGAGAAAAAAGAGGTCGAGATCGTCACGATAGGCAGCAGAGAAAAGGTTTACGACGGCTTAGAGGTCACTTTGGCGCAACTCGCCGAACATTTTTCAGCGACCGACGGCATCGCGGTCAAAGTAACGGCAGGAGATACCGTTCTCAATGCCGGCACGTATAAGATCACCGCGACGATAGAAGAAAAGAACTACCGCGCGGAGCCGGTAAGCTGTTACTATACCGTAAGAAAAGCGGATAAGACGGCGGCGGCGGATATAAACGTCGACTACCTGAAGGTCGAGATAATCGCTGCGGACGAGACGGCGGTCGTCGAGTATTCTGAGGACGGCAACGTCTGGAAGACGCTTGACGGAGCGATAGACGTGGAACTCAAAGCGACTTACACTTATTACGTGAGGTACGCCGAAAGCGGAAATTACAACGCGAGCGCGGAGATAAAGGTACAGGGCAACATCACTAAGGCGGCGCTTATGCGGTACGTCGACGAGCGTTTTGACGGCGACATCACGCTGGCAGACGCGGCGGACGTTGAGATGCTCGAAGAGCTGGCAAAGTCGGCGGCAGGTCAGAGCGATGATTTTGACGGTGTGCTAGAAAGCCTTACCGCGCGGAGAGAAGAACTGGTCAACGGCGCTGTCGGTGCGGTTGAAAAGGCGCTTAAAGCCGGCGGCGCGCTCAGAGGTTACGGGGCTGTAACGACCGCGATCGCGCTCGCCGCAGGCGGTATTTCCGTAGCGGCAGCGATAGGTTTCATAGTCAAAAAAGGCAAGGGAGGAAGGAAAAATGAAAAAAAGTAAACTCATCATCGCGGCGATCGTCGCAATAGCGTTAACGGTCGCGCTGTGCGCCTCGGCTTGCGTAACGAAAGAGGATCGGCAGATAAACGACGCGTTTAAGCTCGCTGCGGGCAAAGATTATCTCAAAGTCGAGGTGTCGGATAACGGCGGCACGTTCTATGTCTACGACAACGGCAAGACGACCGACCTTTACGGTCTGGGCGTAAAATTCGAGAACGTGGTCGGCGCGAAAGGAGAGGCGTACGCGTTTACCGTCGACAATCTTAAAGAGGGGTACGTTTGCGAAAAGGACGAGTCGAGCGGCAAGGTCTCGCTGAGTGCAGAGCTGCAGAATACCGGCTCACTCGGGCTTGACGGCGCGACGGTCGTCCTCGAAGCCGATACACTGGCAAAAGAGGTCGCGTCGTACGTGATAACCTATACCGACGAAAACGGTTACAAGATAAAGATCACGCTGGCGTAAAACGGAATAAACGTTTATTCGCGGTCAACGTGTAAAACGACGTGCGATCCCGGTCGGGGTCGCATATCTTTTATAACAAGGTAAAACGAGTATATCCGGGCGTTGCAAAATCCGATGTAAGCGTTTTAAACGCCGTCAATACTCTTAATTTGTCCTGCGGTTGACGAACGTGACGAATTTGACTGAATAGATGTCGCATACCGTGTACGTGCCGCTGTTGGGGTGGAAGAGCACCAGGTATTTGTCAGCGACCGCGTAAAGTATGCCGGATTTAGTCACGAGGTTGGACGCTCCGACCAGAAATTCGCATATCACCGCTTCGCCTTTATTCATTGACAGCACTTGTTGTATCGACCCTATGTAAGGATTTTCGTTGAAATCTTCGGGGGTCTCGGGTTTAAAGTCAGGCATATCGTCTCCTATTGATTTTTACGTGCCCGTGTAGGTTACACGCGTTATTACCTTTTATATTCTTATATTACGTCGAATAATACGCCCGGGTGGGATAGTAAAAACAGTGGTCTCCTATCCGAGTAGCGAAAGCACCCGATGCGTTGGGGAAGGACTGTCGGCAGGCTGCGGGAAACGGGTTGTAAAACCACAGAGAGTTTCCCACCGCGCCCAGCTTTCCGCCGCCGATCGCCCAGTCGGCGATACCGTAATGCTGGTCGGTCGGGTTCATGTTGTACAGATTTTGTACGTTTTGCACTCCGTCTATCGCCGTCATTGCGCAGTCGAACTGATAGGGCGCGAATATCACGTCGCGCAGGGTCGGGTAGCGGCCGTATTCGCCCTGCAGTGTTTCGACCCTGTTCATGACAACGGTCGCGACCGCGCGCATACCCGCGTCTCCTTCGCCTCCGGCTTCACATTGGATAAGCCTTGCCAGCAATTCCCGGTCCGTCATATTTCAGTGTATGCGCGCCGCGCTCCGTCGGTTCCGAAAAAGGGCAAAGACTGAGGACAAAAAATACCGCAAAGAGTTTAAAACCGCGCCGTTCCGTCTTTTCGTCGTAAGCAGAGAAAGGCGCGATTATATGAGATATCAGGTGAAAAAATCAATTTTCAGACAAAAAGCAACCTGATTTTCAGCCTCGGATATTGTATAATGTTAAAAAAATAACGTATGCCGCAAAACTACGAAAGCCGCGTCCGAAAAGCGGGTTTTTCTTAAAATTACCGGTTTTCGTATAATAATACTAATTTTGATTTTTATTGTATATTACTTAGTATTAATAAGATTATATGTAAAAAACAGAAAAAATGTTTTATATGTTTTTTACCTGAGCAGTATAGTCGCGCGACTTTTTTCGCGCGTCTGCGGCGGCGAGGATATTTTGCGCCAAAGCGCGGTTATTACGGCAAAAAACGGCGTTTTCAAGTATAATTATCAAAAAATCGGAAATATACGGGAATTTTACCGCAAATGCGTTTTCTGCACGTTTTTTACCTATAACAGCTTTTTCCATATCTTTACTTCCGGTATTTTAAGTTGCTTTTAATCTTTTTATTTAAATAATTTAATGCGATTAAATGCGAAAAAGGAGGACGGAAAATGAGAAAGAAGGTAATGCTGACTGCCGCGCTGCTCGCGTTAGTGTTGTCGCTGGTCTTTGTCTTTGCCGCTTGTGACGAGAAGGTGGCGTCTTTTACGCTAACTCTCGATAACGGCGACGAGACCGCGACTGCGATAAGCGATCAGACGATAGTGGCGACGGCGCCCGAAGCTCCCGAACGGAGCGGGTACCGTTTCGAAGGCTGGTATCTCGATCCCGAGTTTACCGCAGAGGCTGCTTTCCCGATGACGTTGACGTCTGACGTCACGCTGTATTCAAAATGGACCAGACTCTATACCGTGAGTTTCGCCGTGAACGGCGGCAGCGAGATAGAGGACGCGGTCACCGACGTGATCGAAACTTCGCCGCGCACCTACCGCGACGGTTTCGTATTCGCCGGTTGGTACACCAGCCCCAGGCTTACGGGCGCGCAGGTGACTTTCCCGTACACGCCGACAAAGGACGCGACTCTGTACGCCAAGTGGACTGCGGACGCGGGCACGGCAGAATACGAACAGACGACGGGGTATGATCTCACGGCAAAGAGCGCGATCGAAAAGCTCATGGGTTACTTCGATTCAATGAACGGCGTGGCGATAGATTACGACAGCCTGCTGACGACGACAAACGGCGCCGCTCGCGTACAGCTGCAGATCAACCTCGATGAGGGCAAGAGCACGCAGATGATGTTCAGGATATCCATGCAGGACGACGAGAGCGTCGCTTTTGCGATCTATGCGGTGAACGGAGAGGTCTATCTCGATTTCGGCGACGGCGAGGCGTACGTGCACCTCAGCGATCTTAAGGCGGAATATCTTGCCGCGATTCTTGCAGAGGCGGGAGCGGAGATAGACATCGAAGAGCTGCTCAACGGGCTCGCGGGGAATATCGACATATACGGCACCCTGATAGGACTCATATTCAACACCCCTCTGTATACGAAGACGGTAAGGGTCTCGACAGGAGAGCTGGTCGGCGAAAGCCTGCTTTTCGAAGTCAAGGTCAACAGTATGATAACCGGTTTAAAGAGCCTGCTCGACATGTTCGACCTGGGGGATCTCATCGGCATAGATCTTGATCTCAGCTCGCTGTTCAACTGGCTGAATTCCGCCGTGCCGCAGGTCAGGATGTACTTGCAGGCAGACTGCGAAAACGGGGTGATCACAGGCATTACGACCAGCGTCAGCGACAATGCGGCAGGGTCGGAGGGAGACGAGCTGCTCAACTGGAAGAGCACGAAGATCGGATACTACGACTATCCGATATATATTGATATGCCGACAGACCTTGAAGGCAATTCGCGCGAATTTTCCTTTACAAACCTCGCGTTTGATATCGACCTTACGCTGGACGCGCCCGAAAACGGACTGGACGTCGCAAAGCTGATAGGTCTGTTCACAGACGACGTGCCTGTGCCCGAAAACACTCTGATAATCGAAGGAGAGTTCGGGTTCAGACTTTCCGCGAGGGTAGACCTCGACCTCAATTACGCCGGATCTTCGGCGGACAACAACCTTATCGCCCTCGATCTGTACGTGCTCGGCGCGGACGGTCAGCCGACGGGCGATACGCCGGCTCTGGGTATCTATTACAGAGACGGGGCGTTCTATATTTCTCTATCCGACCTCATACCCGATTACTGGAACGCAAAGAATATAAAGATAGAAGCAAGCCTCGACGCGCTGATAGGCGACCTCGTGAATCTTGTAACGAAGGCGATAGACGAGGCGCTCGGCACCGATTTTGACGAAGCTAAGGCGCTGTCGCTCTCTTCGGGCAATATGCTCGAAGCGACGTTGAGCGATGACGGCGGCGAAGTAAAGGCGATCATAAACCCGACGATAAGCGGTCTTATCTCCGCGGTGGTCGGCGTTATCGGTCTGCAGGAAAACGTTTACGTGGACGAGGAAGGCGACAGCCTTATCGTCGAAGTCGATCAGAAGTTCTTTGACGTGATAAACGGCTTCCTCGGCGAGGAGAACAAGATAACTCTGCCGGCGGGTCTCAGCAATATGAGCCTTTCTGTCAACTTTGCGGAATACGGCTTGAACGACATAGTCGCGACCGTCGACCTCGGCGACGAGAACGATCCGCTGAACGCGACTTTGAGAGCGCACGATTTCCGCGTCGGCTTCCTCGAAGGCACATTGCAGGACCTTTCCGATTATATCGCTGAGCGCACGGACGGCGACTATACGTCCAACCTCGGCGACCTCATATATTCCGCGCTTGCAGGCGTAGAAGTCAACGCAAACGGTACGCTCGGCGTTGAGGCTGCAGAGTACGCGATAGGGAAGCTGCTGGCGGGATTCGGCATCGATACCGGCGGCGACAACCCGACGCTGGGTCTTTCCGCGAATAACGCGGACGGCGACAGATACGAGGTCGGCATAGACCTTCTCGCGGCGTTCTCGATCGACAGGGAAAAGCCTGAAAACAGCACTCTCGCGCTCGAACTGAAAAAGACGGGCGGGGATATCATTATCGGCGTTTACGGCTATTACGAAAACGGCGTTCCGACGGTGCTTCTCGACCTCAGCGGCATAAAGACTCAGTACCTGACGCTGCCCGTTTATAAGTTCGAATTCGACTTTGCGAATATAGTACTCGATCTTATCGGGGGTATAAAGATAAACGGAGAAAATCTGACGGACTTAGACCTTGCATTCGATTTAAGCGGACTCATCGGCGGCTCGTCCGAAGCTGAAAGCCTGATAATGACCGAAAGCGACGGCACCGCGGGCGGCACGGAGCTTACAGAGGCGGGCGCAGTGCTTGTCGGACTCAGCGCGGACAAGATAACCGCGAGCGTAACTTTCGCGGCGCTTATTAAACTTCTCGAAGAGCTGAACGTGGATACCGGCATAAGCGCGGACGTCCTCGACCTTACCGCGGACGTATCGCTCGGCACGAAGGGCGTAACTCTCGATCTTTCGGGAACTCTGCCAAAAAAGACGGTATACGGCGACGGCGGCGCGGCGCTTCCGACAGAATACGGAGACTATTCGCTGTCTCTTGAAACGGGCACCGAAAGCTATCCGATCTCGATAGGCTCGACGGTCAACCTCGCTGCGGCGGTCGCCCGCGGAAAGGAAAAGGCTGCCGATGCGGAAGAATCGCTGTACGACGTCGTGTTCGACCTTGCCAACTCAATGCAGGCTGGCATGACGCTGCAGATAGCCAACGAAAAAGACACGATAGATATCGCGTCGATGTTAAACAATATCTTAGCGAAAGAGGGCAGCTATATCGGCTTCCCGATAAACCTTGTTCTCGACAAGAACGACGCGAAGCTGTATCTAGACCTTAAATGGGATATACATCTCGACAGCCCGTACGACACAAAGATATATCTTGAACTCAGATATGAGCAGAAGAAAATACTTTCCCTGGGCATACAGGAAGGAGATCTTTTCGTAGACCTCGAAGGAATGGGACTGTTTGAATTCAAGGTCGAAAACAGCGAGCTCGCGACCAGTCTGTTCACGATGCTGGACGAGAAGGTCGGCATACTCAGAGATACCGATCTCGGCGCGCTTCTGACAGACCTGATAACGGGCGCGGGCAAGACTGCGGAGACGGGCGACGGCGGCGCGGCTTCGGACGAAACGACGACAGGGGACGGTACGGATACAAAAGCGATACTTGCGGCTGTCCTCGGCGATATCTCTATATACGACGGTGTGATAAAAGCGAATATCGCGGCGTCCACTTTCGATACGATCTTCACCGCGCTTCTGGGCACGACCCTCGGCGTTAATATAGAGGTCAAAGAAGGAGAGATAGACATTGACGGCGGCACGATAAAACTGCCGGTATCCGTAAACGATACCTTCAACCTGACGGCGGAACTTGCGCTCAAGCCTGCCGAAAGCTTTACCGTGACCAGCGATTCGGGAAAAGTCCTCGACGCGACCGACGGCGAGGCGATGACGAGAAGCCTGCTTAAATGCCTGAATATGGACTTTAATCTGGATATCCTCAACAACAGCGTAGAAAGCGGCGGAAACAGCTATCTGCGCGTAAGAATAAAGAACGTGGTCGAAGGCGAGAGCAACTTCACGCTCGACGGCACGAGCGACAGCGTTGCGGCGGAGACCCTGGTGATATCGTTGTACCTTATCAGCAGCGAGGACAGATTCAACAACACGACGACCAATTATGCGGATGACGCGCTTCTGCACATCACGCTCGACTATTCGGACGACGCGTTAGGCGCGGACGGCACGGGAAAGAATATGAAGATAATTCTCGTGCCCGGCAAGTTTACCGTAAATGTTCTGTTCACAATAGATCTCGCGAGCATAGTAGGCAGTATGCTCGAATTCCAGATGGATATAGTCGGCACGCTTTCCGGCGCAATGCAGAGCATAATCGACTCTCTCGTGTTTACAGAGGACGGCGTTGAAGTCGAAGTGCCGGAGATTGCCGCGGCAGAAGACGAAACGACCGCAGAGGAAGGCGGACTTAAGATAGAGACCGATATCTTCGACAATCTCGATATCAACGCACTGTTGAGCGGCGGCATAGATATCAGCATGCGCTCAACGGGCACGTTGAACGTCAATATCAACTTTGATTCTTACACGTTCAACAAACTGATCGACGATCTCATGGGAAACCTTGTGTTCGGTGCGGAATCGCAGATAGACCTCAGTAAGCTCGCTCCCGACATGTTCGGCGCGCACTATCTGAAATACGTGAACTGGGACAGGACCAACTACAACGCGTTCTGGTCGACGCTCAGCAACGAACTCAAACAGATCGTCAAGACGTTGATAGAAAATAAAGTGGACGGCGTGGGCGGTATCGTCGCGGGTGCGCTGGACGGCGCAATAGGAGACCTGCTCAACGGCATAGTGTACGATATCGTCAAGGCTATATTGCCGCTCCCCGTATACAACGAGGTAAACGCGGGACTCAATCTTGTGGACGGCACGCTGACCAACATCTATATTCAGGGTTACGATTACAACCAGGCGGTCACAAATGCGGACGGCGAGGTGCTGGAATACCACGGAAAATACTGCGTGTCCACAGAAACGAATATCGTTTCCAACGATCAGGTGTACAACGCCAACCAGCGCAGCAATACCTATAAGACTGAGATAAACCTGTACGATTGCTTCTCGTCGGTCGGCGACCCGGACAACACGGTTGACGGCAGCGGTACGGCGGGCGTCGTGAACTGGGGCAATATGCAATTCGATATGTTCTTTGAACCGCTCGCTTATGAAAACGACGCGGTGACAAGCGACTACGAATTTATAGAAAACTACTTTACGGACAAGATCGCGGTCTACCAACAGGGCACGACGGTAATGAAGGCGGAAGTCAGCTTCTATATGTGGAACGAGGACGCGCAAAGCTACGGCGACAAGATCGTCCTCGGCACGACTTCGCTCGGACTTCTGAATTACGCAAACAACGACAACTTTGAAGAGACCGTTCTGAAAGGAAAGGCGGTCGCGACATTCCCCAACGGGGTGACGAGGGAAAGAGAATTCACGATAACGGTATATCCCAACCTTGAGCCCGCTCTTATAGATACGGTGTCGCTCCACGCATACGACAGCGCTCCGTCGTCGATAACGGTGTATTTCAAAAATATGACCTCGCGCAGAGTGGAGATGTCCGCGATAAAGAACCTGACGATGCCGTCGCCGACGATAGACGGCGGAACGTATCAGGCGGCAGTAACGTTCAGAAACGGCGCTGAAGCCGCGCTCGACGTCGAATATCTCGACAGCACGATAACCGCGCTCGGAAGCGACGGTGAGAGCGGGGTATACGAACTCGACCTGTACGCGTTCGACAGTGCGCTCGACATAATGAGTCAGTTGCCGGCTCAGCTGTTCTTCTCCTATCCGGACGGAATGTACGGCGCGATTGACGTTGAAAGCTGGTCGGTCGACGCGGAGGTATTGCAGACGTTTGCTCAAAGGACGGAGAACGACCTGTCGGGTATGGAATTCACCGCGGTGGCGACCGTCGGCAAGGGCAACCTTGAACAGACTCTCGAACTTACCGTGCGTATAAAAAACAAAGAAGTGACTTCTCTTACGATTGACGGAAAGGAAGACACGGTTGTCGTCAATCCGTATGACTATTATCTGTACGCACTGACCGCGACGGAAGGCTCGACCTTCTCGCCGTGGCCGACAAACGTGGACGCTAATTACGTTTACGACGGAAAGGAGTGGTCGGAAGAGGTAAAGGTCAAATTCGCCACGGAATTCGATTTCACGACGATGACTTACAACACGTCCGGCACATGCGGGGCGACCGCGACTCTCGCAGGCTCGGAATACTTCACCTGGACAAAGACGGTGAGCATTGACGTGCAGAGCAATGTTATAGAGGGCGTCTATTTCGACAGGGCGCTGAGAAGGAATACGATAAGTATCGACGCGCTCGCGTTCAATAATATGACCGCGGAAGAAAAGGCGGCGCTGTTCCCGACCACGGCGTGGGTCAGGTTCACCAACGGCTACGTGCTCGCGCTCCCGATACGCTGGACGGACAGGAACGGCTACGCGCTCAACTTTGAAACGCTCACATTCGACGCAAGCAATTACGATGTGACCGTATACGCTGAGATCGGATATTCCGACGACGCGGCGCTGAACGCGGCGTTCTATCAGAGACAGGCTATGACGGTCAAAATCGGCGGCTCGCTTGAATACGTAGGCGGCGGCGTGACCGTCGACCCGTACGGCGAGGGCGGCGCGGCTCAGTTCCCGACGGAGATCACCGTCGGCAGCGGCAATACGAGCTTTAACGTCACCGTGACCGGCTGGAATCTGAGCGGAGTGGATTTTTCCGCGACAGGCGGCGAATATCTCGCGGCGGCAAGTTTCGTATACAACGGCAAGACTTACAGCGTGATCGTACCCGTGACCGTGACGGCGAAAAAGCTGACCGGTTTCAGCGGGATAACGGGCGAGTATTACGCGGCTTACGACGAGACGGCGGGCACTGTGACGGTTGAGATAAACGGCGTTTCTTACGAAGCGGTATCCGCTCCGACTGCTACCGCGACCCTGACAGCTGTATTCGAGGGAGGCGAGACCGCTTCTCTCGAAGCGGCGCTCGACTTTTCCGCGCTGACCCCGGGCGAAGAGACCGTATATTACGACGGCTCGCTCGGCACGACGGCGCAGGAGCAGGGCGCGACGGCGTTTACGGTAAAGATATCGGTTACGGACGCGGCGGGCAAAGTTCAGTCGGTCGAAGTTACCGTATATATGAGCAAAGTAAACGAAATTCAGCCCGAAGAGCCTGAGCCGGACGTACCTTCCGGTGAAGATACCCCGGCAGACGGCGAATGAGAGGAGGCGAGAAGATGACAAGAAAAAGATATAATATCGCGGCGGTAGTCACCGCACTGCTCCTTATGGTAGCGGTCGCGCTGACATTTATCCTGGGCGAAACGGTTGAAAATATCGTTGCGGGCGGCGGCGCGCAGACCGTATATGCGGCTGAAATAGCCGTGGACGAAGGCTACGTCGCCAACGGAAGCGTCGCTTCGGATTACGACCCGACCGCCAACGTGCCGGAAGGATATACCGCGCAGAAGATAACGCAGACAGGCTGGAACAGTTATATTCCGGGCAAAGACAATACGAATATGTATTACTACCTGGACGAGGATATCACCGTCAGCAGTTACGATACCGTGACCGCGCTGAAAGGTATTCTGGACGGCAACGGACATACGATCAAGATAAGCGTCGAAGGCACACTTACGACAAGCGGCGGCACCGAGCAGATCGTCGGCGGTCTGTTCAAAGCGATAGACGGCGGCACGGTCAAGAACGTTAAAATTGTCGTATCCAAGTATACGATAGGCGCGGATCAGGTCGGCGCTCTGGCAGGTATTATCGCGGGTCAGGCGACCAATAACGCAAAGATAGAGAACGTGCGCGTAGATCTTAACTGGGCTTCCAACGAGGCTTACGGCACCGCCGACGCAAACAAGAAAAACACCAACTATCTTTACGACTATACTTCAAGAAATTCGGGCGCTCCCAATTATCTGATGCTCGGCGGCGTTGTCGGCGATATCGCGGGCAATACGACGATAGACGAGACGACGGTCTCCGTCAACGCGAACGCGGGCAACGAAAATCTTTCCGCGACGACTGTCGGCGGCTTCGGCATAAGCGGTTGGAGAGCAAAAGACGGCAATGAAAGATATTACATTCTCGGAGGTTTTGTCGGCAGAGTAAACAACGGAAAACTTACGATGACAAATATCAATCTTGAAGGTGCAGGCAAGATATATAACTTTAACGAAAATTATTCGGCAAACGTAACAGTCGGAAGTTGGGTCGTAAGCAAAGGCAGACCCAATACAGGCTACGCAGGCGGAATAATAGGTGAAGTTCAATCGCCAAGCGGAGATAGATCGGTATCGGTGAATATTGACGGACTTAACTACTCGTTTACAGGTGTTATAAAAAGCAAAAATATGGGTACAAACGATGATAACTTCGGTGCCCTAATCGGAAAAAACGGATCGGATACTTCGTTGACGACTATCGAAAACGTTTACTACGCTTCCACCAGCACGCAACACGACGTATGGGTCATGGGCGACAACGAGACGTACAACGGCGGTATCGTTTACGATATTTCCGCGCCCGTGTACGTCAGCGGCGGTAAACTGGTAATTCCCGCGCAGCAGTCCGTCGTATGGAAGGAAGGCGAAAGCGCGCTTTATTCGGTGACGGACAGGGATAAAAACGTCTACGACGTCGAAGAGTATACGATAGTCGCGGACGAGTCTCAGACGGGCAGCGTATATCTTACGATGGATATGTTCGCCAACGTTGAGTTTACTTCGTCCGGCAATCAGCAGGATTACGGCACGCTGTATACGCTCAACTTTATGACGATGGGCAGCGCGGACATTGCGGAAGGCTTTACCTATGCGGAAGACACCAACACATATTCGTATTCAAAGACTTACGACGGCGTGAACAATCTCAAAGATATAAGCGTTAAGACGGTCGCGGGCGACAAGACGGGCGGCATAAACGTGTTCAGCGGCGAAAAAGCCAACAGCGGCGCGGCGGGCGAATACGAATTCACTCTCAACAAGGGTCTTTACGCGGGCGCCGGACTTACCGAAGTGCAACTGACCAACGCGGAGGGCAACTACCTCGTCGACAGCGCAAACGGCGCGATATATAAGATGAACGTAAAGGACGGCGCGAAAATAGAGATAAGCATCGCTAAACTCGCGCTCGAAATAGCGTTCGACGGCGCGGGCAATATCACTTACGGCGACAGCCTCGATACGGTAAAGAACAACAACCCCGTCGGCATAGTTGCGGTCGGCGGCGTTGCGGTCGGCGAGAACGTGCAGGCTCCCGACGCGTTTACAGGCTATGAAATAACCGGATATACCGAAAAGACCGCGGCGGGCACAGAGGTCACCCTCGGCATAGCAAACGTCCTGATGAACGGCAACGAGGCGAACTACGAGATCGCTACCGGCGCCGCAACGGCTGTCATAGCGAAATATCGGATCGCCGGCGCGCTGGTCAAGGACAAGTTCACGACGATCGAAGTGGCGGACGGCGAGACGGCGCAGTTTATGCCTGAAACGCAGCTTCCCGACGAGCTTACGTTTATTTACGGTTACGCGAAGAGCGCAGACGCGACCGAATGGTCGGAAAGTATGCCGACGGAGTCGGACAGATACTATGTGAAAGTAACGTTCGACAACGCGAACTACGAGCTTAAAACGGACGTTTACACATTTACCGTGACCGCGGTTGTCGAAGTGATAACGACCGACAAGGTGGTCGACGGCGTGTTTACGACGGAATACCTGAACACGGCTGAAAAGCTGGCGAACGCGCTTCTCGCGGCGGTGGATTATAAAGCGGAAGTCAAAGAAGAGACCGATTATTTCGTATTCTCGGTGGGCGGCGTTGAGATAGCAAGCGCGCTCGACGTCGGCGAGACGAATTACACGGTGACCGCGACTTTGAAGAGCCAGCGTTACGAAGAGGCGAGCGTCGAATTTGAGGTGAAAGTCGTCACGCAGAAGATTTATATCACAGGCGAAAACTCCAACGCGAGCTGGGCGGCTTTGCAGAATAAGGTCTACGACGGCGAAGCGAAAACTTCTTTCGGACTGACGACTGCGGATACGTTCGAAAAAACTTATGCGATAACTTACAGCGCGACCGCCGACGGCACGTTCGAGGCTGTGACTGAGATAAAGAACGCGGGCTACTACAAGGTGGTCGCGACTTCTGCAAACGCGAATTACGAGATAGTCGACTCTGCGGCGGGCACAGGCGAATACTGCGTTGAAAAGGCGACCCCGAAGGTGGATTTTTCGGGCGTCGACGTAAAGATAGCGTACGGTGAAAGCGCGGTAAGCGCGGCGGGCGAAAAGTCCGTTACCGATCCCGTTGTCAGCGGCGTTTACGACGCGTATGATTTCGACTCAGTGACTTTGACCGAAAGCGGAGAGACATATACCGAGGCGGCTGTCGACGCGGGCGGCAAAGTGATCGTCACCGCGATCAATTTCAGCGTTGACAATCCGGCGAACTACAACGACGTCGTCATCGTCGGCAAAGAGGTCGTCGTCGACAAAGCTGTCGTAAGAGTGGTTACTGCGGATAAAAACGTGACTTACGGCAATGAACTGACTTACGCCGCGACCGACTTCTACACCGCGGTGAACGGACTGGTCGGAGAGGACGCGGTGACGGCTGAATATACGACCGATTACGTCGTAAAGACGGCGGCGGGAAGCGTTGTAGACGTCGTTCTGTACTTTACGTTCACGACCGGAAACGCGGACAACTATCTTATCAATAACGGCGAAGCGGTAGCGGCGAAACTCACCGTGGACAAGAGGACGATAGACGGCTCAGTCGTCGCGCCGGAAGCGGTTTACGACGGAATGCCGTATGACAACGCGTATATAGACAGCGAAGGCATACTGGAAGGCGACGTCGTCAACTGTACCGTTCAGTACTCTTTGGACGGCGTGAGTTACGTAAACAACGCGCCGATAGACGCGGGCTCTTATTACGTCAAAGTCACATCTGTCGACAACCCCAACTACGCTATGGGCGAGATCGCTGGCGGCGTGCAGTTCAATATCGTAAAGGCGGAGGCTCCCGTTATAGTGCTGACCGTTAAGGACGGGCTCGTCTACGACGGCAGGGAAAAGACGGTCGCAGACGTCGTGACCGTTACGGTAGAAGGCTTGTTCGCGGGCGACGAAAGCCTGGCGGCGCATGTCCAGACTCTCTGTCTTGCAAAACTGCTGAACGCCGGCGACTATACCGTCACCGCAACGTTGAGCGGACTTGAAAATTACGAGGACGCGGAACAGGCTGAAATAACCGTGAATATCGCAAAGGCTCCCGTTACGGTAACTCTTAAAGACAACTCCGTCGTCTACGGCGATCCGCTCGGCGGCAACGAGGTCTATTTCATAAGGGCGGAAGGTATGGTCGGCAGCGATAAATTCGCGGTGACCGGCTATGAATATTCCGAAGAATACGCCGCGGGCGAGACTGGCGCTGGTACGGCGATAGCCGTGACGGTAGAGTATACGCTCGACAACGCGGCGAACTACGCGGTCAACGGCGGAGAGCCTCTTACCGCAAATTTAAACGTCGTCAAACGCGTTCTGAGCGGCACGATCGCCGCGGACGACAAGACTTACGACGGCGCGGCTTACGACGGCGCGGCGGCGGACTGGGACAATCTGGTCGGCGACGACGTTATAAGCGTTGCGTTCGAATATTCGACAGACGGCAGGAATTATTCCCGGGTCGCTCCGGTCAACGCCGGCAATTATTACGTCAGGGCGGCAGAGGTCGTCGGAAACGGCAATTACGAGGTCAACGCGCTCGCTGCCGCGACTTTCACGATAAGCAAGGCGGCGGCTCCCGTCATCAACGCGACTGCCGAAAAGGTCGTATATACCGGCAGCATAATCAACCCCGTGAATACGGTCGTCTATACGGTGAGCGGACTCGTCGCGGGCGATGAAGCGCTTGCCGGCAGGGTCAGCGTTTACAGCGGAGAGACGATCCTCGGCGCGGGCGCCTACAATGTCGGTCTCGTGCTCAAAGGTCTTGAAAATTACGAGGACGCTGCAACGGTCGTCGTCGACGTAACGGTCGGCCGCGCGGACAGAGAGATATCCGCGACCGCGCGTATGGGTTACGGATATATCGAGATAACCGTCGACGAAAGAGACGCGGTTGAGTATTCTTTCGACAAGGCGACTTTCTCCGCGCTTTCTTCGGACGGCAGAATATCCGCGGACGTCGCGGGACAGATAACCGTATATCTGCGCTATAAGCAGACAGAAAATTACAATCAAAGCGATGTAAAAGAAGTCGTCGCGACGATAACTTACGACGTGCTCGAAGAATACGTCGGCAGAAATTACCTGAACGCGGAGGTCAGCTTTGAAAAAGCGAAAGAGGTCGCGGCGGTACTCGGTTGGCAGGATAACGCGACGGGCGAAAAGAGCGACACTTACGGGGTCGTCGTAGGCGGTCTCGAAAGCAAGTACGACGCGCTTATGAGCTCGGCTGAGGAAACCGTCGTCGCCGCGCTCAACGCGGGCGCCGCGCTGTCCGGCTATCAGAAGCTCGCGGCTGCGGTGATATCGGTGTCCGTCGGCGGGCTGTCGCTTGCGGTCGGCGCTCTCGCGATAGGCGCGCACAGAAACAAAAAGCGTAACGGAGGTTGCAACAATGAAAAGTAAAAAACTTATTCTTATCTGCGCGATCCTTGCGGTCGTGACGCTGACGGCGGCGACGTTTACCGCCTGCAATACGGAAGAAGAGATATACTCTCAGATCTTTGACGTCTGCGCGAAACAGAACAACCTCGCCGTTACGGTAAAACAGGGCGACGTCACCGTCTATACTTATAAGGACGGCGTCGGCAGCAGCGATTTTAAGGACCTGCAGATAGACGCTTCGGCGTATATCCGGGCGGCTGAAAACGCCGGCAAAAAGCTGTCGCTTTCAGACTTTAAGTCCGACGTCGAAAAGTCGTACGAAGAGGTCACCGGCGCGTTTGAGATAGAAGGCGCGCTTGCCGACGCTAAATCGCTCCTCGGCGTCGACGTTGAGGCGACCGCGCATCTTAAAGGCAATTATATCGAAGGTAAGGTTGAGATATACAGCATAGCCTATCGACACAACGGTTTCGACGTGACGATAACTCTCGTCTGATCCCGTTGCAACAATTTTCAGGGCGGCGCGACAGCGCCGCTCTTTTCATGGAGAAATAAGCAGGATATTAAGTCCTGATTTTTTCGCCATGACTAAAGTAGACTTTGTCCCGCCGGGTTGACCGTCGAAAAGAGCGATAACGAGATATGAGTTGTCGATCATATACTTATTTCTTTTCTGCATACAGAATTTTGTGTATTTTTCAGATACATATCGTACTGCGTCAGCCTGGGTTAAAATGCGTTTGTAATTCTGACGTTGTAAATCCGACCAATACCGGTCTTGTTCTTTACAAGGTAGAGCACATATAAGTTTTACATCGGGATTTGCAGCTTTTATTTTTAAAACTGTTTCTGCACACAAAGTATCAAATCCGATAGCCATGCCGGAAATAAAGTATCGGTAACCTTTTATTACAGATTGCTGTATCAGGTTTTCGACAATGCCGGCAACGCGTAAATATTCTTTTGAAGAGCTATTGAATTCCCAATTTACTTTCTGCGGTCTGTATCCCGTAAAACAACACGTTTGACTTTTAAAGTTATCTGACGAAAGTTCTGTTTCATAAAAATTTAATTTATTTCCGTTAACCATAATTCACCCATTTCTATAATAGCAGAATACTAAGCGAAAGCAAAGTACTACGGGTAGGCTCAGTATGAAAAATTTTTTAAGATTTATACTAAATAAAAATCTGAAAGGTGAGTTTGTTGTATGACGTTAGCCGACGCATTATCTGCAAGACTTGAAGAATTGATGAAAGAAAAGGGAGTGACCCAATACAGGCTTTCGCAACTTAGCGGAGTGGCGCAAAGTTCGATTGCCGATATAAGGTTGAAAAGGAACAAGGGGGCGAATATATCGTTGATATATGAGATCTCGGCAGGGCTCGGGATCGACCTGACTGAGTTTTTCGACAGTGAGTATTTTAAAGCGGAAAATATAACGGATTGAATGAAATTCAAACAGTAAATTTAATAACAAAACAATAAATACGGGTAAAACAAAAAAGCGCGGACGTCCGCGCTTTTTTTGATACGTATCGACTTTTTAAGCCTTATCAGCGTTCTTCTCTGAAATAATTGAGACCGAGTCCTGTCGGACAACCCGTCTTTTTATTCTTTCTCATCGACGAGACGATGAGGACCAGCATCGTCACTATGAACGGCAGAGCGTCGAAGAGTTCTGTCGGGATAGCCGTCGACCAAGATAGTACGGACGGGAAGGCGCTGGCGAGCGAGGGCATTCTCGATTTCAGCGCGAGCAGAAGTCCGAATACGTAAGAACCCCAGATGGCTCTTGCGGATGACCAGTTTGCGAATATGACCAGCGCGACCGCGATCCAGCCGTAGCCGGCAATCCAGTCGGTATTCCACAGACCGTTGTTGATGAACAGCGCCATATATACGCCGCCGAGGCCCATTATTCCGCTTCCGATTATGATGTTCTTATATCTTTCGGCGTTGACGTTGATGCCCACGCTGTCCGCCGACGCGGGGTTTTCGCCCGCCGCGCGCATACGAAGACCGGATTTGGTTTTCGTGATATAGATCCATACGATAAGCGCGATGACGATCGCGATATAGACGAGCGCGTTGTAAGAGAACAGCAGTTGACCTATATACGGTATATCTTTAAGGACGGGGATTCCTCCGCTTGTGATCTCGGCATAAAATTGAGAAGTGTATGCCGGGAATTTGTCTGAATCTTTGAGAGTTTCGCCGATAAACAGGCAGAGGCCGCTTCCGAAGATCGTTATGGCAAGACCGGTAACGTTCTGATTGGCTTTGAGCGTTATCGTCAGGAACGCGTATATAAGTCCGCAGAACATGCCTCCGACGAATGCGCCGAGTAGAGCGAGGAACATATTGCTTGTCGCAAGACCGAGCAGAGCGCCCGATATCGCGCCTACTGCCATCGTACCTTCGACGCCCAGGTTAAGAGAGCCCGATTTTTCATTTAATATTTCACCGGTAGTACCCAGAAGAAGCGGCGTACCGCGGCGTACGGCTTCGCAGAGGGCGAGGATTATAGTCGTTATCGAACTATTCATTATTATTTCCTCCTTTGCCGTTTTTCTTTATCTGTGCGGAAGTCTTTGCCGCAGATTTGTCCGTTTTGCTTGCCGCGGTCGTCTTTGTCGATTTTACCGCGGTTGCCGCCGGTTTTTTCGTCGTCTTTGATTTTGTCGCCGTCGTCTTAGCCGCAGGTTTTTCGGCGGCTGTTTTCTTTGCGGCGGGTTTCTTCGCCTTTGTCGGCTTTTCGCCTGATTTATCTGCCGGCTGCTTTTTAGCCGTCGTCGCGCGTTTTTTCGACGCGGGTTTTTGCTTCGCTTTTGCTTCGTGCGCGGTATTTTCGTCTGTCGCGTCCTTTATTTCCTGCTTATCCGGCGCGTTTTCGTTTAATTCAACCGCGTTTTCGTCGGCGGGCGTTTCGTCCTTTTCGGGAGCGGGGAGCTTGTCGGCTTCTTTCTCCGCGTTTTCGTACGTATCCGGACCGTTTGGCGGAGTTTCTGCCGCCGTTTCGTCAGTCGCTCCGGTCGATTGCCCGTCAGAGACGGTTTCTTCGGCAACCGTTACGGCATTTACAGGGGAAAGGAGAGCTTCCTCGCTTTCGCCCGCAGTTATGCGTAAAGCGTCTGCTTCCGCATTTTCGCAGCTTTCATCCGTCTTTGTTTCCTCTGTCAACGACGCGTCGCCTTCCGGCGTTGAAACAGCAGCTTTTACTTTTTTGCGGAAGGATACTTTATAGTTAATGAAGAAATCGCTTGCCAGAACGGTAAAGAGTATTATTCCTTGCAGAACGTCGCTCATGGCTTCGCTTATGCCGAGCGACGTACGCGCGAAGGAACAACCTCGTTCGAGTATCGACATCAGCAGGGAAGCGATGAATATGCCGATCGGGTTGAGTTTCGCCAGCCATGCGACGATTATCGAAGTCCAGCCCACGCCGCCGGTAATGTTTGCGCTGAATGTGTGTCCCGCCGAAGAGCCGCACAGTTTGAGCGCGCCCGCCATGCCGATGATCGCGCCCGAAAGGAACATCGTGCGGACAATGATCCATTTGACTTTCATACCCGCGTATTTTGCGGTATTGGGACTGTCTCCTACGACGTTGAGTTCATAACCGTGTTTTGATTGTTTAAAATACACGAATATGATCAGAACGAGTGCGACCGCTACGAAAAGCGCCGTATCGAAAGAGAATTTTCCGATATCTATTTCGGTAAGCCATAAGGATTCCGCTATTATTCTGAAAGCGGGTACGCCCTGACCCTGCACCGCGTAGAAATCGGTTTTTAAAGTATACGAGGCAATGTATAAAGCGACGTAGTTCAGCATCAGCGTCATCAGCGTTTCGTTGGTGTTGAATTTAACTTTGAGCGCCGCTACGAAAAGCGCATACAGACCGCCGCCGAGCGTGCCGAGAAGGACGATGATTATCGCTCCCAGCGGAGAGGGGAGAGAATCTCCGATAAGAAGGGAGAAGGTCATAGCGATCAATGCGCCGACGATGAACTGACCTTCGGCGCCGATATTCCAGAAACGCATTTTAAATGCGAGAGATACGCCCAGAGAGGTTATGAGAAGAGGGATGAGCGCCCTTACCATCAGTTTCAGGTAAGACGCGTTTTTAAAGTTGCCCATCAACATCTGAACGTAGAAGCTTATCGGATTGTATCCTAAGCACGAGAGAAGGATTGCGCCCAGAACGAGAGATAACAGGATCGCTCCGACGGTCAGAAGGAGCTTGTACCCCAGCGCGAGGTTCTGACGCTTGGAGATTTTGACAAGAGGTTCTTTAATCGTTTTTGTCATTCTGCGCCTCCTCGGTTATATTGCTGTCTTTTGCTATGCCGTACGGTTTTGCGTTTTCGATCTGCAGGTCGAGCGCGCCGGTCATCATAAGACCCAGCTGTTCTTTTGTCGCTTTTTCGGCGTGTACGACGCCCATCAGCTTGCCGTGACATATTACCATTATCTTGTCGCACAGCGCGAGCATAACGTCGAGGTCTTCGCCTACGAAAAGTATACCGACGCCGTTCTTTTTCTGTTCGTTTAAGATATCGTATATCGCGTAAGAAGAGTTGATATCGAGACCTCTTACCGGGTATGCGGTTATTATTACGTTGGGTGAGGACTCTATCTCTCTGCCGACAAGTACTTTCTGTACGTTTCCGCCCGAAAGTCTGCGCACGGGCGTTTCGGTCGACGGAGTAACGATATTCAGTTCTTTTATCAGGTGGGAAGCTCTTTCCCTTGCCTTTTTTCTGTTTACGAACGGGTTGAATCTGCCTTCCGAATAGGTTTTAAGCATCATATTGTCCGTTATCGACATAGACGGCGCAAGACCCATGCCCAGTCTGTCTTCGGGGATAAAGCTCATAGAGATGCCCATTTCGATTATCTTTTTGGGAGGAAGTCCGATAAGAGACTGACCTTTATGGTTGATTTCTCCGCTCTCAATTTTTCTGAGTCCGGCGATTGCTTCGCACAGTTCTTTCTGCCCGCAACCCGATATACCGGCAACGCCCAGCATCTCGCCGCCGCGGATATAGAAACTCATGTTGTCGATGGCTACGGATCCTTCGTCGTTTTTGACGGTCAGGTCGCGTATTTCGAGAAGAGGGCGGTCAAAGTCGGTTCTCGGTCTGTCGATATGCAGTTCTACCTTTTCGCCGACCATAAGTTCCGTCAGCATCTGTTCGTTCGCGTCTTTCGCGTTGACGGTCGTTATGTATTCGCCCTTTCTCATTATCGCGACGCGATCGCTTATTTCGAGGACTTCGTTGAGTTTGTGCGTGATTATTATGATAGAGCAACCGCGTTCTTTCATCTTTCTCATCGTCGCGAAAAGTTTTTGTATCTCCTGCGTCGTGAGGACTGCGGTCGGCTCGTCGAGGATTAATATCTTCGCGCCGTAGAACAACACTTTGATTATCTCGCAGGTCTGCTTTTCGCTGACCGCCATATCGCAGACTTTTTTGCGAGAATCGAGTTCAAACCCGAATTTTTTTGCTACGTCGTTGACGTTTCTGAAGCGCGAGCTGTTAAGGAAAGCGTTTCTGAAAAAATTTACTGTTTTATAATTGAGTGCTTTAAAGCACAGCTTTGTCTTTATTTTAAATCTAATCCGCTTTTGTTTGCGGAGAGAAGGGTCGTCGAGTCCTTCGTAAGGATAGAGAGAATCGACGCAATCGAATTTGTCTTTCAGACAAAAAGACTCTTTTTGGTCGGCGCCCATCCAGATGTTGTCCGCCGCCGAAAGGGTGTCTATAAGTTTGAAATGCTGGTGTACCATGCCGATACCCAGCTTTTTCGCTTCTTCGGGAGAGTGGATGACGACTTTTTCGCCGTTTATGAATATATCGCCGCTGTCAGGCTGATATATGCCCGAAAGCATATTCATAAGCGTTGTCTTGCCGCTTCCGTTTTCACCGAGCAGGGCGAGAATCTCGCCCTGCCGTAAATCCAAGCGAACTTTATTGTTCGCAACTACTTCACCGAAAGTCTTGGTGAGGTTGCGGATCTCTACAATGTTTGTCATTTGAAAATCCTTGTCGTTGTTTTGCGATTATCAGTTGTTGTGGACAATTACGCCTTCTACCCAATAGGGCATATCGCCGGTAATATTCGCAACGGTAACGTTGTTGATAGCGTTGCCGGCGTTGTCTTTAAGCTGTCTGTCGACCTGCGTAACGGTGTACTTGCCGTCTTCGCCCTTGGTGAAGGAGAGAGCCTTGTTGGTGAACACATCCCAATCTTCGGTGCCTTTTGCCATCATAGCTTCGACGAGAGCTACGATCTCGGCGGTGCCTTCCGCGCAGTTTTCGGAGAGGGGAGCGAGTTCATACAGACCGTCGGTGTAGTCGCCGTAGTAGTTGCCGAACTTGACCCATTCTTCGTTGCTTACGAAGTTGCCCTGTTCGTCAAAGCACTTCATAGCGGTTTCGATAGCAACTTTGTAGTAAGCGCCCCAGTTCCAGAGAACGGAAGTGAGAACGGAAGGATCTCTTTCGACGCCTTTGTCCGCTACCGCAAGAGCCATATCGCTGTTGTAGCCGATGCTGTAAACGTTGTGTGCCTTAGCGCTGGAAGAAGGACCTTCGGTGTCGCAGTGCTGGGTGATTACGTCGCAGTCGTAGTCCTCGATCAGAGTGTCGGCAAAACCTTTTTCGTTGGTCGGATCGAACCAGCTGTTCAGAATCATAACGTGGACCTTAGCGTCGGGATTTACCGCTTGTGCACCGAGTGTGAACGCGTTTACGCCGCTGGTGCATTCAGCTGTATCGGTACCTCTCGCGACGACGTAACCGATATTGTTAGTCTTGGTGGTAAGACCCGCAACGAGACCGGACAGGTATCTGATCTGATAAATTCTGCCGAAGTAGTTGTTCATATTGTTGTTCTGACCTTCGCCGTACGTGTCCAGATAACCGGTACCGTGGGAGAAGATGATCTCGGGATACTGCTTTGCGTAAGTCTGCATCTCTTCCATATAGCCGAAGGACGTGCCGATGATCATATTGCAGCCTTCTGCGATGAGCTCTTCGATAGCCGCGTTGATCAGGTCGGTCTGGTCGTCGGGCAGAGAGTCTTTGATAACGATCTGAGAATCTTTAAGACCGAGCTCCTTCTGAGCGTAGGAAATACCCTGCTGGTGAGCATAGGTATAACCGGACGTCGAAGTTACGGGGTTGATATGCAGAACGCCGACTTTGAATTCGCTTTCGTTGTTGTCACAGCCCGTGAAAGCTACGAGAGTTCCGAGGCTCGCTACGATCATTACGAAGACGAGCAGAAGAACGGTGAGTTTTTTCTTCATTGTTAAAACCTCCATATATTGTTATCTTTCGATAACTGATTCCAAAAATAAAAAAGGCGCGGAAAATCAGCCGCGCGCAAACACAATATTGCCGTCGTCCATGCTTTCCACGATCGCGAGGCTTTCGATACGCACTCCCTGGGCGCGCAGAGTCCTACCGCCGGGCTGGAAGCTCTTTTCTATCGCTATCGCCGCGCCCGCGAGAGCAGCGCCCGCCTGTTTTACCAGGTCGATAAGCCCGGTAAGCGCCGCGCCGTTGGACAGAAAGTCGTCTACGATCAGCACGACGTCGTCCTTTTTCAGATAATCTTTGCTGACGAGAACTTCATAGTCGCGGTTGTGCGTATATGAATGGACGGTGGTTTTATAAACGGTTTTAGAGATATTGGAAGACGCGCTCTTTTTTGCGAAAACCATAGGCACGTTGAAAAACTGCGCGCAGATGGCGGCTATCGCTATGCCGGACGCTTCGATCGTGAGGATCTTCGTTACGCCCGCGTCTCTGTAAAGGCGGTAGACTTCTTCGCCTATCGCGCGGAGAATATCGGGATCGATCTGATGATTGAGAAATCCGTCGACTTTGAGAATGTTGCCGGGGTAGACCGTACCGCGGCTCTTGATGGCTTCTTCCAGCAGTTGCATAAACTCTTCCTTTAAAGAATATAATACTATTTTAAGACACGCGTACGCGTTAAGTCAATGTATTTGTCGAATATTGAAGAAAAAAATTATTAATTGCGCCGGCGGGGCGCGAAGATGGCGTTATATAAATCAGCGGTTTATCCTTATTCCTTTGGGCAGGCGGTTTTTCAGGACGCCGCCGCTTGCCTTTCCCCAGCCCAAAGGGAGAGACCCGACCGTCACGAGGGTCCAGCCGTCCGGGTCGCAGGGAAGAGTTTCGCCCATAAGATACCTTGTGGCTTCCGCGCTTCCTTCTTCAAGAGAAAGCACGTTTTTTACTTCTTCCGGTCTGAGCGCGAGAGCGAAAGAGTGGGACGGCTCGAAGCGGTCCTTGATAAGTTGTCCCAGTTGTACGCCCGCACGCAACACCTTAAGCCCGGCAAGATCGGGGCAGCCTGCGGGGGCGGCGTAGCCGTAGTCGCCGAAAAACAGGTCGGCTGTCGGCTTTACGTTGAGAAATCTGTCCGCGAATTTTTTGAACGCTGCGTCGAACGCCCCGTTCGTCATCTTCTTCAAAGGTTTTACGCGCCCCTCTTCGCCGTCCGTCTTTATGAAACGGGCGCAGAAATGCCCTTCGCCGCGCGCAAGGTGCGGCATTATCCTGACCGTACCTGAGATCGTATCTTTGTCGGCTTCCACGCCGAAAAGCATCGGTTGGGGAATATCCGTCTCTATCGGGTCAAGCTTTACGTCGTCTCTTTCTTTGAGTATTGCGGCGACGGTCTCTTCGTTTTCGAGTTTATTGAAAGTGCAGGTGCTGTATACCAGCGCGCCGCCTTTTTTAAGCATATTGAACGCGCTTTTGAGTATCTCGCGCTGTCTTGCCGCGCATATCGCGGGGGAGTCTTCCGAACGCTCTTTCGCCGCCTCCGGGTTTTTGCGGAACATGCCTTCGCCCGAACAAGGCGCGTCGACGAGTATCTTATCGAAAAAGCAGGAAAATCTTTTTTCGAGGTCGCGGGGGTCGGCGTTCGTCACGACCGCGTTTTTTATGCCGAGGCGCTCGATGTTCTGAGACAGCGCGACCGCGCGGGAAGGTATTATTTCGTTGGACACGAGCAGCCCCGTACCGTTTAAAAGCTCCGCGATCTGGGTGGACTTTCCGCCCGGCGCCGCGCAAAGATCGAGTATCTTTTCGCCTCCTTTTATCCCGAGCACGGAGACAGGGAAAGTAGCGCTCGCTTCCTGGATATAGTACGCGCCGGCAAGGTGCGCCGCCGTCTTGCCCGCCTTGAAAGGGGACGGGTAGTAATATGCGTTTTGGCACCATGGTACGGGCGTAAAATCCACGTCCGGGAACAGAGATTTTATCTCTTTTACTTTGAGGGTATTGACTCTTAAAGAACAGACGGACTCGTCGGCGTACGAAGCAAAAAACGCTTTCGCGCCGTCCTGACCCAGAAGGGATATCATATCGGAAACAAATCGTTTGTTAAAGTATTCCGTCATTTTCAAGTCCGCTTTTAAAAATAAAATTTTGGTGTCCGTGTAGGTTATATGCTGTTTTTATATGCTGAGTTTTACCGCGTTCGGGACATGGTTCTTATATACGAACGCATATCTGAAACCGCAGGATAGCGCCGCCGCTTCAGCCTTCTTAAAGTCGTAGCAAAGCCTTGACGGGTCGTGCGCGTCTGAGCCGAGCGTTATAAGTTCTCCGCCCAGTTCCTTATATCGTTTCAATATCGTCGTATCGTGGAAAAGGTCGCAATTAGTGCCCTTTGAAGCGGTGTTTATCTCAAGAGCTTTTCCCTTTGCCGTCACCGCTTTGAGTATCTCGTCGATAAGGTCCGGGAAGTCTTTGTAATACAGTTTTTTGTCCGGGTAAGTCGAACAGCGGGCGATATATCCCAGGTGTCCTATCGCGTCGTATCCGTACGGCGCGTCAACGCTGGCGAGCACCGCGTCGAGGTAAGCGCCGTAAGCTTTGGCTTTCGTGCGGGCATCGAAGTATTCTCTGAAATAAACGTCGATACCCTCTACGATATGCACCGAATTTATTACGTAATCGGAGGCATAGGAATTCTGCACGTCGAGGTACAGCGCGTTCGCTTCGGGAGCGTATCCGTATTCGAGAGAATCGGCAAGATATATCTTATCCGCATACTTTTCTTTGAGCGCGGTCATCTCCGCTTTGCGGGAAGAAAGGTCTATCTGCCTTACCCAGCCGAAACCCGGCAGAGCAACGCAGTCTCTGTCGCAGTGATCCGTCACGGCGAGGTATCTGAGGCCTTTCGCAATCGCGGCTTTTACCAGCTCTTCGAGGTCGGGTCTGCCGTCGTGCGAATAATTTGAATGAGTGTGAGTGTCGAAAAGGTATTCCATAAATCAAAGTATAACGCTATGGCGGGGAAAAGTCAATTTTACCCGATCAGATTGATATCGAATGACTTCAAAGAGGACAGATGGCGGCGCGCTTTCGATCCGGTGCTCGGAGCACCGCATATGCGCGCGCTTGACAGCGGGCGGCGCGCGGTGTTATCATTTTGAAAAAGGGAGGCTGCTATGTCCGATCTTAAAAACAGCTGGGATAAATTGCTCGAACCGCAGTGGCAAAGCGACTATATGGGCCGGCTGCGCGAATATCTGCGCGCGCAATACAGAAACCATACGGTATATCCGCCCAAAAGCAAGATGCTGGCGGCGTTTGAGAATACGGCTTACGAGGACGTCAAGGTCGTAATTATAGGTCAGGATCCGTACCACGGCGCGGGACAGGCGAACGGACTGTGTTTTTCCGTCGGGGAAGGGGTCAAATGTCCGCCCTCTCTCGTCAATATCTATAAGGCGCTCGAATACGACCTGGGGATAAAGCCCACCGACAACGGCGATCTGCGCGGCTGGGCTAAGCAGGGCGTGCTCCTTCTCAACAGCGTGCTGACAGTACGCGCAGGCGAAGCGCAAAGCCACGCCGGAAAGGGGTGGGAACGCTTTACCGACGTGGTGATTGAACTTCTGGACAAATCGCCGTCGCCGATGGTCTTTATGCTGTGGGGCGGCTACGCAAAGGCAAAGGGAAAACTGGTGAAAAACCCGCAGCACCTCGTGCTTACCAGCGTGCATCCCAGCCCGCTTTCTTTCTATCAGGGATTTCTCGAATGCAGGCATTTTTCAAAAGCCAACGCGTTTCTCGAATCAAAGGGAGTAAAACCGATAGATTGGAGCAAACGTTCCCTGGAGGAGTACGAAAAGGGATTGGATGAGTGAGAAGGTAAGACTGAAAATCAAGGTAATTTATAATACGGCGGCGGCGAAAAATAATCGCCTTCGCCGCTTTTTTTGACTTTATCCGCGTTATCCGGCGTTTCTTTGCCGGTATTTGCGCCGCTCGGACCGACATTTCGTCCGTTTTTTTGCAAAAGATAACCGTCTTTTCCGTCGTTATGCTGCTTATCCGACGAAAAGTACCCGTTTTCTACGGTTTTGCAATTTTCGTTGTGACAGTTTTGTAAAAAATAGTAATTTTTACTATAATTCGCGTTATTTTGATCTGTATTTTTGTAAAAATCGCCGTTTTTTACAATTTTTCCGCTGTCCGATTTCGAGTTTTTGACAAAAAATGCGTTATTCGGCGATTGTGCCGGCAAGTTTTCTTCGTTTAAACTATTATCGCCGTTTAAAGGGCGGGGATCGCGGCTTTTATCCGGGTTTTCGGGATAAAGCTCTGACAGTATCGCGTTTTTATTTTTAGTCGCGACGTTTATTTTCTCTTTGTTCTCTGCCTCTTTATCGTTCGTGCCCGCGTTGTGTCTGAGAAGAGAGGCAAGCAGTTTATGCGCCGCATTTTCGCTCTCGTTCGCTCCGTCCTCTTTAAAAAACGCGCCACTAAATGCAAATTTCTTCATTTTCCGATTTCTCCCCGCGCAAAATTGTCGCGTAAAATAATTGCATATTGTTTTTTTATATACTATAATAAGTTATGCGCGTACGGTTTTTATAATGCCTGAAAAATCAAACGCGGGCGTTTAAGCCGCGCAAAAGACAGTCAATAATCACTACAGGAGCATGATATGACAAAGACTAAAAAGATAGCTTTGATCCTTGCGGTCGCGCTGGTGATAACCGCGTTGCTCGCAGGCTGCCAGAGCTATAAATGGGGACCCGTCGGCACTACGGACGGAAACGCGGACGTCGTCAACAACGGTTCGCTTGCCGTACGGCAGGGTAAATATCTGTACTATATCAACGGTATGGATTCCACTTCCAATATCTCGAAGCCGGAGGACAACTATTTCGGCAAGGCTTCCGTCAAAGGAAGCATTATGAAGAGCGAGATCGCAGAGGACGGTACGCTGAAAGACGCCGCGGTCGTTGTGCCCAAGATGTTCTACACCGGCTATACGGGCGGCGGTATCTATATCTTCGGCGACTGGATATACTACGTGACCCCGACGACTAAGACGGATAACAGCGGCGTTGTTCAGGTCAGTTATCTTGAATACTACCGCACTAAGACCGACGGCACAGAGACCCAGCAGATAACGATGATTGAGGGCTCAAGCGTAGAGTACGTGTTCACCGACGACGCGCTTTTGTATTATACCTCGTCCACTCTTTACAAGGTGGGTTACACCGCTGACAAGGTCGACAAGGACGCGACCGTGATCGCGGAAAACGTGACCGACGTGCTTTTCAACCACGCTTCCACTTACAAGAAGGGGCAGAGCAGCGTCGAAGATTACGTTTACTACACGCAGAGCTATGACAGCGATTCGCTTCTGAGCGGCAATAAGGTCTACGCGACCGACGGCGGCGAGCCCGTGCTCCTCGTCGACAGCAAGACTTACGGTACGGGCGGCGCGGACGCGAGCAAGGATAAGCAGTATTCGTTTACCCTCGTAAAGGCGGCTAACGAGAGCGACGGCGTGGTCGTATATTACAGCAAGACTTCTACCGTCAACGGTTCTTCAGAGACCGCCGGCACTTTCGCGATTAAGTTCAGCGGCGAAAAGCCCGCTTTCGATACGACAAAAGAGGTCAAGGTCGCGATAGACGCGCTGACCGCGATAACTCATATCGGTCTTGAAAACGGCGTGCTCGTCGCGAACGCGGCTTCTTCTTACGTGTACGTAATGACCGCGGACGACATCCAGCTGAAGAAACCGCTGAATTTCAGCGCAACTCCGACCGTGCTTAAAGCCGACGTTACCGACGAGGGCGTCACTCTTTACTACGTGATCTCCAATAAGCTGATGAAGAAGGTCATTACCGACGTCAACGCGCTCAGCGCAGACGATCAGCCCGTTGAGATAAATATGAGCGGCGCGGAGATAAATACCTCATGGCTGGCTCCGGCGTTCGTGAACGGCTGCGTATACTATATAGACAACACTTACAACTATACATTCTTCGTCGACCTCGACGATTTTAAGTTTGAGCCCAACGACGTTCAGCTGCTCACCGGCAAGATCGCCGCCGGCTACGAAGAGTCAGATAAGACTGAGGACGGTACTATTCCGAAGTTTATGACGGATACCGACAAAGAGACTTATATCACCAATAATCCCAAAGAGGAAGAAGAATAAGCCGATATAAAAGGTAATTTTTCAATGCAAACGCGACCCCTTCCGGGTCGCGTTTACACGTGTAAAGCGGAGTAGTCGTCGCCGCCCGCGTGTTGTTATTTTGTTCGTTTGATAAAAATCATTATGCTCAGACAGTCGTCTCTCGACGCGCTTTTATTGCAGTTTTTTCGCAACACGGCTTGCTCCGTTTTTGCGGCTCGGATTTTTTAAGGGATCAATTAAGACTTTTAAGGCGCGGTGCCTTTCTCTTTCGCATGACAGCCGAGCGGGAAAATTTTGTGTTTGCCGTTATAATGTGTTATAATCGTATTATGGAAGTTACGTGGAACTTATGGCACGGCTGTCACAAGTACAGCGCGGGGTGCAAAAACTGTTACGTATACCGTCAGGACGGCAAGCATGACGTTGACAGCTCAAAGGTCAGAAAGACCGCGAGCTTTTCTTTGCCCGTCGCGCGCGGCAGAAGCGGAGAGTACAAGTACCCTTCGGGGACCTGTTTTATGACCTGTTTTACTTCCGATTTTCTTATTGAGGACGCGGACGACTGGCGCGGCGAAGCGTGGGATATGATACGCGAAAGGTCGGATTGCGATTTCGTGTTTATCACAAAGCGAATAGTAAGATTTAAAGAATGCCTGCCTTCCGACTGGGGCGACGGCTGGGATAACGTAAGCGTGGGGTGCACGGTCGAAAATAATCTCGAAGCCGCGCGTCGCATGCCGGTATTCCTTGACGCGCCTTTAAAGAGCAGGTTTGTATGTTGCGAGCCGCTCCTTGAAAAAGTCGACCTTACGCCGTGGCTTGACGACAGGATAGATATGGTCATCGCCGGCGGCGAGTCGGGAGTCGACGTCAGGGAGTGCGATTACGATTGGGTGCTCGACCTCAGGCGTCAATGCGTTGAGGCGGGCGTTTCTTTCCGCTTCAAGCAAACGGGCGCGATATTTAAAAAGGACGGCAGATATTATTCGGTGCCCAGAAAATTGCAACACGTTCAGGCAAAGAAAGCGGGGATAGACTATTTCGCCGGCAAAACGCCGCTCTGAATTTATCGTTCCGGGCGGTCGGGATATGCGGAATTAAGGACATGTATCCTGAAAACGATATAAACGTACCGTTTGATAAAAATATATTTTCTCGATCGGAGAGAAAAGACGACGCGGCGTTCTGCGCCGTCTTATTGATTATCCCCGGTTACTGTTTTTTTATCGTCTGTAAAAATCCGTTTACTACATCCGTCATCTGAGGGTCGATATGCGCGATTTTAAGCAAGGTTTTGATTCTGAAAGGTCTTAAAAGATTTACGTACCATTTCTTGATTATGTTGCCGGCGGCGAGTATAAGCAAACTCTGCGCTTCTTTGTTGTCGAGCAGTTCGCTGACCTTGTCGTTTATCGAAAAGCAGCCGTCTTTTAATGTGCCGTCGGTGCCGAACCAGTTGCGGATGAGAGTCGGGGCGCCGTCGCTTAGCGCGTAACTTTCCGGCAGCTTGTCGACGCCCTGCAAAATTATTTCGTCGGTATATCTGCCGGCGCGCGCCTTTACCGCGTTTTCACCTTCCGTTACGGGTACGTCGTCGAACACGAATATCCTGTCCGCTTTCAACGTCTTTTCGTAGCCGCCCGCGGTAAGGGTGACTTCCGGCAGGTTGGAATAGACCTTTATTTTAGTCGTGCCGACAACGCGGCAGGGGTAGCGTTTCGCTGTGATATGGACGAATTTTTCGTCGCTCCATGTCGCCTTGTACGCATAGAAGGCGTCTTTTTTTGTCTTTCTGTCTATCGTGACGAGTCCTTTGTTGTTTCTGCCGCGCACGCCGCCTTCGTTTCTCGCCGCGGAGCCGAAGTCAAACATATTCCAGACGTAAGAGCCCCACATCCAGTCGCGCGCGTTGACCGCGTCGATATAGTGTTCGTGGTATATCGCCTGGTAGCCTTCGGAATAGTCGCCCTGTACCGGGTTCTCGCTGTAATAGCCGAGGACGGCTTCCGCGCCGTATTCGGAAAGGCACAGCTTTATGTCCGGGTTTGTCGCGTGGAAATCGTCCAGCCACTTGTCGAGAGCGTACATCGTCATCATATACCAGCCGAAATAATGGTTGTATCCCAATATGTCTGTCAGCCTGTTGAGCGGAGAGCCGGGGTTTAACGACGCGATCTGCGCGCATGCGGTCGGACGGGACGGGTCGAGGGAATGAGCGAGGTCGTTCAGTCTGCTGATTCCCTTGATAAGCTTTTTGCTGCGGTCGCCCGTCATCGTTATTTCGTTTTCTATGCCCCAGCAGAATATCGACGGGTGATTGATATTCTGTCTGATAAGAGATGACAGCTGTTCTTCCGCGTTCTGCTGGCGCAATTTGGAATATATCGATATGACGGGGACTTCCGCCCAGACCAGCAGACCTTTTTTGTCGCAGAGAGTATAGAAGTCCTCCGATTGCTGGTAATGCGCGAGGCGCACGGAATTCGCACCGACTTCGAGGATAAGCGCGATATCTTCCTCGTGTTCCTTTATCGTCAAAGCGTTGCCGACGTTCTCTCTGTCCTGATGGCGGGATACGCCTTTCAGTTTGATATGTCTGCCGTTTAAGAAACAGCCCTTTTCGCTTGAAAACTCTATTTCGCGGAAGCCGACGGGGATATTTCTTTCGTCCACCGTCTTTGCGTTTTTTACGAGCGCGCAGTAAAGGGTGTAGAGATAAGGATCCTTTACGCCGTCCCACAGCCTGGGAGATCCTATTTTAAGCGTAGTTGCCGCGTCGGCGGACGGGCGGGTATCGCGCGCGACGACGTTTCCGGAGTCGTCTTTGAGTTCGTAAACGCATACAAAGTCCGTTCCCGCGCCCGTCACGTTCGCGTTTATCTCAAGCTCCCAGATATCCCCGACGCGTTTCGGCGCCGCGGAAATCCCGTCGCGGCTGCCGTCGTCGAGAGAAAACCGCGTGTTGCCCGCGAATATAAGATTTACGTCGCGGTAAATGCCGCCGTAGAAAGTGAAGTCGGCTGAAGTCGGGAAGACCTCGGGTACTATCGTGTTGTCGACATAGACTTCTAGAAGGTTGCTTTCCTGCGTGAGAAATTGATCTATTCTGAAACGGAACATCGAATATCCGCCCCTGTGCGTTCCGACTTTGTTTTTATTTATGAACACTTCGGTTACGCTGTTCGCGCCGTTGAATTCGATATAACACACTCCGTCGGCTTTTTCGAGATTTTTGCGGTAAACGCATTTGCCCTTAAAATAGCCGTGTTCGCCGTCCTGACCGTCTTTGCCGTTCCATGTGTGCGGCAGAGAGACGACGCTTTTTACGCCTTCTTTTTCAAACTCCCAACCGTCGTTTATGTTGATTTTTTTCAAAACGCTTATCTCCGTATGCGGGATCCCGCTGATTTAATTATAAATTCTGAACGGGCGTTGGTCAATACCGTTTTTTATCCGCAGTCAATATATTTGCGTTTAAAACGTTGATATTTTGGGAAAAACGGCGCAGATCTTGCAAAAGATATCGTATTATGAGAAAATGAAAAAGTGAGATGCGCCGCTTCGGGCGGCGTATAGTCCGTAATTTCGGGAGTAAAAAGAATGGGACTTTTAAAAAAATTCAGAAAGTACGTCGGCGGCAGACGGCTTGAATGGCCGATACCTTACCGCGAAGGGCTGACGTTGAACGACATCACGGTCAGAGATCCGTTTATCGTAAAGGACGGCAGCGGCGGCTATATCATGGCGGGCACGGTATATCACTACAATTTCAACGACGGTTACGGCGCGGTGATATATAAGTCGGACGATCTTAAAATCTGGAAAGGTCCGTATACGATACTCAAAAAAAGCGGTCTTGAAAAAGAGTATGCGGACTTCTGGGCGCCGGAGATACATTACGCGGACGGAAAATACAGGCTTCTGGTGACCCTGTCGCCGGAAGGGGAAAAGAGGGGCACTTATATGTTTTCGTGCGACGTCCCGGACGGAAACTATACCGGCGGAGTGCGGCTGACCCCGGACGGAGTATCCTGTCTGGACGGAACGCTTACCGAAGAGGACGGGAGATATTGGTGTATTTATTGCAAGGAATATATCGAATGCGACGACGGCGAGGTACGCGCGGTAAGGCTTACCACAGATCTTTCGGGAGTTGAAAAGGAGACGGATACTCTTTTGTTCCGCGCTTCCGACAACGTTTATAAGCTTACCCGCGGGAGAAGAAAGGTCACGGACGGTCCGTTCTGTTATTTTGAAAAAGGTGAGAGAAAGATGTTGTGGTCGACAAGGACTTCGGACAGAAAGTACGTTCAGCTTGTCGCAAAGTCCGCGGACGGAAGTGTGACGGGCAAGTGGTTGCAGGAAGGCGCGGTCTATACCGCGGACGGCGGGCACGGCATGGTTTTTAACGACTATGACGGCAACAGATATCTTGTGTTGCACAGCCCTGACGCGCGCACGGCGTTCACGAAAAAGTACGAAAGACCGGTGATTATCCCGTATCCGGAACAGAGAAGCTGAATAAAGCGGCTTACGTGGCGGGAGATCGGATAACTTTTGAGCGGGAACAGGTAAAAAAGAAAAGGACGCAAATTTTGCGCCCGCCTTTTTATGCGCCGTCTGAGTTTCTCGCATAAAGATTAATCCGGATGTCGGGGCGATTGATCTCAAACGTATCGTTGCAGCCCTCCATGATTTGTATCGCGATGCAATTATAATTCAAAGATATTAAAAATCCAACTGTTAAAACCATAACATATGTAAAATATTTTTTGTAAATCACGCGCGTCGATATGGCGTCGGAAAAAACGAGAACGATCGGCGGGAGCTGTGCGGCGGGAGGGGAAATAAAAGCGGGCGGCGCGGCGGAGAAAGGTACGAAAAGCACCTTTTTAAAAAATTACGGACACGTAAATTTACGTGCCCGTGCAGGTAATTACCTTATTTGTGTTTTGCTCCGTTTAAGTTCAAGCGAAACGGGTGTGCTTTACCTTCCACGCAGTCATCTTTATCGGAAGCCACAGAGAGTAGATACCGATCGTGATGATACAAAGTAAAAACCATTTGATGTAGGAGCCGAAAAGCTGAGCGCCCGTGCCGTCGAAGACAAGTCTTCTGTCGTCGATGGTCGTGTGCTTGATCTCCCACCTGTACACAATACATGCCGCCCACGGATATCCGATGAAGATCGTGCATATCGTGATCAATCCGGCGAGGAGACGGGTGCCTATATAGCCCAGCACTCCGCCGTCGAATTTTGATCTGCTTTTGTCAACGTCTGCCATAAAAGAATTTTCCTCCTTTTCCTTTATACTGATATGATAACACGAGGTTTTTATTAAGTCAATAGTAAACTTATAATTTTAGCTGATTCTGCGTTTTTTCAACCAAAAGTATAGTTAAATGAGTAAAAAAAATACGCGTAAGGCAGGCTGCCGTCGTCTTTAATGCCGCCAAAAGTTGTAAAATGAAGCTTTATATGTTATAATTTATTCGTATGGCAATCAAGGGCGTTATCACGAAGAGATTATACGTAAAATATACAAGGTGCCGTCGCAGCGCGAGATATGAGGCAAACGACCCGGGCGCAGCGAAATTAAGTCTGACCGTTCAGCAGAGAAGACAGGAGACGAGAGCGCTCGCTTATCTGGCGCGCGCGCTTTTCCCGGGCGGAGTCGTTTCGGGCAGCGACGCGGACGATTTTAAAACCCTTACCGGGCTGTCCGAAAGCGTTAAAAACTTGCTTTCTCAGGGCAAGACGGTTTACGACGGAATTCTTCTTTATAAAAATTTCAGCTGTACGTTCGATATTGCGGTCCCTTTTGACGAGGGAGTGAATTTTTACGTAGTCAAATGCGCGACCGCGCCTTCAGAAAATTATATAAGAGAGCTGGCATATCTTTCGTACGTCGCAAAACGCGCGGGCGTAAACGTCGCAAAGATATCCCTTATCGTGACGGATCCCAACTATACGAGGGGTAAGCAGATAAAAGAATCCGCGCTTCTGCGCAAGATGGACCTTACAAAGCGCGTTATGCGTTACGAAGAAAAAGTAAGGAAAAATTGCGAGGAGCTCGCCGCGTTCGTTCAAAAAAACGATACGCCTGAAGCGGTGCTTTGCCACAATTGCGAAAGGCAGTTCGGCTGCGAATATTTCAACGCTTGTTTCGGAAAGTGGCTGGATCGGCCGTCGCTTTTCACAGTGCACGGGGTAGACTCTGCGACCAGATATAAGCTGTATACGGACGGGATAATCTCAATGGAAGATCTGAAGGCGAATATCGGCATTCTGAAGCCCAAGGTCGCCAACGTGATAAAGCTTTACGAAGAAAGAGCGGTCTCAGTCGACAAAAAAGAGCTGAAAAAGTTTCTGGACGGGCTGTGGTATCCGCTGTGTTTCCTCGACTTCGAGTCTCTTCAATCGTGCATACCGCGCTACCGCGGCGTCAGACCTCTCGAAACGGTCGCGTTTCAGTACTCGCTGCATGTGATCGAAAAGGAGGGCGATAAACCGGTGCATTACGGCTATCTCGCAAAGGAAGGCGAGGACGCGCGCGAGACCATCGCGAAAAGACTTGCCGACGAGATCCCGCAGAATTCCTGCATACTCGCTTTCGGCAAATTCCTCGAATGCAAGGTGCTGGGACAGCTGTCGCAGATGTTCCCCGAAGTGCGCGCAAAGCTTTTGACTGCGAGAAACAACGTGCGGGACATAGGCGCGGTGTTCGCAAGCGACACCGTGTATTACGGCGACTCGCTCGGCTCGCGTTCGCTTAAGACTATATACAGGTGCGTGGACGCGGCGGGTGCGCACGGCTACGAGGTCGGCGCGGTGCACAACGGCGCGGACGCTATGGCGACTTACCTTATGCTGCCGAATATGTCGGAGCGGGAGAGAGAAGAGAGAAGAAAGGCGCTGTGGGAGTACTGCAAGCTGGACACCCTCTCAATGATAACTATCCTGGAAGATATAAAGAAAAGGATATAATTTTCCTGCCCGTGTAGATAAAACGCGCTTGTTTGGATGATGTGAGTATGAAATATCTTATTGCGGTAAGGGACAAAAACATTTTTCGGGATTTTCTGTGTGAAGAGCGTGAATATCTGTCCTTAGCGGCTTTTAACGACGAGGACAAGGACAAGATCTGCGATCTTCTTTTAAAACAGTTTTTAAACGAAAATCAACAATATTCCGCAAGAGACGGCATATTGAAGTGGTATTACGCGACCGCGCTCGGCGACGACGGAGCGATATATGTCGTCGATTTTCGAAACGGGAGATTTTCCGAATACGGAACGATGTCCGAAAAAAAGTTCAGAAAAGTTGTATTGAAGCAGGAAGCGGAGATAAAAAAATTCGCAGAAAAAGCGCGTTGTATAAAAAACGCATACGATGATAACGCGATAGTCCGCAAAAAATCGTTTATCCCCGGGTATGAAAAGTGTTCTTTTGTCGACGTTGAAAACGGGATAGAGATCCCTTTCAGGTTTAAAAAGAGCAAAAGTGGCGGAAAAATGCCTCTGCTTATCTATCTTCACGGGGCGGGCTGCACGGGGAGCGACAACGTAAGGCAGCTTGTCGAATTCAAAACGTCAGGCATAAGGCTTAAAGAGGATTGCTTTGTCCTTATCCCTCAGTGCGGCAATTTTAAAGCGGACAACCTCGGGACGATAAACGTATTTACGATGTCGGTCGGTCGTCTTGTCGGAAAGCTGGCGCAAACGTACCCGATAGATACCGACAGACTTTACGTTACCGGCATATCGTACGGCGGTGCATGCGCCTGGTATTCTGTCTGCAACAACCCCGGTTTTTACGCTGCGGCGATACCGCTTATGGGGTATTTCCCGGACACGGATTCCTCAGCTTTCGACCCGGCGGCTTTCAGAGGCGCAAAGATATGGGCAGGTCACGCCGCAGACGATAAAGTCGTGCCGGCGGACAGCGATGTGACCGCGTATAAAAAACTGAAAGACATATGCGATATAAGGCTCAGCCTGTACCCGACGGGCGGGCATAAGATGATGAAAAAGTTTTACCGCAAAGAGAGATGGAGGGAATGGCTTTTTTCGCAGAGAAGGAATGACGATCGAGGGGCGCGCGAGGTGAAAGAAACAACGCGCTTTCGCGACCGGTAAAACAATTTTAGCACATATTTTGATATATATGAAAAGGCTCCGCCGTGCGATGTGCGGAGCCTGTATTTTACAGCGTTTTTATAGAGACAAAAAATTTAAAGCACCTTTGACAAAAATTCTTTGAGCCTGTCGTTTTTCGGGTTTCCGAAAAGTTCTTTGGGCGGCGCGTCCTCTTTTATCTTGCCTTCGTCGACGAAAAGCACGCGGGTCGCGACCTCTCTCGCAAAGCCCATTTCGTGAGTGACGATGACCATCGTCATGCCGTCGTCTGCAAGCTGTTTGATTACCTGCAGAACCTCGCCCACCATCTCGGGGTCGAGCGCGGAAGTCGGCTCGTCGAAAAGCATTATGCGCGGGTTCATCGCCAGCGCGCGTACTATCGCGATACGCTGTTTCTGCCCGCCCGAAAGGGTCGCCGGATAGACGTAAGCTTTGTCCTTAAGTCCTACGCGGTCGAGAAGAGCAAACGCGTTCTTGCGCGCGTTTTCGATTATTTCCAATTTATGAGGAAGGGTGAGCAGCTCGGCTTTCGCGTTTTCGTCGCCCGCTTTTGCAGCGGCTTTAAGCGCCTTTCTGCGCGCTCTGACCTCCAGGACGCCCGTCTTTACCGGCGCGAGAGTGATGTTGTCCAGTACGTTTAAATTGTTGAACAGGTTGAAATGCTGAAAGACCATGCCCGTCGTGCGGCGGTGTGCGTCGACCGTCCTGTCCATCTTCTTTATAAACTTCTTGTGGCGTGAAAGGGAAGAAGAGGTAACTATGCGCTGCGCGGAGATATCCGCGTTCATTGCGGCGATCTTCGCCTCGTCCAAAGAGCTTTTCACGACGGACTTGCGGCGTTTGATTCCCGCTTTTACGTTCTTTATCTCTGCCTTTATACCGGTTCTTTGCCTGAGCGCCTGCGCGGTGCGACGCTCTGTCTTTTCCGCTTCTTCGGCTGCGCCTTCGCGGTAAGAGGTTGCCTTTAAAAGCTTTGCGTGCGTTCTGAGCGCTTCCAATTCCTTTTTCAGGTCTTTGAGCTGGATTTTGAGCTGATTTTCGCGGCTTTCGAGAGCGCGCACTTCGTCGTCGTCCGCGCCGCTTAAATACGCGCGTTTTTTGTCTTTGAGGTCGTTCAGTTTGTCCTTTTGCGCGTAGTAATCGCTCTCGTAGATGACGTCGTCGCCGAAGGAAATCTTGCCTGCGGTCGGGATCTCCAGAAGATTGAGACAGCGCAGGAACGTGCTTTTGCCGCTTCCGGACGGTCCGATGACCGCGACCTTTTCTCCTTCGTATATATCCGCGTCTATTCCGCGAAGCACCGTTTTGCCGGCAAACTTTTTGACCAGTCCGCGGGTGGATATTATCGGTTCTTTATTTTCTGCGCTTTCTGCGCCCGTATTCAATATTTTATCTTGCATCGCTTCTTCTCAGCCTCTTTTCGAGCTTTGTAAGTCCGAAGTTCATTATCGCGACCGTGATATAGTATACGACCGCCGCGAACAGGTAAGGGGTAAGCACGTTGTAGGTGCTTGCCGTGATGTTTTTTATCGCGGTAAAGAATTCGTTTACGCCGATTATCAGCGCGACCGACGTGTCCTTTACCAGCGTTATCGCCTCGTTCCCGAGCGGGGGGATTATGTTCTTCGCCGCCTGCGGCAATATGACGCTTTTCATCGTCTGACCGTATGAAAGCCCCAGCGCGCGCCCCGCTTCCATCTGACCTTTGTCAATGCTGAGTATGCCCGCGCGTATGTTTTCGGATACGTAAGCCGCAGAGTTGAGACCGAAGCCTATCACCGCGATCAGATATGCGCTTACCGTCGAATTGACGAGCACGACGTTCGCGAAGATGACGAACGAGAAGATAAACAGCTGCACCATCAAAGGAGTGCCGCGGAATACCGATACGTAGACGCCCGCGAATTTGTTCAGGATCTTTGCGACAACGTTTGTCTGCGGAATGACTCTGAAAACGGCGAGCAGGGTGCCCAGAATTATTCCGATTAAAAGCGCAAACACGGTGATGAATATCGTCCAGCCGTACGCCTGAAGGAGCATCGTGAACGTCTTTGCGTTGAATATAATACTTAGATCGAGTTTCATAAATACCTTTTACGCCCGTTTCCGCATGGTACGGAAACGGGCGCGTGCTTTGATTCAAAGAATTATTCTTCGGAAGATCCGAACCACTTTTCGTTGAGTTCGTCGAAAGTGCCGTCTGCGATCAATTCTTCGAGAGCGCTGTCGATCCACGCTTTGAGAGCGGTATTGCCTTCGCCGATAGCGAACGCGTACGCGTCGTCGTAAACGCTGGTTTCGAGGATCTTGAGCTGCGCGCCGCCTTCGGCGTTGAGGTTGGCGACGATCGTCTGAGCGGGGAGTTTGTCCAGAATGACCGCGTCCGCCTGACCGTTCTTGACCTGCTGGATAGCCATAAGTCCGCTGGAAAGTTTGGTAACGGTCCTGGGCTCGCCGAGGAGAGGCTCGTCGAGAAGGACATTGCCGTCGTCGTCAAAATTGTAGGCATAGTCCTCGTCCATTTCAGCCAGCCAGTTGCCGATCGTGCCTGCCTGAACGGCTACCGTCTTGCCGGCGAGATCCATAGGACCGGTTATCGAGGTGTTGTCCTCTCTGACGATTATCATCTGTGAACTGTTGAAAACGTTCATGCTGAAGTCCACGCTTTTGTCGCGTTCTTCGGTATTGCTTATACCTGCCATACCGATGTGGACTTTGCCCGCCGCGACCGAAGAGAGCACCGCGTCGAATTCCATCTGCTGAACTTCGAGCTTGACGCCAAGTTTGTCGGCGAGAGCTTGCGCTACGTCGATATCCCAGCCGACTACGTTACCCGCCTGGTCGAGATTTTCGAACGGGGGAAAGTCGGGGGAAGTGGCTACTACGAGTTTGCCGTATTCCTTAATTTCGTCGGGACCGGCTTTGGACATATCTATGGTAGTGCAGCCGGTCAGCAGTACGCTGACGGACAGCGCAGCCACGACGGCTATTACGATAAACAAAACGATTTTCTTTTTCATAAAGTGTCTCCTTACGCGCGGTCAGAACTGCCGCGCGTGAATACATTATAGACCGCTCCGCATATTTATGCAACGAATAGGTTAAAAAAAATAAGGATTTTACATAACGCTGCCGATTTAAATAACATATAGTCGTTTTTATGCAATTATACATGAATATTTTCGGCGTAATGTATGAAAAACGTAAAATATTATACAAACGCGGCAGAACGTGTCAAAATCCGTTGTTAAAAGTTTGACAAAACTCTGCGGTAAATTTATAATTATTATGTTGTCCGACGAAAGTCGGAATGTGTGGACGGAGGTGTGTTATGAAATATGCAGTATTTACCGGCGTGACCGGCGGTCTCGGCGGCGTGGTCGCCAGAGAGATGACTAAGAACGGTTGGACGGTGTTCGCCCTTGGAAGAAACAAGAAAGAACTGGAAGAACTTTCAAAAATCGAAAACATGGTCCCGATGTCATGCGACGTCGTGATACAGGAAGACCTCGACAAGGCAAAAGAAGAGATACTCAAAGTTACCGATAAACTCGACGCCGTAATAAATTTTGCGGGCTACCAGAAGATGTGCTCGATGATCGAAGGCGATTGTGTCGAACTGGTCGAAAAGAGCCTTAAAATCAACGTGATGGGTATGGTGAGAGTGAACCGTACTTTCATAGATATGGTAATGAAAGGCAAAGGCAGGATAATCAATTGCGGTTCTGAATGCGGATATCTCACCCCGCAGCCGTTCAACGGTCCTTACACGATGTCGAAATATGCCGTCGACGCGTACTGCGACAGCCTCAGAAGAGAGCTGATGTTCGTCGGTATTCCCGTCGTTCAGATCGTTCCGGGGTCCTTTAAGACGCGTATGCACGACAGCGCTTCCGCATCTTTCACGGCTCTTTACGAGGGAACGAAGCTTTATAAGAAGATACTCAATAAGATGAAACCGATAATGGAGCACGAGCTGAAAAACGCTCACGACCCCAAGCATCTCGTAAAGGCAACGATGAAGGCGCTGAATAAGAAGAAGCCGAAGGCGCGTTACAAAGTCAAGAACAGCGGCATGCTGAGAATGCTTGAGCTTTTCCCGCATCAGCTGCTCGATCCGGCGTACAAAGCTTTCTTGGGGTAATACATAACGATATCGTTTTGCGGCGGAATTTTCCGCCGCTTTTTTATTCCCGCTGCAAATAAAAACTTTGTTTTCGGATATGCGCCGGCATAAAGAGAAGGCTATTGACAAGGCGGCGCTCTTACTGTATTATAATATTATGATAACGCGCAGGCGCGTTGCGGAGGTAAATGAAAAGATGACTTTCTGGCAGGAATTCGCTTTGGTGTTCTCTGAAATAGGCTGGGCGGCGGCGATATGTCTCATAGTGGGGCTTATCTTTATCGTCGTTGAGATCTTCCAGCCGGGATTCGGGTTCTTCGGCATAACGGGTTCTGTGCTCGTTATCGTCGGCATCGTTATACGCGTTTACAACCACGGAGGCGGCAATCCGATCATACAGTTGTTTATACTGCTTGCTGTCGTGATGCTCGTCCTTGTGGCGGCGTTCGCGTGCATGGTGTTTTCAATGAAACGCGGTTATCTTTCGCGCACGGGTTTCGTGAATAAGGATACCGCCGTGTCTACGGGACATACCGCCGGCACTGAGGATTACGACGACCTGGTCGGCAAAGAGGGCGTTACGCTCTGCGCACTGCGCCCGGCGGGCAGCGTTAAGATAGACGGCAAGATTTACGACGTCGTATCCAACGCGATGTTTATAGCAAAAGACTGCAAAGTCGTCGTCGATTACGTCGAAGGCGGCAAAATTGTGGTTAAAATAAAAGAATAGATTTGGAGGGATCAATAACATGTTAACGCTTCTGGCGATGACGGCGGGCTCGATCACGGCGATAATCATAGCGGTCGTAGTCGTTCTGGTACTGCTCGCGATAATTCTCGGGGTACTGCCGATAAGAATATGGTTCAGGGCGCTCGTATCGGGCGTCAAAGTCTCAATGGCAAGGCTTATCGGTATGAAGTGGAGAGGCGTCAAGGTCGCGACGATCGTCGACGCTTATATAAGCGCGATGAAAGCGGGACTCGACGTCACTATCGACGAGCTTGAAACGCACGTGCTCGCAAAAGGCGACGCGATAAAGGTTGTCAACGCTCTGATAAGCGCGCACAGCGCGAATATCCAGCTCGCTCCCGAAACGGCGAGAGCGATCGACCTCGCGGGCAGAGACGTGCTGAACGCGGTCAAAGTGTCCGTCAACCCCAAGGTCATCGAGACCCCGGGCATTTCAGCGATAGCAAAAGACGGTATCGAACTCAGGGTCAAAGCGAGAGTCACCGTCCGCGCCAATATCACCCGTCTTATCGGCGGCGCAGGCGAAGATACGATAATCGCGAGAATAGGCGAGGGTATCGTCACCACGGTCGGCTCTGCGGACAGCCATAAGGACGTTCTTGAAAATCCCGATCAGATCTCCAAGACCGTTCTCAACAAAGGTCTGGACAACGGCACCGCGTTCGAGATACTGTCGATAGATATCGCGGATATCGACGTCGGCAGAAACATCGGCGCGCAGCTGCAGATGGACCAGGCGGAAGCGGATAAACGCATAGCGGAAGCGAAGGCGGAAGAGCGCCGCGCAATGGCGGTCGCGCTTGAACAGGAAATGAAGGCTAAGTCGCAGGAGATGAGGGCTAACGTCATCGCCGCGGAAGCCGAGGTCCCCAAGGCTATGGCTGAGGCTCTCAGAGAAGGCAAGATAGGCGTTTTCGACTATTACCGTATGCAGAACATCCAGGCGGATACCGCGATGAGAAATTCGCTCGTAAGCGGCGCGGAAGCTCCTGCCGACGGCGGTAAGAAGAAGAAATGACGCTGGGTACTTTTATACCGATATTCGTCGCGTTTCTCGTGGTCTTTTTCTCGATCATGATAACCGCGTCGGTAAAGTCGGGGAAAAAGAAGAAAAACAATCAGACCGCGGGCGCGCAGAACGCGCGTCCGCGGCTTGACGGCGATCCGTTTGCAGAACCTGCAAATACGGCAGCCGTAAAGAAGGCTTCCGTCAGAAAGTACGTTAAGCCCGCGCGTCCCGTTAAGGGTACCGACCTTGTCGAAAATCGCCCCGGGGTGCATACGTCCGCCGAGGTCGTAGGCGTAACGAGCTCGCACCACGACAAGCATTGCGACGTTGATTCCCATGAGGACGAGGACTTGTACATCGTCGAAAAGGTACCCGTTTCCGGCAGCATAGGCGGCGAAAGCGACGAAGGCTGCCGCGAGCATTACAACCTGCGTTTCGTCAAGATAAACGAGCAGGAAAACGGCGGCGGCAAAATGGTGATAAGCCCGGACGACGTAAGGAAGGCGATAATCCTGGGTGAGGTAATCAACGACCCGGCGTATAAAAAATAAGAAGTAAAAGCGAAAATTCGGGGAGACGGAAGTCTCCTCTTTTTGTTTTTAAAAGGCGCGGACGGGGCGGAGCCGTGAACGCGTTTTCCGCGCCGGCGTGAGTCCGGCTGTTTATCTTTAAATTATCAAGAGTTTGCCGTAATGCGTTTTAAATTCACGTTGTCGAAATCCTTAGAGTGTATGCAGTTTAAAGCCGGCAAATTTTTGTTGATAAAAGGCAAATTCCGCAGGTAATATCAGACATATTAGCAAGGTATTTAACACAGCAGCTGCGAAAATTTGCCGCTTTAAACCAGGTTCGTATTATTCTGGTCTGGTTGAAAATATTATAATATTATCTGCGTTCGCCTCGCTGAAACACACACTAAAAATCATCGCCTGAGGGTGCATGCAGTTTTAAGCCGGCAAATTTTTGTTGATAAAAGGCAAATTCCGCAGGTAATATCAGACATATTATCAAGGCATTTAACGCAGTAGCTACGAAAATTTGCCGCTTTAAACCTTGTTCGTATTATTCCGGTCTGGTATACTTCTCGTGTTCTTGTCCTTTTTTGCCATGAAATATGCACCTCCAAAAGTGTCTGACTTTCGGGGTACACATCAAAACCGCGGCGGTTGTGTTTTTTTGTTAGTCGGTAAGTTATTTAATTATTATCGTCTTTATCTCCCATGGACGGAATATGAGCTTGTCTATATCCGTCTCGCCTTTGATATTTTCGAGCATGTCGCAGTCGTACGCCTTTTTGAATTTTACGTTCGGGGTAAGCTTCACCGTGCAGTTCTTACCCTTGCACTCGTATATTCTGAGCAGAGTGCCTTCGCCGCTTTCGGCGGGTTTGACCGTTTCGATGATAACGCCGTCTCCGTCCGTGGTCGCGAATGTGTTTACGGGATTCGCCGCTTCGACGATCTCTATCGGCTGGTTGAAACAGTACGCGCGCGCCTGTACGTCGCTTTGGGTAAGCGGCGCTTTGTGCGGCAGTATAGCGTAGCTGAACGTATGCGTGCAGATGTCGCAGGTAGGGTCGGGGAATTCGGGCGAACGGAGCAGGCACAGGCTGAGGAAGCCGTCTTTCGCGCGGTGACCGTACTTACAGTCGTTTATCAGCGCGAAGCCGTAGTCGGGACCGTCGATATTCACGTACTTATGCGCGCATATCTCGAACTGCGCCCAGTCCACGCTGTTTTCCTGTTTTGTCGTGCGGTTGAAGGTGCCGAACTGAATGTCGCAGTTGACCTCGTCCGCGAAGAATGCGGGGATAAAGTCCGCTCTCAGCATCTTGAAGCGTTCGTCCCAGTCGACGGTCGTATCGAATCTGACCATATTGTCGTCGACGGTAAGGGATATCTTCTGCACGAGCGTGGATTTATCGTACTTGAAGGTCTGTTCTCTGACGACTTTCGCGCCGTCGATATAAGAACGCACGCCGACCAGTTTCATATCCCACTTTTTCATCTCCTGATAATGGATATTTATGTCCCACGCGTTGTAGTACATAAACGGGTCGCTGTATATCGTGAACTTATTGAAGTACTTGCCGACGATCTCCTTGTCGCCCTCTTTGTCGTACAGAGAGGTTATCTCGCCGTTCGTGTCGAACACGACGCGGACGCGGGAATTCTGCAACGTATAGTCGTCGAATGAGAGGGAGGAAGAATCGGGAACAGCCGCTTCGGGCAGCTTGCTCACGCTGTACGGCGCAAGGGTCAGCTTATACCAGTCGTCGCCGTTTTTGACCCATTCCGTTCTTTCGAAGTTTGTCGGGTTGAGCGCGGAAAGCGTCCCTTCTTCTTTGCCCGCGAGCAAGATATTTTTCGCCATTTCGTCCAGGCGGTCGGAAATTATCTGATACCTTGCGAGGCTTTCGTCGTAAACTCTCTTTATAGAAGTGCCGGGCAGTATGTCGTGGAATTGATAGAGAAGGATCTCTTTCCATATCTCTTCCATCTCGTCGAAATCGTATTTTGCGCCGCTCAGTTTTGCGACCGCGCCCAGCCACTCCACCTTGTGGAGCAGATATTCGATCTTGCGGTTGAATTTTTTGGAGCGCGCCTGAGAGGTGTAGCTGCCCTGGTGACGTTCATAATACAATTCGCCCTTATGCGTCGGCATTATCTCGCGGTAAGGCTCTAAGTCTTCAAACAGGCTTATTGACTTGCTGACCTTGCAGTTGAACAGCTTTTTATGTCTCTTGACATATTCGATATGACCTTCGCCCGGACCGCCGCCGCCGTCGCCGTCGCCGTATATCAGCAGCGCTTTGGGGATTATGTCCTTTTCCGTATTGCGCATATTGCCTTTGAATATCGCAAGAGGGGATGCGCCCGCGTTGTAGTCGCCGAGAGGCTCCATATGCGCGAGCAGCGTCGTGCCGTCTATGCCCACCCAGTTGAAAGTCTTATAGGGGAACTGGTTGACGGTGTTGCTGAGAATCTTTATCGTCATGAAATAGTCCATGCCGCAGCCTTTAATGACCTGCGGAAGGGATGCGGGGAATCCGAAGACGTCGGGCAGCCAGCACAGGTTGATATCCTTGCCGAACTCCTGTTTCCAGAACTTATCGCCGTAAAGAGACTGCCTTATCCAGCTTTCGCCGCCGGTCAGATTGGTATCGCTTTCGACCCACATCTTGCCTTGAAGCTCTATCCTGCCGTCCTCAACAGCCTTTTTCGCCTTTTCGTACAGGTCGGGGTAGCCCTCTTTGAGCCATACCCACATCTGGGGCTGGGATTCGGCGAATATGAAATCGTCGTATTTTTTTATGTTTCTGAGCTGATTTGCGAACGTTCTCGCGACTTTGCGCTTTGTCTCTCTCAAAGGCCACAGCCACGCGAGGTCTATATGCGCGTGACCTATGCAGTAATATTCGGTCTGTTTGTCGAATACGGGTTTTTCGAACTGCGGCTTAAGTATCTCTCTCGCCGCCGTCGCGCCGTTCTTTTTGAACGCCTTGAAGGAGTCTTTGAGAACCTTGTCTATCTCCGCCGTGCGCGGGTTGGATTTGTCCAGCTTCAGCATCGTGAAATACAGGTCGATATAGTCGTAATAATATTGATTGACCGCCTCGTTTAAGATGCTTATGTCGCAGCGGCGCAGTCTTGCGACCAGTTTTTCAAAGCGAAGTTTGCCGTTGAAACCCGCGTCGACATACAGCTTTATCTCCTCATTGCCGGTGGAGCAGTCCGCAACGTCGACGACCTGTTTGCCGACCAGCGAGTGGAAGATATCGCCCTTGCTGACGATCTGCGTGATGCCTTGCAGGACTATTCCGTCCTCGTTGAACACGAGACCTTCGCCCTGCAGTTTTATTCTTAAAACGACGTGAGAACCTTTCGCTGTCTCAGGCACCTTTCCTGTGAAACGGAACCAGGCGCAACCGAACTTGTCCGCCCATTTTTCCATGATATGCGCGGGCTTAAACGCGTTTTTGTCCAGGTCCTCGAAGCGTATCGGCTCGTCGCTTTTTATGACTTCGGCTTTGAGATCCGCTATCTTCGTGTAACAGCGACTCTTGATGTTAAGGATATTCGCAACGTGATTGGGGGTTGCGATCGCTCTTTTTATAAAGGGTTTATCCATACCCATATTTATACCTCCGGGTCGCGCGCGACAGCGTATTGCGCGCGTACGCTATATCAAAATTATATCATAGACGGGTATGCGGGTACAATAGGACTTTTCAGATTTTTTATTCACAAAATGAAAAAGCCCGCATGTAAGGCGGGTGTTGAAGAGACTTATTAAACGATTGTGTATTTATTTACCGTATACGGTTTTTGCAACGTGCTCCGCGTACGCTTTCGCGACGTTTACGCCGGTCACGCTTTCTATGCCGCCGAAGAACGCGTTGGAGTTGACTTCGCACAGCACAGGCTCGTCGTTTTCGCCGAACAGCCAGTCTATCCCGCAGTAGTCGAGGTTTAAAAGGCGGGCGACTTTTTCGGAAAGCGCTTTCAGGTTTTCGTCGGCGTCGAGTTTTTCACCCTTGCCGCCCAGCTCTATATTGGAGCGGAAGTCGCCGTTTGAGCGTCTTGTCATCGCGGCGACCGTTCTGCCGCCGACGACGATCACGCGCATATCTCTGCCGTAGCTTGAGGCTATATATTTCTGATACAGGTGGGGTTTTGTCTTGAGTTTTTCGGCGATCCTCTCCAGCTTTCCGCGGTCGTCTATCTTGTATACTCCCTTACCGAGAGAACCGAAGCTTTCCTTGGCTATCAGCGGGTAGCCAAGAGTCTTTTCGATATTGTCGAGCATCTCTTTGCTTACCTGCTTTTCGGGGGTGAAGCACAAAAGTCCGCTTACCGTGTCGGGCATGGGTATCCCGTGACCCGCCAGCGCGACGAGGGTCGTCGTCTTGTCGTCGCAGACGGATATCGCGGCGTGCGGATTGAACAGCCTTACGCCCGCCTTTTCGAGCATTTCGGACAGGTACTTGTCCTTGTCGTAATATATGCAGAAGTCGGGCAGCCCGCCTGGCAGCGTTATTTTTCCGTCGTAAATAAAAAGCCCCGGCTTGTCGCTTGTCACGATATCCGCGGTTATTCCGATCCTGCTTAATTCCTCTCTTAACCTGTACGCCTGATTAAGGTAGGCAGGCAGGTCGTAATAAGAGTTGACGAGTATTATTCCTTTTTTCATCTTCCACCCCGGCGTTCTTTAAGACGGATTATAACACAACGGGTGAGAAAAAGCAATAAAGCCGCGCGGGTAACGGGATGGCGGCGGAAAAAACGTGGGAAAGAGGCGTTGCCTCGCCGGACAAAACGCTCTCAACGCTTGACATAATCACTTAATTATTTTATACTGCATATATAAATACAGGCGTTATTCCGTCAAGAGTAACGCGCGGAGGATGCGACAGAGAGAAGGGTCGGCGGCTGAAAGCCCTTTGCAGACGAAGCGCGCGAAGTGCAGGCGGTAGCTTCGCGGAGGAAATGCCGCGACGGGCAGTCCCGTTAAAGACGTTGAGAGGCAGAGATATCTGCAATCAGAGTGGAACCGCGCTACGGCGTCTTTGAATTTTCAAAGACGTCTTTTTTATTTTTACACGAAAGGCGTGAAAAGGAGATATAAATGGGAAAGATAAAAATGGACCTTGAATTCGCGATGGAGAACGATCCCGCGGCGACCAGCAAATGGACTGTTTTCTGGACATACGGCGGCTTCAACGCGCTTTTCAGACACAGGTTCGCGCATTGGTTTTATAAACACGGATGCAAGTTTTTTGCGTTTTTAATAGCAAAGGGCACTCGCAAAAAGACGGGCGTCGACATACACCCCGCGGCGGATATCGCGGGAGGCGTATTCATCGACCACGGCGTGGGAGTGGTCATCGGCGAGACGGCGAAAGTCGGCACTCACGTCGTGATATATCAGGGCGTTACGCTGGGCGGTACCGGCAAGCAGACCGGCAAGCGCCACCCGACGATAGAGGACAACGTCATGATAAGCAGCGGCGCGAAAGTTCTGGGCGCGATAACGATAGGCCACGACAGCAAGATAGGCGCGGGCAGCGTCGTCCTCAAGGACGTGCCGCCTCACTGCACGGTCGTCGGCGTTCCGGGAAGGGTCGTAAAGCAGTACAACGAGAGGGTTGAAGACCTCGACCAGCAGAAGCTGCCCGACCCGATACTCGAAGAGATCCAAAGGCTGAATAAGCGCATCGCGGTCCTCGAAGACGCGCTTGACGTCAAGGGCTGCCGCTATTCGATAACCAACGACAACGACGATATTAAAAACGACGATACGATAAACAAAGATATAAAAGAATAATTTTCCGCTTTGCGGGAAGGAGAGGTTATGCTGAAAATATACAATACTCTTACAAGGAAAAAAGAGGAATTTAAACCGATAAAAGAAGGCAAGGTCTGTATGTACAGCTGCGGACCCACCGTGTACAGCTTTGCGCACATAGGAAACCTGAGGACATACGTATTTATGGACCTGTTCCGCCGCGTGCTGAAATACGACGGCTACAAATTGAAGGGCGTGATGAACATCACCGACGTCGGGCACCTTACCAGCGACGAGGATGAGGGCGAGGACAAGATGGAAAAGGCTTCGCGCGAACAGAAAAAATCGCCGTACGAGATCGCGGAATTTTACGCGGGCGTATTCTTTGAGGATCTGAAAAAACTCAACATCGGAAGACCTGAGATAGTCGAAAAGATAACCGATCATATTCCCGAAACGATAGCTTACGTTCAGGAGCTTATAGACAAGGGCTACGCGTACGAGATAGACGACGGTATTTATTACGACATAAGCAAATTCCCCGGTTACGGCAAGCTGTCGCGCCTTAACCTCGACGAACAGCAGGCGGGCGCCAGGGTAGAGGTCAACAGCCAAAAGCGCCACCCCGCCGATTTCGCCGTATGGAAAAAGGCTGAACCCAACCATATAATGCAGTGGAAAAGCCCGTGGGGTATGGGATATCCCGGCTGGCATATAGAATGTTCCGCGCTAAGCCGCAAGTATCTCGGCTTTCCGTTCGATATCCATACCGGCGGCGTGGATCATATACCCGTCCACCACGAAAACGAGATCGCGCAGAATGAGGCGATCACCGGCAAAAAGACGGTCAATTACTGGGTGCACGGCGACTTTATGCTGGTAGACAACGGCAAGATGAGCAAGAGCCTGGGCAATACTTATACGATAAGCGACCTGGAAAAACGCGGATACAGCGCGATGGATTTCAGATATTTCTGCCTCAACGCACATTACCGCAAAAAGCTGAATTTTACCTTCGACGGCATGGACGGCGCGAAAGTTTCGTACGCGCGACTTCTCGGCGCGCTGTATCAGCACAAGGCAAGCGATGCAAAGACGGACGAAAGCGTGATCAAGGCGTATAAGGACGAATTCGTAGAAGCGATAAACGACGACCTGAACGTGCCGCGCGCGCTGGGCATACTGTGGAAGGCGGTCAAGGAGCCGAAAAGCCGCGATATATACGACCTCGCGCTCGATTTCGACAAGGTTCTCGGGCTTTCTCTCGACAAAGCTAAGCCGGAAGAACAGCCAAAAACGGACGCTCCCGCGGAAGTCGTGGAGCTTGCGGAAAAGAGAGCCGCCGCAAAGAAAGAAAAGAATTACGCGCTCGCAGATGAACTGCGCGCCAAGATAAGCGCGGCAGGATATACCGTTACGGATACAAAGGACGGTTACGTTCTGAGCAAGGCTTAAGAATAAAGACAGCACTAAAAGAGCCGCGCGATATGCGCGGCTTTTTTCGTGCCCGTGTTGATAAACGGCATTATTAAAAACAATAAAAGTTGACGGGACGACAGCTTTAAAAGCTCGACGAATCAAAACAGAGTGCGCTTTGCTTTTATTTTTTTCCTGTCGGTATTGAAAAGTGAGGGCGCAAAGTGGTATAATTAGCGCGAGAGGTGAGTTTATGGAAAATACGACAAAGAAATGGTTGAAGATAACCGCGATAATCCTTGCTGTGCTTATCGTATCGATGGCGGCGACTCTCGGAGGACTGGCGGCGGCACATTACGCGAAAGTCTCTGACGTGGAAAGTCTGGCGGTAGAATACAACGGCGAAAAGCTAAACGTTATCCTTATGATAGGAGACGGCATGGGATTCAGTCACGTCGGCGCGGCGACCGCAAAATACGGCGATCTGTTTTTCTATACGCAGGCAGATTACAAAAGCTCCGTGACCACTTTCTCCCGCGACGTTTTCGGCCCGACGGACAGCGCGGCTGCTGCGACAGCTCTCGCGACGGGACATAAGACGGATAACGGCAAAGTCGCAATGTACGGAGGTAAAGATCTGGCTTCGACGACTGAACTCGCAATTTCGCTGGGTATGGCTACCGGCGTTATCGCGACCGAAGGCGTTGACGGCGCGACTCCGGCGGGCTTTTCCGCGCACGCTCCGTCCAGAAACGATCTGGACGAGATATTCGCGGATCAGCTGGCGAGCGGGATAGACCTGTTTTTCGGCAGTAACGTTGAAAGATACGCGCCGCTCAGAGAGAGAATAGAGAAAAGCTATACTTATGTGGACGAATTTTCGGATATAGCTTCGGCGGACGGCAGGATATTCGCTTCGTTTGAGGAAATACCGCTTGAAAGCGGAGGCGAAACAAAACCCACTCTCGCTTCGCTTGCAGTCGCGGCGCTCGATATACTAAGCGCGGACGAGGAGGGGTTTTTCCTGATGATAGAGGAAAGTCATATCGATAAATACAGCCATGAGAATCGGCTTTCGGACGCGCTTGAACACGTCAAGGCGTACGACAACGCGATAAAAGCGGTCGTCGAATATGCCGACAGGATAGGAAACACGATAGTCATCGTGACCGCTGACCATGAGACGGGCGGTCTGCAGTACAACGGGGAAACTGCGGATCGGCTTTCCGACGATATGTATACTAAAGGAAGCCATTCCAAAGCCGACGTGCCGTTCTACGTGTTCGGGGATATAGATTTCGACTTGTCTCGGATAACGGACAACACCCTTATCGCAAAGCTGTGTCAGGCTGTCATATCTGCGGATAAGTAAAAGGAATGATATGTAAAATCGTAGCGCGCCGTCATTGTCAGCATTGACAAAGAGGTGCGCTTTTTAAGATGAAACGGGGAGGGCGGAAAGGAGGCACATATGAAAAGAGTTTTACGCCTGTCGTAATAATGCTTGTTATGTTGACGGTTTCCGCGTTTGTATTTAACGCGTGCGATAACGTTCAGGAAAACATACGGTTACTTTCGATACAGACGGCGGCACGTCCGTAGCTTCCGCATCGGTTCCGCTCAGCATTGTATGGGGCGCAAGTTCGGCTTCGGTTCAGGGTTAAAGTATAAAAAGACGAGGGACGCATATTCCTCGTCTTTATGTTTTATTTTAAGTTTACTTAAGAATTATTCTTTTTGTATTCTGCGGGAGACAAGCCCGTTTCGCGTTTAAAAAGTTTGGAAAAGTGGGTGCGGTCGGTAAAACAAAGCCTTTCCGCGATATCTTCGACTGACGTTTTACCCGTCGCAAGCATCTTTTTCGCCAGCTCTATCTTTACGGAAAGGTAATATTGATAAGGAGTTTTGCCGAATTTGCGTTTGAGCGCCGCCGTAAGGGCAGGGACAGACATTCCGAAATGATCCGCAAAATCGTGCACGTCAAGTTTGTCGTACATGTGAGACAGGATATACTCTTCGTATTTATTGCTCGGAAACATACTTTTGCCTTTGCCTGAAGGCGCTGAGCCGAGGCAGTTTTTTATCGTTACGAACAGTTTATGCAGAATCAGACATAACGTGTCGGCAGATTCCGCGTCGCCGTGCGATAAAATATCTGTGATCCGGACGAAAAAATTTTTAACGTCGCAAGTCGCGACGATAGCGCGCATATTGGGGAAATAAGCTTTTACGAAAGCGTCTACGAGGTCGCCGCCGCAGCGCAGCCAGTAGACTTCGGGCGGCGTCTTCGCGTCGCTTTGCAGTTTGCTGTATTTTTTCGGGGGAAAGACGACGCAGTCGCCTTTGTAAAGGGGATATTCGCCTCCGGGAACGGAAAGTTTAGCCTTTCCTTCGGCGATGAACAGGATAAGCGCGTCCTTGGGTTCCTCTCTGAGAGCTGCCCATGCAGGGTCGGGAAACACGTGCCCCGCCGCTTTTACACAGCAGGCGCGGTTGACGGATTTATCGGCATTATAGACGATCTTTTCATTTAACAAACTCATAGACACCTTATTTTTTACCGCCTGCACAGAGGACCGGCGCATTGTCTGAAAGGGAAGTCTGAAACCAATTTAAAATACAGATCCCGGGACCGTTTTTAATTATATCGTAAGCAATATTAAATATTTATTAAAAAGACGGCGCTTTTCGTTAAATTTTTAACCTTACTATTGACAAGAAAATACATAACGTGTATTATATAATTAAAGGATGCGGGAGAAACATATATGGCGCCGAGGGCGAAAGTAAGAAGAGAAGATATAGCGGACGCGGCTTTCAGGCTGGTAAGAAGAGAGGGCATAGCAAAGCTCACCGCAAAAGCCTTGGCGGCGGAAGCGGGCTGTTCTACCCAGCCGGTATTCTGGTATTTTTCGGGAATGGAAGAGGTCGTAAAAGAGGTGACGGCGCGCGCGAAAGCGATGTTTGCGGAAAGTCTGAGAAAAAAGAGGGACGGGGTCAATCCTTTTAAGACCGTCGGTCTCAACTATATATATTTCGCAAAAGAGGAATCGGAGATATTCAAGATGCTGTATATGAGCGGCAACGCGGGCGACGGGCTTATGAACGACGAGAACGTGCCTTTCGCGGTAGACGTTATCGTAAAAGAGCAGGGGCTTTCGAAAGAGAACGCGCTCAGGGTATTCAGGGAACTGTGGCTGTTCTCTCACGGAATAGCGACGATGATCGCGACCGGCAAGTCGGATTTTTCGGACGACGACACAGAGCTTATGCTTACAGACGTTTATACGGGCGTTCTTATGAAGATAAGATCGGAAAAAGTCTGACGGCTTTTCCGGCGGCGGCATTAAACCGCGAAAATAAACGCATAATAAAATAAGGTATTCAGGAGGCTTAAATGAAAAAGTATGACGCAGTAGTGATCGGCGCCGGCAACGGCGGACTCGTCGCGGCGATACGGCTTTTGCAGAGCGGGGCGAAAACCCTTCTCGTTGAAAAGCACAATATCCCCGGCGGCTTTGCGACCAGTTTCAGGCGCGGCAGGTTTGAGTTCGAAGCGTCGCTTCACGAACTCAACGACTTCGGCACCCCCGACAACGCGGGCGACGTCAGGGTATTGTTCGATCAGCTCGGAGTGACGGACAAGATAGAGTGGTTGCAGATACCCGAAGCTTACAGAGTCATATCCCGCGAGGAGAAGATAGACGCGACGATGCCTTTCGGTATAAAGGCGTTTATCGACAAAATGGAGTATTACGTTCCCGGCAGCAGAAAGTCGATGGAAAAATTCTTCGACCTGGCGGAAGAGGTCAGGGCGGCGCAGGCTTACAGCAACTCGGTGAACGGACAGACCGATCAGAAGGTAATGCTTTCGCAGTACGCGAATTTCGTAAAATGCGGTTCTTATTCCGTCAACGAAGTGCTTGACGCGATAAAGATGCCCAAGAGAGCGAAGGACATATTGAACGCTTACTGGTGCTACCTGGGCGCGCATTGCGACGATCTCAGTTTCCTGCACTATTCTTCGATGGTGATAAGATACATCACGCGCGGCGCGGCGATGCCCAAATCCCGTTCTCACGAAATATCGCTTGCGATGGTGGAGAGGATAAGAGAGCTGGGCGGCGACGTCTGGTTCAATACCGAAGCGGTGAAGATAAAGACGGGCGCGGACGGCGGAGTGGAAGGAGTCGTGCTTAGCAACGGCGACGAGATAGCGACCCGTCACGTTATCGCCAACTGTTCGCCGCACATCGTCTACGGCAAGATGATCGACAAGGTCGACGAACGCATACTGAAAGAGACCAACGCGCGCAAATTCGCGGGCAGAGGTTTCACGATGTTCCTCGGTCTCAACAAGTCTGCCGACGAGCTGGGCATAACCAACCACAACTACTTCCTGTACGACACGATGGATACCGCTAAGCAGTACGACATCATGAAGAAAATAGAGACCAACGAAGTGCAGGCGACCGTATGCCTCAACAGGGCTTACCCCGATTGTTCGCCCGAGGGCACGTGTATGATGTATTTCACGACCCTTTATATGAGCGACGATTGGGCGAACGTAAAGCCGGAAGAGTATTTCAAGGTAAAGGATTACGTTGCGAACAAGATGATCGCGAGGTTTGAACAGGATACCGGTTGTAAGATAAGAGACAGCATAGAGGAGATCTCCGTCGCTACCCCGATGACTTACGCGCGTTACTGTGGTCACCCGGAAGGCGGCATTTACGGCTACGAATCTCAGTACTGGGACGGACTCATGCCCAGACTGCTGATGATGGCTGAAGATCACAAGACCAGAGGGCTGCGCTTTGCGGGCGGCTTCTCGATGAGACTTTCGGGCTATTCCAGCGCGTATTTCTCAGGCGACATCACGGGCAGACAGACCGTGGGCGATATAAAGAGGGAGGGCTGAAACTATGGCGTTCAAATTTAAAAAACAGATATTCGGATTTATGGATCTGCTCCGTTTCAAGAAGCTCGTACCCAACCGTCGCGCGGCTTTCGACGCGGCGCCCGCGACTCCGCTTCCAAAGACCTATAAGGTCAACGAAACGGCGAAGATCATTCACCCCGGCAATCAGAAGGCAAAACTTGTGGAGATAAAGAAAGAGACCGCGGATATGAAAACTTACACCTTTGAGCTTTCGAAAAAGGCGTTCTTCCGCGCGGGTCAGTACGTTGAGCTTACCGCAAACGTGGACGGCTCTGTCGTAAGCAGACCTTACGCGATATCTTCTTCGCCTTACACCGCGTTCAGGGAAGGTAAGCTTTCGGTTACGGTAAAGAAAGCGGGCTTTTTCAGCAACTGGCTTTTCGACAACGCTAAGGTGGGCGACGAAATGATAATCGGCGATCCTTCGGGTCAGTTCCATTACGAAGGCGTAAAGGACGAAGAGGTCGTCATCGGCGTTGCGGGCGGCAGCGGCATCACGCCGTTCTACTCTATGGCGCAGGCGCTCAAAGAGGGCAGCGAAGATTTTAAACTGATACTGCTTTACGGCGCGAGGACGGAAAAGGACATTGCGTTTAAAAAGGAACTCGACGCGCTTGAGTCCGACAAATTCAAAGTCGTGTACGTGCTCAGCGACGAAAAGAGCGACAAGTACGAAAACGGCTTCGTCACCAAAGAGCTGATTGCGAAATACGCGCCCGAAAAGTTCACAGTTATGGCGTGCGGACCTCAGGCGATGTACGCCTTCCTCGACAAGGAGCTGGCGGCGATGGGCATAGGCGGTAAGCGGGTAAAGAAAGAAGCCAACTGCGTGGGCGAGCGCGACGTAAAGAAGGCGGAATACGCGCTGACCGTGCATATAAGAGACAACGTTTACAAAGTAAAAGCGGACAGCAGAGAGACAATACTCGTCGCTATGGAAAGGGCGGGGCTCAAAGTGCCGTCAAAGTGCCGTGCGGGCGGCTGCGGTTTCTGTCACAGCAAGCTCGTTTCGGGCAAATTCAGCATAGCGGGAGCGGACAAGAGAAGGCTTGCCGACCTCAAATTCGGCTATATCCACCCGTGCTGTTCTTATCCCGATTCGGATATTGAGATAATCGTGCCGGCGGGTCTTGAATAAGAAAAGAACTTAAAGAAAGACAGAAAAATACGGAGAGGTTTGATTCTCCGTATTTTTTTGAGGCGGGCTTAACGCCGCTCGGTTACAGCGATTGCGTCAGTTCTGTTAAAGACTGCACGTATATGTCAGAATTTTCCTTTACGAAACCCGCGTATTTTTCAGACGCTTTGTCGAACACTCCGATCGTGAAGAAACCCGCGGTCTTTGCGCTGGCGATGCCGATATGGCTGTCTTCTACGACAGCGCATTCTGCGGGTGAAAAGCCCAGTTTTTTCGCGGTTTCGATGTAAATTTCGGGGTCATCCTTGCCGCGGGACACGTCGTCCGTCGATACGAACAGGTCGAAAAGAGAGTAGACGTCGAGACGTTTCAGACAGGGTACGAAAAGCTCGTAAGGAGAAGCGGTTGCCAGCGCGATCTTTACCCCTTTTTCTTTGAGTGCGGTCAAAAGTTCTCCCGCGCCTTTTTTGAGAGGTATGTTCAGCGCGTATTCGTCGGCAGACGCCTTATGCCAGATACTTTTGAGTTCGTCCTCGCCGCAAGGGAGAGGGGTGGAGGACAGCGTATAGCGCATGCATTCGTCGAGTCCCATATGGTTTACGCGCATGATGTAGCCGTCGGGCACGTCTATGCCGTATTTTTCGAACGGCGCGGCGTAGACCTTGTCCCATACGGGCATCGAGTCTATGACCGTTCCGTCCAGGTCGAATATGAACGCTTTGAATCTTGCGAGAGTTTTTTTCATGATCTCCTCTTAAAAATATTTTGCGTCGGGTGCGAACACCAGCGGATATCTGCGGTAACCCGGCACGCGCACGTCGCATATTCTCGTCGCGGTCTTGCTTTCGAGTCCTTTTGAGTTTACGGCGCGTATCTCTACGTCGTAGACCCCCGCGGCTTTTTCGTATATCGGCAGGACGACCTCTTTGTTGGGAGAGCCCAGCCCTTTGTAAAAATCGCTGAAATAATACTGCACTTTGCCGTCGCTGAACTCCACGCGGTAGTTGTGCACGAAGTCCTTGTCCTCGCCTTTTTCAAAGACGAGGTACGCGCGCATGCCTATCTTTTCGCTTCTGCCGTATATCGCGGGCATAACCGGGTAGTCTTCCTCTTTGGGGTCGGAGACGTCGAAGCGGTCGTCGGTATATACGAATTTATCTTTGGTCAAAGTTGTCGGCAGAGACCAGCGCATATGCTGTTTTTCTTCCGTGCCCGTACCCGCGTTTACGCGCAGGATATCTATCTTTTCGTCTGAAAATTTCAGCACGTAACACATCGGCGATATATGCGGGTTGGGCGGCACCGGACCGTTGACCTTTCCCTTTTCGAGCTCCACGTAAGAGGTGGACTGCGTGTTAAGCGAAGTGTAGTCGCGCTGGTGTATCGAGCGTTCGTCCAGCATCGGGAAATGGGTGTGCCCGCCGAAGTTTACGACGTTTTCGTACTTTGACAATACCGAGTACAGCTCCGTATCTCCGTAGACGTCTGAGCCGTAGACGGTGTTTTCGGCGTTGTTGTGGGTCGTGACGAATACAGGCTTTTTGCCTGAATCCCCGACCGCTTTTTCCAGTTCGTCGTCCAGCCATTCAAGCACTTCCGAATATCCGTTCTTCTGCTTGCGGCAGTCGGGCGAAACGCCGATAAAGTGGTAGCCGTTCACGACAAAATGAGAGTAGGGCTTCACGTCGAGATAGGATTCGAACATAAAGCGCTTTTTCCACCTTGAAGTGAACGCGGGAAAATAATCGTGGTTGCCCATGATTATCTGCAAAAGCGGCGGCTTCGCGCCGAATACCAGCTTGAAAGCGTTTTTAAATCTGTGATACGCGTAAAAGTTCGCGATGTTGCAGATGTCGCCCGCGAATATCACCATATTGCAGCCGTAATTCTTCAACGTCTGCAAAGAACGGATCAGGTTGCGCTCGAAAGTGCGGTTGTTCTTCCACGAAAACGGGGAGAGCTGGCTGTCGGAGATCACGCCGACGACGGGGGATTTTATCATTGTCAAGGTTTTGTAATCGCAGCGTATTTTCATCTTGTCACCTCAATCGTTGTTGCTGTTGCTTTTCCGTCCGCTTCCGCGTTTGCGTCCGCGTCTTCGATCTTCTTCTCCTCGTCGCATACGACGGCGGCAGTTACGGCTTCGTCCGTCGCGTTTTCTATCGAAAATCCTCGTTTTCTTTCAGACAGTTCTTTCAGAACGGCGTCTCTTCTACTTCCAGTATAGCGGTTTAACGCCGCCGGTACAAGAGATATGAAGAAAGAAATTGCCGGAATTATCGTTACGAGCGCGTAAAGGCCGGTGACGGTGAACCCGGATTGCTCCAGAGGCTGCCCCGGGACGACCGGTTGTACGAATTTAAATACGACCAGTCCCAGAGAGAGGAGAATTGCTCCAGCCGCGTTGTTGAATTTTGTCACAAACGAATTCCAGCTGAAACATACGCCTTCCATACGTTTGCCCGTTTTCCATTCCAGGTAGTCGAGGCTGTCGCCGACCATGGGATAAGGAAGAGTGTTATACGCGCCCAGTCCCAGACCGCCCAGAGTCATGAACGGCATGGCGGCGTAATAATTTATACGTCCTATGAAAAACGCGGCGGCGAGACATACGCCGCCGATCGCGCCGAAGAGCAGGGTTGTATTCCTGAATCCGACGCGCTTGTATACGACCGGAGTGAGAAGTATTCCCGCAAACATTCCTGATCCGACGATCAGGTACAGCAGTACGAGTACGGTGCCGGAGCTCAACCCTGGTATCTTGATGACGTATGTCGAAACGTATGCCGCGGACAGCATGAGCAGATATCGCGGCGAGGCAAGCATGGAGGTGAGAAGAGTCAGCAGCATCGGCTTGTTGCGCGCCGCGGTCGCGAACATCTCTTTTATCGGGATCTTTTCGGTCGTTGAAGAAAACCTTTCTTTTGAATTTCTGTACAGCATGGAATAACCCGAAAACGCGAAAAGACCGACTGTCGCCGAGAGCGCGAAATACACCCATTTTTCAGGAAGGAAGGATTGAAAGACGGGAAGAAGAAGTATCGTCGCGACCGTTCCGAAAGAACCGCAGATGACGTAAAAAGTCAGAAGAGAGGATCTCTCCTTGTCGTCCGGAGTCGCAACGCTCATAAGCCCCATAAAAGGGACGTCGACGACGGTATAAGCCGTATCGAAGGAAAGGTACATTACCGTGGCGAATACCATTTTCAAAACGGGATTTATTCCGGATAAAGGCAGGAACATAAACACGGATACGAAAAAAATCAAAAAAGCCCCTGCCTTTATGTATGGGCGCATTTTGCCGCTTTTGCTTTTTGTCCTGTCGATGAGAACGCCCATAAGAGGGTCGTTCAGCATGTCCCATATCCTCGCCGCGGTCATCAGCACCGAAACGAACGCGGTCGATACCAGCAGGATATCGGTAAGAAAATAGGACAGATAACTCGCTATCACGTTGGCAGTCATAAAACTGCCGACTGCGGCGAAGCCGTAAGAGAATTTTTCTTTGCCTTTTACGTATTTCATATTTCACCTTTTCAGTCGCTGTACGATTATACATCTTATACGTTCCGTTTTTTTCGCGCTATCACTGTTTTGTACGGATACGGTAAGTTTTTTGTAAGGAATGTTTTGAGAAAAACGCGAGCAGATAATTATGCTTGCCTAAGTCGGCGGGTGTTGTTATAATAGAGTGGCTATGGGACTCAAGGACAGGTTTTTACTCAACAAAAGATTTCTTTTCGGCGCGATCGCGATAATATTGCCGATAGCGCTGCAGAACGTGATCAATTACGGCGTAAACCTTATGGACTCGGTAATGCTGGGTCAGCTGGGCGACGTTGCGATATCCGCAGCGAATCTCGGCGGACAGCCCTTCTTTCTGCTTACGATGTTCGTCTTCGGGATAGCCAGCGGCGCGAACGTTATGATCGCCCAGTACTGGGGCAAGAACGAAATGGATCATATCCGCAGGATAATGGGTTTTGCGATAAGGCTGGTGTTTTTTGTTTCGCTCGCGTTCACGGTCGTATGTATCGCGATACCGCGTCAGCTGATGTCCTTGTTCACGTCCAACCCCGCGACGATAGAAAGCGGCGCGGATTATCTGAGTATAATTTCGATAGGTTACGTGTTTTACAGTCTTTCCAACTGTTATATGACGTCGCTCCGCGCGGTAGAGAAAGTCGGCGTTTCGATGGCGATATACGGGATATCCTTCTTTATCAACGTCGCAGTCAACTACGTATTCATCTACGGCAAATTAGGCGCGCCTGCGTTGGGCGTTAAGGGCGCGGCGATAGGCACCGTCGCGGCGAGAGTAAGCGAATTTATAATGTCTCTGACATATATGTACGCGTTCGACAAGCGCACCGGCTTCAGGATAAGACATGTGTTTTCACGCGCGGCAGACGTGGTGAAACCTTTTATGAAAAGCTGTCTGCCTGTCGTAGGGAACGAGCTTCTCTGGGGCTTCGGCACAGTTATGATAACCCTTATCATAAGCAACCTCAGCGACGATTTCATCGCGGCGGGCAGCATAGCGACGGTTGTCAATCAGATATCCCTCGTCGGCATTATGGGCGTATCCAACGCCGCCGCCGTGCTGACCGGCAAGACGGTCGGTGAAGGCGACAAGGAAAAGGTGCAGAAGGTCGCGAACACGATGTTGCTTTTCTCGTTCGCCGTTGGTATTTTCGGCAGCGTGCTTTTATTTGCGTTGAGGCTTCCGATACTTGCGATATACGACATATCCGCAAGCGCGGCTGAGATAACATCGCAGCTTATTATCATCCTCGCTTCGCTCCAACTCTTTCTCGCGACTGAAATCACCTGCATAGTCGGCGTTCTGAGAGGGGGCGGAGACACGCGCTTTGCCTTCGTGATAGATATAGGCACGGTATATCTGATCGCCCTTCCGTTGGGTGCGATAGCGGGTTTTGCGCTGCATTTTCCGCCGTGGGCGGTCTATCTTATACTCAGATGCGACACGTTCATAAAGACGGTTTTCGGGCTTATCCGCGTCGCGCGCGGCAAATGGCAGAGAGACGTCACCGTTGAAGGGAAGGAACAAGCGCCCGCTCTGTGCGGCTCTCGGGATAAAGAGGAATGAGGATATAAACGGCATATGCGATGATTGCGCCCTGACGGGCGAGCTGTTTGTTTTCCGGATTTGTGTACTTTTATCCACCGCGCGTGTTAAACGACGTATTACTTTTTGCGTTGTCGTATGATATAATTATAATATTGAAAGGAGGAAAGGTCATGAAAAAGAAAGTTGCAACCGTGATATGCGCCGCGTTTATATGCGTTCTGCTGGCGGCGACCGCGTGTTCGTGTTCGGGCGCGCGTAAGATACCCAAGGAAAAGACGCTTGCCGGCGTTCTCGAAGAGGGCGGCTACGAGCTGGTGTTCGAGGACGATTTCAACGGCGACGGCATTGATTACACTAAGTGGAAAACCGGGTATTCCACACCGGTCCGCCGCGCCGGATATTACGAGGACAGCGCCGACACCTTATTCGTCTCAGACGGCTGTCTTACGATACGCACGCTGTACAAGGACGGACAGTTCGGCGAAGGGTGGTACACTTCGTGGGTAGAAACTGCGACGAGAGAGGACTCTTCCGGGGTAAAAAGAAGCGAGGATTATAAAGGTTTTTCCGCGACTTACGGCTATTTCGAGGCGCGTTGCATAGCTCCGCCGTGCGAAGGTATATGGTCGGCGTTCTGGCTTATGCCCGACGAAGGAACGGGAATGGGTGAGGACGACGTTTTCGGAACGGGAGCGGACGGCGTGGAAATAGACGTTATGGAATCGCCGTGGATGTCGTCCGATAAGGAGAAGGAAGCTAATGTGCACGTGCTGCACGGCGACGGATACAGCGCGACAAAGAGCGAAAAATCGTCTCTCTATTACGTGCCCGATATGTATGAAGAATTCCATACTTACGGCGTGCTGTGGACTGAGGACGAGTACGTGTTCTATATCGACGGCGCGGAGACCTGGCGCACGAAACATACCGTGGACGGCGAGACGCTGGGAGTGTCAAGGGTCAACGAATATATGCTGCTTACCGTCGAGGTAGCGGGTTATACCGCAGAAGACGGCACGCCCGTGCCCGGACTCAATGAAGACGGCACTCCGTTCTGGTGCGGCGACCCGATGAACAACGACAAGAGCCGACACTACGATTTTGTGATAGATTACGTCAGGGTGTACCGCAAAGCCGCGTAAGTCCCGTGTCGTAAAACGAAAATGCAATAACTTAAAAAATACCGCGCCCGTGTGTGTTAGCGCGGTATTTTCATTGACCGGCGTATAGCGACGGGCAATGCCGTTTGCGTTTACTTCTTTTTTACCGTTGCCGCTGTCGGAAGATATATGAAAAAGAGAGAAGACTTCCGCGGCGCAGACCGCGACAGCCGCCGCGGGATCGGGGCGGGAGAGGACGCGTTGGTCGATCGGGAAAACCGTTGCGGACCCGCACCTTGCTTAGAGAGGATAAAATCGTCCGATCGTGCAGTCGTTCATAAAATGATTGTCCCCTTTTTCTTTATGTTTTGAGTTTAACGTCGCAAAAGTCCGGGAAGAGATCTGCGAAGAGGCAATTTTGTCTTATAATTAAAAATTCGAGAAAACCCAGGCTTTTTATCCGTTTTTTTCAATATTTTTATACATATTTTGCTAAGAACGCATACGTAAAAACAGACGTTTTAATAAAAACGCTATATTTCAAGTATGATGTTAAAATAAGGTTAAAAAAATTGACGGGTCTTTTTTATTTTGTTATAATATTTTCGTAACTAATTTACGGGGAGATAATTATGAGCGAAAAGCAACCGGCAAACAACGGCAGCAAAAAGTCTTTTGAACAATTTTTTGTCGATTTGTGGACAAAACTTAAAGTATTCTGGAAGACTCCTCCCAAAGGAAGATATCTGAATCTTAAAGAAATCGTATGCTTCGGCGGCAGCGCGTTCGGTATGAGTACGATCGTTACGGTCGTTTCAGGACTTATCACGGCTACGCAGATACCTACCATTTACAAATTCGACGTCATTCACGGCGCGTGGATATGTCTTATAGCAAGTCTTCTCGGACTTATCATACAGCCGTTTTTCAGCAAACTTTTGCAGAATACAAACACGAGATTCGGAAGATATAAGCCGTTTATTCTTTTGTTGGCGCCGATGCTTGCGGTGTTCGCGATCCTTGCGACCTGGCAGCCGCAATTTACGGACGTAAACGACCGTATAATTTACGCATATTGCACCTGTATCCCCACGCTTATACTCTGGAACCTCTTCCAGAACACATTTTACTTGCTGCCCGGCGTCATCACCCCCAACCAGCAGGAAAGAACGGATATCTGGGCGCCGATCGGTCTCGTTATCGGCTTCTCTCCGACAGTCATGAACGTTCTGGGCAACCTTATCAAATCGTACTTTACAAAGCAGGGTATCGAGTATATGGCTTACAGATATCTCGGCTTTATATATGCGGCGGTAGGTCTCGTGCTCGTTCTGTGCCTGTTCCTCGTTAAAGAAAGACTTATCGTTACTAACGAAAACAAAGAGAAAGTCGGTCTTCTGGAAGGTCTGAAACTTGTTACGAAAAACAAGCCGCTCATGATCCTGACGCTCGCGCTGATATTCGGTTGCTGCCGTTCCGTCGTCGAAATAGACGCTGAATATATCGGCAGACTCAGATACGCGGTCACCTCGGCGGGTGAAGTCGATATCGCCAGCGGTCTTGCGATTTTCGGTTCGCTGACGCTTATTACCGGCTTCGCGGTCACTCCCAATATGATCTTGCTGCCGTTCCTGACCAGAAAGTTCAACAGCCGCACGATAATGATGTTCTGGATGGCTTGCAATACGATCGGTTACCTCGTACTCGGTTGCATAGGCATTGAAAATATTCCGCAGGGCGGTTGGAGTATCGTAATAATAACCGCGCTCAGATTTATATCTCTGTTCAACGCGATAAATTCGTTGCAACCGCTGATGATGGCTCAGATTTCAGACTATCAGCAGCTCAAAACGGGTAAGAGACTCGAAGGCTTTATCCAGACGTTCCTGTATGCGCTTGTTCTGGTGTTCACCAACCTCGGAATACTCGCTATGGCGTACGTCAAGCAGGCGATGGGTTATCAGTCCTCCAGCCTTGTCAGACCCGAAGACATTCCTAAGGATCAATTCTGGGCTCCCGACGCTCAGGCAGTCGACAGCGCGCTCAACTATTTCAATATAGCGTTTATCGTCTCTGCGGTATCCGCCGCGTTGATGTTCTTAACGATGTTGTTCTATAAACTCGGAAAGAAAGAGCATCTCGAAATCATTGAAAAGCTCAAAGAACTGGGACTCAAACAGGGCAACGAACAGATCGAAGCGGAAACTGTCGGTATAAACGAGATAAGTAAACAGATCGAAGAGAACGAATTTGCTGCCGAAACGTCTGAGCAAGAAGTCAACGACGGCGCGTCCGATGACAAAGCAGATCTTGACGAGACATCAGGCAACAACGGCGACGGAAGCGGCGATGACGGCACAAACGGCGGCGAAGGCGGCGAAGGAACGGACGATCTGAAGTTCTGAAAGCCTTAATAAAAGACTTATAAAAAGCGGGCAAATCGCCCGCTTTTTTGATATAATGAATTATAAGGCATATACGCGCGGGCATTGCGGGGTTGCTTTGAATTGAAAGGCAGAGGCGGGGAGAACGCCCTGCGGCGCATTACCGGTTTTCTGTCGACGGCGGGTATTTGTCATCGTTGCAAAACGCAAAGCGCGGTTATTCCCGACTTAACGCGCGCCGGCGCGTAACGATAAGGCAAAGTGATTTAAAGGAAAAGACCAACGGGATTTTTTCATGGAGGGAATTTTGAAAAAGTCGGTTTTACTCATAGTATCGATACTTACGGCGGTGTTCGCGCTTACCGTGCCGGTCGCCTGCGTGAATACCGATCTTTCCGGAGTGGATTATCCGGACGGGTTTTCGGACGCGCTGGGATCGTTCGATTTTACGCGCGGCGAAGAGAGCGCTCTCAGGGTAATGTCTTACAACGTATTGGCTCATATGGAAAGCTGGGGCGGGACTGAGGTGCCTCCGCGCGCGAAAATGCTTTTGAAGATACTGGACGAGGTACAGCCCGACGTTATCGGTGCGCAGGAGATGTCCGGCGACTGGCACAAGGTTCTTGAAGCGAATTTGAGCGACGAGTACGTCATTCTTCACCCGGATATCGACGTCTTTAATAAGAACAAGACCCCGATAATCTACAATCAGGACAGGCTTCTTCTTATCGAAAGCGGATATTACGCGTATAAGCAAGGCGACAAAAACGGCTGCCGCGCGATAACCTGGGGTCTGTTTTCGGTAAAGGAGACGGGCGAATACGTGGTAGTGACGAATACTCACCTCAATCTGATAAAGGACGGGCAGGAGAGCAAGTCGCTTGAAATAATGCTTTCGCAGGCGGACGAACTGGTTGCGAAGATATCAGAGCTTTCCGACCGCAATCAATGCCCGGCGATCGCCTGCGGCGACTACAACAGCATGGAGAGCGGGGATATCCCCGACGCGTTCGGCGATACCTACGGCGTGCGCGCCGCGACAGACGTTTACGACAAGCTTGCCGCTTCGCTTGCCGACGTCAAGTATGCGCAGAACCCGGAAATAATCTGCGCGGACAAGAGCATAGCGACAGCGCCTTCGTGGGATCACATTTTCTTAAAGGGCGACGCGACCGCGGAAAAATTTTTTATACTGGACGGAGAGGTATTTGAAAACTTAAGCGACCATTACGCGATATTCGCAGACTTCGTATTTTAAGGCAAACAAGTAAAGAAGGCTGCGCCGTCTTTGCGTATTCACTCGATACGGCGCAAAAAGGAGAGCGGAGGGAGGCGTTTTTTTGTGGGCGAGCGGAAGCCGCCGCCGAAAGGAACAACATATTCGCTTTAAATCTTGTCCGTATGTCCGTACTATTCCGGTCCGGTATACGTTAAAAGAAAAAGGACGGGCGCCCCGCATTGAGCGGCGCGCCCGTGTGTGTACGCGGAGAGGTATTTAATCGTCGATATCTTCATACTCGCCGTAGGTGTACACGTGTCTGTACGGGTCTTCTTCTGTACCGGAGCCTTCGACGGTGATGAACACCTCTATCATTCTTCCGTCTTTCATAACTTCGGCTTCGATATAGTCCTTACCGTTTCCGGTCTTTTTCTCGTATTTGCACTGGAAAACCCGACCGTTTTCGTAGCTCTTCATTTCTATTTCCTGCTCGTTATTTTCGTTTTCAAATTCCAGTTCAAAACGTTTTACGAGTTCGCGGTTGTTGTAGATCTTGTATTCGTATTTCTGTTCGGTCTCGCCTTCCTCTTCTTCGTAGGACTGCTCGAACACGATATACTCGCCGTTTTCGCCGCGTACGGTCATTTCATAAGAAGTTTCGCTTTCGGTTTTGCCGTCCTCGGTCTCGGTCTCGATCTCTTTCTTACCGACCATGGTATATACGTTTTCACCCGATATCACTATGCCTTCGAGCGCGAATTCCTGTTCGGATTCGTATTCCCACTTGCTTTCGTCCTTATGACCGTCCTTATCGATCTCGTTTTCGTTCTTGGTCTCGGTCTGGTTGAAATACATCGTATAATTCTGAACTTCGCCTTCGAGATTCTTGGTGGAAACGACCATTTTCACTTCGTAAACCGCGTAATATTCGTCGTCTTCCGCGGGCGCGCTCTGTTCGATCTTAATGGCGTTTTCACCCATATAGTTTTCGAGGAGCGCAAGCTGCGCTTTGACTTCTTCGATCTCTTCCTCCGTCAATTCTACGCCTTCGAGGGAGTCGTCGTTGCTTCTGAGGTTAAGAGCTTTTGCGAGAGCGGTGTTCTGCTGCATTTCGTCGAGTATCACCGCAGACGAAGTCGCGCTCATCGCGACGAGTTCGGAATTCGTCTTATAGTTGCCGATCGTTCCTCCGTTGATTCCGGTCGGTTGGTTGTCGAGTATGCAAGCGGTCAGCGTTGCGCCGAGCGCGAGCATAAGCGCTAAAATTATTGCAATTACGATATTTTTCTTTTTCATTACCTTATCCTCCTTAAAGGTTTCTTCGCTTATAAAACAACGCAAAAATGATTTTTACCAAAAATTTCATAAAAATTTTTTAAAATCCGTAAAATGCGGATACGGGGTGTAAACACGGCGGCGTTGACTGCGCGGACGGGATATGATAATATCTATATAAGACGGTAAAGAGAGGTAAATATGACTGCGGAACAAGTGATAAAATACTGCTTAGCGAAAAAGGGCGCGTATCTCGATTTTCCGTTCGGGGATTGGTACGCGACGGTAAAGATAAAGACTTCGCCAAAGCGCCACGGCTATGTTTTTGCGGAATTGTTTGAACAGCAAGGTGAGGAAAAATTCACCTTTTCGACTTCGGCGGAAGACGCTGAGTTTTTAAGGCAGGCGTCCGACGGCGCAGTCGTACGCGGCTGGCATTGCCCGCCGGTACAGGCTAAATATAAGAGTACCGCAACGCTTTCGCGCGTGGGCGACGATCTTGTAAAACAGTTCGCGGACGTATCCTACGAACGCGCGTACTCAAAACTCACCAAAGAGGAAAGAGAAAATTTAAACCGCTTGAATTAAGCGGTTTTTATCATTTTGTAATTTATAAGCGTTTCGCCGTGTCTTTGAACGCGTTGCGCTTCGATGACCATGTATCCGAGTTTTTGAAAAAAAGGTTTCGCTGTGACAGAAGCTTCGACTCTTATTTCTTTTCCGCATAAAAAGCTTTCCGCGTCTTTTATGAGCGAGGCGCCTACGCCTTTGCCCGCATGTTTCGGCGAAACGTAAAGTCTGTCGATATGGCCGTTCTCCTCCGTGTCGCAAAAACCTATTATTTCGTCGTCTATGACCGCTACCGTCGTGTGTCGGGATAAAAACTCAGCGTTCCATTTTCTTTCGTCCGCGCAATTTGTCCATGCGCGTATCTGAGCGGGAGAGTAGTCGTCAGAACAAAGTTCTGTTACAGAGCTTTCGAATACGTGCAATATCCCCCCGATATCCGAGGGGACGTATTTTCTCAGTAAAAAGTTTTTATCTGTATTGTCCTTCATTGCTCAATCTCTTTCATAGAGTTCTTCGATAAATTCTTCCCAGAAATCTTCGTCCTCGTCAGGCTCCTCGATACTTTCGTAATAGCCTTCTATAAATTCCGCGATAAGTTCCTTGCGGTCTTCGTTGTCCTTTTTGTCGAGGAGAGAGCTTATTTCTGAAATTTTCTCCGCTGTTTCTGTTTCGTCGTATCCGTCGTCTTTGAGTTTTTGTCCGATAAGGTCGAAGAACTCTTTCTCTGCGGCGATCCACCATTCGTCGATGAACGCTCTGAGCGCAGTTCTGTCCTGTCTTCCTATTTCGGTAAGGCGGTATTCCTCTTCTTTTGCCGCGGCTTCGGCTTGTTTTTCGCTCATACCGTCGACAACAAGCTTTATTTCGTATATGTCGATATAATATTCGAGTTCTTCTTCCAGTTCTTCGCCCAGGGGTTTGAGGTATTGTTCCTTCCATGCGTCGACAGCGTCTTCCATCGCGTCGTCGTCAAAGCCCGCTTTTTCGAGTTCTTCTTCCCACAGTTCTTCAAGTTCGTCCAGTTCCTTTTCTTTGGTCACGTCATATTGGTTTAAAAGTCTGTGCAGTTCGAGTACGGTTTTGTCGTCGAGACCCGCGGTCGTTCCGTACGCCGCGATTATCTCGTCGATAAGCTTTTGTTTCGCCGCCTCGCCGTCTGTCGCGACGACGGTGCCGCCGCTTGCCGCGACCATGTCGTCGACGCTTCCGGTAAGGAGAGAGAGGTATTGACTGCTTATTGCCGCGTCTTCGTTGTAAGCTGAAATATTTACCTGCCCGTGTTTGTTATTGACATATCCCAGGTTTATCGCGGTCTTGATTATATCGGTGCAGACGTCGTATACAGAGCCGCCCGAATACGACTTTCCGAGTAGCACTATTCTCGCGTCGCTGTTGACTCCCGTCACTGATTTTACGTTGCCGTCCTTATCGGCAATTATCTCAAAGGACGGGTTGATGTCTATAAGTACCAGCGTGTCCGAAACGTTGACGGCGGTTATCGGCGGGGAGTTCGGGTCGCTTGTCGGCAAAGAGAAGATCACCGCGAGAGCTATCGCGATAACCAGCACGCAGGCGACCGCGGACATAGCGAAAGCAAACCCCCTCTTCGGGCGTTTTATGCGTTCAGGCTCGCGGAAAGGATACAGTTTCCCTTTGATGTCCTCTTTGAGTCGTTTGTCGGGGAGCAGTCTGTCCGCGTCTTTTTTCAAGTCTTTGGATATTCTGTTCATTTAGACCCTCCTTTGACGTGTCTTGCGAGTAATTCCAGCGATTGTTTGAGCCTGTAAGATACCGTCGATATCGGCATATCGAGCGCCTTTGCCGCTTCGCGCCGTTTGTAGCCTGCGACCGAGCACATTATCACTATCTTGTAATCAGTCTCGTCCAGAAGTTTTTTCGCGGCGGATATGAGCCCGAAGCTGTCCTCGTCCGGCATCGCGAAGCTGCCTTCGCGGTAATTTTCCTCTGCGGAAAAGTCTGTCGTCGTCTGCCGTTTAACGCGGTTGTATTCGTTCAGTGCGTTGTTTTTCGCTATGGTCGTAATCCATGCGACGAAGTTGTCTGAATTGTATGCGCTTATGTTGGAAACCGCTTTAAGGTACGTGTCCTGAACGACGTCATCCGCCGCGTGCTTATTGCCGAGAATACGGAAGGCGACGAAGAACACGATCTTATAGGTCTTATCGTAGATATGATCGAAAGCGCGGCTATCGCCGCTTTTCAGCTTTTCAACCGCCTTTTCCAGCGCTTTATCTGACATTCTTCACCTATACAACAAACCGCGGGCGTTTTTTGCCAACGGTTTTTATAATTTTATGATAAATTATTTTGCGGGTATAAGTCAATAAGGTTAAAAAAAATCAGATCTTATATTGTTTTCCACAAAGGCAACGGAAAGCGTTGCTTTTTATAGAGGGAGAGTTTCGGAGCGATAAACGCCGCGTATATTCTTTGCCGCGCTCTTCCGCAACTTTTAATTTTTGAACGTCTTCGGAAAGGCATAAAAAAAGCGCCCCGTTCAGGGCGCGCCGGATAAGCCGGTTGTCATTGTGTTTTTTCTGTTTTTTCGTCCTTTTTATCTTTATGCAGCTTTGATTTTATAAGCGCGATAAGATCGATGTCCTTTACCGTGAAGTAGGTCGAAATTATCGGCACCGCAAGGAAGATCGCGCCCATTATCGTACCCAGGACGTATATCAGGTATTGCAACCAGCCTGTGCCGAATATCTCCCGGAATGAGTAGCAGATATCGCGTACCATCTCGTCGATGAAAGCGGGGAAGGTTGCGCCCGCCGCGATCGGTATGCACAGGATAAACGCGAGGAAGAGCGGTATCGTAAGTATCGTGCTGTACGTGCATACCGCGATCGAGAACACGTTTTTGACCTTGCCTTTAAAGGTGCCCGCCGCCGCGCTCATCAGCATAATGCCCGCCGCCATCGTCACGACGACGATAACGTAACGCGCGATCAGGTTGGGTATGTTGCTTATATACGTCAGCCCCACGTCCGCGCCCGTCGTCTGGGCGAGTGTCAGCAGTCCCCATACGTTGAGACCCGCCGCCACGGTTATCATCACCGCCTGAATTATCTTTTTCTTGTTTTCAGCCGCCATATAATTCTCCTTGCAACGCTTTGCGTATACATTCATTATACAGGATTGTCGTGCGCAATGCAATATCAATTGCGGAAAATCAAAGCATCGACAAACAGGGGAGAATACTTTTCGTGTTTCAGCGGGGCGGCATAAAGAAAGTTGATAAGGACAAACGTTATTGCCGCTACGACGGCGACCGTAATAAGTACGGCAAATACCTTGCGGTTGATTTTGTCTATCTCAGCGGCTTTTGCGGGAGTTTTTCTTTCAAGGACGGTGCAGACAGCAATGTAAATAAGCATGAAGCCTTCAAACAGTGCGAGGAAGCTGAAAGCAAACCTGTGACCCGAAAAAGACTGCGTGATGTCGTCAGCCGACGTAAAGACCTGATAGAACCTTATAATTCCGCCCGGATATAAGTCGACTACGGTCGACAATCTGCCGGGTACGCTGTAAAGCGCTTCTGAGGACATCAGACAAAACCAGTCTGCGATTATAACTATCGGCAGCAGAGCGGTGGCGGCGACGTCGTAAAAATTCACGTTTTTACGCATAAAGGCAAATATGATAAGAAGGACTATGCATACAGAAAACAAAATCAGTCTGAAGGTCGGCAGACAGTATATTGACAATCCGAAATTGACAAACAGCTCTGCGATCGACAAAATCATTGCGACGCCGTAAAGGAAGGCGGGAAAAGCGTATTTTTTTGCTACGATTTTTTCAAGTTTATCCGGATATGTCATATTTCCCCCTTCCTCTGATAATTTTTGTATTTATTATACAAAAGCAATATAACTTACGCAATAGACAATTCAAAATTTACAAAAATTTTACCCGGATCAAAAACTCTTGTCTCTCTTGCCGGAGACAGGGGGCTAAGTACGTAAACGCAGGCGTTTCCGGACGCGCATAAAAAAACCGCTCCGCATGAAACGGAGCGGTAAAAGGATATTTGTCACAGCTTCTTGTTCTCTTTATAAGACGTGTGCAGTATCTCGTGCGCCTTGTGGCTGTTGGGGAAGCCGAAGAATTCGTCGTACAGCACGTCCATCACAGGAGAGTCCGCAGAACGGCGCAGTCCGTTGTGAACGTCGCTGGAATACAACGCTTTCGCGCGCGCGTCCTTAAGCTCAACCGTGTTGCGTACGCTGTCCGAAAGGGTGGGCTGGCCGCCGCCGTTGACGCAGCCGCCCGGACAAGCCATTATTTCTACAAAATCGTATTTTTTCTCGCCCGACTTAATAGACTCGAGCAGGGTGCGGGCGTTCTCTATGCCGGATGTGACCGCTACGCGCAGGGTATGACCCGCGACGAGATATGTCGCTTCCTTTATCGGCTGAGTGCCGCGTACCGCGAAGAAGTCGAGGACCTCGAAATTGCCGTCCAGCATATGAGCCGCCGTTCTTAAAGCCGCTTCCATAACGCCGCCTGTCGCGCCGAATATCGTGCCCGCGCCGGATGCGGTAGCGAACGGGTTGTCGAACTCTTCGTCGGGCAATTCGTTGAATTTGATACCCGCGGTTTTTATCATGCGCGCGAGTTCTCTCGTCGTTATCGCCGCGTCTACGTCGCCTTTCATCTGTTCGCGCTTGCATTCGTACTTTTTCGCGGTGCAGGGGATCACGCTTACCACGTACAGCGTCTTCGGGTCAATGCCGTGCTTTTCGCACCAGTAGCTTTTGAGCAGCGCGCCGAACATCTGCTGCGGCGACTTGCAGGTGGAAAGCTGGGGTATGAATTCGGGATAAGTCTGTTCTACGAACTTTATCCACGCGGGACAGCAGGAGGTGAACATCGGCATAGGCTTGTTCGTTTTTATACGGTTGATAAGCTCGCTCGCCTCTTCCATTATCGTAAGGTCGGCGGTGACGTCCATATTGAATACCGCGTACGGGTTGAGGCGTCTGATCGCCGCGACCATCTTGCCTTCGACGTTGGTGCCGATCGGCATATCGAACGCTTCGCCGAGCGTCGCGCGGATGGACGGAGCGGTGAAGAAAACGACCTTTTTCGTACCGTCGCCCAGGGCGTCCCATACCTCGTCGACAGTGGAATTTTCGCTGAGCGCGCCGACCGGGCACGCGACGATACACTGACCGCAGCCTATGCAGGGAGATTCGGAAAGAGGACGGTCGAACGCGCTTCCTATATGCACGTTGAAGCCTCTGCCGATAGGTCCTATCGCGTTTACGTGCTGTTTGCGGCAAGCCGCCACGCAACGCATACAGTTGATACATTTATCGTTGTCGCGCACTACGTACGGGGTGGACAGGTCGACGGGAAGGACAAAATCTTCGCCCTTGAATCTGTCTTCGTCCACGCTGTAACCCAAAGAGAGTTTCTGCAATTCGCAGTTGTGGTTTCTTTCGCAGGAAAGACACTTTTTCTTGTGCTTGCTCAAAAAGAGTTCCAGCGTCATTTTACGCGAGCGACGGCATTTGTCGGTATTCGTTCTGACTTCCATGCCTTCCGCGACGGGATATACGCACGCCGCGACCAGACCGCGCGCGCCGGTAGCTTCGACCACGCACATACGGCAGGAGCCCGCGCAGCTCACGTCTTTGAGAAAGCATAGGGTAGGTATCTCTATATGCGCCTTTCTCGCCGCCTGAAGAATCGTCGTACCTTCGGGTACGGTGACGGAAATTCCGTTTATTTTAAGATTGACCATTTTTTCCATTTTCTCCACCTCACTTTCTCTCTATCGCGCCGAATTTGCAGTTTGCGATACACAGTCCGCACTTGACGCACTTTGCGGTATCGATGACATGCGGTTTCTTGACTTCGCCGCTGATCGCCTTGACCGGGCAGTTTCTCGCGCACAGCGTGCAACCTTTGCACTTGTCTGGTATGATATGGTATGTAAACAGCGCTTTACAAACACCGGCAGGACAAATCTTGTCGTTGATGTGCGCCTCGTACTCCTTTCTGAAATAACGCAGGGTGGACAGTACCGGGTTGGGCGCGGACTGACCCAGCGCGCACAGCGAGGACTGCTTCATATGATTGGCGAGTTCGTCTATCTTGACTAAGTCTTCCGGCTCGCCCTTGCCTTCGGTTATCTTTGTCAGCAATTGCAGAAGACGTTTGGTACCGATACGGCAGGGGGTGCATTTGCCGCACGACTCGTCAGCGGTGAATTCAAGGTAAAATTTTGAGATGTCGACCATACAGGTGTCCTCATCCAGGATAATCATACCGCCGCTGCCCATCATCGAGCCGATCGCGAGAAGGCTGTCGTAATCTATCGGGGTGTCGATGCACTCCGCGGGGATACAACCGCCCGACGGACCGCCCGTCTGCGCCGCCTTGAATTTCTTTCCGCCTGGAATGCCGCCGCCTATCTCTTCGACAATTTCGCGCAGAGTGGTGCCCATCGGCACTTCGACGAGGCCGACGTTGGTTATCTTGCCGCCCAGAGCGAAGACCTTGGTACCCGAAGAGTTGGGGGTGCCTATCTTTGAGAACCATGCCGCGCCGTTCATTATTATCGGGTTGACGTTTGCCCAGGTCTCGACGTTGTTGAGTATGGTCGGTTTGCCGAACAAGCCTTTGACCGCAGGGAACGGGGGACGGGGACGCGGCTCGCCGCGGTGACCTTCGATACTGGTCATCAGCGCGGTTTCTTCGCCGCATACGAACGCGCCCGCGCCGAGGCGGATCTCAATATCGAAGTCAAAGCCCGACTCCAGAATATTTTTGCCGAGCAATCCGTATTCGCGCGCCTGCTTTATTGCGATCTTGAGACGTTGTACCGCGACCGGGTATTCCGCGCGGACGTAGATAAAGCCGTGATTTGAGCCTATCGCATAGCCCGCTATCGCCATAGCTTCGAGCACGCAATGCGGGTCTCCTTCAAGTACCGAACGGTCCATAAACGCGCCGGGGTCGCCTTCATCGGCGTTGCAGCAGACGTACTTTACATTGCCCTGAGAAGCTTTCGCAAAAGACCACTTTCTGCCGGTCGGGAAGCCCGCGCCGCCGCGGCCTCTGAGCCCGCTTGCCAGCATTTCGTTGATAACGTCGTCCGGGGTCATCTCTTTGAGGACCTTTTCGAGAGCCGCATAGTCGCCCGCGCCGATAGCTTCTTCTATGTCTTCGGGAGCGATAACGCCGCAGTTTCTCAAAGCGATCCTCATCTGTTTTTTATAGAACGGCGTTTCCGCGAACGGGATTATGCTTCCGTCTGCGGATACCGTGCCCTGATAGAGCAGTTCTTTGACCATTTCGCCGCCCTTGACGAGGTGTTTTTCGGCGACCGTCTTTACGTGTTCCGGCGTCATCTGCGCATAGAACGCGCCTTCGGGGTAAACTATCATTATCGGTCCCAGCGCGCACAGTCCGAAGCAACCGGTCTTTACGACGAGGATATCGTCGATATTAAGTTCTTTCAGCGACTGTTCCAGCTGAGCGATTACCTGCATCGAGTGAGAGGAGGTGCAACCGGTACCGCCGCATACCAGCACCTGTTTGCGGTAACCCGTCTTAGCGGCAAGTTTTTCGCCTTCTTCTCTGATAACGCGGCGAACGCGTATAAGATCCTGTTTTTTTGCGCGTATTGCGTCAAGCTGAGCGTTCGTCATTTCTTATCCCCCCTGTATTTGTCCAATATTTCCTTTACGGATTCGGGTTTGAGTCTTCCGTAGACCTCTTCGTCTATCATCATTACGGGCGCGAGACCGCAGGCTCCCACGCAGCGGCAGCTGTCGATAGAGAACATGCCGTCTTCGGTACATTCGCCGCATTTGATGCCCAGTTGCTTTTCGACTTCCGCCAGGATCTTATCGGATCCTTTTACGTAGCACGCCGTGCCCAGACATACGCTTATGCGGTGCTTTCCCTTCGGTTTCAGAGAGAACTGGGAATAGAAAGTCGCCACGCCGTAAACTTCGGAAAGGGAAATGCCCAGACCTTCTGCTATGATGGTCTGTACTTCGATGGGCAGATAGCCGTAAATGCCCTGTGCTTCCTGAAGAACGTGCATCAGACAGCCCGGCGTAGAGCGGGATTCTTCGATAACCGCCGTAAGCCGCGCCCTCTGTTCGGCAGTGCCGTGGAACGCAGATTTTTTATCCATTATAACCTCCTTAATACCCGAGGCGCCTTAAACAGGCAAAAATATCGGGTCATATACGTATCTATTGTAACATATGTTAAAAAAATATCAAACTGATTTTTATATTTTTTACAATTATATAACACACGGTGTCGTTTTCGAAGAGCGGAAGTCGCGTCTTGAATAAGCCGACGGGATATGTTAATCGGAAATATGAAAATCGAAGATATAACGGACGTTTTCGCTCGGTTAAAGAAAGTAGGCGGCGAAGAGCCGGGAATATTGTATGAAAACAAGCGCGCGATATCCGCCCGCACCTTTGAGCGGTATATCGTAAACGCCAAGAGATACATCTATCCATATATGGGCAATTATCAGCCCCAAGACGTCTCCACCGATCTTTTGCAGACGTTCCTCGGAGAAATGCTTGATCGCGGCTATGTGCCGGATACGGTCAAGCACGTCAAGTATCGGCTCAGGCAATACTTCGAATATTGCATAGACGAGCAGATCATAGACGGAAACCCGGCGGACAAGGTGCGCTTGCAAGCGCATGAGCGCAAGGCGAAAAGCGCCGCGGAAGGGCAGGAATACAAGGCGATCCCAGAAGAATTGCGCGACGAGTTTTTGCAAAACATCGCCCGCCTGATGAACGGCTACGGCGTGTCGTCCATAGACGAATTGATAAAGACGGCGGACGAAGGAGCGCCGACCCGAAAAAGAAGAGGTAACAATGCAAAATCGCAATAAGCCGTCGCTGAAAATGCGGCGGCTTATTTACTGCGAAAAGTGTTTGCTACTTTTTTGTTCCCGCCTTCCGTCGAAGAGCATTTTGCGGTATCCGGACAGACAAAACTTTATGTCGGGCTTATGTACCCGATTTTAAGATGTTTAGATAAGTTGTATATTCAAATATCCGTCCTCGCTGTCTGTTTGTCGTTTCTCGTAATATGCCAAATGCACACAGTCGGTTGACAGCCGAAGCCGTCATATTATACGACAAGTGCAGTGCTTTTGCCGTTGAAGAAATATCCACGATCGGATGCTCTTGAATATATTTGTATACTGCTTTTGTCGAAGGATTACAGTTATCGGTTTTCAGTATATCGGCATTCAAGATTTCATTGATAGACTTGATTGAAGATATGCTGTCGTTGCAGGTTTCTATCATGCCCTGTAAGAAAAATTTGATCCATTGCTCATAATTTCCGTTTTTTCTTACCTCGCTCAGTCTGTCATAATATTCGACGCGATTCGTTTTTAGAAAAAGCGACATATATAATATCGGGCTGGAAAGCTTATTTTCAGATAGCAGCATCAGCGTTATCAACATACGTCCGATTCGTCCGTTACCATCCAAAAACGGATGGATGGTTTCGAATTGATAATGGACTAATGCCACTTTGAGCAACACATCCATATCAAAATCGTTAATGAATTTTTCAAGATCGCTCATCGCTGCGTGCATATCCTCTACCGTCGGCGGGATATATCTTGCCGTAAGAATAGTGCTTCCGGCTGCGCCTATCCAATTTTGACTGTTTCTGAACTCGCCGGGATTTTTCTCTGCGCCCCGGACTCCCTGCATCAATATACGATGTGTTTCGCACAGCAATCTACTGCAAATAGGCAAAGTCTGCATTTTAGCGATGGCAAAATTCAATGCGTTGACATAATTGATAACATCGCCGACATCGGCATTGACGGCTTTTTGATTGTCAGAACAAAGCACATCTTCCAATGTCGTTTGAGTGCCTTCTATTTGACTGCTGAGCAACGCCTCTTTGCGGACATACGCCCCGATAAATAAATCTATATTTGGAAGCCATTGCGCAACCTCATCTAAGCGCGCAAGTGCAGCATGGGCATCAGACAAAAGAGATAACATTTCGCCGTCAATGTCAATCGGTGGATTCGGAGGAAGAGGATTCGGCAAATATGCAAAATACGCTGCTTTTCCGAGTGCAACTTTTACATCTTGTCCTGCGCGGTTTTTCATAATGCTCTCCTTTTAGTATTGAAATAAGCTCAGCACTCATTATATCGTTATTTCACAAATATGTCAAATTAATGAAACAAGGCTGATTTGATTGTTTACTTATCTCACATGTCCATACACCAACAAGAGAGACAAAAATACAAGTGGGAAAGCGCATTGGCGTTCATAAAAATATTCAATAACATAAACTTATTGGAGAACTTTGGAGTAATCGACTGAAGAAATTAGTTGAATGATCTTTCCATTAAACATTGATGTAAAATGAACTCAAATGTGTTTGCTATTTGTTTGCTATTGCGCTCAAAAACGGAGTAAAAGAAGAGAGCGGCGAAAGAGCTGTTGAGAGCAAAAATTTTTCGCCGTCGAAGAACGGCCGGGGCAGTTGTTTGCTATTACGCCCGAAAAAGGCAGTTTTTGAGCGCCTTAGACAGTCAAAAAAGAGAGGTGATCGAGTAGGTCGCTTGACGCTGGAGCTGCTAACCGGATTTGAACCGGTGACCTCTTCCTTACCAAGGAAGTGCTCTACCTACTGAGCCATAGCAGCATATTCAATTTTGTGCCGATTTTGCGAGGTTCGGCGACCTTTGGAGAGCGACTTATTTTTCCTTACCAAGGAAGTGCGCTTCCGGGCTTGAGCATAGCTCTGCGCCGTCTTTGGCTACAAACTCGCCGCCGGCAAGTTTGCTTAACGCGTCGACCCTGCTGAGCCGTAGCAGCAAATTAAAATTAAAATGCTCGTTCAGACCTGACGAATTACTACATAATAAAATTCATGCCGTTTTTCGTGAGGTCTAATATATAATAACCGATTAAAAATCAATTGTCAATGTTTTTGACGGCGAAAATATGGCAATTAATGTTGGTTTTGTGTTTCGATTTTTAACATTAAAGAGACAAGTTTGCTGCTTTTTGCCCGATTCCGCGCGCCTCTCCCGAATTGTAAACCTACAAAGCTGGGGTGAAATACATCGCTTCGCAAGTTGATTCCGAAGGCGAGACTCGGTATAATAAAAGGGACTTGTAAACGGCACCTTCTCTGCATACCGAGAAGGAAAGGGCACACTGGCAAACGAGCTTGCAACGCGCCGGGCGCACCGTGCGGATGTTCTCGCGGGCGATATTTTGCAAAAATTTGTCTCCGCTTCCGGATGAAGTTTTTTAGGATTTTGTCGGCGGTTTGATAGCCTGCCTTGACGGCTGGATTCTCTGCCGTATCCGTTTCGTTTGTTCATCATATGTCGCGTTCGCTTTTTAAAGTTGCCGTCGTAGCCTTCAGGAGCAGTACGGCGGCTTCTTGAGCATGCGAGTTTATTATGTAAAAAAACAGATACCCGTGTAGGTTATACCGCATTTTACCGCCGATAATTCTTACCCGTCCGTCGCCCTTATTTGACGATTTTCGTTTTATCCGAAGGAAGGGTTTATCCTTTCTTAATTTTATCGTCGCCGTCCGTATTCCGTATAACGACGCATCTCTTTTTCTACCTTGTTTTGTCGTTTTTTGTCTCCGCCCGCGCTGCTCGTGCGCGTTTTGCCTCTGCCCGTTTTCACGCCGCAACGCCGCAACGATATGATCTATATATTTATTTATATTTATTGCACATAAATAAAACGTGTGATATAATAAAAACAACACTCGTACGGAGAAGAAAAATGTACAAAAACTTTTTTAAAAGACTCATTGATTTTACCGCTTCGTTTATCGGTTTGATAATTGCGGCGATTCCCATGGCAATAACAGCTGTTCTTGTCAGGATATATTTGGGTGCTCCTATTATATTTAAACAAGAAAGGGTTGGGAGACATCAAAAAAGGTTTTATATATATAAATTTAGAACGATGACGGATAAACGCGATGAGAACGGTGAATTATTACCGGATCCGGAAAGATTTACAAAGTTCGGAAAAATTTTGAGGAAGACAAGTCTTGACGAGTTGCCGCAATTGTTCAACGTTCTTAAGGGAGATATTTCGTTAATAGGTCCAAGGCCTATGATGCCGAAATATATTCCTTCCGATATAGATATCAGAGCAAAAAGATTTTCTATTAGACCTGGAATTACCGGTATGGCGCAAATCAACGGGAGAACAAATATAACGTATTCTCAAAGATTTGAATACGATGTAAAATACGCAGAAGCAGTAAGCTTTTTTACTGATATGAAAGTATTTTTCGGTACTGTTCTTTTGGTCTTGAAATCGTTTGTTAAAAAAGACGGTTCGGCTCCGAGAGAAGAGGATATGGAAATGCTTAAAGGCACAATGGAATACGAAAGATTGCTTGCTGTAAAAGAAGGCAGAAGCATTGACGATATACGCAAAAATAAAATCATTATATTTGCAAACGAATATAACAGTTTTTGTAATTATCGTCTTGAATTGCTTGAAAAACTCAGAGAGAACGGGCACAGAGTCGTTGTCGTACTGCCATGTGGAGAGAAAGACGATACAAGAGTGATGGACAGGTGCGATGCGTATTACGATTTCGCGTTGAACAACAGAGGAACAAATCCTGTAAAGGATCTTGGCGTTTATTTCAGATTTAAAAAGATTTTAAAGAAAGAAAAACCTGATATAGTTTTGACTATAGCGATAAAGCCTAATATTTACGGCGGAATGGCATGCGCATCTCTCAATATTCCGAATTGCGCTTTGATTCAAGGACTCGGTAGTGGTTTGAGAGGAAAAGGTTTAGTATCTTTTATTGCAAAGGCATTGTATAAAATCGGAATAAAGCGTAGTAAGAAAGTATTTGTTGAAGGTAAGAAAAATGCAGATAAACTTATTGAAACCGGTGTAGTCAAAGGCGATAAAGTTGTTTTGCTGGAGGCAGGTCCGGGGGTTAATCTTGAAAGATTCGACAAGTGTCCTTTGCCAGGAAACGACGGCGAAGTCGTATTTTTGTTTATGAGTAGAATTCTGAAAGAAAAAGGCGTTGACGAATTGTTGGAAACATTTGACAAGGCAAAAGAAAAATACGGTGAGAGAGTCAAATTGAACGTATTGGGAAGGTGCGTCGGAGATTATGAAAGCGTAATTTTTACAGCACAGGAAAAGGGTGTGTTAAATTATTACGGTTTTCAGAAGGACGTAAAAAAATTTATCGTTCAGGCGCATTGTATAATTTTGCCGAGTTATCATGAAGGCGTATCAATAGCTTTGATGGAAGGAGAAGCGATGGGAAGACCTGTTATCACCACTAATGCGGACGGATGCGATGAGTGCGTGCAGGACGGGTTGAACGGATATAAAGTAGACGTTGCCAACGCGGATCAGCTTTTTGAAGCCGTTTGTAAATTTGTCGAATTGCCGTTTGAAAGAAAGAAGGAAATGTCAGACAACGCAAGGCTGTTTGTCGAAGAAAGATTTGACAGAAAAACGGTAAATAATATAATTTATGATACGATTTCTAAAGAGGCTCGAACAAACTTGTGATAGGGCTTCAGGAGTAAATTATACCCGAATATAACGAAATGGAAGACGAAAAAGAAATAGTTTTAAGCGTTTTGATACCTCTGTATAACTGTGAAAAACAGATAGAGAAAGCTATCTGTTCTGTTTTGAACGGAAATTGCGATAATATTGAAATTGTTGTCATCGACGACGGATCTACGGACGGGGGCGGAGAAATGGTTTGCGAACTGGCAAAGCAGTATTGTCAGATCAGATATTATAAACAAGAAAACGAAAACAATATTTATGCTATAAGAAAGAAACTTATTGAAAAAGCCCGCGGAAAATATCTTGTTTTCTTGGATTCGGACGATTTTTGGAGCAATGATGCGTTAAAAACTATTATGGAAAGAATCGAAGAAGACGCCGATATTATTCTGTTTGATCACGTTATCGTAAACGGTTTCGAAACGAGAATTTGTGCCAAGGATTACGAGAGCGATATAGGGGACAGGTCTGTCGCCGGACTGTGTTTACAGTTGTGTGCAAATAATAAGTATAACGCATTATGGAATAAATGTTTCAAAAAAGAAATGTTTGAGAATAACGATTTTTTCAGAGACGAGTTTATGAATATGGGTGAGGATGCGGCATTGTCGTTGATCATGCTCGCAAAGGCAAAGTCTCTTATCTGGATTCAGAAACCGCTTTATTATTATGTTTTAAACGGTTCAAGCGTTTCCAGCAAATATAAACTGTCGTATTGCGACGATTTCGAGATATTGTACAGTTATATGAAAGAAATAAGCGCTGCTGTCGGAATAGAGGACGAAGCTCGCGAGCTTATTGCTAAACAGTACGTAAGGATGATGTCCCTTATATTTTTGTTTGTTAAAGCAGATAAAGAGGAATATAAAAAAAGGTTGTTCGAATTGAAGACAAATGATAACTATGTGCAAAATTATAAAGAATTTAAACAGGAGATGCCACTTTATCTACGGGTGCTGGGAGGTTGGATTGCAAACGGAAGAATGTTCTCGGTAAAATTTGCAAACAGAATGTTGCGATTGAAATTCGTTAAAGGATTATTTTTGAAATTGGCAGGTGGAAACAGATGAAAAAAAAGATATTGTTTATGACCAACCATATTCAGTACTCGGACGGAGTAGTCAAAGCTTTGACAGAACTTGTGAACGCACTTGACAAAGAAAAATACGACATTACTATAATGCCTGTATTCCGCTGTGATGAAGATTATTTAAAGAATATCGATCCTGCAGTAAAAATAAAAAAAGCGTTTGGATTTTATTTCAGGGGTTTAAGCAAGATAGTTGGACTTTTACCTCAGAAATTGCTATATAAGCGTTTTATTAAAGATAAGTACGATTTAGAAGTCGCTTTTCAATTCGGAGAGCCTACAAAAATTCTGGCATCATCTACCAATAAAAAAGCCAAGCATATTGCCTGGATTCATGGATACGGAGAAGAACATTTAAAAGATCACGAATCTTTTGACAAAATAGTATGTTGTTCAAAAAGCAGTGTAGAGAAATATGAGAAAGTTTTCAGATATCCGGATAGAATTACGTATCTTTATAATTTGGTAAACGAAGAAACGATATTAAAGAAAGCAACGGAAGAAATAAACGTCGAAAAAAAATACGATTTTACTTTTTGTACAGTCGGAAGGCTAAGCCCTGAGAAAGGTTTTTTACGCTTATTAAAGTGCCATAAAAGATTGATGGACGAGGGTCTTAAGAATAATTTGTGGATAGTAGGAGGAGGCGCAGAATTCGATACGCTGAACAACTATATAAAAGAAAATTCTCTTGGCGAAAGCGTGAAACTTTTCGGTAAAGACAGCAACCCGTATAAATACATGTCAAGATGCGATGCCTTTGTATGCTCATCATACAATGAAGGATTCAGCACGGTATGCGTAGAAGCCGCTATGCTCGGCAAACCTATCGTAACAACTGAGGTGGGCGGAGCAAAAGAATTCGTTGATGAAAATGGAATCGGCATAATGACGGAAAATTCAGACGACGCGTTGTATGAAGGGATGAAAGAATTTCTGTCACATCCCGAAAAATCGGAAGAATATAGCAAAAACATTTTGAAGATATCCGATCTGAAATACAAAGATAGGAAAGAGGCTGCGGAAAGTTTATTCGATAGTTTATGGAAACAATAAAAGAGTTGTTTAATTTTGAGAAAAAGACTTTGCTTTTATATGTCGCAATCATTGTGCTTGCGACTGTATTTGCATGTCTTTCTCAAACTAAACCTCTTAAGAAAATCATAAACGGCGAAGTGTCGGTTTGCCGTAAATTTAAAATAATACCGTTTGCTTTATCGTTTTTCGTTTTGGCTTTTTTTGCGGCAACGACAGCAAACGGGGTTGACAGACCGGTATACGGAAATATGTTTATTGATATCACATGGGGTGATATCGGGAATGGACAGGAACCGGGGTATAACGTCTTAATGCTTATCGTTAAGATATTTACAAAAGATCCGGCAGTATTTTGCGCTTTAGTGCAGATCGCAACGGTTGCGTTTATGTATAAAAGCTTTTACGATCTGAGAGACGATATTTACATCGGTTTTGCCGTTTTTATTTATACGTCGCAATATTACGTTCAAAGTTACAATCTGATGAGGATGTATTTCGCTTTGAGCATACTTTTCGCAGGGTTTAAGTTGCTTAAAGGGGGAAAATATTTCCGTTATTTCATCGTATTGCTAATTGCGACGCTTTTGCACTACAGTACGATTTTCGCGATGGCAGGTTTTTTGCTGGGCATGATATATGTCAAGGTAAAGGATTGGTCTCTCGGCGTTCATACGGTATGCTCTGTCGCTTTGGCATGTGCAATATGTTTCTTTATGCTTTACGGCGTGGATTTTATAAAAAGGATTAATTTCCCGATAATAAAAAAATATTTAATTTATCTCGAAGAGATAAATATCAATTCGATCGGTTGGATGTGGCTGTTCAGACTGATACCGATTGCGGGCGTAATTTATCTTGCTAAAAATTTCAAAGACGAATATAATTTCAGAAGATTTGCTTTGTCGTTTCTGATAGTGAATACGTTAATCAATATTCTGTCTTATTCGGTGCCGGTATTGGGCAGAGCAACGAGGATGCTCAGTTTTATTTATATCGTATATTATCCGTATGTAACGGAATTGTATCGGAAATCTGGCGTTTCTGAGAAATTTGATTTAAATTGCGGAGAGGATAGAGTAAAAGTTTTCAGTATGGGCGCCAATCAAGTATATTACATTTTGATCGTCTTCGGGATATTGTACAATCTTTATCTTGCGTTACTGTATTTCAGCGGATACAGGTTATCGGACGGAATAGATAATTTCAGATTCATTTGGGAGAATTATTTATGGTAAGAGTATTGCATTTCGTGTCAAGAATGGACAGAGCGGGACAGGAAACGTTTTTAATGAACGTCTACCGCAATATAAACAGGGATAATATAAAGTTTGTCTTTTTATGTACGAGTCCGCAAAAAGGAGATTACGATGAAGAAATAAAGGCTTTGGGCGGTGATATATATGTTTTGCCTGAAGTGAAAAAGACGGGTAAATTCTCAAAATATTTTGAGAAGATCAAGGTGCTGTCAAAGTGGCTGAAAGAAAACAAAGATAAATTCGATATAGTTCATCTTCATACTTATCATGCAATGGACGTATGGGTGCATCTTGAAGCATGCAGGCGCGCCGGGGTCAAGACGAGGATAGTGCACAGCCACAATACGCAGGGGTTGCAGGTAACACTTCACAAAATAATGAGGAATGTATGCAAATTATATACATTTGAAAAGTTCGCCTGCAGTAAAGCTGCCGGAGAGTGGCTATTTGGTAAAAAAGCCGTTGAGAAAGGAGAGGTTACCGTGATTTATAACGGTATAGATTTTGCAAAATACAAATACGATCCCGCTTTAGCTAAAAAATATAGACAAAAACTCAACATTGATGATAAAATAGTTTTGGGACATATCGGAAGATTTAACTATCAGAAAAATCATGAATTTCTGATTGAAGTGTTTGCTGAATTTAAAAAGAAGCACGAAAATTCTGTTTTGTTGCTGATAGGTAGAGGAAAACTTGAAAACAAGATCAAAGAAAAGGTAATTGCTCTCGGCTTGACTGAAGACGTTATGTTCTTGGGCGTGAGAGACGATATTCCGCAACTTCTCAACGCTATGGACGTATTTGTTTTCCCGTCGGTATTGATAGAAGCTGAAATGTGTCGTTTGCCGATCGTTACGAGTGATCAAGTTCCGGAAGAAGTGGTAATTAACGATGCGATAAGTTTACAAGGTCTTAGAGATGAAAATCAATGGGCTTTTGAGATAGAAAAAATGTTGCAAAAGAACAGAAATAGCATTGCATTCAATACAAATTTAAATAATTTTGATATTGTTAATATTGCAAAAAATATGGAGAAAAGATATAATAGAATTGCGATTAAATAATTGTTTTTCATTCGCTGTTTGAAGGGGTGGGCATAGTGTTGATTGAGGCGCAGAAAATACAAGTGCCTGTTGTAGCCAGTACGAACGTTCCGGCAGAAGTATTTGTAAGCAATTGTGTAACGCTATTGCCATTAGGTTGTGTCGAGCAATGGGCTGAAGGAATAGACAAAAAAGTTTTCATTGATAAAGAAAAAGTAGCATTTAACGAAGGAATGAAATATTACGATATTAATATGGTAGGGGAGCTTTTAGAGAGAGAGTATAAGTTGACAAATAGAAATAGTAGAGACATGTAAACTAATGGTAACTTGCTTTATTTGCAAAATTCTATTACGGATTTTGCAAACGAACAAGTAATCGATAAGAATTTTATGTAACGGTGCAAACATACAAAAGCACGAAAATTTTTGTTGGAGATGCACGATGAGAAGCAGAACCGGTAATTCATTGAGAAATACTATTATAGGGTTTTTAGGCTTATTGATAAGTCTTGTGGTTTCTTTTGCCACAAAATCAGTGTTTATTAAACTTCTCGGCGCTGAATATAACGGTGTTAACGGTCTCTTTACAAACATATTGCAGGTTTTAAATCTTGCCGAATTGGGATTCGCTGCGTCAATTGCGTACGCATTGTATAAACCGTTGAAAGAAAAAGACGAGCAAACGACCGCAGCGTTGATGAGGTATTTCGCTAAAATTTACAGAATTATTGCGATAGTCGTTACCGCAACGGGAGCGTGTTGCATACCGTTTTTGCAATATCTAATAGCTGAGGACATTTCTACCTTGCCGTTTACATTGGATGAGTTAAGGATTTATTTTACGCTTTATCTCGTCAATACCATTTTCAGTTATTTATTAGCGTATAAAAGAACGATAATAACCGCGGATCAAGATAATTATATAATTTCGGCAGTCGATAATTCTTGTAATATTGCTTTGAATATTTTACAGATAGCATTGCTGTTAATCACGCATAGTTATTATGCATATTTAATTATAATGATTGCGAAAACCATTATAAACAATCTCATTATCCATATTATTGCGAGTAAAAAATATCCTTATTTGAGCCAATATAAAAACAAATTGCAAATTGCAGAAAAGAAACAGATATTTCGCAATGTTAAAGCAATGTTTATGCATAAACTCGGATATGTTGCTATCAGTGGTACCACAACGATAATCATATCCGCATTCGTAGGCATTGTGCAATCAGGTATATACGGCAATTATTTAATGATTGTTACACAGGTAAACTCGTTTGTTTTTATTGTATTTACAGCAATTACGGCGAGTGTAGGGAATTTGTGCGTAAACGAGAGTAAAGAGTTGCAATATATTGTTTTTAAAAGAATTCAATATGTATCAGATTTTTTTGCAGTTTTCGCACTTGCATGCTTTACGTGTTTGTTTAACCCTTTTATAGAAGTGTGGCTGGGAAAAGATATGATGTTCCAGATGGCAATTGTTGTCGTGATATCATTCAATTCGTATGTGACGTATTTCAGAAAAGCTGTTAATACATTTAGGGATGCAATGGGTATATTTGTATTGGATTGGTACAAACCTTTGGTCGAAGCCGTAATAGGAATTGCGTTGGCAATCGGATTAAGTTATGTCTGGGGAACGTTTGGTATCTTGTTTGGATATACACTGGCAACCGTAGTTACCAGTCTGACAATAGAAAATATTATACTGTTTAAGTACGGATTGCAAAGAGGGCTTAAAAGGCATTTTATAGAGATTGCTGTCGTTACAATATTTGCGTGTGTTCTTACGGCGGCATTGTACTTTTTAATATCGTTAATGCCGGGAGGCATAGGTTGGTTTGTACTGAAATTAATAGTGTGCGTCGTTGTATCAACCGGAGCGTTTTTCCTCGCAACGTGCTGGATGCCGGAATTCAAATATTATAAAAATCTGGCATTCAGTATAATAAAAAACACAATTAATAAGCTAAAAAAGGGAAAGACCGCAGAAGTAGTTAAGGAAACAGTATCCGCTGGTGCAAACAAGGATGTAAACAGAGTATCGGACGATAATATCGGATCTGACGAAACAAAGCATATAAGTCAGAATAACGAAGATAAAGGAGAGTAGAATGAAAAATATTGCGGTAACAGGATATTACGGTACAGGGTCGTCGGCAGTAATAGATTTTCTTTCCGAAATTGAAGGAGTGAAATATGCGTTGGGTATAAGATACGAACATACCAACTTAAATTGTCGAGACGGATTGTTCGATCTGGGTACAATATTGTTCAGTAACGATACGAATTATTACAGCAGGGATATGGCTATCAACAGATTTTACAACGAAATGCGCAAGCAATACGTCAACGATTTCGGATGGTACGGTTCATATAAAAAGCTCGTCGGGGAAAGATATATGAAGGCAGTAGATGAGTTTGTCGATAACATCAGCGAGAGAGGCGGTAAGAACAGTTTGGCACATACTACCGGCACGCGGTTTTCATTGATAAAAGCCGCTTTGCAAGTTGCGGCAAAAATCGTATATAAAAGGCCAATAAGTAAATTGGGCAGAGTCTATCTGCACGACGGAGATCCGCAAATTTACCTTACGGCAAATTATGACGAGTTTATGCAGGCTGCAAGAAAATTTGTAAGCGATTATCTGAACATGTGCAGAGAAGGAGATTCGATAATGGTTTACGATCATTTATTGTTTCCGGAGCAATGCGGAGTCGTAGAAAAGTATTTTGACGACGATTTCGGTCTGATCGTTGTCGACAGAGATCCCAGAGACGTATTTTTATCGGCAAAATACGTATGGAGCAGCAACAGATTCGGGCGCCAGATAATGCCGGCTCCGAAAGGGATAGATTCGTTTTGCAAATATTGGAACGCCATGCACAGAAAGATGAAAGATCACGCCGGCAGTAAGGTGTTGATTGTTCAGTTTGAAGACTTAATCTATAAATACGACGAAACCTGTAAAAGGATAATGGATTTTTGCGGTATTGACTCGTCTTTGCACATAAAGCAGAAGACGATTTTCGAGCCAGAAAAATCAATAAAGAATACGCAGGTGTTCAATACGATAAGCGGATTGGACGAAGAAAGGAAAATAATTGAGGACGCGCTGGGCGAATGGCTGTACGATTTTCCGTACGAAATAAAAAGTAATGTTTCGGAGATGTTTGACTGATGGATGATGTAAGAAAGACGATTCTTGATCTCGCAAAAGAGTTTAAAAGAATATGCGATAAGCATAATCTGAGGTATTTCCTGGATTACGGCTCGCTTCTCGGTGCCGTTAGACATAAAGGATTTATACCGTGGGACGACGATATGGATTTTTGTATGCCGCTTGACGATTATGACAAGTTTATCGAAATATGCAAGACGGAACTTAATGAAAATTATGCCTTGCGAAGTATAGATGAGGAAAATTACGTTTATACGTTTTTAAAAATCGACGATAAAAGGACAAGCCTTACCGAACTTTTTAATAAAAACAGCGGATATAAAGGCGGCGTATATATAGATATCTTTTTATTGCGAGGTTTGCCTAAAAACGTCTTGATAAGAAAATTTTATATGACGAAGATAGCGTATTACAGAAAAATGGCGGATATAGGTTTGCTTGATTTTGATTTAAAAAAATATCCTTGGTATAAAAGAGCAATACTTCGTCTCGGTAAATTTGTTGACGGAAGGAAATACTTACTTAAGTTAAATAAGCAACTTCGCAAATATAAATTTGACGACTGTGAATTGGTGTCGTCTACGGCGGCAAAGTTGTTTTGCTGTTTCGATAAAAAATTGTTTACCGAAACCGCAGAATATCAGTTTGAAGATACCTACTTTAGATCGGTCAAAGATTATGACGGATATCTGACTCGGCTTTACGGCGATTATATGAAGTTGCCGCCGGAAGAGAAGAGAATAAGCAATCACGTTACTGAAAATATAGACACAAATAAACCGTATTTAAATAATTGATAAAAAAGGAGAATACTATGCAAGCGCTGATGTTGGCTGCCGGAATGGGCAAGAGATTGGGAAAATACACAAACAACAATACAAAGTGTATGGTTGAAGTCGCGGGTAAAAAATTGATAGACCGCGCGATTGAGGCAGTACGCGAAGCCGGAATTAACAAAATGATCGTAGTCGTCGGATATAAAGGACAGGCGCTGATCGACTATATTAATTCGAATTACGGCGACGGCAAAACGGAGTTCGTTTTTATCGACAATAAAGACTATGCCACCAGTAATAACATATATTCTTTTTATATGGCGAAGGATCATATAGTAAAAGACGATACTATCTTGATGGAATCCGACCTGATATATGATAAATCTTTGATAAAGAATATTATAAATGTAAGGCATAAAAACGTAGCTGCGATAGCAAAATACAAAAGTTGGATGGACGGTACCGTCGTAACTTGCGATAAGAACGGTTACATCACGCAGTTTATTGATAAAGCGGATATGAATTACGATTATATCAACGATTATTACAAGACGGTGAATGTTTACAAATTAAGCAAAGAATTCTGTAAGAACGTTTATTTGCCGTTCCTTGAAGCGTATATGAAGGCATACGGATTGAACAGCTATTACGAAACCACTCTTAAAGTTGTGGCTCATCTTGCGCGAACTCAGTTGTACGGTTTTGAAATAGGCGATATGCCATGGTATGAAATAGACGATGCTCAGGATCTCGATATTGCAAACGTAATGTTCAGTAAAGGGAAACAGAAATACGATCTTGTGATATCAAAATTCGGCGGGTATTGGAGATACGATACGATGTTGGATTTTTGTTATCTGGTCAATCCGTACTTCCCGACCAAAGAGTTTACGCAGAAAATGCAAAGAGAATTCCCGACACTTTTGGGTGCATATCCGTCCGGACTTAATATGCAGAACATGAATGCCGAAAGGATCTTCGGCATTGAACAGGATTACGTGCTTGTAGGAAACGGCGCATCGGAATTGATCAATGCGATGGGATTGGTTACCGAGGGCACTCTTGCGGTCGGCGTTCCTACGTTTAACGAGTATGTCCGTTGTTTCAGAAACTGTAAAATCAATTATGTTGATAATTCAAAATGGAATTACGGAATAAATCTTGACGCATATAAAAAAGCCTGTGACGACGCGGATCTGCTTTGCGTTGTCAGCCCTGATAATCCCAGCGGCGCGATGCTTACGAAAGAGCAGGCGATAGAACTTGTAGAATATGCTGCGACAAAGAATACACGTGTTTTGCTGGACGAGTCTTTTATTGATTTCGCAGAGCCGGAAAGGAAATACACGATGCTTGAAAACGAAATTCTTGAAAAGCACAGAAACTTAATTGTGGTAAAGAGTATCGGAAAGTCGTACGGCGTTGCAGGTTTAAGACTCGGTATAATTGCAACAGCAGATAAAGATTTGCTTAAAGCCATAAGGAACAATATGCAGATTTGGAATATCAACAGTTTTGCCGAATACTATCTGCAAACTTATAATCTCTATGCGAAAGACTATGCGGCAGCTTGCGAAAAAATAGCAAAAGAAAGAACGCGCATGATAAAAGAAATCAATAAGATAGGAGATGTCAAAGCGTTCGACTCGCAGGCAAATTATATTATGATCGATCTTAAAGAGAAGTCGTCTTATGATTTTTGCGTAAACTGTCTTGATAAATATAATATTCTTATAAAAGATCTTTCAAGTAAAAACTATTTTTACGGAAAGAACTTTATAAGAGTAGCAGTAAAAGACGTCCATGAAAATAACGAATTTTTAAAGGCGATAAAAGGAGAATAAAATGAAATTTGTGGTCGTTGGCGGCGGGAATATAGGTACTGTTTTGGCTTCGGAATTGAGAAGGATCAATTCAGAAGACACGGTTTTCATCGAAACGTCTGATTCGACTAAATGGTCTTCGGGAATAGAAGTTTACGATGTGAACGATAATAAAATATACGATGTGTCCGGGATAAATATTTCCGACAGCTGTATTGACGACGGCGATGTTTATTTTTATACTTTGCCTAAACAAGTTATTAAAGATAATCTGAAAAAGCATCTGCAAAGAGCAAAAAACAAACAAGCGACTTTTGTGTTTTTCCCGGGAACCGGGGGAGTGGAATATCTGTTGCCTAAAGATACGAAGTTTAGTTTCGTAGGGTTGCAAAGGGTGCCGTATATTGCAAGGATTAAAGAATACGGCAAAAAAGTAGCATTGTTAAGCAAAAAAGAAGTTGTGTATTATGCAACGATAGGCAATAAGTGTGAGTTGGATCTGGAAAGATTGATAGACGTCCCTTGTCGGGAATTAAATAATTATCTCGAAGTGACGCTTACTCCTTCCAACCCGATCTTGCATACTACTAGGCTGTACAGTATGTTCCATGATAAACCTGTTGATTACGAATATGACAAGATGATCAAATTTTACGAAGAATGGACTGACAGCGCTTCCGAATATCTGATCAAATGCGACGAGGAATTGCAACAGATTAAAAACGTTTTGCAGAAAACCGATATGAGCGGCTTAAAATCTTTGAAAGAACATTACGAGTCGTATAATATTAAAGCGATGACTGAAAAAATCATCAATATAAAGGCATTTAAAGGTATAGATTCTCCTATGCATAAGAATTGCCACGGTAAATATTGTATTGATTTAAAGTCGAGATACTTTCTGGAAGATTTTGATTACGGTTTGCTTGTAATTAAAGCCATATTGCAGATATGCGGAATAAACTGTCCCACGATCGATATCGTGTTGCATTGGTATCAATCAATTGTAGGAAAAAAAATAATAGACGATGATAAGGTGGTTGTTCAAGAGTGGATGAATATTCCTCAAAATGCAAGGATTAATACGATTGAAGAACTGGAAAATTTTTATTCAAAATAAGCCATATCAGTCGGATCGCTTTCGCGGTCCGATTTATTTGAAAGGCAGGATATCTGCCGTTAAAAACAAGGTGTTTCCCCTCTTCCGCAACCGGCGGTCAGTTCGGGCGGAAGCAAAGTGAAACAGGCGAAACCGTGGATGGGGGCGGCGGAAACCGGCGCGGGCGGTAACGGAAAAACAAAATCAACAAGGGATTTCTTATACAGGGGGCTCGAATTGCCGGACGAAAAAACGAAAAACCGTCGCATAAGCGGCGGTCTTTTTATTGGCGTGCGTTTGAGTTCGCTTGTTTTGTATCGGCAATGATTTACTGCAGAGGTTTGCGGCTGTTTGCGTCGGTCGGGAAGTTTGTCGACAAGTGTTTGCGGTCGTTCGGCATGTCCGGGTCGGTTGTTATTTTGCGTCATTCGTTTTTGTTATCGTCCGGGAGCTTTTTTATCGTGACCTGTCTGACCTCGAAGGGCGAAAGGCTTATGCTGAGCGACAGCGGAGAGGCGGAAACTCTTTCCTTTTTCAGTCTCGGTTTGCCGATATCGTTAAGCCATTTTACCTCGTCGGGATAGAGCGGCTCGACCGCGCCCATGCGCACGAATTCGTCGTACGGGCTGCCGTGCTTTTGGTTCACGTAGACGGATTTTATCATAAAGTCGCCCGAAAGCCCTGGAAAATCGAATTTAAACAGTTTGCCCGCCTTTGTCGGGAAGATTGAATAGCGGTCGGTATACGAGGTGAATATTCCGACCTCTTTTGCGTACGCGTCGCTGAAATGGTGATAGTTGTACAGGGTGAGGATCAGCTCGTCGTCGTTTGCGGTGACGAAATAGCCGTCGCCCCTGCAGACAAAGCGTTTGCCCATTTTCGCGAACATTATATAGACAAAATAAGAGGGTTTTGCTATCCCGTTGGCGGTGAAAAGACCCATGCCTCCGTGGAAGAGTTTTTCGCTCATTCTTAGTTCATTGTGGCTGTCGCTGAGCAGCCAGTAACCGTACCCGGACAGCTCGTCGTAGTTTTCCAGCACGTTTTTCGCGATATACGCGCTTTTGAAGCAGGTGTCGTTGAGAAGGTCGCGGTGGGAGACGGTAGAATTCCACTCCGTGACGTATACGGGCAGGTCGTCGAAGCCTTCCGCGGACAGCCGTTCTTTGAGACTCTTTACGAATTTGCCGAAAGAGTCGGGGTCTGCGCTGAGAAATACTTCCGTCCAGTCGTCGTCGAAGGAGGGGTGCTGAATTGCATAAGTCAGGTCGATATCGTAATAATGAATATTGATAAAGTCCGGGCGCGCGCCTATACGCGCGGACGCGCGCAAGAAATCGAACAGCCAGTCCTCGCTTTTTCCGATCGCGGAGAAGGACGCGGGTCCGCCGAACATAAGGTCGGACGATACGGATTTTACCGCGCGGTAAGAGCATTCGTACAGTTGAAGAAAAGTGTCCTTATCCTTGAAGCCGAACATCTTGTTTGAAGATGACGGCTCGTTCCATACGCAGAACAGCCATTTAGAGACTTCTTCTTTGCCGTAGCGGTCGATAAGGTGGGCGGTCAGTTTCTTTACGAGCTGAGACCACTTCTGCAGGCTTTTCGGCTCGCTGGTCACCGTCCGGCAATAAAAAGTCGTCTTGTTCTTGTCTGCGGCGAGAAGGGAGGGCATGAATGAAAACTGCACCAGCGGGCGCAGGCGTACGGAGAGAAGAAAGTCGAATACTTCGTCGATAAGATTGAAATTGTATTCCGCCTCGCCTTTCGGACCTTCGGAATAGACCATCATATCGTCGTCGAGAAGGCTGTGCATCTTGATATACCTGAAAGGCGCGTTGTGTTGCAGACGGCGGATATCCTCGCGTATCTTTTCTTCGAGCAATTCGTGCGCGCGGCTTACGCCTATGAAGGAGCGGCAGTTATGTTTAAGGAGCGGCGCGTTGTCGTCGACGGTAACGGTTACCGCGTCCGATTCCACCGCGGCGCCGGGCGCGGCGGTCACGCCGTACTGTACGCTGTTTTCGTGAATGAAGTCGGAGATGTAGCTCCTCGTGATATGCGGGTCGCAGTTGATATAGTTGACGGTCTGTTCCTGACGTACAAAATCGAACGGCTGCTGCGGCGCGCGTTTTCGCCAGCTGCTGGGCAGTTCGCCGTACTCTTCTTTGAACGCGGATACGAACGCGCGCGTATTCGGGAATCCGTTTTCTTCCGCGATGCTTTCGATCGACTTTCCGGGTGAGAGAAGGGCGTTGGCGGCGTGGTACAGTCTGGTCGTGCGGATATACCTGCTTATCGTGACGCCCATACAGCTCTTGAAAAACTTCGAAAGGTAGGGTACCGTCAGATAAACTTCGCCGGCTATCGTTTCAAGGCTGAGATCTTCTGCATACCTGTCGTTGATTATGGACAAAATACTACTTAGGCGGTCCAGCTTTTTCGCGTCGTCGCTGCTTCTTTTGATTGAGTCGGTCGCAAAGGACGCGTAAAGCTCGTATACCAGCCTGTAACAAAGCGAAAGGTTGAGAACGTCGACGCATTGCCCGCCCTGCAGGTTGACTCTGAGAAGGTCCGCAACGACCGATTTCAGGGTATTGAATCTTTCGGGGTTGTCGGTGCCGTTACTGACGCAGTCGAAATACGCCTGCCGGACGTCTTCCGGGAGGCCGGGCAGAAGTTCGAGCTTGAGGTGGACGGTGACGAGAGTCGCATCGTCGCTGAAAAACTCATGTATCGCGTTGGGGTTGACCAGCATCACGTCGCCGACTGAGAGAGTACGCGTTTCGTCCGAAAGTTTAACCGTCACGTTGCCGTGGACGACGAAGACGATCTCGAGCGACTGGTGCCAATGTCTGCCCACGCTGCCCAGCCTGTTGATGGACAGATTGAGCGGAACGTTCTTTGGAAAAGAGATGATCTCGTGATTGAATTTCATGCGGGTTACCTCAAAAAATTAATTTTCCTTAGTTTAATATTAGTGAATTTTTAACCACAAATCAATGCTTTTTGTCAAAATTGAAAAATTTTACAAAAAACATGTTAAAAATTTGCTTTATATGGCTATGTTTCTAACGTTAAAATTTAACTTAGCCTATGATATACTAAGCTTGCGAGGGAAGGGAATTATGGAAAAAACTCTATTTATTCAAACGGTCGGTCTGACCAAAAAATTCGGCGACGTAGTTGCCGTCGACAACGTCGATATGGACGTATTCAAGGGCGAAATTCGCGGACTGATAGGCGAAAACGGTTCGGGAAAGTCGACCATTTCCTCAATGATAAGCGGAATACACAGTATCACTTCGGGCAAGATCTTACTTGACGGCAAGGAATTCAAACCGTCGGGCGCACTCGACGCGCGCAATCATAAGATCTCAATGATAGTCCAGGAGATGGGCACGATCGACAACCTGACGGTTGCCGAAAATTTGTTTCTGGGTGAAGAGAGAAAGTTCGGCAAGGCGGGATTCGTCAACCGTGCGGCTATGAACGCGGAAGCGGCGAAGGCGCTCGCGAAGATAGGACTTGAAAGGATAAAACCGGAAGACAGCATAAACGCATATTCGTTCGAGGACAGAAAGATGGTCGAGATCGCGAGGGCGGTATATTACGACCCTGAGCTGTTTATCGTCGACGAGACGACTACGGCGCTGTCGCAGGACGGCAGAGAGACCGTCCATTCTCTTATGCGCCGGATGAGAGACGCGGGCAAGGCTGTGCTTTTCATATCGCACGACCTGCCCGAACTTATGGAGATATGCGACGCGCTTACCGTGCTGAGAGACGGCAAGCTGATCGCGACTATAGAGAGAAAGGACTTCGACGAGGGCAAGATAAAGCAGACAATGGTCGGCAGAGTGATCGAGGGCAACTATTACAGAAGCGATTACGATTCTTCCTGCTCAGATGAAATAATGCTTGAGGTAAAGGGCGTCGAGGCGGGACTTCTGAAGAACGTAAGCGTGACCGTGCATGCGGGCGAGATAGTCGGTGTGGGCGGATTATCCGGCGGAGGTATGCACGACATCGGCAAGGTGATGTTCGGCATGATGAAGCTGAGGAAAGGTAAGGTCACCGCGTACGCTCCCGCAAAGTACACTTTTAAGGAAAAGATGAAAAAGTCGCTTTCCGCGCTGACAAAAAAACCGTTCGACGTCGAAAAGCCGGTCGTGCCTTACGATATCCGTTCCATAAAGGACGCATTAAGCGCGAATATAGGATATATCAGCAAGGACAGGGATAAGGAAACGCTTATTCTGCAAGCTTCTATAAAGGACAATCTGACGCTATCCGCGCTGGACGAGCTGTCCGTATGCGGAATAATCACCCCGTGGGCGGAAAAGAAATTCGCGAAAAAGCAGGTGGACGGACTCAGGATAAAATGCTCCTCGATGCGCCAGCCGGTAAAGGAGCTCAGCGGCGGCAACAAGCAGAAGGTATCTTTCGGAAAGTGGATAGGAAAGGGCAGTAAGATACTTGTGTTCGACAGCCCGACGAGAGGCGTCGACGTGGGCGTAAAGACGACGATGTACCAGTTGCTTTACAGACTTAAAACAGAAGGCTACGCGATAGTGATAATATCCGAAGAGCTGCCCGAACTCATCGGTATGAGCGACAGGATGCTGATAATCAAGGACGGCGAGGTGACAAAGGAATTCACTCGTTCGCCCGAACTCAAAGAAAGCGACATCATCGGATATATGATTTAGGAGGACTTATGAAGACGGAGAAGGAAAAGAAAGTTTCGGTCCCTCAGGAAGAGCCCGTTGTTGAAGAGACCTCCGCTGTGCCGGCGGCAAAGAAAAAGATAACCGGCGCTGACGTATGGCAGTTCGCAAAAGCGCAGAAAAACTCGCTTATAAGGTACGGCGCGTTCGCACTCGTTCTCATCGTGTTCGCGATAACGACGGGCGGCAAGCTGTTTTCGACATACAACATAAAGAGCATAATAAGCCAGGTCACGCCGCTCCTCATCATGTCGGTAGGGCTTATATTCGTGTTCGCTCACGGCGGAATGGATATCTCTGTCGGTGCGGTCGTCGGGCTGTGTTCTTTGCTGTCCGTATACGTTTTAAATGACACGGGCTCGGTATTTTTAGTATTGCTTACCTGCATAGCGGTGTCGGTCGCGTGTTATCTGATAAACGGCGGTTCGTCGATATTCTTCAAGATAATGAGCACGATATCCTCGCTCGCGATAATGTTCGCGGCGCGCGGCATAGTCACATACAACGTGTCCCGCACGGAAGATACCATAAGATTCACCGACAGCTCGCTGGTAAAGCTTTTTTCCGACAATTACGGATTTATGATCGCTTCGTGCGTGATAATCGTACTGATAGGCAAAGTGCTGTTCGACTATACTAAGCTGGGCAAGCAGGCGAAGGCGATCGGCGACAATCCGTTGGGCGCGGCGCAGAGCGGCGCGAACGTAAACCTTATCAAGATGTTGTGTTATGTGGCGGCGGGCGTATGCGTCGGCATAGCTTCGGTATTCGCGATATCCCGCGTCGGCAGCGTTTCCGAAAACATGGGCAGCGGCAGAGAGATGGATGTGCTGATAGCGCTGATACTGGGCGGAATGACTCTTTCGGGCGGCACCGGATCCAGACTCAGCTCTGCGGTCATCGGCAGCGTTACTTACGTGCTTTTGTCCAACGGACTTTCGATAAGCGGCGTACCCACCAATTATATTTCGCTGGTAAAGGGAATACTTTTCCTGGTGATCGTCGTGCTCACGCTGAGACAAAGCAAGAACATCAGGGAACTTCCCAGATAAAATACGAAATCCTGCCGCATGGCGGCAAACAAATAATAAGGAGGAAAAACAATGAAAAAGAGGATCATAGGCATAATGCTCATAGTAGCGCTTGTGGTATCGCTCGCGGTAACGGTTGCCGCCTGCAACAATTCTGACAAGACCAAGATCGGCGTTATGCTGTACAACTTTACGGATATTCAGGGTACGGAGATAAAATCGTACTGCGATTATCTCGAACAGAACTTTGACGTCGAATTCGTTTACGAAGCGGTAGGCTCAAACGACGAGGCGCACATCAGCGGATTGCAGAACCTGCTCAGTCAGGGCTGTAACGCGGTGATAAGCGGTTACGACACGGCGCTCAGCAGAAGTATCGCGATGTGCGAGGACGCAGGCGCTTATTACGCCGTGCTTCTGGGAGAGGTATCCAAGTACGAATATCTCGAAGAGAACGGCTACCAGCCCACCCTTGTCGAGGGTATGGACAGCAAGTACTTCCTGGGCGGCGTGACCCAGTTCGGCGGCGACCCGGAGACCGTCGGTACGGCTTACGCTGAGGCGGCTTACGACGCAGGTCTCAAGAAGATCGGCGCGATTTCGTTCCCGACTTTCACGTTCAAGGACGGCGAAGCTATCTACAACGCGTTCAAGACAAAGCTGGCGGAGCTCGACCCGACCGCAGAGGTCTACGAATTGCAGACGTTTATGTACACCCAGGAACTTTGCGAAGCGGAAGTTACCAAGCTGCTGACCAACCACCCCGACGTTGAAGCGGTGCTGGGTCTCGGCAGCGGTCTCGACTATATCTATCCCGCTTTGCAGAATAACGGAAGCAGCGCGAAACTGCTCGCGCTCGGTTACAACAACACGGTCGAAAGCCTGCTCTCTCAGGGCAAGCTGCTGACCGCGGGCACAAACAACTACACCCAGTGTATGGCGAGCGTATTCGTCCGTATCTGGGACGCGATGAACGGCAAGAGTTTTGCGGATCAGGGCGAAGAGATCAACGGTATCGCAGGATATCCGATAATCACGTCCGCGGAAGATCTTGCAGACTTCAAGAACTATATCATTCCTTCCGACAAGGCGAAAGGCTCCATAACCGCGGAAGAACTCAAGAACGCCATGGTAACCTACAACGAAAATGCTACCTGGGCGGGTCTCAATGAACTCACCGGCAGAACGCTTGCGGAGATCAAAGAGGCAAGAGCGGCTTAACGCAACCGCAAAATCAATCGCCGGCGGCGGCGTAATACCGTCGCCGGATAAAGAGGCAAGAGGGTAAGGATTATGAAAACCAAACTGATAAAGACGGGTATAGGACTTCTGAAATCGCTGATCTTCCCGGTCGGGATGTATCTTTTGTTCCTTATAATCACGGCGGCGTCCGGAAAGAGCGGATATTTTTCTTCAAACGCTTTCAACTACATCTTCGGGCAAAGCGTGCTTTCGACAATCGTCGCGCTGGCGATAGCGATACCGCTCAGCGGCGGCAGATGGGACTTTGCTACCGGTACGATCGCGGTGCTTGGCGGCATCATAGGCACAAATCTCGGCATAGCGATGGGTCTGAACTCGATCGGCGTGCTCGCGCTGATGATAATCGTCTGCGTTGCGCTCGCGGTGATAGAAGGTCTTTTGTATATCTTCACCAGGGTATCGACGATAATCGTCTCGCTGGGCGTGGTAATGATCTACGAAGCGCTGACCAACGTGCTTTTCGACGGGCAGGGCGCGCAGCTTTACACCCGCCCCGACCTTATCGTGATAGCACAGGCTCCGTGGAGCTATGTTATACTTGTCGTCGTAATGGCTCTCGTCTACTTCTTCCTCGGACATACCGGGTTCGGTTACGACACCCGTTCGCTCGGCTCCAACGCGAGACTTGCGATAAACAACGGCGTAAACGAAAAGAAAAACATAATGCTGACCTATGTAATGGTCGGCGCGCTGCTCGGCGTTGCGGCAATGCTCAACGCCGCGAAAGGAAACATCGCTCCCGCCAGCAATCTCAGCTCGACTTCGCTGATGTTCTCGTCGATGGGACCCGTGCTTATCGGACTGTTCCTTTCCGGATATTCCAATCTGCCGGTAGGCGTCTTTATGGGCGCGATAGGCATGACCTCAATGTCGTACGGCATGGTCGTGCTGGGCATAGACAGCTCAATTCAGACTATCGTTCTGGGCGTGATAATAGTGCTCATCATGGCATACACCTCCAACAGCGATAAACTGAGCGCCGCGGTCGCGGCCCTCAAAGCCCGTCTGACGAAAAAGAAGACGGCGGAACAACAATAAATTTACGACTATGGACTACACGGTTTTTTCACGCAAGCCGTTCAACCTGAGCGGGGAGCAGACGGAAAAGATAAAGAATATATATGCTTCTATGGACCTCGACGACAAGATAGGGCAGCTGTTCTTCGTCGTCGGGTACAGACAGGACGAAGAGTTTCTTAAAGACGTCGCGTCGAGGCTGCGCGTAGGCGGACTTATGTGCCGCAGTATGAGCGCGGAACAGGTGACAGGCACCGTTTCGATATTGCAGAAGAACGCAAAGATACCCCTTTTTATCGCGGCGAATCTCGAAGCGGGCGCGAACGGGATAGTCACGCAGGGCACCAAGGTCGCCTCTCAGATGGCGGCAGCGGCGACAGGCGACAAGAAAAACGCGTACGAGCTGGGCAGGATATGCGTCGAAGAGGGCGCGGCGGTGGGAGCAAATTACGCGTTCGCTCCGGTATGCGATATCGACCTCAATTTCCGCAACCCCATTACCAATACGAGAACTTACGGCGCGGATCCGGCAATCGTAGCCGACTTCGCGAGCGAATACGCCGCGGCGTGCAGAGAACGCGGCGTATGTTATTCGGTAAAGCATTTCCCGGGCGACGGCGTGGACGAAAGGGATCAGCACTTAGTCACTTCGGTTAATTCGCTGACCGTCGGAGAATGGGATAAAACTTACGGCGCGATCTATAAGAGGCTTATAGACGAGGGCGCGCCGACGGTTATGGTCGGGCACATAGCGATGCCCGCGTACGAAAAGGCGCTCTGCCCCGGGATAAAGGACGAGGATATATTGCCCGCGTCTCTTTCGAAGAACCTTCTTAAAGGACTTTTGCGCGAAAAATTAGGCTTTAACGGACTTATAATCACCGACGCGACGACGATGGCGGGCTTCAACGTCGCTATGAGCCGCGACGAAGCGGTGCCCGGCGCGATAGCCGCGGGCTGCGATATGTTCCTGTTTACGAAGAATATGCAGGAAGATTTCCAGTTTATGAGGGCGGGCATAGAGCGCGGCGCGATAACCCCCGACAGGCTGGAAGAGGCGGTTATGCGCGTGCTTGCGCTCAAAGAGAGCATGGGTCTTTTCGATAAGGACAACGTGCCCGACTTAAAGACCGCGCTTGATAAGATAGGAACAGAAGAGAATAAGAGAATCGCGCGCAAGATCGCCGACGAGTCGATGACTCTTGTCAAGTGCGAAAAAGGCGTGCTGCCGATTGATAAAAACAAGGTGAAGAAGATAACCGTCTACGGGATAGAGAGCGGAGCGAACGCGCTGGGTTATACCCGCGAAAACGGACTTTTGCCCAAATTCTGCGATCTTCTCGGAAAGGAAGGTTTCGAGGTCTCGGTCTTCGAGACCGCGGGCGTATACGAGGGCTTGCAGTCGTCGTTCGAAAGCGTAAAGGAGAGCGCGGATATGATGATATACCTTTGCAATCTCGCGACAAAATCCAATCAGACGACGGTAAGAATCGAGTGGATGAACCCGATGGGGATAAACGTGCCGATATACGTAAAGAGCATACCGACGGTTTTTATATCGCTGGAAAATCCTTATCATCTGCTCGACGTGCCCAGGGTTAAAACTTATATAAACACATACGGAGTCAACGACTTTACGCTGGAACTGCTTGTCGAAAAGCTGACCGGAAAGTCGTCGTTCAGAGGGAAGTCCCCCGTAGATCCGTTCTGCGGAAAATGGGACGCAAAACTAGGCTGAGGAGGACAGAATATGAGACATTTTACCGTTATGGTCGACGATAAAGCGACGCTCGATGTTTATGTTCCGGAGAGCCCGGAATATCCCGGAGAGGGTATAAAGCGCCCCGCGGCGGTGATCTGCCCGGGCGGCGGCTATGCGTTCGTCTCAAAGGACGAAGGGGAGCCGGTCGCGTTCGCGTTCCTGAAAGAGGGCTATGCGGCGTTCGTTCTGAAATATTCGACGGGGATAGAAAACCCGTTCCCGACCGCGCTCAGACAGCTCGCGAAGACGATAAAGCACGTACGCGATCACGCCGACGAGTATGCGGTGATAAAGGACGACGTGACGGTCGTCGGCTTTTCGGCGGGAGGGAATCTCGCGCTGTCGTCCGCGGTCTACTGTGAAGATAAGGTAATGCTGGACGGTATCGGAACGACGTCGGACGTCAGACCGGACGCGGTCGTGCTGGGATACCCGGCAATATCGCTGATACCCGTCGAACGCAGCGGCGCGTGCAAGATTGACCCCGAACTTATGAAACGCTTTGCGGGACCCACGATAAGACAGATATTGCTCGGCAAGACGGATTGTACGGAAGAAGAGTACAAGTCGCTCGATCTGCTGCGCAAATTACACAAAAATATGCCGCCCGTGTTCGTATGGGGCACTTATGACGATCAGATAATCCCGGTAGACGATCTTACCGGGCTCGCTTCCGGGCTCAAAAAGCTGGGCGTCCCTTGCGAACTGCATATGTTCGAAAGGGGCGGGCACGGAATGTCGCTCGCGACCCCGCTCGTAAAGAGAGAGGAAGAACTCAAAGGCAATCACGTCGCGAAATGGTTTAAGCTCGCGACGCTCTGGCTTGAAGAACACAGGAGGAAATAGAATGAGATACGACGGAATAATCTTCGACCTTGACGGCGTTATCTGTTCCACAGACGAATATCACTACTTAGCGTGGAAAAAGCTCGCAGAAAAACTGGACGCAAAGGACTTTACAAGGAAAGACAACGAAAGACAGCGAGGAGTCTCGCGTATGGAAAGCCTCGAAGTCGTGCTCGAAAAGGTCGATAAGAAATTTACGGAAGAAGAAAAAGCCGCGCTCGCGACCGAAAAGAACGGTTATTACAGAGAGATGCTCGCAAAGATGAGTGAAAAGGATCTGACCGACGAGGTAAAGGACACTCTCGACGCGATAAAGGCGGCGGGGATAAAGATAGCGATAGGCTCATCGTCCAAGAACGCCAAGTTCATATTGTCGAGGATAGGACTTGCGGACTATTTCGACGCTATATCGGACGGGGAGAACATAACCCGCACAAAGCCCGACCCGCAGGTGTTTACGATGGCGGCGGAATTTCTCGGGCTCCCTCCCTCCCGTTGTCTGGTGGTGGAGGACGCGGAGGCGGGCATAAGAGCGGGCGTTGCCGGCGGCTTTGACACAGCGGCGATCGGCAGCGCGACGAAGTGTTCTTTTGCCAATTACAGACTTTCGACGTTTTCGGATCTGAAGGCAATCGTCTTATGACTTTTGTCAGGCAGTACCCCCTTCCCGGCAGCCGCGGCGACGCGGCTGCCGCTTTTTAATCGTACGTTTATACTCTTCCGACGCGAGGGAATCGCAATTGCCGATCGCACAAAAAACGCGTTTTAATACTCAAACGAGGATTTAATTATGTACATTCCCGTACAAATGTAAAATAAAAATCGCTACTTCGTGCATAACGCTTGTCATTTTTACGATTTATGCTATACTGTAAATGGTGGAGTTGTCTTATGACGGCTGTGCGTAGCATTGTCTTTTTAAGGCTCCCCGTTTATAACGGAAAAAGACCGGGAGACCGGTTAACGCACGATATCTTTAAGGAGGATATTATGAAAAAGGTTTTATTGGCAATATTGGTCGTGGCAGTCATCGGCACAATGTGCTTTGCGGCTGTGGCTTGCGGCGACGAGCAGACGGTAGTTGAGAGCAATGAGCTCACGATGTTGATGGAAAACAATTATTACGTAGGCACGGAAGGTACGGTCGATCTTTCGAAGGCTCTTCCCGGCAGCGGCTATACCGTGACAGGCAGCAACGCCGCGCTGAGCGGCAGCACGCTTACGGTAAAAGGTACCGGTGAGTTCACTCTCAAATACAGCCCCTCGGACAAAGAAGCGGAAGGCGTCGCTTCCGACGGCACCGTTACTCTTACGATGCATGCGGTAGAGGGCGTCAACGTAACCGATTGGGCAGGTCTTACGGCGGCTGTCGCGGCTTCTAAGGACGTCGTTGTCCAGAGCGATATCGCTTCCGAAGGCAAGACCGCCGTCGAAGTAATCGATTCCACTATATACGGCAACGCGAAAGAACTCAACGTCAACTCGATAATCAGCGGCACCGTCAAGAACAGAGGCGGCAACGCATTCAATGTATCTAACGGCAACAAGGCGGTCTTCCGGGATATCCATTTCACCGGCTATAAATATGCGGAAGGACAGTCGGTCGTTCTCGAAACCTGCGAAGGTTACGGTCAGATCATCAACGGCATAAGCACCGAAAACGATAAGCGCACTCAGATAACCATCAAGCACTGCATCCTTGAAAATTCTCAGAAGATGGTATATCTTAAAGGCGCTGTCGACTGCACGGTCGAAGGCACCATTATGAGAAACGGCGCGGACGCGCTTCTCGCGGCAGAGACCTGCAACTACGACGGCGTAGATCTCACCGTTAAGAATTCCGTATTTGCAAACTCCGTCGTCTGCGGTATCATTCTGTGCGGCTGGACGGAAGTTGCGAACGACAACGGCTACTGCAATCTTACGCTGGAAGGTTTTGTAGACATCTACAACTGGAAGAGCAGAGACACCGCTAAACTCATGCCCGCTACCGAAGGTTTTTACGTTCCGCTTGTCAACGGTCTCGTACAGAGCCAGCTGGGAAAGGAAGAATACAACGGCTATTTCAGCAAGGGCAGCGACGGTATGGATTACGTTCATTTCGGAATAGTCGTTCTGGCTACCGGCGACCTCTCTGAAAACAAGTCCACCGTCAACGGCGCCGAGGGAGTCGGTCTCGTCGAGAAGAAGTTCCCGTTGCCTCCTGCAGCGAGCAAGATAGCTCATACCTGCCTGCTTTACGGTATCGACAAGAATAATATAACGATTGAGCCGACTGCGACGATAGCGAGCAACGAAAATCTTGCGTACGAGCTTATCCACGGCAGAAGCAAATAATAAAAATCAAAATGCAAAGACGACCTTTCGGGGTCGTCTTTTTTTATGCCGTCTGCAAAGCTCGTTATGCCGCAGTCGGAAAATTCACGGTTTACGCCGCAAGGTCGCCGGAAAATATCCCGGAAATGTTTTTCCGTTCCGAGCCGCTATACCAGACCAGAATAATACGAACCTGGTTTAAAGCGGCAAATTTGCGTTTTAGTGTGTGTTTCAGCGAGGCGAACGCAGATAATATTATAATATTTTCAAGCGAGAATCGCTAAAAAACGCATAAAAGGCGCGCCTCAGGGCTGGTTCGTATTATTCTGGTCTGGTATTAGGCGGCGATCCGCCGGCAGAAGCTTACCTTCGGGTTGGTTTTAACGCTTTCGGCGCGGGCTGCGTGGTCGGTTTTCAATATTTCAAGCAAAGCTAAATAAATATTTTTAAGGACGTAAAGCGGCGCTTTTTTGCAAAAACCTGCCGCTTTTACGTTCAAAAGATCGGACGATAGCGGTAAAAGGCAGCCGGATACGGCTCTTAAACGCGCGTATTAAATAAATCCGCTGTTGTCAACGCGCAAAATATTTGATATAATGTATTTGTTGGATTTTGTGGCGGGGTTTGAAAAGGACGGCGGTCCTTGTTTTATTCGACGGGCGGTATCGCCCCAATCTTGTAAGGAGTTGTTTATGGAGCAGGAAAATCAGGTAACGGAAGCGGTAGCCGCAGAGCGCAAGAACGTTGAGATCACGCTGGATTGCAGCGGCTTTGTCAGCTATTATCAGATACAGAACGATACCGGTCCGATAAAAAGACTGTACGTGAAAAACACGAGCGGCGCGGATATAGAGAACCTTCGGGTCAGGATATCCTCGCAGCCCGATTTTTTGTTGCCGTGCACGATCGAACAAAGCATTCTGCCCAGGCGTACGACCGCTAAGTTCGAAACGACTGCAAAGCTTTCGCCGCTTTATATGGTGGCGGTTGACAGCGATATTGAAGGAGAGATCGCGGTTGAAGTCCTCATCGGAGACGAAGTCGTCGACAAGGCGGTTGCGAAGGTCACTGTCACCGCTTTCGATAAATGCAATTTCGGCGCGAATCCGGAGGCGCTTGCGACGTTCGTAAAACGTACCGCGCAGATCAACACGCTTATCACGCAGGTCAATAACAAACTCAAAGACTGGAAACTCGCGCATTGCGTCGGATACAACGGCAACCGCAACGGCGTCAGAAACTATTTCGCCGCGTGTTACAGCACGCTCGGCGACGAGCATTTCGACAACGTTCAGCCGAGGGCGGAGGACAGCGAGGTGATCCAGTCGCATAAAGACCTGTTCTCTTCAAAGCTGGCGACTCCGCTTGAAATGGCGCTGGTCTATGCGTCTCTCATAGAAGCCAACGGGCAGAACGCGGTTATATGCAGGTCTGCGGGAAAGTGGTACGTGGGCGTATTTTTAAACGACGAATGTTCGCAGGACGCCGTGTCCGACGACGTAGACGCGCTGGTAAAGAAGGCGGAAAGGGGCGTAAACGAATTTACGATGGTATGCATAAGCGACCTGTTCGACGGCGTCGCTTTCGAAAGGGCTGAAAAGAACGCGGTCACCGCGCTCAAACGCGCATACAGCGTGGATTTTGCCCTCGACCTTAAACGCGCGCGCATTATGCACGTGTTCCCGCTTCCCGAAAGAGTGTACGGACCCAAGGGCTACGATCTGGTGCAGAGCTCGGATTTCACGACCGGCGTAGCGCCCAAGCAGTTCAAGGAATACAAGGGCGAGATAAGCGGGCAGAAAGAGGTCAACCGCGTTACACAGTGGGAACGCAGACTTCTGGATATGGATATGAGAAACGCGCTTCTCAATTTCAAGGTGTCGCGCACCGCGGTAAAACTGCTGGTGCCTTCGCTTGAAGATTTTGTCGGAGCGCTTACCGAAGTAAAGTCGTTCACGGTGGATTGCCGCCCGACGGAAGGAGTGCAGAATATAGACAAGCTGGGCGAGGGTTTTGAAAGAAGTTCTTACCTTAAACCTTTCGTCGATTATGTCGCTTACGAATACAAGAACAAGCGTTTCCTTACCGTGTACGATCAGAAGAACCACGACGCGACGCTTTTGAGACTTATCAAAAAGGAAACGTCGATTCAGGAAGAGACCGGCACGACCACGCTGTATATCGCGGCTGGCTTCCTCAAGTGGAGAGAGAACGAGAACGGAGAGGACAAGTTCGCGCCCCTTCTGCTTTACCCGGTCACTCTGAGCAAAAAGGGGGTGGCGGCTCCCGTTTACACGGTCGACGTCAATACGGACGACGTAAGGCTCAACAGCACTCTCCTCGAATTTTTATACCAGGAATTCAATCAGGATATAAGAGGACTAAGCGAAGTTGCTCTCGACAGCCAGCAGAACATACTTTCGGTCATCGCGCGCCTTAAAAAAGAGGTCGTCGGAAGAAAGGGCTGGGAGATATACTCCAACGTGTTCATCGCAAGTCTTTCGTTCGCCAATTACCAGCTGTGGTACGACGTAAAGTATAAGTCCGACCGTTTCAGAGAGCACCCGATCATACGCTCGCTTATCAACAATAAGCTTGAACTGCCCGAAGGCGCTTTCGACCTTTCGTCGAGAAGCAGCGACGAGGCGTATACCGCGGAAGAGAGAATGTATCTGCCGATATCAGCGGACTCTTCGCAGTACAGCGCGATATACGACAGCCTGTCAAAGAGCTTTGTTCTGCACGGCCCCCCGGGAACGGGTAAGTCGCAGACGATAACCAATATCATCGCCAACAACATCGTACGCGGTCGCCGCGTACTGTTCGTCGCCGAAAAGATGGCGGCGCTGTCCGTCGTTCACAACAGACTGCAACAGATAGGCCTCGGCGATTTCTGCTTAGAGCTTCACAGCAATAAGACGAATAAGAACGTCGTCCTTTCGCAGATAGTAAAGACGATGTCGCTTACCGAACAGAAAGAGACGGGCGAGATGGACGAAAAGCTGTCTGAGATAAACGCCTGCGTGGACAAGCTTCAAAAAGAGCTGGACGCTATGCACCGCAAAAGATATCTGGGCGTGTCGCTGTATCAGGCGATAATGGGCTATTTTGAAAACAAGGATTCGAGGGACTGTCTGCACATCGACAGCATGTTCTACGAAAAACTCGTGGAATCCACGTTCAGGAAATATATCGAGATATTGACAGAGCTCGCTTTGCGCGCGAAGGAGTGCGGCGATATCGAAAAGTCGCCTTTCAGACATATCGGCAGCTTCACGTTCGACGAAAAGTGGAACGAGGAAGGCTCTGCGATCCTTGAAGTTTTCGAACAGGAACTCAGACATTTAAGACAGTACGCGCGCATGCTGACCCCGCTGTTCAATATGCGTACCGTCGCGCTTACGACGCCCAAACTCAAGGCGCTGTACAGGATATGCAAGTCGTTTGACAACGAGGTCGTCAGAAAGTATTTCGCGGCGGCGGCAAAGGGCAAGAAGCCGCACGGCATAGTCGATTCTTATATCGAAGCGCGCGCAAAGACAGATAATATGATCGCAGAATACGCTTCGCGTTACGGCGTTTATCCTTCCGGTCTCAATATCGGGGAGATCGCGGACGCGGCAAAGACGGGCGCGTTCTCGCGTTCGATGAAAAAGGTCACGCCTGCCGAACTCGATAAGAAGGACAGGATAGCTTTCGCGGAATTTTTGCTCAAATGCGAGCAGACCCGCGACGTGTTCGAACGCCGTTCCGCAGAGCTTTCCGAGATTTTCGGCGTCAAGAGCGGCGACAGGGTAACGCTGGACTCGTGCGCGGATACGATTGCCTCGCTGTACGAGAACGGCAAACAGCTGTACGCGGAATTCAACGACGACGTATTCGACGACAGCTGCGCGTCGCTTACCGGATACGGCAACAACAGTTATACCAGATTCTATATGTATGCGTACGAGAGCTGCGCGCGCGCCGAAGCCGCGTTCTGCCGCGTGTTCAACACGGGCGGTTACAGCGGCGGCAACGACCTGAATTCAAAGATCGAATATGTCGGCAGCCTGCAAAAGAATTTCGGTTTTATTCCCAACTGGTGCAAGTATCAGGAGATGGTCGAAAAGTGCAGAAAGAGCGGTCTTGACTTTGTTCTGGAACCGCTTGCTGACGGCGAGATATCCGCGATGGAAGTGCTCAGCTGCTTTAAAAAGTGCGTGTATTACAACTTTATCAGAAGCGAACTGCTGCTCGACGACGTGCTGTGTCAGTTCTCCGGTCTCAACCTCGAAGAGGTCGCGGCAAGATTCAAGGAGCTCAGCGAAGAATACGAACGTCAGACCAGAAAACTTCTGTACGAAAAACTCGTACAAAACGTACCGAAGCCGGACGCCGAGGGTGAACACAACCTGGAAAGAGTTATTCTGCTGAGAGCGGAAAAGTCGAATATGAAGGGCACGACGCTGCGCGGATTGTTCTCCAAAATACCGCATATTCTCGCGACCTGCTGTCCGTGTATGCTGATGAGTCCGACGTCGGTGACCCAGTTCCTCGACGTCGATATGGATAAATTCGACCTCGTGATATTCGACGAAGCGTCGCAGCTGCCGACCTGCAAAGCCGTCGGCTGTATCGCGCGCGGCAAGAACGTCATCGTCGTCGGCGACCCCAAACAGCTGCCGCCTACAACCTTCTTCAACGTCGACTACAAGGACGACGAACATTACGAGGTAGAGGACCTCGACAGCATACTCGACGACTGTCTCGCGCTGGGTATGCCTGAAAACCACCTGCTGTGGCACTACCGCTCGCTGCACGAAAGTCTTATCGCGTTCTCCAACGCGATGTATTACGGCAACACGCTGCTCACGTTCCCGTCGCCCAACGAACTCAACAGCAAGGTATCCTTCCGTTACGTGGACGGTATCTACGAGAGGGGCGGGCTCAAATGCAATAAGAAAGAAGGCGACGAGCTGGTCGCGGAGGTCATCAGAAGGCTTAAAGACCCCAACGAACGCAAGTACAGCATAGGTATCGTTACGTTCAACATCGCGCAACAGAACTATATCGAAAACGAACTGACAAAGAAGATACACGAAAACGGTCTGGACGCGGAAGCGTACGACAGAGAGGAACCGGTGTTCGTCAAGAACCTCGAAAACGTACAGGGCGACGAGAGAGACCTTATCCTGTTCAGCGTGGGTTACGCGCCCGACAAGAACGGCAAGCTGTCTCTCAATTTCGGTCCCATCAACCAGAGCGGCGGCTATAAGAGGCTCAACGTCGCGGTCACCAGAGCGAGGAACGAGATGGTTGTGTTCAGCGGCATTTCCGGGCATATGATCGACCTCAGCCGCACCAACAGCAAGGGCGTTGAAGGGCTCAAAGCCTTTCTCGAATACGCAGAACGCGGCAGAGAGATGCTGGCGATCAATTCGAAGGATATCGCGGAAAGGGGCTGCGGCATAGGCGAAATGCTCGCGAAAGAGCTCAAGGACAGGGGCATCGTATGCGATTACAATCTGGGCGTCTCCGACTTCAAGATAGACGTCGCGGTCGTCGACCCGAAAAATAAGAACAGATACGTTCTGGCGATCCTCGCGGACAGCGAAAACAGCTGTAAACTGCGCGGCGTGAAAGACAGAGTCACGATGCAGACCAAGATACTCAGAAAACTGGGCTGGAACGTCTATCAGCTGTGGACGGTCAACTACTACAACAATCCGCGAAGAGAGATAGCCAGGATAAAAGACTACGTGACAGCTCTGACTCAGAAAAAGGTGCTCAGTAAAAAGGTCGTCAAGGACGTCCTCGCGAAATACCGCGCGCCGTATAAATCGTTCACGGTCAAACCCCTTTCAAAACCGGGCTCCGATTTTGTGCTGGATATCGCCAACGAGGATAAGATAAAGGAGCGCATACGCGCGATAATAGACAAGGAATCGCCGATAGAACAGCATTACCTTATGGACAAGCTTACGACGATGTACAATATCCCCGGCACCGCGAAGAAGGCGATCGCGCAGCTCGCCGAATACGTCGGAGCGTTCGACGGGTTCAGAAAAGAGGTAGGAGGTAAGGCGTTCTACGTCGACAAGCCTGTCGAGACATTCCGCCCGTCCGACGAAAAGATAAAGCGCGACATCACAAAGATATATCCGGATGAGATCATCGCCGCTGTTAAGTGCGCGATAGAAAGCAACGTGGGAATGACCCGTGACAGCGTCGTCAAAGAGGTCGTCGCGTTGTTCGGATACGGCAAGAAGACAAAGGCGGTCGCCGACTGGATTGACAGGGCGATAGAAAGCGCCCTCGACGAAAAACAGCTTATGATAACCGTCGACGGCGTGATAACGACCTGACAACGAAAAAACCGAAAAAGCAAATACTTATCCGCAATTTTATGCGGATAAGTATTTTCCCGGTGTGACCGGGGCTGTAACTTTTTGCGTTTTCTGTTACTTCTTACGCTTAGCGAAGCCGATGTGGCTGCCGCCCCGTGGCCGGTGTGACCGGGGCTGTAACTTTTTGCGTTTTCTGTTACCTCTTTCGCTTAGCGAAGCCGATATGGCTGCCACCCCGTGGCCGGTGTGACCGGGGCTGTAACTTTTTGCGTTTTCTGTTACTTCTTACGCTTAGCGAAGCCGATATGGCTGCCACCCCGTGGCCGGTGTGACCGGGAGCATTAGTCGCTGTCGCGCATTGTAACTTTTTGCGTTTTTTGTTACTTTTTACGCTTAGCGAAGCCGATATGGCTGCCACCCCGTGACCGGTGTGACCGGGGCTGTAACTTTTTGCGTTTTCTGTTACTTCTTACGCTTAGCGAAGCCTGTTTGGCACTATTTTATTAAATATTGACGGTTTTATTTGTTTAAGGGATATTTGACCTTGCCCATAAGACATCGGGTAGGCTCTTTTTCTATGACCAGTCCGCAGCAGTTGCACATAACGCATTGACTTTTTGTAGCCTCGCCGTCTTTAAGTTTTTTTGCAAAATTCGGTTCGCATATGAACGCTCTGCACATCGACACCGCGGCAATGCCGTCGGCTATCAGTTTTTTCATATCGTTTACGTCGAAAATGCCGCCGACCGCGATAATGTCGGTCTTTACTTCTTTTCGTATCGCATAAGCGGCGGGGACGTTGTACAGTTCTAGCGGCTTGGGTTGGGGGATGAGAGGATTGAACAGCTTTGCCGCCGCCAGAATTATCCTGTTGAGTGCGCGCGGCATGCTTGCGAGAGGTTCTCTGTAAGCGAATATCGCGTCCATAGGGAAGCGTTTTGCTCTCATCGTGTTCATTCCGTCCTGCACGCTTCCGCAGGATACTTCAATTGCGTCTACGCCGTATTCTTCCAGCATTTTCGCGATTTTAACCGCGTTTTCTATACGCATGCCTTTGCGGCGCTTATCGGTCGCGGACAGCTTTACCCAGATCGGGAAATCGCCGACTTTTTCTCGCGCTTCGGCGATTATCTCTTTTACTATCCTCATGCGGTTTTCGAGCGAGCCGCCGTATTCGTCCTTGCGTTTGTTGCCGTTTTCGGAGATGAAATCGTGAAGGAGATATCCGTGCGCGAGATGGAGCTGCGCGCCGTCGTAGCCGTATTCTTTCGCGCGCACGACCGCGGCAGTGAAGTCGTCTTTGACCCTCTTTATGTCGTCAGCCGTCATCTCTCTCGCCTTGTCGGGGTAGAGAAGGTGACGTTTCGCGGTCGGCGCGATCTTCTTTACGCCTATAACTTTGCTTGAAGTCTGTCTGCCGCAGTGGGCGAGCTGGGCGACTATCGCACCGCCTTTGTCGTGCACCGCCTTTGTCAGAGCCTTGTATCTTTCAGCCGCCGCAGGGTTGAAAAAGCCCAGACAACGAGGGTAGTTGGAACGCCCGTCCGGACTTACGATCGCATAGCCCTGGATTATGCACCCCACGTCGTTTTTCGCAAGATAGGCGTATTTTTTAATCAGTTCCTCGCTCGCTCCCTCCGTGACCGGGTCAGCGAGACCGTCGTGGGTCGCGCTTCTTATTATTCTGTTTCTCATAGGTATTTTGCCGACCGTGCAACTTTCGAAAATTTCCATAAACTTGTCCTTTTTATTCCCCGAACCGCGCGATAAGCGCGTCGTATTCTTCGTCCGTGATATGGATCACGCTGCCATGTCTGGGCGAGAAGTTAAAATCGTAATATTTAGGGTCGACGCGCTTGAAAGAGACCATATCCTCAGTCTGTTGCAGCACGAATTTGCCGTCGCTGTAGCAGTCCAGCATCATCACATAGCTGTCCGTGCCCTCGATATTGTATATAAAATTCCCTTCGACGTTGGAGAAGAACACGCTTACTACCGGGTCTTCGGGCTCGGTATAAGGTCCGCTCGGCTTGTCGGCGGTAGCGTAACATATCCTGCTTTCGTTCTCGTCTTTATAATACATATAAAAAACGCCGTCTTTTTCTATTATGTCCGCGTCTATCGCGTCCTTGCCGCTCTCGGGCGCGAAAAGCACTTCGGGTTTAGTGGTCAGAGTTGTAAAATCGGTCGTATAAGCGTACCACATAACCGTGCCGCTCCAGCCTTTTTCCGCGCTGTTTTCGCAGTTCGCCCAATAGATCATATACGCGTTCTCGCTTTCGTCCCATATCGCCTGCGGCGCCCATGCGCGTACGGTGTCGGGCAGTCCGTAGTCCTTCATATCTATAAGTCCGACTTCGGTCCAGTCTATAAGATCGTCGCTTTTCCATACTATAATGCGGTGGTTGGAAGCCCAGCCCTCCTCGCTCTTCATATCGGTCGCGAGAATGTAATAGCCGCCGTCTTCGGCTCTGAATATATACGGGTCGCGCGCGCTTTTCGTGCCCAGGGACTGAGTTATCACAGGCTCGTTGCCGTTTAAAGGAGAGAAGTCGTAACCGTCTTCGCTGACCGCAAAGCGTATGCGCTCTTGCTCCGGTTCGTTGCCGGTAAAGTAGACCATAAGGTATTTGCCGCCCGTGCTTTCCGCCTTTTCGGCATAGTCGATAACGCCGGTAAGGTACAGGGTCACCGGCAATACGACCGCTATCAGTATTACCGCTACAACGACAGCCGATATGACGGCGATCTTAGTTTTCCTGCTCATATATATCTCCCGTATTTTGCGTACCCGTGTTGATTAAACACGGTATTTTCTTTTATTGTCAGATGCCGAACGCCTGCACTAAAGCCTGGTATTCAGAATCCCACAGCGGTATCACCGCGCCGTGTCTGGGCGAGAAGTCGAAGTTGTAATCGGACGCTTTTACGCGTTTGAAATTGACAAGGTCTTCGGACTGTTGCAGGTAGAAGCATCCGTTTTTATAGCTGTCCATAAGCATAAGATATGTGTCTTCTCCGATAAGCTTGTAGACGAAGCTGCCTTCTACGCCTTGGTAGCGCACGTTGACGATGTTGTTTTCGGGCGCGACATAGCCTCCGTTTAAGGCGTCGGACACCGCATAGCAGATGTTGTCTATTCCCTGATCTTTATAATAAAGATAAAATTTACCGTCTTTTCGGACTATATCGCCGTCTATGCAGTCCGCGCCGCTTTGCGTCTTGAACAGTATTTCGGGCTGAGTTTCGAATTTTGTGAAGTCCTTTGTGTATGCATACCACAGACAGGTCGCGGTCGACGTGCCCGCCGCCTCGTCTATCCATTGACTGGAAGAGTAATAGACCATATACATCTGTTTTTCGGGATCCCATTTTGCTTGCGGCGCCCACGCGCGGTTTGTATCGGGTATATAATCTTTCAGGTCGATCACCGTCTCGTTCTCCCAGTGGATAAGGTCGGTCGACGACCATGTGACTATCGAATGGTTGCTTGTCCAGCCCAGTTCGCTTCTCATATCGGTCGCGACCAGATAGAATTTGCCGTCGCGTCCGCGCGTTATATGCGGATCTCGCGCGCAGCCGGTGCCGAGAGTCTGCGTTATTACGGGCTTATTGTCGTTTAAGGGGCTGAAGTTGTAGCCGTCCTTACTGACGGCAAAGCGTATCGACTCGTTTTCCGGCTCGTTGCCGCCGAAATAAACCAGAAGATAACCGCCTTTATCGCTGGGCGAGGGGTCGGCGTAGTTTATGTATCCCAGAGAGTACAGCACTACGGGAACGGTCACCGCCGCCGCAAGAACGACAAGTATAATACAGGTAACTATTATTTTTGAAGTTTTATTCATGAAATACCTCTTAAATATATTTTAAATAAAAATTACGCTGAGGTCAACGGGTTTTTGAAATCCGCGTATATCCGGGGAATATATCGCAAATGGGCGGTTATGCGCCGACAACAAAATCGGCTGAAATTAAAATAAAAAATACCGATAATTATTGCAAAAGCCGAACGACTGTGCTAAAATAAATGTGTGTTATGATAACACGGCAAAACAAACGATTTATGGAGGATATTATGAACGAAGAAACTTTTCTTAAATTGTACGCAGGCGCTCTTACGGAAGTAGAAGACCTCGGAGAAACTTTCGAAGAAGATATGCACAAGATAGACAAAGATTTCAGCAAAGAATACTTCTGCTGGATGTTTGAAAACCTGTTGCAATATTCTTTGCTCGAGATTTCCTGGATAGACGGAAAAATCGATCCCAGAGAAGTTCTCATTACCAACAAAGTAACAAAATACGGCGACATCCTGTCGCTCACAAATTCCATAACGGGAAGCAAATTCCATTGGGAAGACCTCATCGACGCCGATCCCGCCGACGTACGCAAGTTTCTCGCCTCGGTCAAGAAGATCCTTGAGCCGATGCAGCAGACGTTTGTCGCCCAGTTCGCAGCGTTCGATAAAAATGCGGTAGGCGATTCTCTCGACACCGTTATCAATGGCGTAACCGCTCTGTTCGTGCTGTTTATGCATGCTGACGGCAAGGCTAGCGACGAAGAGACTGAAGCTGTCAAGGACTGCATGATGATAGAGACTTTCGCTCTTATCAAGATGCTCATTGAGAGCTGAACGACGATAATTCAGTGAGGAGCCGCAAGGCTCCTTTTTTATTCGGCAACCGGGCGGTTTTTTATCAAAGTATTGCAATAAAGCGACAACTGTGATAAAATTATTGTAAGTTATACAAATGCAATTTGTAAGGAGCGTTAAAGTGAGAGATTTAAAATATTTAGAAAATTCGGTCAGCGAATACGCAGCCGTAAGGGAAGAGCTGCTTAAATTCGGGCGTTCAGTAAGAGAAAACGGCATTTCCGGAAGGAAAGGCTTTTCCGAAGATCGCCTGCTGTGGATTTACGATCTTTTCGTACAGTTGTCAATGCTTGAGACGGCTTCGGTAAAAGACGGGATAACAAATGAAGATATAGGATTTATCCGTGAATTTGCCGGGGTTACCGGTCACGGCAATCTACTAGACGTGATAAACGGTACTTTTCTTAACGAATACCGCAATAAATGCGGAGACAGCGCCCGCGAGTTCAGCTGGGAAGACATAGCGGAAGCCGACGTCGGGGCTGTTCGCAGAATGATCGTCGCGCTCAGAAGAAATTTTGCGCCGCTGTCCGTCGAATTCAGCGAGTTGTATGCAACGATCGCCGCGGCGAACGGGCTGAAAGATATAAAAAAGACGGAAAGCTTTACTATGAGCGTCCTTGTCGCTTTCGCGTCCGTTGACGGGGAGATAACACTTGAAGAAGAGGACAAGATCGGCGATTGTTCGATCGTCAAATTGCTGAACGCGACCGCGCATAAGATCGCCGGATTCAGCGCATAAAAAACGGTATCGTAATTAAAAAGATAAAGGAAGCCGTAAGGCTTCTTTTTTATCGGTATACAGACCTTGTCCGGGCATGAAGTAAGAACGCAAGACGCGACCGCAGCGGTACAGGAAAGTATCGATAAGAGAAGACTATAATGCCCCGCGTCACACCCGGTCGCGTGCAGCCGGCACCGGATGCGAACGCAGAGAGCAGACGGACCGGGGTTTGATTCTTTCGAATGTGCACAATTGTGAAAGACGTACTCGGTGTTAAATCGGCAAACATTGAAGAAGGGTTGCAGGTTGCGTACTTTTAAATGCGAGAGGCGCGGGAGCGTACTCCTTGTACGTGACCGTGCCCGAGACATGCAAAAAGGGCGCAAGATGCGCCCTTATTCAATGTTTGGTGACTCTGTGGGGAATCGAACCCCAGTAGCAGCCGTGAGAGGGCTGAGTCTTAACCGCTGGACCACAGAGCCAAAGCATTATTATATTATCATACGCTTTTGATTTTGTCTATTATTTTTTATCTAATTAAAAAAATTTACGAAAAGGTCAATTCGTTGCAGGTACGCGGGCGTTATCCGCGCACCTGTGTATAAGAAGGCGGACGGACAAGACATCGGGAGAGGATATACCACATTAAAACTAAAATTGTTGCGTAACGGCAAAACTGCGGGGCGGTATATTGCGCTTGAAACTTAAATATATTTAAAGTTTCTGACTAAACAGCCAAAAGGTGGCAAAGTGCTTTTGTTATAATTACTATCGTAAATCTTCGGGAAGAGACTTTTTTTCGCAGGCGGCATACGTTATGAGGCTGACTCCCCGTTGAATTTGCAAGAGTAAATACGAAGGAAAACAAAGGATATTTGCGCTGCAGAGGCGCAGATTGCGCGATAAGGAATAATTGCAACCGCCGTTATTCCGGATCGGGTACATCGATTTTGTTATTGCGATGTTAGAATGAAAACACCGGGAATAAATACGGATTGCGCAATTCTTCAGAGGAAGAAAATGAACAAAACGATGACCGCACTCTACCTGACATGGTTATTGTGCACGCAAGGCTATTTCCAGAAGGAAAAGGCTATGGCTCTCAATGAAATTTCACAGCGGACGTTCTGTCGCGCGATGGCCGAGATCAAGACCTTTCTTATCGAGTACAACATACCGAAAGAACTGGTGTACGAAAAAAAGACCAAGCGGTATCTTCTCAAAGATATCAGTTGCTGACGGAGTAAGCCTTTACGAATTTTTCGTAAGGGCTTTCTTTTTCTTTATAGCCCATCGCGTCGCAGATCGTCTTTATTAACGGCGCGTAGTCGTTGAAATAAGATTCATAGACCATATTCTTGTATTCTTCTCCCCACTCGTGAGTGTCGTCGTAATAGTAGCCGGCGGTGGCGTTGCAGGAGAGTTCGAGCGACGCGTCGTACGCTTCAGAAAGCGCGTCGGCAAGCTGCGACAGCTCGGGGACGGCTCTCGCTATCTGTTCGGCGTCGCTGAGGTAGGCGCAGATATAGAGGGGGTAATACGCGACGTAGTATTCGTCGTCCGTATAGGACAGCGAGGTGTCGAAGCAGCCGTAGATCGCGGCGGCGGTGTCGAATTCTTCATAGAGGTCGAATTCGCTGTACGGGGTGCTGAAGAAACGGCGGAAATATTCGAAATAGCCGAACAGCTTGTCGAAATCCTTTTCTATATTTAAGAAGAGCGCGTTTATTTCCGCGGCGCTTTCGCCGTAGACGCGTTCGTCCAGCCATACCGGCTCCCAGATCGCGTACAGCGTTTTGTCGGACGTGATCTTAACATGTTCCGTGAAATAATCGCCCGAGCCGTCCTGTTTCGAGTTCCAGCCCTTGAAGACGTAGCCGTCTTTTGCGGGAGAGGACAGCGCGAAATAGTCGTTGCCCGCGACCTGGTTCGTCACGGTCTTTTCTTCGGCAAAGGTGTCGAACAGGGTAAGGGTATAGACGGTGTTGGTCTCCTTTACCAGCGTTTCGTACTTTGACGCGACGTCTTCGTATTTCGTCACCAGTTCGTTGTATTTTTCGACGTTTTCCTTGTCCTGGATAACAGCCGTTTCGTATTTGCTTTTATAGTCGGAAAGGGAAACGTTCTGAGTGATCATCACGGTGCTCAGCACTATGAACGCGACGAGGAAACAGGCTATCGCCGTCGTCGCGAGTCTCCAACGTTTAAGAGACCTCCATATCCTTGCGGCATTGGCGCTGCCGACGGACCCTACGACAACGGGAGAGGACAGGTCGGCTTTATAAGAGAACAGCTCCGTGGGCGTGACCGCGTAGAGCACGCATATGTCTTTCAGCATGCCGGCGTCGGGCAGGAGCTTTCCGTTCTCCCATTTCGCGACCGTGCTCTGATTTACGTAAAGCTGCTTTGCGACTTCGCTTTGCGTAAGCTTGCATCTGGTGCGCAAGGACGCCAGAAAGGCGCAGAAGCGACCCGTGTCGAAATCTCCGGTAAGAGGCGGCTCTCCGTCGTCCTCGCCCGTAACGAGCATGCTCACGCTGACCTGAAGCGCCCGCGAGAGAGCGGGAAGCTTGTCCGCGCCCGGCTGGCTGTCGCCGCGCTCCCATTTGCCTACCGATTGAAAGGAGATATTACACTCCGCTGCGATATCCTGCTGGGTTTTTTTGAGTTCTTTGCGTCTTTGTTTTATAAGTTCGTTAAGTTCCATATGGCGATCCTCTCGATAAAAGTTTAAACTCAAAAAACGGTCGTGTCAATACCGTACGGCTTTAAAATGAGTAAAACGTGCATAAATAAACGATAAAACGCAAAGAAAAAAGTCTGTTGCCAGATGTTGGCAATTAGTTTTTGTTATACTGAGAAAAAGCGTAAAAGCTTGCCCCAGTCTTTGTTTTGCGACAAAACTGCCGGGGCTGATAAAAAAATACGGAGGTTTGAAGAGTTATGGAAAAATTCGTTGCAAAAATTATCAGAGTGCTTGCCTATATCTATCTGATATTGGGCGCTATCGGCTCCTTTGTGGGCGGCATCATAATGATGTCGAACGGCGACATGTTCGTACTGTTCGGTCTTATGGTCATGATCGGCGGCGTGCTGGTATCCGTTACGATATATGCGCTCATGCTGGGCGCAGCGCTGCTTGTCGAAAATTCGAAATTCACGAAAAACAGCAGTTACGACGGGAATAAAGCCGTAAACAACACATATAGCGACAGTTCGTTCAATACGCCTTTTTGATAAGGTCGGGGAGTAAAATGATCTATAAATTTAAACTAAATAAGAAGTTAAAAAAGACGGTCACGATAACAGGCGTGGCGATTGTGGCGGTATGCGCTCTGATCTTTGCCGTCGCTATGACTGTCGCTGCAGGCATCAACTTCGGCATAAGTCTTCCCTTAGGCATATTGTTCGGCGTGTTTATATCTGCGGTAATGATATTGTCGATATACGGCGTTCTCGCATTTATAACAAAAAAAGTCGAAGCCGCGTCGACTAACGTAAGAAATTCGGTCGAGAATAAGAGACATATCGCCTTTCAGGGCTTTGCGTCCTGCGGAAAGGTTGCGGGCTGGCTTATCGTTACCCAACATACGATAGAATTTTATGCGGTTTTCGATGAAAACGGTAATTGCTCGTTCAGAAAACTAATTCTGAAAAGTTCTGTCAGAGAAGTCGGAAAGTCGGCAAAAGGCGAAATCTTGCTTAGACTGGACGACGGAAACGTTGTCGGATTCACGACCGTCAACGACGAGTTCGGCGACCGTATCGTCGCAGAGGCGAAAGAAAAAGGCGGAGACGAAAGCGCGACCGACGCGGGCGCTGCGGACGAATTTGCCGAAAAGAAGTGATCCGCTCCGTCCGAAAAGGTCGGAAGCCGTTTAACGCCGCTTCTTAACAAGCGCGTACCCGGGCGTTTTAGTCCCGACATTTACCGCGAAGATATCGCGGTAAATTTTTTTAACCCGCTTGACAAAGTTTATAACTTACGGTACCATATAGTTATAACCGAAATTTGTAACAGGAGAATTTGAAATTGAAAGACGATTTTATTGACGAGAGCGGCAAAAAACATATATACGCGTGCGGCGTTGAATTTGTTGTCGAGGACGGCGTTCTGATATCGTGCGAGGGAGAGTGCGAAAGCACGCTGGAAATACCGGTCGGGGTGATCGTCGTCGACGCCGGCGTGTTCATATGCGCGAATATGACCCGGGTAATTATTCCGGACAGCGTCGAATACATAAACAAAGACGCATTCAGACAATGCGCGGCGCTTGAAGAGATAGTATTCGGCAAAGGACTTGTCGCGATATGTAAAGGCGCTTTCGGCGACTGCACGGCGCTTAAAAGCATAACTCTGCCGGTCGGAATCCAAGAAATACACGAGTACGCTTTTGACGGTTGCGTATCTCTCGAAGAGGTAAATCTTCCCGAAACGGTAAAAAGTATCCGGGAAGGGGCGTTCAAAGGTTGCGTTTCGCTTAAAAGCGTGACGTTGCCGGAAGGCGTTACCAGGATAAGAAGCGAGGTCTTCAAAGAGTGCGCTTCGCTCGAACGCGTTGACGGCGGCGAAAACGTGGAGAAGATCGACTCGGGAGCCTTCGAGAATTGCGAAGAGTTGAAAAACGTGACATTAAGCAAAAAATTATATACGATAGGAGAGCAGGCGTTTTACGGTTGCGTCAAACTTGCGTAAATAAATATTCCCGACTCGGTAAGGGAGATAGACGACTTCGCGTTTTGCAGATGTTCCCGTTTGGTAAAGATAAGCGGCGGGGCGGGCGTAGAAAGGATAGGCAATTACGCTTTCGCACTCTGTTCGAGACGGCCGCGTTTCGACGTCTTTGAAAATACGGAAATAATAGGGCGAAAGGCTTTGTGCGCCTGTATTTTTCTTAAAGAGGTAAATATCAGCGACAAGGTAGAGGAAATAGGCGACTATGCGTTCGAGGGGATCGTCGCAGAAAAGATAGAACTTCCGGAAAGCGTAAAACGCATAGGCGCGGGGGCGTTTTACAACTGCGGAATGATCAGAAAGATATCGGCAAATTGCGGCGCAAGAGTTATCGGAAGAGATACCTTCGGCGGCTGCCATTTCGTTTCTGAAATAATTTTGCCCGAAGATTGCCGCGAGATAAGGAAGGGCGCGTTTACCGGTTGCAGCGTTCTCAGAGAGCTGATTCTGCCCGAAAGCGTCGAAGAGGTGCAGAAAGGCGCGTTTGACGAAAAGTGTTACATTCATATAACCGCGCCCGCGAAACTAAAAGAAAGCGAAGGGCTGAAAGGACTCAACGTGACGTTCGTTTAAATTGCGGGAGATGTCCCGATTATAAAGACCGGCGCTTATATGCGACGTTTTCTTTTATCATAAAACTAACGATAACATACACGGGCAGGAAAATTTTTTAAAATCTGAATTTTCTTAAGTCATCTCCGCAAAGCTCTCTGGCGAGAGAGTAGGTCTTGTTAGTCATACGGGAAACGGTGCGTTCGCCGTATCTTACCATCAGCTCTTCTACGCTTAAATTAGAGGTGATCATCGTCTTTTTGCCGTCTGAGACGCGGGTGTCTATCACGTTGTAAAGATATTCTTTCGTCACGCTTTTAAGCACGGGTTCGGTGCCCAGGTCGTCTATTATCAGCATATCGCAGTCGAGCAGAAAATCCATATATTTTGCTCTTTCCGCAAGGCTTGTCGTATGGTAGCGCAGCATCAGGTTGTTGAATTCGAACGCCGTGACGAAGCATACCGAGAACCCTTTTTCCATAAGCGCGTTTGCAGTCGCGTACGCGAGTGTGGTCTTGCCGACGCCGGACTGACCGGTGAGCAAAATAAACTTTACGCGAGTCGTCGCGAATTTTTCCGAAAACTCTCTCATCTTGTCGTACAGGACGCAGAGTTGCTTGCTTTGAGCGCAGTCGGAATTTCCGGCGCGGTCGTCGTCGAAAGTGACTTTGGGGATATGCCCGGCTCCGCTGTCCTCTTTAATCAGCGCGAGGTAGAGCGGCATGGCGCAGGAACAAAGCTTTTCGCCGACGAATCCGGTGTCGCCGCACTTTTTACAGCGAACGTGAAGGGAGAGGTCGTAGCCTTTTTTCGCGGCTATAGCGTCCATCGCGGTTTTTGCGGCGTCGAAAGCTTGTTTTTCCTTTCCGCAGTCTGCGCCCGAGGCTTTCGCGCGGGCATAGTCGAGGGAGGCGGAGGAATATTCTCTTTCCGCCTTCGCGAATTCGGGATCCTTGCGCGCGGTGGCGCAACGCGCCTCTCTGTCGCGTTCTTCTCTCTCTCTTATCGCTGCGTAACGCGCTGTGATAAAGCGCGCGTATCTTTTGGGATATCTCATATTATATCTCTATATCGTCGTAGTTCTGCAGATCGCCGAACAGCGAACCTATCTCCTCTTTGGTGTAGCGGCGTTCGAGTTTGCCCGGCTCCGCGGTCTTTGCGGCGGGAGCAGAGGAAGAGAGCAGTTTTCTTACCTCTTCCGCGGTGAAAGCCTTTGCTTCTTTGCAACGCGTGAGCAGTTTTGTCATATAGCCGGTGATTTGCGGCTTGCCCTGCGCGAACGAAGCGCATACGAGTATCGCTTCGTCGTCGAAGCCCCAGTCCGTCCACAGCGCGTAAGCGTCGCGGTCGTTCTGCGTGACCATACGGCTGCTGGCGGCGGTCTCCAGCATCTTTTTTATCTTCTTTTCGCGTGCAACCAGCTGACCTATGTAATCGTTTATGCTGTCCGCTGTCACGCAGCCCTGCTTGTAGAACTTCGCGGTCATCGCGTTCATGCCGCCGAGGGAGCGGATGGAATTTTCAAAGCAGTATTCGGCGATAAGTATAAGCGCGTCCTTGTCGAAGCCCTGGGAAAGCCATACGCATATATAGTGACTTACGACCGTTTCGAGGTTTTCGTACCTGACGCCGATAATGCGCGTGACCTCTTTCGCGAGGTCGTACATACTTTGTTTTTCGTCGCTGTACGCCTGCATATCTGCGACGGTCAGACAGTTGTGAGTGAAGTATTCGTCGAGGACCTTGTCCAGCCTTTCCATACCGCCGCGCTTTTTGCATTGCTTCGCGGCGAAAAGTATCCCGGAAAGGTCAAAGCCCCAGCTTTTCGTCCACTTGATGTAAAGCTGTTTGTCGTCGAGGTCGGCTTCCGACTTCTTGCCGAGCGACTTTGAGATAAGGCGCATCGCCTCGGTAGAGGATTCGTGGTTTGAGATCATATCTTCCGCGTCCTGAACGGTGCGTATGCCTTCCTCGTACCAAGCCTTCGCGACCGCCAGCACGTATTTGTCGCGTACGTTCGCGCCCTTGTAATTCACGCAATAGCCGGCGATCATCAGCATGACTTCCTGCGGCAGACGCGTGGTTTCCAGAAACTCGTAATATTTTTCGTAGTCGGCGCCCGTCAGCATGCGTTCAGGGAAAAGCCCCTGAAGCTGGGCGTTGAATTCCTCGTACTTTCCTTTTCGATAATAACGCAGTTTGTCTTCGAGCCCCTTTACGGCGTTGTATCGCACTTCGAGAGGAGAGGTAGAGACGACGGTGACGAGACCTTCGCTCTGCCAGTATTCGAAAGCGGACGAGAGTTGCTCCGGAGTTATCGAAAGCGCGTTGCAGAAATGCGCGGACGTGTTGTCGGGGGAGTCGGGATCGGAGCAGCGCAGGAGCCCGTAAAGATACACTTTGAGCTGGATATCGTCCGCGTCGGGCATATAGTCCGTCAAAAATTTGTTGTCAAGAGTGACGCATCCGTTTTTGGCGCCCTCGCGCGACATACGGCAAAGTCCCACTTCTCCCTCCTTTGCAAAAATAAATTTCCTTATTGAAAAAAGGATATATTTATGCTAAACTATTATGGTAAAAACTATAATATCATATCCGCGCGGTTTTTGCAATTACCGCGGCGAAAAAATACGGCTCCCGCATAAAACGCATTTTGAGGGAACATCAATATTAAAAGGAGACATATGGAAGAATTCAGTGAAAGCGTAAAAAATCCGTCCGCTTTAATCTCGCCGGAGACCTTTGCGTACGCGCCCGGCACGTCTTATCTGAGCATAAAAGGCGTGACAAAGGTGTTCAGAAAGGGTTTTTCGCACCTTATAAAAAAAGGCGACGGGATAATCGCCCTCGACAATTTCTCTCTGGAGATAGGAAAGGGGGAGATATTCGGGATTCTGGGACCCAACGGAGCGGGTAAATCCACCCTTATAAAAGTGATAACCGGGCTGGTCGTGCCCGACGAAGGAAGCGTTACGCTGGAAGGTCTCGACTTCAGGCGCGACAAGGAAAAGTTTATGGAAAAGATAGGCGCGCAGATCGAGACGCCGGTGTTTTTCAACAAGAAGTCCGGGCTGTGGAACTTAGAATATCTCGCGGCGCTTCAGGGCGGACTTCCGGATCAAAGGATAAAGGACATCGTCGAACTGGTCGGACTGAGCGAGAGGATAAAGTCGCGCGTCGGCACATATTCCATGGGAATGCGCCAGAGGCTGGGCATAGCTCAGGCGATAATGCACAAGCCCGAACTTCTCGTACTGGACGAGCCGATAAACGGTCTTGACCCGGACGGCATAGCGGAGGTCAGGGATCTTATAAGAAGGCTGAGGGACGAATACGGCACGACCGTGCTTTTCTCTTCGCATATCCTGGGAGAGATGCAGACGCTCTGCGACAGGGTGGCGTTCCTTTCGAAGGGAAGGCCGGTCGCGGTCAAGACCAGGGAAGAAATAGAAAAAGGCGTAGGCGAAACCGCTATTCTTTCCGTTATCTGCGACGAACCCAATCGCGCGGCGGCGCTGATAACGGATACGTTCGGACTGCGTACCAAAGTGCAGGGCGCGACTCTGTACGTAGAGGTAAAGAGCGTCAATACCGCGGATATAAACAAGGCGTTGATAGAAAGCGGGATATCGGTGGTCAGCTTCAACGTGAACAAGCGCACGCTGGAAGAGATGTATAAGGAGTTGACGAAATGAAAAAGTTTTTTACCGCGTTTTCTCTTGAGTGTAAAAAGGTGTTTTCGTCCAGAGGTTTCTGGATATTCGCCGTCGTTATCTTCGTGTTGTGCTTGATCATAACCGCGTCGTTCAGAAGTTTGGGCGAGCTTATCGAAGGTATGGACGATAGCGTTGTTTCGGGCGATGAAAATTCGCTGTCTCCCGGAGAGATGGCGGATGCCTATCAGGCGCAGCTGGACGAATATATCGCGGCGGTCGAAAGCGGAGAGATAGAGAAAAAACCGTCCGATAACACAGAAACGTATCTGAAAAACATGGTCGCGATCTGCCGCTACTGCGAAGAAAAGGGAATTGATATGAGCAAGATCGTCACCTTCGGGTCGATAGGCTCGCTGAACATGAGCGCGGGCGACTACGTTATCACGATGTCTCAGGTTGTGTTCGCGTTTGTCGCGATAATGGCGATAGTCCTCGCCGCTAAGAATTTCAGCGGCGAGATAGACGAAGGCACGATGAGGATGCAGCTGACCCGTCCGATAAGCAGGAGTGTACTGTTGAGCGCGAAACACTTGGCGGTCTTTGTCTCGAGCATGGTCACGGGCATAGTCTTTACCGTATTTTTTATGGTCGTCGGCGCGCTGTTCTTTGACGGAGCAACGTATAACGTACTGCTTGTCGACGCATACCAAAACATAGCAATAATCAACACATACACGGCAATTTTGTTGCAGATATTATTTTATGCCGTGACTGTTGCGACGGTAATACAGCTTACGTATTTTGTCGGTACGTTCGTCAATAAGACGGGCGCTCTGGCAATACCTCTCGTGTTGTTCCTGTTCGCCGATACCGTCGCGTCCTTCCTTTACAATACCGGTCTTCCGTTTGTCGGGCTGTTCACCAATCTGAGTTGGGCGCAGGCGCTTACGCCGGACGGCGCGCCGATAAGAGGGATGAGCATTTACACGATGATGGCGGTCACTTTCGTATGGTTTGCGGGGATGACGGCGGTAAATTATATTGCGTTTGAAAAGAGGGATCTGAAATGAAAAAAGCAGTTTTTACGATCGCGGCGGCAGCGCTTTTAATAATTTTCGCGGCAGGAGTCGCCGCCTGTTCTTCGGGCAGCGGCTTCTTTAAGGCGAGCAATATCGACACAGACGTCGTTTCTAAGATAGAGATAATAAACGTCGGCGGAACGATAAAGACGCTGGAAGGCGAAAGGCTTGAAAAGTTTATGGACGAACTGGGTGGTCTTTCCGTCAAAAAAGACGACGACGGCTACCCTGACAACTCTTACGACTATTGTCTCAGGATATATATCGACGGCAAGGACGGATATCTCAGATATTACCTGGGGCAGGAACTGGTAAAGGTGGACATAAAGAGCGGAGCGAAAGAGAGTTTTTATTATTTCGACGATTACGACGCGGCGAGAGACGTTGTCGCGAAATACTTTTACGAAAGATAAAAAAGCGGACGTCCCGGGGGCGTCCGTAAAAATTATTCTCTGCAATCTTCGAGGACCAGAAGGTCGGCTCCCAGGTCGTCGACAAAGTCGTCCGGCTTAAAGCGGGTGTTGTGGAAGAGGGCGAAATTCTTGTAGTGAGCGGGGATTATCACGGGCGTCGAAAGGTCGAGCGTCCTGCATATCTCTTCCACCCACAGCCGGTAGTTGTCGTATTTCATCGGCAGCGGGTTTTCGTACAGGATCTGTCTGAGTATCTTGTCTCCCGTCACCGTCTTTGCCCATATCTTCATATGCAATTATTGTACAAAAAGCGGCGCGTTTTTGTCAAATACATATTTCGGAAAAAACGATTGACAAGCGCACGGTCATTAATTTAAAATAGAGTATGTTTATAATTTAACTAAGGGAGGCGTGGTTATGGGAGACAAAGTTATTTCGGAAGCGGTCGTAAAGCGTTTGCCTCGCTACTACCGTTATCTCGAACACCTTGAACAGGAAGGCGTCGCGAAGGTTTCTTCGGGAAAGCTCGCGGAGCTGCTCGGCGTCACGGCGTCTCAGGTCAGACAGGATTTCTGCAATTTCGGCGGTTTCGGTCAGCACGGTTACGGTTACGACGTCACCAATCTCAAAAAGAATCTTGCGGAAATACTCGGACTTGACAGAAAATACAATATGATAATCGTCGGCGCCGGCAACATCGGCAGGGCGCTTGCCGGATATAAGAACTTTGCGGGCGAAGGCTTTATCGTACGCGCGCTGTTCGACATCGAGGTAAGGGATAAGGAGATCGGCGGCATACCCGTCTATAATATGGAGAAGCTGCCCGACTACATCAAGGAAAACGGTTGCGACATCGCGGTCATCGCCACTCAGAAAGGAGTCGCGGCGGACATTGCGGACAGATTGGTCGCGCTGGGAGTGAAGAGCATATGGAATTTTGCGCCGATAGACCTTTCTCTTCCGGACGACGTGTCCGTCGAAAACATAGCGATGAGCGAAAGTCTTTACGTTCTGAGCTACAGAATGAAAAACAAGAAATAAAAACAACTCTTTATAAACGAGGAGGAACTCATAAATGGCAAAGGAATTTTACGTCACGGCAGAAGGGCTTGCCGAACTTCAGGAAAAACTCGACTATCTTAAAAACGTCAGAAGACCGGAAGCTTCAGAGAGAATTAAGCAGGCCCGCGAATACGGCGATCTTTCCGAAAACGCGGAATACGACGCGGCGAAGGAAGATCAGGGCATTATCGAGGCGGAGATTCGCACCCTTGAAGCGCAGATAGAAAACGCGGTCGTCATCGACGACGCTAAGGCGAAAGGGAACAAGATCATCATCGGCAGTACGGTCACCATTCACGACATCGACATGAACGAAGATCTCGTTTACAGAATCGTCGGTTCTACCGAGGCGAACATCAGCGAAGGCCTCATCAGTAACGAAAGCCCTCTCGCGGTCGCTATCCTCGGCAGAAAGAAGGGAGAGACCGTAAGCGTCAAGGACAACGAAGGAGACAGTTACGAGGTAAAGATCGTAGACGTCAAATAAGGTATTTATGGAAGAAAGAGAACAGAATACAGCCGAAGTAATACAGGTAAGACGCGATAAGCTCGATAAACTGATAGAAGAAGGGAAAAACCCCTACGAGGTCGTAAGGTACGAAAAGGACGCTTACGCGGAAGGTATTAAGGAAAATTACGCCGGCTATGAAGGAAAAGAGGTCTCCCTCGCGGGCAGAATGGTCTCAAAGAGAATAATGGGCAAGGCGAGCTTTGCCCATCTTCTCGACTGCACGGGAAGCATACAGCTTTACGTCAGCCGCGACGACCTGGGCGAAGAAAATTACGCCGCGTTCAAGAAGACGGATATCGGCGATATAATCGGAGTGAAAGGCGTCGTATTCACGACCAGAATGGGAGAGATCTCCGTGCATTGCAAGAGTGTGCGGCTTCTCAGCAAATCGCTGCTGCCGCTTCCCGAAAAATATCACGGACTCAAAGATACGGATCTCAGATACCGTCAGAGGTACGTCGACCTCATCGCCAATCCCGAAGTCAAAAAGACTTTCGTGACCAGAAGCCGCATAATAAGCGGTATCCGCGCTTATCTCGACGCGCAGGGATTCATAGAGGTGGAGACCCCGATACTCAACACCATCGCTGGCGGGGCTTCCGCGCGTCCGTTCATCACGCACCACAACACTCTCGACATAGACATGTATATGCGTATCGCGCCTGAGCTGTATCTGAAAAGACTTATCGTCGGCGGTTTCGAGAAGGTGTATGAGCTGGGCAGAATGTTCCGCAACGAGGGTATGGACACCCGTCACAACCCGGAGTTTACGATGATAGAGATGTATCAGGCGTACACCGATTTCCACGGTATGATGGATCTGACCGAAAACATATTCGGCTATATCGCTGACACCGTGATCGGCTCAAGAAAGATAACCTACCAGGGCGAGGAGATAGACCTTTCGTCGCCGTGGAAGAGGATAACGATGATTGACGCGGTCAAAGAATACGTCGGCATGGATTTCGGGGCGACAGAGGATATGAACGAGCTCAAAGCGCAGGCTAAGAAGGCGGGCGTGGAGTTCGAGGACGACATTACCTGGGGCAAGCTGCTTTACGAATGTTTCGATCAGAAGGTTGAGGATAAACTCGTGCAACCGACTTTCGTCTACGACTATCCTGTGGACGTTTCGCCGCTCGCGAAGAGAAAACCTTCCGACAAGAGAATGACCGAAAGGTTTGAATTCTTTATTACCTGCAAGGAGTTCGGCAACGCGTTCAGCGAGCTCAACGACCCGATAGACCAGAAAGAGAGATTTATGGCGCAGGTCAGAGAGAGGGAAAAGGGCGACGAGGAAGCGCAGATGATGGACGAAGATTACGTCAACGCGCTGATGTACGGCATGCCCCCGACAGGCGGACTCGGCATAGGCGTCGACCGTATGGTGATGCTTTTCACCGACGCGGCAAGCATACGCGACGTACTGCTGTTCCCGACGATGAAACCCATCGAAAACAAATAGAAGGAGAAAGCAGTCGAAAGGCTGCTTTTTTAAAATATGACTTTTCCGCAAAAAACCGAGGCGCCGCTTTACGAGGCGGTAAAAAAAGCTTCATGCGCGAGCGCGCGTTTCTGCACTCCCGGACATTCGGGGAGAGCGGACGACGGGCTGTTCGCGTCCGCGCCTTACGATCTTACCGAACTCGAAGGGCTGGACAACCTGTCCTGTCCGGCGGGCGCGATAAAGAGAGCGGAAGAGCTTGCCGCAAAAGCGCAGTGGTGCGCGCATGCGCTGTTCGCGACAGAGGGAAGCACTGTATGTATGCATATCGCGCTGTCGCTCGCAAAAGAGCGCGGGCAGGTCGGATATATAGGCGATATGCACAAGAGTTTTTTCGGCGGCTGCGCCCTTCTCGGGATAGAGCCGACAGGCTTTGAAAGCGTTGAAGATTTTTTGTCGAAAAGCCCGAAAACCCGAAACGTGTCGTCAATTTTCTATACGTCGCCCGATTATTTCGGCAACGTCAAAGAGGATGGCGCGCTGATAAAAGAGTGCGAAAAAGACGGAATACTCACCGTGGTCGACGCGGCTCACGGCGCGCATTTCGCGTATAGCGGACTCCTGCCCGAAGCGTCGGCGGGAAGAGCGGATATATCCTTTTGCAGTATGCACAAGACGATGAACGCGTTTACCGGCGGCGCGCTTTTGAACCTGAAAGACGACACACTTTACGACAAGGCGGTATATTACAGACAGCTGTGGCACACGACTTCTCCGTCTTACGTTGTAATGGCGAGCATGGATTACGCGAGGGCGAAGTCAGAGGCTTACGGCGAAAGGATATACGAAAGGATAGCAAAAGAGAGAAAACGCTTTGAAAGCCTTGCAAAAGGCTGCGCGTTCACGGTTGAAAAAAGCGACGATATCTCGCGGATCGTCCTCTGTTTTAACGGTTGCGACGCAAGCGAGGTAAATTCGTATCTGACGGAAAACGGGATATATCCGGAGGCGGCGATAGGAGACAGGCTGATATTTATTATTACCGAGGGAAACGCGGACTGTCTTGCTGAGCTTTACGCCGCGCTTAAAGGCTACGCGCCCGCAAAAAAGCTCGCGTCCGTCGCCGCCGTAAAACGCGAAAGGAAAAGGGCTGTCGGAGAGGTTGCGTTCGTGCCGCCGGACGAAGCGGAAGGACGTGTGCTGATGAACGAGGTCGGTTTTTATCCGCCCGGCACTCCGTTTATAAAAAGGGGCGAGGTCGTGACCGCCGAGGATATAAAAACGATAAAGAAAAACGCGGCAAATACGTTCGGACTTGTAAACGGCAGGCTCGTTGTGTTACAATAGAAAGCAAGGGAAGATATATGAAAGGCAGTTTTATTACGTTTGAAGGTTGCGAAGGAGTCGGCAAGACCACCCAGGTGGAAAGGCTGAAACGCTATCTCGAAAGCAGCGGACAGAGCGCTTTGTTTTTGCGAGAGCCGGGCGGCACCGTCATTTCGGAAAAGATAAGAGAGATGCTTTTAAGCAAGGAAAACGACAGGATGAACGGCAAGTGCGAGGCACTGTTGTATTCGGCGGCGCGCGCTCAGCTTCTGGGCGAAGTGGTCGCGCCGGCGCTGGAAAAGGGTATCGTCGTCGTATGCGACAGGTTTACCGATTCGACTTTTGCGTATCAGGGCGCGGCGAGAGGACTCGGCGTGGATTTTATAGACGAGCTGAATAAGCTGACCTGCGGCGACATTGTGCCGGACGTCACCGTTTTTCTCGACCTTCATCCGCGAGAAGCGTTTGCGAGGAAAGGCGGTGCGGACAAGAACGACCGGCTGGAAAGTCAGAGCATCGGATTTCACGAAAAGGTGTACGAAGGATATAAGGAACTTGCGCAAAGATACCCCGAAAGGTTTATTTGCATTGACGCGTCAAAGGACGCGGACGGCGTATGGGAAGACGTGCTGGCGCTTTTAAGACGGAGGACTTCGGTTAAGTGATATGACTGAAACGCAAAGACTTCTGAAAAACTCAAAGCCTTATCTTACCGTCTCCGCGGACAAAAGGAACGGGGCGCTCAGCCATTGTTATCTGATAATCTCGGACGACGACACAGCCAGAAAGACTCTTTGCCGTATGGCGGCGAAAGTCGCGCTGTGCCCGAACGGTGGGTGCGACAATTGCGACGTCTGCGAGAAGATAAACGACGGCGCGTACGTCGCTTTAAAGATAAACGAAAGCGAGAAGATATCGGTAGAGGACGTTTCGGGAATAATAGAGGACAGCTATTTTACCGGTTTCGACGGCGACAAGAAGGTCTACGTGATAAGCAATATGCAGGGGATGAACGAGAAGGCGCAGAACAAGTTTCTCAAGACTCTCGAAGAGCCGCCCGAGGACGTGATATTCGTGCTGGGCGCCAGCCAGCAGACGGCGGTGCTCGCGACTATACTTTCAAGGTGCAAGAAGCTGTATTTCGAGGGCTTTACCGCGGCGGACATCTACGGCGTGCTGACAGAGGGTAACGACGATCCGGACGAGGAGACGGACAGCGCGGCGTCGCGTGCGGCGGTGTGCGGATTCGGCAATCTTACCCGCGCTGAGAAGTTGTATAAAGACGCGGCGTTCGGTGAAAAATTTTCCCTGCTGGTGTCTGTTATCCGCAATTTATCCTCTACAAAAAAACTTGACGGGCAGTTGTCGAGGCTGAAGATTGACAAGGATAACATCGACGGCTATCTCGACATTGCGGAGACTGTGTTCAGGCTCATTCTCGCGTCAAAGCGCGGGGCTGTCGCAAAGGGCTTCGAAGAGCTGGAAACTCTTGAGGCAGACTACGATTATCCGACCGTGGTCAACGTGCTGGATCTTATCATGAAATGTAAACGTATGAGCGAGAGCAACTGCAATCCGCAGTCGATCGCCGACGTATTGTTTATAGGAATTCTGGAGGTAAAATATCTATGCCGGAAATAGTTGAAATAAAATTCCCGTCCAATACGAAAACTTATTACTTCGATCCGAAAGGTATTAAATTCGAAACTGGCGACAACGCTATCGTAGAGACGGTGAGAGGGCAGGAATACGGCAAGGTCGTCGCGCCCAACAGGACTGTGGGCGACGACGCGATCAAAGGGCAGCTCAAACCCGTCATCCGCAAGGCTACGCCGGAGGACGACAAGAGGGCGCAGGAAAATATCGAGATGAAAGCCGCGGCAATGGATCTTTGCAACAAGAAGATCGCAAAGCACGGATTGAAGATGAAACTGGTCGACGCGGAATATACGTTCGACCGCTCAAAGATAGTTTTCAGCTTCACCGCAGACGGCAGAGTGGATTTCCGCGAACTCGTCAAGGATATCGCTAGCGTCATGCATATGAGGATAGAGCTGAGGCAGATATACGAGCGCGACGATATAAAGATGAGGGGCGCCCTCGCGATGTGCGGCAGACCGTGTTGCTGCATCACCCATCTTTCCGACTACGAAAAGGTGACCGTCAAGATGGCGAAAAATCAGAACATATCCCTGAATCCGACAAAAGTCAGCGGTATGTGCGGAAAGCTTATGTGCTGTCTCAGGTACGAAAACGACTATTACGTCGAGACCGCGAAGCTGATACCGAAAGCGGGAACGCTCGTGTCCACCGCGAAGGGCAGCGGAAGGGTCGAAGAAACCGATATGCTCAAGCGCCGGATAAAGGTCGCGATTCAGAACGAGGACGGCGTTATAAACGAATATTTCGAGGTCGGCGAGTTCGAGGTCATCGGCGCGCCGCAGAAGCAGAAGCAGAGCAAGGAAGAAGAGCAGTACGAAAAAGAGCTGAAGAAACTCGAAGAATAACGGCTGACCGCCCGAAAAGACGCGGAAACGGTCAAAAGAGGAGTTCTGCGCTTAAAAGCCGCGCGCGGAGTTAGGACGCGCTAACCAAAACGCGACCGGCAAATTTTTCAAAAAGGTTTACAACCTCAAAGGCGTGTGGTATAATCAAATCACAAAATCTAAAAAGGAGATTTACGAATATGGCATACGTTATCGGAGAAGGATGCATTAAGTGCGGTAACTGCGCTGCTAACTGCCCCGTTGAAGCTATCAGCGAAGGCGACGACAAGTACGTTATCGACGCAGACACCTGCATAAGCTGCGGCACTTGCGCGGCAGGCTGCCCCGTTGAAGTCATCAGCGAGGAGTAATCGTCGAAGCGAAAGACAAAAGATTTAAATAAGACCGACGCAGTCCGGCGACTGCGTCGGTCTTTTTTGCACGCGTATTACAATTAATTCGTTCAAGTCCTTTATTTTTGCGCGCATATATGTTAAAATTAACAGGATAACGAAATTTTTATTGCGGAGGAAAGATGAAAAAGGACTTCTTGTGTATGGAAGGCGTCAGCGCGGCTACGCTCACCCGGCTGATGGACGACGCGGTCGAAATGAAGAAGATCGTGCTGTCAGGCGACAAGAGCCGCGATATCCTTAAAGGTAAGACGGTCGCGACTCTCTTCTACGAAAACAGCACCAGGACGCGATGTTCGTTTGAGGACGCGGCGAAATATCTGGGCGCGACGGTCACCGTCGTCGACGTATCCACGTCCAGCGTTCAGAAGGGCGAGAGCATACTCGATACAGGCAAGACGATCGAGGCGATGGGCACGGACGTCATAGTTATCCGCCATTCGGCGAGCGGCGCTCCGAAATACCTTGCGGACAACGTTGGCTGCAGCGTCATAAACGCGGGCGACGGTCTGCACGCTCACCCGACGCAGGCGCTTCTCGACCTGTTCACGATGCGCGAAAAGTTCGGCGGCGTAGAAGGGCTTACGGTCACGATAATCGGCGACATAAAGCACAGCAGGGTCGCAAGGAGCAATATCGTCTCCCTTACGACGATGGGCGCGAAGGTCAGGATATACGGCCCGCCCACGATGATACCCGTCGCAGCCGAAAAGCTGGGTTGCGAGGTCTGTTCCTCGATAGAGGACGCGTTCAGAGGGAGCGACGTGATAATGGGTCTCAGGATACAGCTCGAGCGTCAGCAGAAAGGTCTTTTCCCCGGCTACGGCGAATACGCTAAATTCTTCGGCGTGACGCCCGAAAGAATGAAGCTCGCCAACAAGGGCGCGATCGCGATGCACCCCGGTCCGGTCAACAGAGGCGTCGAATTTTCTTACGCGCTGTGCGAGGACGAATGTTGTTATAAGGACGTGCAGGTGACAAACGGCCTCGCGACCAGAATGGCGCTTCTCAAATGGATATTGGAGGACTGATATGAAAAAACTTCTTATAAAGTCCGCGCTTGTCGGCGGAAAGAAAAGAGATATTCTGATCTGCGGCGACAGAATAGAAAAAATAGCGGAGAATATCCCCGCGGACGGCTGCGCGGCAGTAGACGCGCAAGGTATTACCGCGCTTCCGGCGTTCGTCGATATGCACGTTCATCTGCGCGAGCCGGGCTTCGAGTACAAAGAGGATATCGAAAGCGGTTCAAAGGCGGCGGTTGCGGGCGGTTTTTCAGCGGTGTGCTGCATGCCCAACACAAAGCCGGTCACCGACAACAAGTACATCGTAAGGTATATAAAAGACAGGGCGAAAGAGGTGGATCTCGTCAAGGTCTATCCGATCGCCGCGGTAAGCGTTGGCGAAAAGGGAGAGACGATTACCGAAATGGGCAAGCTCAAAGAGGCGGGCGCGGTTGCGTTCTCGGACGACGGCAGACCGGTCGAAAGCGCTCAGCTTATGAGGATAGCGCTTGAATACGCGGGCGGGCTGAATATGCCCGTGATAAGTCATTGCGAAGATCTTTCCCTTGTCAACGACGGCGTTATGAACGAAGGGTATATCTCTACGCTTACGGGGCTTAAAGGAATAACCCGCGCAAGCGAAGAGGTGATGGTCGCGCGCGACATCGTACTTGCGGAAGCGCTGGGCGCGCGCGTGCATATAGCGCACATAAGCACAAAGGGCAGCGCTCAGCTTATAAGAGAAGCAAAAGCGCGCGGCGTAAAGGTCACCTGCGAGACCTGTCCGCATTACTTTGCGGCGACGGACGAGCTGTGCAAAGACAACGACGCGAACGCGAAAGTCAACCCCCCCTTGAGAGAGGAGAGCGACCGCCTCGCGATGATAGAGGCGATAAAGGACGGCACGGTCGACGCGATAGTCACGGATCACGCTCCGCATGCAAAGCACGAAAAAGAGGGCGGATTTATCGGCGCGGCGAACGGGATAAGCGGAATAGAGACCTCGTTCGCGCTGTCGTACACGACCCTCGTAAGGTCGGGCGAGATCACGCTTGAAAAACTGAGTGAGCTTATGACCGTCAACCCCGCCGCGATAGTCGGCATTGAGTGCGGAAAGCTCGAAGAGGGCGGCAAGGCTGACATAACGCTCGTCGACCTCGACGAAAGATATAAGATTGACAAAAACAAGTTCTTCTCCAAAGGAAAGAACACTCCGTTCGACGGCAGAGAGGTGTACGGCAAGGTTCGTTACACTCTCGTCGACGGTAAAGTAAAATACAAGGCGGTGTAATATGATAATCGACAAACTCATCGACGCGATAAAGAGGACGGACAACCCGTCCGTGATAGGTCTGGATACCTGCGTGGACTACCTTCCCGAAGAGATGAAAGCAAAATGCACGACCCTCGACGACGCGGCGAATTATATCACGAAGTTCAATTTCGACCTTGTCGACGCACTCAAAGACGTCGTGCCGGCGGTAAAAGTACAGGTCGCGTATTACGAGATGTACGGCGTTGCGGGTATGCGCGCTTTTAAGGACACTCTCGCTTACGCGCGCGCAAACGGGCTGATCGCGATAGCGGATATAAAGAGAAACGATATCGGCAGCACCGCGGCGGCGTACAGCAAGGCGTATATCGGCGCGACCGAGCTTGCCGGCGGAGTTAAAGTCACTCCGTTCGAAAGTGATTTTGTGACAGTCAACGGCTACCTCGGCAGCGACGGCGTAAAGCCTTTCGTTGCGGACTGCGAAAAGAACGACAAGGGCATTTTCGTGCTCGTCAAGACTTCCAACCCCGCGAGCGGAGAGTTGCAGGATAAAGCGCTCGGCGGCAAGGAGACGTTGTACGACGCTATGGCAGATCTCGTCGACGACTGGGGCAAAAACCTTATCGGCAGGTACGGATATTCGTCCGTCGGCGCGGTCGTCGGCGCGACGCACAAGGAACAGGCGGCGAGGATAAGAGCGGCGCACCCGCATCTTTTCTTCCTTATCCCGGGCTACGGCGCTCAGGGCGGCAAGGCGGAAGACCTCGCGGTATGCTTCAAGGACGGCGTGGGCGGCATAGTAAACTCGTCGCGCGGCATATTGTGCGCGTATAAGAAAGAGCAGTATGCCGGGTTGAATTACAAGGACGCGGCGTTAAAAGCGGCGCTCGACATGCAGAAAGATCTGACAAGGTATATAAAATGAAAGACAGGACAGCGACCGTACTCAAAAACACGCCCGTAGCGGACGGGATATGGTATATGACTCTCGGCTTCGACGATCTCGAAGAGATAAAGGGCGCGCAGTTTCTCGACGTCAAACTGCCGGATAAAAGCAAGATATTAAGGCGCCCGTTCTGCATCTGCGATTTTAACGCCGAAAAAAAGACCGCGGACGTATGCTACGCCGTGATCGGCGGCGGGACTAAGGCGCTTACCGGGGTCAGAGAGGGCGACAAACTCAACGTGCTTCTTCCTCTCGGTAACGGCTACATGCCAAAGGGAAAGAAGATAATGCTTATCGGCGGCGGCATGGGCGCAGCGGTGCTTCCCGCGGTCGTTACCGCAAATCCGGGCAAGGAATTCCACGCTTATATCGGATTCGCGAACGCGGGCAAGGTTGTGCTTGAAAAGGAGCTCGCCGCGAAATGCGCTTCCGTCACCGTTGCCACGGACGACGGCAGTTACGGCAAAAAGGGCTTCGTGACTGCGGTCGCGAGAGAGGCGGCGGACGTTATAAAGCCGGACGAGATACTCGTTTGCGGACCCGAAGCGATGTACAGGGCGTTGAAAAAATGCTTTGAAGGAAGCGATATTCCGATATACGTCTCGCTCGAACAACGCATGGGGTGCGGCATAGGCGCGTGTCTCGTATGCAACTGCAAGGTAAAGCGCGCGGACGGCGAAGGGTATGTAAGAGTGTGCAAGGACGGTCCCGTATTCCTTCTCGACGAGGTGGTGTTATGAGCAATCTCAGAGTAAATATAGCGGGCGTTGAATTCAAGAACCCGATAATCACGGCGAGCGGCACGTTCGGTTTCGGCAGGGAGTACGGCGAATTTTATCCGCTTTCCGCGCTGGGCGGCATATGTACCAAAGGTCTGACCCTGAAAAAGAGGGAAGGCAATCCGCCCCCGAGAGTCGCCGAAACTTACGGCGGTATGCTCAACAGCGTAGGTCTGCAGAATCCCGGCATAGAACATTATCTGGCAGAAGACGACAAGAGGCTCGCGAAAGAGGACGTCGTAGTCATTGCGAATATAGCCGGCTCGACGCTCGAAGATTACATAGCGATAGGGGAGAGGATAAACGACAGCCATGCGGATATGGTAGAACTCAACATATCCTGCCCCAACGTCAGGCAGGGCGGTATGGCTTTCGGCGTGCTTCCGAAGAACGTCGAGGAAGTTACGCGCGCGGTAAAGAACGTCTGCAAAAAGCCGGTCATAACAAAGCTTTCCCCCAACGTCAGCTGTATCGCGGACAACGCGAGAGCTGCGGAAGCGGGCGGCGCGGACGCGGTTTCTCTGATAAACACAATTTCGGGCATGGCGGTCAACTATAAGACGAGGCGTCCGATACTCGCCAACAACAACGGCGGTATGTCCGGTCCGTGCGTAAAGCCGGTCGCACTCAAAATGGTATGGGAATGTTACAACGCGGTAAAGATACCGATAATAGGTCTCGGCGGCATAACGACTTATACCGACGTGCTCGAATTTATGATATGCGGCGCGCGCGCGGTGCAGGTCGGCACGGCTAATTTTACAGATCCGACTGCGGCTTACGACATCGCAAAGGACCTTGAAAGATACGTTGAAGAAAACGGCATAGATATTAACGACCTGGTCGGAACGCTGATATTAAATTAGTTTAACCGACACGGACAGGAAAAAATATAATCAATTCAATATCGGAGGATATCAAAATGATGACGACAGAACAGGCACTTGAAGTATACCGCAGCACAGGCGCGATACTCAAAGGACACTTTAAACTCACGTCCGGCAGACATTCGGACACGTATATGCAGAGCGCAAAGGTATTCGTCGACCCCAAGGCGAGCGAGACCCTTTGCAAGGCGCTTGCGGAAAAGCTGACCGAAGCCGGCGTAGAGGCCGACGTCGTGATCTCTCCCGCGATAGGCGGCATCCTTATGGGATACGAGGTCGCCAGGCAGCTGGGCAAGCCCAACATATTCGCAGAGCGCGAGAACGGAGTCATGACTCTGCGCCGCGGTTTCACGATAGAAAAGGGCACGAAGTTCGTCGTATGCGAAGACGTCGTGACGACGGGCGGATCGGTTAAAGAAGTCATCGCTCTCGTCAAAGAGGCGGGCGGCGAGGTCTCCGCGGTAGCTTCTCTCGTTGACAGAAGCAACGGCAAGGTCGATTTCGGCGTGAAGTTCGTCAATCTTATAAGTATGGACATCACTTCTTACGAGCCGGACGAATGTCCTCTCTGCAAAGAGGGCAAGATCGAGCTTGTCAAGCCGGGTTCGAGAGTCTTTACAAAGTGAGCCGCTTATGTGGAAGAGAGTAGAAAGAGCTTACGCCAGCTTGCATAGCAGAGTGGATTTTAAGCCGCAGATAGGGCTTGTGCTCGGCAGCGGTCTCGGCGCGCTTGCCGAAGAGATTGAAAGCGTTTACAGCGTGCCTTTCGAGAATATCCAGGGCATGCCGACCTCGACCGTGCAGGGACACAGCGGCAGATTCGTGTTCGGATACATCAACCGCGTACCCGTCGTGATAATGCAGGGAAGAGTGCATTATTACGAAGGCTACACGCCGCAGGAAGCGGTGCTTCCCGTCCGACTGATGATAAGAATGGGCGTGAAAGCGCTGATTCTCACCAACGCGGCGGGCGGAATAAGGGAAGACCTCGATACCGGCGACATAATGATGATAACCGACCACATATCTTTGGTGCCGTCACCGCTTATCGGTAAGAACGACCCGTCTTACGGCGACCGTTTCCCCGATATGACGGAAGCGTACGACCCGTCTTTAAGAGAGATAGCGCGTCAGGCGGCAAAAAAGGCAGGTATAGATCTTAAAGAGGGCGTTTATATACAGTTTACCGGACCCAATTTCGAAACTCCGGCGGAAATACGCATGGCTCGCGCGATGGGCGCGGACGCCGTCGGTATGAGCACGGCGATAGAGACGATAGCGGCGGTGCATATGGGCATCAAGGTGCTCGGGCTTTCGTTCATAAGCAACAAGGCGGCGGGGCTCGGCAACGAAAAACTCAGCCATCTCGACGTGCAGGCGGAGAGCGAAAAGGTCGTCGACAAACTGGGCGCGATAATAAAAGAAGTAGTACAACTGGCGTCAAATAAATAAGTTTAACGCACACGGGCAGGAAAATATTCAATTTTTCCGCACGCCGGGATCCGCTTTCGGGAGGCTATGGGAAAACTATGAAACTCAGATTTTACAACGGTAAGATCCTTACGCCGGACGGCATTATCGACGGCGAACTGCGTACGGAAGGGAACAGGATAGTTTATCTGTCGCCGGTCTCCACGCTCGACTGGCAGGACTGGGACAGGGAGATAGATTTAAAGGGCAACCTTCTCGCGCCGTCTTTCAAGGACGCGCACACTCATTCCCCGATGACCTTCCTGCGCTCGCGCGCGGAAGATATGCCTTTGAGCGATTGGCTGTACAAGCAGGTGTTCCCCGCGGAAGGAAAGCTGACAGACGAAGACTGTTATTATTTTACCCGCCTCGCGGTAGCGGAATATTATTCGGGCGGAATTACTTATTGCTCTGAAATGTACGGGCATACTGAGGCGGTCGCTCAGGCGTTCGCGGATACGGGCTTCGGAGCGTATATCGGCAGCGGCATATTCGATTTTGACGGCGGTTACGACGATATCGTCAAGAGGGCGGAAGAACTCAAAGGCAGGCTGGATAAAATGCCCGGGATAAAATATTCGCTTGCGATGCATGCGCAGTACACCTGCGGCGACGAGACTTTGAGGGCGGTATCCGATCTTTCAAAAAAATTCTCTCTTCCCGTGCACACCCATCTTTCGGAGACGGCGGCGGAAGTAGCTTCCTGCAAGGAGAAATACGGCGTTTCGCCTGTAAAGCTGCTTGCGGAAAAGGGGATATTCGACCTCGGCGGCACCGGGTACCATTGCGTGTACGTCGACGACGAAGATATTGAGATAATGAAAAAACTGGGCGTTGCCGCGGTCACGAATCCGTGCAGCAACCTCAAACTGGCGAGCGGGATCGCTCCGCTCAAAAAGCTTATCGACGCGGGGGTGACTCTGGGCGTAGGTACGGACGGAGCTGCCAGCAACAACGCGCTCGATATGTTCAGGGAAACTTACCTCGCGACTGTGTTGCAGAAATATCTGTTAAACGATGCGATAGCGGTAAGCGCGAAAGATATCTACCGCGCGGCGGTGAGCGGCAAGGCGTTCGGGCTCGAAAACGCGGACGGGCTGTATGTCGGCGCGTCAGCGGATATGACTGTCATAGACCTATACGCGCCCAATATGCAACCGCATACGGATATTGAGGCAAACCTCGTCTATGCGGGCGGCAGGAACAACGTGAAGATGACGGTCGCGGGCGGCAGGATAGTTTACGAAGACGGGCAACTTACGTACGGAGAAGATTACGGCGCGTTGGTAAAAAAGTGCAATGCGGCGGCTGAAAGGATAAAGAATGAACTCTGAAAAACAAGCCGCTTTGCAGGCTGAAAAGAAAAAGAAAAGACTGCGCTTTGCGGGACTTGTCATACTTACCGTACTGGTCGTCGCGGCGGTGGTGATCACCGCGCTTTCGGTGAAGAGCTGCGAAGAAAAGATCAATCTCGACCTCGGGCAGCCCTACGACGCGGGTAAAGCGACGGTAACGGTGAGCGATTTGTCGGTAAAAAGCATAGCGGACTCTGAAATGGTTTACGCTATTTTGACCGTGAAGGTTGAGACGGAGAAGGATTTCACTCTCGATCCTTCGGATTTCGCTCTGGACGGGACGCCGCCAATGAATCTCAAACTTGCCGACGGAACAGAGGTGACTACCGAAAAAACGGAGATAGTCGCGGGACAGACAAAGGACGTAAAGATAGCGTTTATGGTAAAGCGCAGCATGGCAGTAAGCTTTCTCACCTACAAAAAAGCGGTGATAAGGCTGGGCAGCATGATAGAAAACGATAACAACCTTTCCAAGGAGTAAAAATGATACAGGTAACCGATTTATTTTTGCAGTTCGGCGGCAGAAAACTTTTCGAGGATGTAAACCTCAAGTTCACCGACGGCAACTGCTACGGCGTTATCGGCGCGAACGGCGCCGGCAAATCCACTTTTCTTAAAGTCCTTTCGGGCGAACTCGAGCCTACAAGAGGCACCGTTTCCATAGGAAAAGGGCAGCGTATAAGCGTTCTGCACCAGAATCAGAACGACTTTGACGACTGCACGGTAATGCGTACCGTGCTGCTGGGGCACAAGCGCCTTGTCGACATAATGGACGAAAAGGACGCGCTTTATATGAAAGAGGACTTTTCGGAAGAGGACGGATTGCGCGCTTCCGAACTTGAAAACGAGTTCGCGGAGCTGGGCGGCTGGGAAGCGGAAAGCGAAGCGGCGTCCCTTCTCAACGAGCTTAAATTCGGCGAAGAATATCACGAAAAGCTTATGAGCGAGCTGGACGGCAAACAAAAGGTCAAGATACTGCTCGCGCAGGCGCTTTTCGGCAATCCCGACATACTGATACTGGACGAGCCGACAAACAACCTGGACGCGAAGAGCATAATGTGGCTGGAAAAGTTTTTGATGGATTTCAAGAACACGCTTATAATCGTCTCGCACAACCGTCACTTCCTGAACAAGGTGTGCACGCATATATGCGACGTCGACTACGGTCAGATAAACATGTACGTCGGCAACTACGATTTCTGGTACGAGACCAACCAGCTTTTGCAGAGGCAGGCGAAAGAAGCGAACAAGAAAGCGGAAGCGAGAGCCAAGGAACTTCAGGAATTCATCGCGCGTTTCTCCGCGAACGCTTCAAAGTCGAGACAGGCGACCTCCAGAAAGAAAGAGCTGGAAAAACTCACTCTCGAGGACATAAAGCCGTCGATGAGAAAATATCCTTATATAAATTTTGAGATGGAACAGGACCTCGGCAAAGAGATATTAAAGGTCGAAGGACTGACGAAAAAAGGATTTTTCGAAAACGTGACGTTCACCGTACAGAAGGGTGAAAAGATAGCGTTCCTGTCCGACAAGTCGACGGCGGTATCGATGCTTTTCGATATACTTAACGGGATAGAGGAGCCGGACGCGGGCAAGTTCGAGTGGGGCAAGACGGTAAGGCTGAGCTATGTCCCGCAGAATTTCGACGAATTCTTCGACGGCTGCGACTTAAACCTCGTAGAGTGGATAAACAGATTTTCCAAAGACCATACGGAAAGCTATCTGAGAAGCTGGCTGGGTAGAATGCTTTTTTCCGGCGACGAGGTAAAGAAATGCGCGAAAGTGCTGAGCGGAGGCGAAAAGGTGCGCTGTATGCTTGCGCGCGCGATGCTTATTGCTGGCAACGTGCTTATACTCGACGAACCGACCAATCACCTCGACCTCGAGGCGATCACCGCGCTGAACAAAGGCATGATAAACTTTAAGGGCTGCTGTCTTTTCGCGACCCACGACCAGGAGCTTATGCAGACGGTCGCAAACAGAATAATCGAAATCAACGGTACGAAGACGTTTGACAAACTTACTACGTACGAAGAATATCTTGAAACTATCTGACGAGGTGAAGAAGATGGATAAGAAAGACAAACAGTTGATCGCGATACTTCGCGAGGACAGCCGTTTCACGGCGGCGCAGATCGCCGCGATGAGCGGGCTTTCGGAAGAGGACGTAAAGACCAGGATCGCGGCTATGGAACAGGACGGCGTGATTGCGAAATACACCGTGCTGTGCAATACCGAAAAGCTGGATTCGGACGCGGTTACCGCGCTTATCGAGGTCAAGGTCACGCCGCAGATGCGCGACGGCTTCGACGCGATCGCGCGCGATATCTATAAGTTTGACGAGGTCAAGGACGTCTACCTTATGAGCGGCAGCTACGACCTTACCGTCATCGTCGAGGGCAAAAACCTGCGCGAAGTCTCCCGTTTCGTGACCGAAAGACTTTCCGTACTTAAAGACGTGACGTCCACCGCGACTCACTTTATCCTTAAAAAGTACAAGGCGGAAGGCGTTGTCCTCGAAAAAACCGACGAGATAAAGAGAGAAGAGATAGTATGAATTACGACAAACACGTAAGCGACGTCGTAAAGAATATCAAACCTTCGGGCATAAGAAAGTTTTTCGACGTCGCGGCAATGTATAAGGACGTCATCTCTCTGGGCGTAGGCGAGCCGGATTTCGTCACGCCGTGGGAAGCGAGAGAGGCTGCGGTCAGAAGCATAAGAAAGGGCATTACGCAATATACGTCCAACAGCGGTCTTTTGCAGCTCAGGGAAGCGGTCGCGAAATACGTCGGCCTGCATTTCGGCGTGACGTACGACCCCGTGGACGAGGTGATAATGACGGTGGGCGCAAGCGAAGCGATATACCTTGCCGTGAGAGCGCTTGCAAACGCAGGCGACGAGGTGATAATTCCTGAGCCGTCTTACGTCTCTTACTCTCCCGGCGTAGCGCTTTGCGACGCGGTGCCCGTAAGCGCGCCGTGCAAAGTCGAGGATAATTTCATACTTACCGCAGAAGCGCTCGAAGCGGCGATAACTCCGCGTACAAAAGCGGTGATACTGCCGTTCCCCAATAATCCGACCGGCGCGATAATGACTAAACCACAACTGGAAGAGATAGCCGAAGTCATCAAAAAGCACGATATAATCGCGATATCGGACGAGATATATGCAGAGCTCACCTACGGCGACGACCGCCACGTCTCGGTCGCTTCGCTGGACGGAATGAGAGAACGCACGATACTCATCAACGGTTTCAGCAAGTCATTCGCAATGACTGGTTGGAGACTGGGGTATTACTGCGCGCCCGCAGAGCTTGCGAAACAGATGCTGAAGATACATCAATATATAATAATGTGTGCGCCGACCGCGGCTCAGTACGCGGCGCTCAACGCGCTGAACACCGCTTTCGAGGACAATTTCGCGGCGGTCGAAGAGATGAGGAGCCAGTACGACGTAAGGCGCAGATTCCTCGTCAAACGTCTCAACGATATGAAACTGACCTGCTTTGAGCCCAAGGGCGCGTTTTATGTGTTCCCGTGCGTTTCCGCTACCGGTATGGACGGCGAAAAATTCGCGGAAGAACTTCTCGCGGATCAGAAAGTCGCGGTAGTTCCGGGCGGAGCGTTCGGCGATTCGGGCAAGGATTTTATAAGGATAAGCTACGCGTATTCTCTCGAAGATCTGAAGAAGGCGACGGACAGGATAGAAAATTTTCTGAAAAAGAGAGGTGTATTGTAAAAACATTTTGTAATAATACACATTTGAACGCATTTTGATGGTCTGACGTTATAAAATGTGCATATTTTTAATGTTGCTTTAATAAAAGTATGCAAAAAACAGGGTGAAAACAGCCGATAAAAAAATTTTTAAAAAAGTTGTAAAAAATCGTTGACAAAATTTTAAGTCGGTGATAAAATGCAAACTGTAAATAAAAGAGCTCATAATTTTCCCCCTTATCATATAATAAAGGAAGGGAGCTATCCGATGGATCGGGTAGCTCTCTTTCTTTTTTACGGCGCATGATGAATAACGAAAATTTTATTCAACCGTTTTGTCCATAATAGCGCGTTATACCGGCAAAAAGCCGTTTTTTATGCGCATTCGGACGCCGGTTTACGCCGTTTTAAGCGATTTTCCGGCATGGGAGCCGGTCGCTTTGCCTTAAAACACGTCAGTCGTTCTGATTGTGTCCGCTTTCGTTACAGCATTTGCCGCCGCACATTTTGCCGCAGTTCTTACTCTGGCGGGAACGGCCGGCTTTCTGCTTGTTCTGATCAGCTTTCTTCATCACTTTAACCTCCTTTTTTCAGGCTGATTATATTGTGTGACTCCCGCCGCGTTTTATCCTGCCGCGCGCTGTAAATATTTACCTTAAAGTGATATGAGCGAAAAAGACGCGTTCGCATACCTGATATATTGTCCGGGCTGTCAATACGGCGAAACGTTAAGCGAGTTTTTCAGCAGAACTCCCGCGCCGCTCAGGCGGGAATCCAGCGCGTCGTACAGGTCGTCCGGGCTCGCGAAAGAAAAGTAGTTGTCTGTCACGTATCCGGAAAGCGCTTTACAAAATCCGTCCGTCGTCATGCTTTCGGCGGTTATTTCCGCCGCGAGCAACGCTTTACAATATACGGTCGCGAAGTAGTCGGTAGGGTCGCGGTAATCCGTCGTCGCCCTGTTCACGTCGCAAAGCGCGCTTTCGCCCAGCGAGCGTTGCGTCGTCAGATATTCGTTGTAAAAGTCTGCGTATCCTTTTAAAAGCGTATCGGCGTAAGACTTCATTCCGCGTTTTTCAAAGTAGAGAAGAGTCGACCATTGTGCGAGCGCTTCGTCCTGCCACGGCGCGTTTACCTGATCGCTTCCGACCAGGTAATACCACCATTGGTGCGCGACCTCGTGCGCGACCGTCTTTTCGACTTCCGGAAAAGACAGAGAGGAAGAGATGAGCGCGACGTTGCTGAATTCCGCTCCCGCGGTCATAAAAGGAGTGAACACGAGGAAATATTGCTTTTCCGGCAGTTGTCCGAACGCGTTTGAGAATACCGCCAGCGCGTCTGCCGCGTATTCCGCCGCATATCCGAAGGCTCCGTCGTGGATGACCGTAGCTGTATAGCCCTCTTTCGTCGCAACAGTCATTTGAGCTTCGGGCGCGAGAAAAACGCTCAGGTCTCTCAAAGCGGGCGAGGAATAATAACGCTTTGCGTTTTCTCTCCGCGTTTCGGGCGCCGAACAGGCGACCGCCCAGCTTTCGGGGCAGTCGAGGACGAGCGAGTATTCGGCGACGTCGAATACGAACGGGTCTCCGGTCGCGATATAGTCGTTGAACGAAAACCCGCCCGCACTTTCGTCATAGCGGCAGAGCATCGGATAAAAGAAAGTCAGGTTGACGGAAAAGTCGTTGCAGCCGTAACGCGTATCGCAAAGGGGCAGCATAAGGTCGTAAGAAAAGCGAACGACCGCGTTTTCGCCAAGAGAAAGAGGTTTTTCGAGAGAGACTACTATCGCGCAGCGGGTCTCGCACAGCGAAACGCTTTTTACGTTTTCGCCGTCCGCTTGCAGAAAAGCGTAACCGCCCGCGTTTATCCCGTACGGATAGGCTTCGGACAGCGCCGCGCCGTCGACGGGCGGAGGGGTCTTTAACGTGAATGCGTCGGGATAGAATGAAAAGACGAGTTCGTCCAGCCCGTCCTTATATGTGTTGGGCACGGTAACCGTCATATCGACGGCAGCCCTGTTTTCGGTTTCGTCGACAGACACGGCGATGTCGTAACTTACGCGCTTTTCGGGGGCGCTTACTTCGCTTCCGCACGAAACGAACATAAACAGAGAGGTCAACGGTATTACGGCGCACAGGACGGCGCAGATCACTTTGATTTTCATATAATTTAGATATTACGAAAGGTCTCCGGTTATGCGTCCTGCCGTCTCAGCGTTTAAACGGCAGGACTGCTCTCCGCGCGACCGCGATTTATATCGGCTTTTTTCAGAGTAGGATAAAGGACATAAACGACTGACGCCCGGTATATCGACCGGTTAACCTATAATTATATAAAAGTACCTTGACAATGCGCGTGCGTAACTTTATAATATAATCAAAAGAATAAAAAGGGGCTTACGGCTCCGTGGAGGCATGTATGGGTTTAGGCGACTTTTTCAAAAGACAATTCCGCAAGGTGATCCAGTGGGAGACGGACGACAAGAATGCGATCGTCTGGAAATACCCGCTTGAACGCAAAGAGGAGATAATGAGAAAATCCACGCTCGTTGTCCGCGAAGGGCAAAAGGCGATATTCATAAACGAAGGCAAGCTGACCGACGTTTTCGGTCCGGGCACTTATGAACTGGATGAGCTGAAGAATATCCCCGTCCTTACCGCTTTGTACAACTGGAAGACGGCGTGGGAGACTCCGCATACCGCCGACCTTTACTTTGTTTCGACAAAGCAGTTTATCGACAACAAGTGGGGCACGTCCAATCCCGTGATGATGAAGGACGCGAATTTCGGTATGGTTCGCGTACGCGGTTACGGCGTATATTCGTTCGCGGTCGGCGTGCCGACTTACGCGATGAACGAGCTGTTCGGTTCGACCGGCGGACTTACCGTGTCCGACGTTGACAACTATTTCAAGAAGATAATCGTCAGCGTTCTGACCAACTCGATAGCCGAAAGCGGAGTGAGCGCGCTCGATCTCGCCGCTCATTACGACGACATCTCCGCGATCGCTCTCGAAAAGATGAAAGAGGACTTCGGCAAGATAGGTATTGAGATTAAAGGTCTTTACATAGAGAACCTGTCCGTGCCCGAAGAGGTAGAAAAGATGATAGACAAACGCACGTCCGTCGGCGTTATGGGCGACGCGATGTCCGGCTATGCGAAGATGGAGACAATCGGCGCGATACGCGACGCGGCAAGGAATCCCGGCGCGGGCGCAGGTATGGCGAGCGCGGGCGTAGGGCTCGGCGCAGGTCTCGGCCTCGGAAAAATGTTCGCTGAAAGTATGTCTGACGTATCGACCCCGGCGACCGGCGCCACCTGTCCGCACTGCGGCGCTGCGGTAAGCGCGGGCGCAAGATTCTGTCCCGAATGCGGAAAGTCGGTAAGCGCCGCCGGGATAACCTGTCCTTCGTGCGGCAAAGAAGTGCCTGCCGGCACCAAATTCTGTCCCGACTGCGGCGCAAGCCTGGCGGATAAGACGTGTCCCGGGTGCGGGAAAAAGGTTCCCGCGGCGACGAAGTTTTGTCCCGAATGCGGCAAAAAGATAAGATAAGGAATTGTCGATGATGGAAGAAGCGAAAGATATAGTTAATGAAGATACCGCCCGCGAAGTAGAGAGCGATACCTTTAAATGCCTGGGGTGCGGCAACTTCCTGAAATACGACCCGGAAAGCGGAAAGATGAAGTGCGACTATTGCGGAGGGGAACGCGACGTTCCGACCCCCAAGCCGCCGACTGAGATATACTATACCGCGCTTTCGGAGCAGGGATACAACGGCTGGGGCGAGGTCAAATGCATCCAATGCCCGGTGTGCGGCGCAAAGACCATGCTTGAAAAGTATCAGACGGTGACGGTGTGTCCGTTCTGCGGCGCGCCCAATCTTGTCGAAAGCGACGAGCTTCCCGGTCTCAAGCCCAACGCGATACTGCCTTTCGTCGTGTCGGAATCAAAGGCGCACGACGATCTCAAAAAGTGGATGAGCAAAAAATTCCTCGCGCCTTCGGATCTGAAAAAAAACGCGAAGACTTCCAAAATGAGCGGAGTGTACGTTCCGTCCTTTACTTTCGATTCAAACGTTTACGCGACGTACGACGCGAGGCTGGGAAAAAGTTACCGGGTGACCGTCGGCAGCGGCAAGAACAGACGCACAGAAACACGTATACGGTGGTACAACGTGTCCGGCTCGATAAATTCTTATTTTGATGACGTGCTGGTCAACGCCGGCTCAAGGATATCTCAGAGAGATCTGAATAAACTGGGCGGGTTCGACACGAGAAATTCAGTACAGTATGAAGAGGAGTATCTTTCAGGTTATTCCGCCGAAAGGTACGACAAGGGGCTGGACGACAGCTGGCAGGTCGCCAGGAATCTGATGACAGACAACGTCAGGTCGCAGATAAGAAACAGATATCCTGATGCCGATCACGTCGACTACATAAACGTTCGTCCCGTGTTCAACGAGACCAAATATAAATACGTACTGGGTCCGTTATGGACCAGCTCTTACCGCTACAAGGGCAAGGATTACGGTTTCGTCGTCAATGGCAGAAACGGCAGAACGGTGGGCAAGGCTCCGCTTTCGCCGATAAAGACGTTCTTCTTCGCGCTTTTCTGCGCGGGCGTCGCGGCGCTTCTCATCTGGATGATATACCTGCTTTTCTTCGTTTAGCGTAAAACGATTGCATTATCTGCGGCGATTATATAAAATAGTGTTGGAAAACGACAGAAAAACGCCGTATATAATATTGATAAAATAAATAATATATATAAGGGCGAAAGCCCTGACGGAGGTAAATATGATAACCAAGGATATGCTTATAGCGGACGCTCTTAAACAGGGCGACGTGGACGCGATAGCAAACGTACTTTTCAGCGTAGGAATGCATTGTCTGGGATGCGCTCTCGCGCACAACGAGACCGTTGAAGACGCGGCAAACGCTCACGGCGTGGACGTGGACGAACTGGTTGAAAAGCTCAACGAAGCGGCAAAGGGCTGAAAAGCAGGAAAAAAGATTCGCGCTCCGCTTGACGCGGGGCGCATTTTTTACAACCGATATTTATCGGAACGACGGAAAAATCACGATTTTACATAAATTTTACATTTCTTTTTAAAACTTTTTATTCAAAGATTTGACTTAAAATATTTAAATCTATATAATTCTACGTGCACCGCGAAAAACGGGATGAAGCGGGAGGTTACTGCAAAAGCAGAGAATTTCCGCGGACAAGAGTCCGGCAATCGGGCGACTAACGGAGGCGAACTGCACGCCTTTTATTAAAGTCGCGGTGTGAAACACACGGACACGTGAATATGTAAGTTAGGAAAAAGGAGAAAAGACAATGGCAGGACAAATCATCAGAATAAGACTCAGAGCTTATGATCACAACCTCATCGACGAAGCGGCAAGCAAGATCGTCGACACGGTCACCAGGTGCGGCGTAAAGGTCAGCGGACCCATCCCGCTCCCCACGGAGAAGGAAGTAGTCACCATCCTTCGCGCGGTTCACAAGTATAAGGACAGCCGCGAGCAGTTCGAACTCAGAACGCACAAGAGACTTATCGATATTTACAATCCTTCCGCGAAGGCTATGGAAGCTCTCATGAAGCTCTCTCTGCCCGCAGGCGTAGATATCAAGATCAAACTCTGATAAGAGTAAATCAACAAGACAACAATACGGCTCCGCGCACTCGCGGACGAAATAAATACGGAGGTGAACTTTATCTATGAATAAAGCAATCATTGGAAAGAAATTGGGAATGAGCCAGATCTTCACCGAGGACGGCACCGTAATACCGGTAACGGTAGTTGAGGCGGGTCCGTGCCCCGTAGTTCAGAAGAAGACTCAGGAAAAAGACGGTTACAGCGCGATTCAGGTAGCGTTCGGCGATATAAAGGCTAAGAACGTGACAAAGCCCGTCAAAGGCCACTTTGAAAAGGCAGGCGTAGCGCCCAAGAGACATTTGAGAGAACTCAGGGTCGACAACGCGGAAAGCATTGAGGTGGGCAGCAACATTACCTGCGACGTGTTCGCGGTCGGCGACAAGGTAGACGTCGTTGGCGTTTCGAAAGGTAAGGGCTTTACCGGCGCGATCAAGAGATGGAACCAGCACTGCGGACCTATGGCTCACGGTTCCGGTTACCACAGAGGCGTAGGTTCTCTGAGCGCGAACTCCACTCCTTCGAGAGTTTTCAAGAACAAGAAGATGTCCGGTCACTGGGGTAACGAAAGAGTTACCGTTCAGAATCTGACCGTCGTCAGAGTGGACAAAGAGCGCAACCTGCTGCTTATCAAGGGCGCGATCCCCGGCAACAAGGGCGGCCTTGTCACCGTGAAGAGCAGCTACAAGGCACAATAAGGAGAAGCGAGATGAAAGTAGACGTTTTTAATATAAGTGCGAAGAAAGTGGGCACGATGGAGCTGTCCGACGCGGTATTCGCTCAGGAATACAACGAGCCGCTCGTACACCAGGTAGTCGTCGCTCAGATGGCAAACAAGAGACAGGGCAACAAGAGCACGCTTACCCGCAGCGAAGTCAGAGGCGGCGGCATCAAGCCGTGGAGACAGAAGGGTACCGGTCGCGCGAGACAGGGATCCATCAGAAGTCCTCAGTGGACGGGCGGCGGCGTGGTATTCGCTCCCAAGCAGAGAGATTTCTCTCAGAAGATCAACAAGAAGATGAAGTTTGCGGCGACGGTCAGCGCGCTCAGCGCAAAAGTTGCGGACGGCGATTTCATCGTGCTGGACGAGCTCAAGCTCAAGGAAGCTAAGACGAAACTGATGGCGGCGATCCTCAAGAATTTCGGTATCGAAAGCAGAGTTCTTCTGGTAGTTGCCGAAAACGACGAGACGATCCTGAGAGCGAGTGCGAATATCGAGAACCTGACGGTTATCAACGCAGACCTCGTGAACGTATACGACCTGGCGGCAAACGCCAAATGCGTCGTTACCAAAGCGGCGGTCGAAAAGCTCGAAAAGGCTTACAACTTAGAGGAGGTAGCCGAATAATGAACAAGTACGACATTATCATCAGCCCGCTGATGAGCGAAAAGAGCTTCGACGGCATCCAGTCCAAGAAGTACACGTTCAAAGTTGACAAAAGGGCGACTAAAACGCAGATAAAGGTAGCAATCGAGGATATCTTCGGCGTCAAGGTTGAAAAGGTAAACACCTCCAACTACGACGGCAAGACCAAGAGAATGGGCAGAAACGAGGGTAAAACCGCGGCTTTCAAGAAAGCGATCGTTCAGCTCAAAGCAGACAGCAAACCCATCGAGTTCTTCGAGAGTTTGACCTGATAGGAGGACTAAGGATATGATAAAGAGATACAAACCGACTTCTCCCGCACGCCGTTTCATGACGACCTCCGCTTTCAGCGAGATCACGACGACGACCCCCGAAAGAAGCTTGCTCGAGAGCAAGAACAAAACGGGCGGCAGAAACGCCAGCGGCAGGATCACGGTAAGACATATCGGCGGCGGAAACCGCAACAAGTACCGTATCATCGACTTCAAGCGCAATAAGGACGGCGTTCCCGCAAAAGTCGCTTCCATCGAATACGACCCCAACCGCAGCGCAAACATTGCGCTTCTGCACTATGCGGACGGAGAGAAGAGATACATCCTCGCTCCGGTAGGTCTGAACAAGGGCGACGTGGTAGTCAGCGGCGAGAACGCGGACATCAAGACGGGCAACAGCCTGCCGCTTGAGAAGATCCCCGTAGGTACTATGATTCACAACATCGAGATGCACCCCGGCAAGGGCGGTCAGATAGCGAGAGCAGCCGGCAACGCGGCTCAGCTGATGGCGAAGGAAGGCAAGTATGCGATCCTGAGAATGCCCAGCGGAGAGATGAGATATATCCCCATCAAGTGCAAGGCTACGATCGGTCAGGTCGGCAATCTCGACCACGAGATCGTCAGCATCGGTAAAGCGGGACGTAAACGTCATATGGGCGTTAAGCCGACCGTAAGAGGCGTGGTAATGAACCCCTGCGACCACCCGCACGGCGGCGGTGAAGGCAAGTCGCCTATCGGTATGCCCAGTCCTGTTACCCCGTGGGGCGTTCCCACAATGGGTTACAAGACCAGAAAGAAGAACAAGAGCAATAAGTTCATCATTAAGCGTATCAACTAACGGAGGATTGAAAGATGAGTAGATCGGTAAAGAAAAGACCTTTCGTAGAAGAAAGGCTTATCAAAAGAATCGTCGCTATGAACGAGAAGAACGAGAAGAAGGTCGTCAAGACCTGGTCGCGTTCCTCCACGATTTTCCCCGATATGGTTGGACATACGATTGCGGTTCACGACGGCAGAAAACACGTTCCCGTATACGTTACGGAAGACATGGTAGGTTGCAAGCTGGGCGAGTTCGCTCCGACCCGTACGTTTAAGGGTCACGCCGGCGAGAAGACCACCGGAAAGAAGTAAGAGGAGGCAGACAGAAATGGCTAAAAGAATAAGAGAAAAAGCTGCTATCCGTCAGGAAAACGCAGACAAGCGTCCCAGAGCGGTTGCGAAGTACGTCAGGATCTCTCCCGATAAGGTCAGAATAGTTCTGGACATCATTCGCGGCGTCAAGTACACGGACGCGGTGGCTATCCTCAAAAACACGCAGAAAGCGGCTTGCGAGCCCCTGCTCAAGGTGCTCAACTCCGCGGCGGCGAACGCAGAGAACAACCTCAGCCTCAGCAAGAGCGACCTTTACGTCGCAGAGTGCTACGCAAACGCGGGTCCGATACTCAAGAGGATCAGACCGAGAGCTAAGGGAAGCGCTGCAAGAATCAATAAACGCACCAGCCACATCACCGTCGTTCTCGACGTGAAGGCTGAATAACAAAGGAGGTCAACAACATGGGTCAGAAAGTCAGTCCCAACGGAATGAGAGTAGGCGTTATCAAAGACTGGGAAGCTCAATGGTACGCGGACAAAAAGAATTTTGCTGATTATCTTATCGAAGACAACAAGATAAGAAACTTCATCAAAAAGAAGTATTACACCTGTTCGATCTCCAAGGTAACGATCTCGAGAGTACGTTCTTCGAAGACCGAGATCATCACCGTCAACATCTACACCGGCAAGCCGGGCGTTCTTATCGGCAAGCAGGGCACGGGCGTCGAACAGATCGTAAAAGAACTGAACAACGTCGTAAAGGGCAAGGAGATCAACGTCAACGTTTACGAGGTCAAGAGACCGGATACCGACGCGCAGCTGATAGCTGAAAGTATCGCGGCGCAGCTGGAAAAGCGTATGTCTTACAAGCGCGTCATGAAGCAGGCAATCACGCGTGCCGTCAAAGCGGGCGCCAAGGGCGTCAAAGCTATGGCGAGCGGCAGACTGGACGGCGTTGAAATAGCAAAGAGCGAGCAGTATCACGAGGGTTCAATTCCTCTTCAGACGCTCAGAGCGGACATCGATTACGGTTTCGCTGAAGCTCATACCACTTTCGGTATCATCGGTATCAAAGTGTGGGTCTACAAAGGCGAGGTCATCGGAAAGACCGGCGCGGGAAATAACGAAGGAGGTAACGCGTAATGTTAATGCCTAAAAGAGTAAAGAGACGTCGCGTACATCGCGGCAGACTCAGCGGCAAGGCTAACAAGGGCAATAAGATCGCTTACGGCGAATACGGACTGGTAGCCCTCGAGCCGAGCTGGATTACCTCCAATCAGATCGAGGCGGCACGTATCGCTATGACGAGATACATCAAGAGAGGCGGTCAGGTGTGGATAGACATATTCCCCCACAAGCCTGTCACGAAGAAGCCCGCCGAGACCAGAATGGGTAGCGGTAAAGGTAGCGTAGAATACTGGGTAGCGGTCGTCAAACCGGGCAGAGTAATGTTCGAGATGGCGGGCGTAACGGAAGAGATAGCGAGAGAGGCGCTGCGCCTTGCGTCGCACAAACTCCCGATAAAGTGCAAGTTCGTCAAGAAAGGCGAAGAAAGCGGTGAAGAGGTAAAGGAAGATGAAAACAACTAATTTTATGGAAATGACCAACGAAGAGCTTCAGGTCAAGCTCGTCAGCCTCAAACAGGATCTGCTCAACCTTCGCTTTAAGCACAAGAGCGGAAACCTTGAAAACAACAGCCAGATCAGGACTTGCAGAAAGGACATCGCCAAGTGCATGACGATTATCCGTCAGAGAGAACTGGGCATTTCCGCAGAGCCGACCAAGGCTAAGTCCAAGAAGGCGGCTAAGTGAGGAGGACAAACGACATGGAAAGGAATTTGAGAAAAAGCAGAGTCGGCATAGTAGTAAGCGACAAGATGGACAAGACGGTCGTCGTAGCCATCAAAGAGCGTGTTAAGCATCCTCTTTACGGCAAGATCGTCAACAGGACGAAGAAGCTGAAGGCTCACGACGAGGCAAACGAATGCGGCATCGGCGATACCGTTCTCGTAGCGGAGACCAGACCGATCAGCAAGGATAAGTGCTGGAGAGTCGTCGAGATCATCGAAAAGGCGAAGTAATAGGAGGCACCACAATGATACAACCGGAAAGCAGATTAAACGTAGCGGACAACTCCGGAGCTAAGGAAATCAAGTGCA
>CASEHD010000008.1 GCA_949287655.1 uncultured Christensenella sp. | reverse complement strand
GATATCTTGAACTCTACGCTATACTTCTTTTGCTTTTGCCCTTTTTTTGCCATAAAATATGCACCTCCAAAAGTGTCTAACTTTTGGGGTGCACATCAACGGGGCGCGCGTTTTTATCCGTTATTATCAGATCGCGGTAAAATATTCTTCGGACGCGGTCATCTGCACGGTTAAGGTTTCTTCTCCTCTCTTGACTGTCAGGTTGACGGTATCGCCGGGGCGCGCGTTCATCAGATATTCCTGCGCCCTGAAAGAAGTGTCTATCTTTACGCTTTCTTCGTCGTTCAGCGCGACCGATACCATTATGTCGCCGACCTCGACTTTTCCGTATGCGGCTGATTCCTTGCTTACCTCAGATACTTCATAGGTGTAGATAGTGCGTATTATTCCGTCGTCGTCGACATAGGTCGTCATGTCGGTGAGATTCATGGACACACCCATCATAAAGCGTCTGCCGCCGTTTTCGATAATGTTGTCTGCGACTGCGACGGCAAGAGAAGCGGGGATAGCGTAGCAGACGTTATCGTCGGTGGTGTCGGAAGATTTCGCGTCCGATATGCCCATGAGTTCGCCGTATTCGTTGAACATACCGCCGCCCGAGTTGCCGCTGTTAAGAGCCGCGTCGGTACGGTAGACGCGCACGTTTTCGGAAGAAGATGTCGTGATGTATTCGGATTCGACGGATACGATGCCCGAGGTTACGGAGAACGTGTAAAGGGTGGGGCAGCCTATCGCGAAAGTCGCCTGACCCGCGACCGGATCGGACGTATTGACCTTGACCTCCTGAACGGTGTTTTCCAGGAAGAGGTCCGACGTCGCTTTAAGTACCGCGATGTCGTTGTCTTTGGAAGCGCCGATAACGGTCGCTTCAATCATATCGTCTTCGAGCACGCGGTTGTAGAGATAGAGTTTTATGTTCTCGCAATATTTGTTGTTATAGCTGTCGTACGCGACGTGGTAGTTGGTGATTATATACGCGGTGTTGCCGCTGAGCTTGTATATGACGCCGGAGCCCGACCATGCCTGTTCGCTCTGACCCATCGGGGTGCGGTAGGTGGTCCGGCAGATTATGCCGACGGAGCTTTTTAAAGCGGTCTGAACTATCGACTTGATGCCGGGGGTTACGTCGAGTCCGAGCGACGCGTAAAAGTCTTCCACAGTCGATCCGGGGTTGTTTTCAAGGTAGTAGTCGACCAGTTCTTCGAGAGTGAACGCGTCTTCGCCGTCTTTGCCGTTCGTTCCGTCTATGCCGTCCGCACCGTCATCGCCTTTAAGGCTTTCGAGCCATTCCTCTTCGCTGCCTTCAAAGCCGTTTTTGACGGCTATTTCATAAGCCGATTCGCCCTGCGTTTCGTTTGTCAGGCACGAAGCGAAGAACACGGATACGAATACCGCCGATATCGCTATTACCGTTATCAAAAAAAATCTGCTGCGTGGTTTCATGATATACCTCCGTGATTTGTGTAAAGTATATTCCGAGTCTATGAAATTAATCTTAAAATCAAACTGATTTTATCATAAAATCGTTAAATTTTGCAACATTTATAAAATCGAACACGCTACAAAGATATAAAATGCGGTTATAATGTTGACGAAACGAGACGAGGAGTCGTATAATATTCGTACGGGCATACCGCCGTCGACACCAGCCCAGAATAATACGAACCCGGTTTAAAGCGGCAAATTTTCGTAGCTACTGTGTTAAATGCCTTGATAATATGTCTGATATTACCTGCGGCATTTGCCTTGTATCGACAAAAATTTGCCGGTTTAAACGAACGCAGATAATATTATAATATTTTCAAGTGAGAATCGCTAAAAAACGCATAAAAGGCGCACCTCAGGGCTGGTTCGTATTATTCTGGGCTGGTATAAGTCAAAGGAAGGGAATATGATAGAATTCGACAACGTTAAAATATTTACAGACAGAGTAGAAAGCACTGCGCTGGAACAGCTGCGTACGCTTTGTGCAAGCGGTATTTTCGACGGGCAGCCGATAAGAATTATGCCGGACGTGCATACGGGCGTCGGGTGCGTCATCGGTTTTACCGCTCCGTTTAAGGACAAGGTCGTGCCCAATCTGGTCGGAGTGGACATCTCTTGCGGCATGCTTTGCGTTCCGCTGGGAAACGTATCGCCCGATTTCGGGAAAGTCGACGACGTGATAAAAAGGCGTATCCCCGCAGGTATGAATACCGGAGAATTTTCGCCCGAAGCGAGAGACATTTTCAACCGCCTGCGTTGCCGCAATAAGATACGCAACCGCGACAGGATAGAGAGATCGCTCGGCACTCTCGGCGGAGGCAACCATTTTATAGAGATCGATACGGACAGAAGAGGCGGGTATTATCTTATCGTGCACAGCGGCTCCCGCAATCTGGGCGTACAGGTTGCGGAGTTTTATCAGGACGTCGCCTGTAAGGAAAGAAGAGAGAAAAGATCTGCCGCCGTGATAGAAAGATGTAATGCGGAAGGAAGGCTTAAAGACATCAACGATGAGCTGAAAGCGCTCGCTTCAGATCCGCTTCCGAAAGGGCTTAATTATCTGGAAGGGCAGTCTATGCGGGACTACCTTGCCGACGCCGCGCTTTGCGGAGAATATGCGGATCTCAGCAGAAAAAAGATGGCGACCATAATTCTCGGGGAATGCTTTCCGCAAGCCGACGTAGAAAGCGGTTTCACGACCCTTCACAATTATATCGGCGAGGACGGCTATATAAGGAAAGGAGCGATATGCGCGAGAGAGGGGCAAAAGGTGCTCATACCTCTCAATATGCGAGACGGCTGCATAATAGGAACGGGCAAGGGCAATCCCGACTGGAATTATTCGGCGCCCCACGGCGCGGGCAGACTTATGTCGAGGGCGAAAGCAAGAGAAAACATTGATCTTGACGAATACGTTGCTTCGATGGAGGGGATATATTCGACGACGGTCAACAGCGAAACGCTGGACGAAGCGCCGTCGGCATATAAACCCGCGGACGAGATAGTCAGCCTCGTAAAAGACACAGTCTCGGTCGACGACAGGATATATCCCGTCTACAATTTCAAGGCGGCGGAGTAGCAGGGATCCGCGCGTCCGCACGCGAAAAAAGCATAGCGTATCGCCGGGAGATAAGTTTTCCGGGCGTCTTTTTATCCGCCGCGTTTTATTTTATTATTATCGCGTACGGATTGCCGTAAAAGAGAGAGCAAAAACAAGCGGCAGGAAAGGTTGCAAAAAAGACAACAATTTAATTGCCAAAAACGGCAATGTTTGATATAATATTAACAATTGCGGAGCAAGGTGACAACCGCGTTCCGCGACCTTAATCCGAAATATTTTTACAAGGAGAATCATATATGACAGATTTGACTTCCAATAAGCAAGTGCTTGCGTTCGTGGAAGAGACTGTGAACCGTTGCAAACCCGACAAAGTGGTCTGGATCGACGGCTCTCAGGAACTTTACGACAAACTGACTGCTGAAGCTATCGCTACCGGCGAGATGATCAAACTCAACGAAGAGTTGCTCCCCGGCTGCCTCCTTCACCGTACCAAGGAAAACGACGTTGCCCGCGTAGAGAACAGAACGTTCATCTGCTCCCGCACCAAAGAGGACTGCGGTCCTACCAACAACTGGTGGAAACCCGAAGAAGCTTACGCTACGCTGTACGGCATACTTGACGGCGCATACAAGGGCAGAACGATGTACGTTATTCCGTTCTCGATGGGTCCTGTCGGCGGCGCGCTCTCCAAGATCGGTATCGAAGTTACCGACAGCATTTACGTCGTTCTCAATATGAAGATCATGACCCGCGTCGGCGCAGACGTACTCAAGGCTCTCGGCGACAGCAACGATTTCGTCAGAGGCACGCACGCTAAATGCGACGTCGATCCCGAAAAGAGATATATCTGCCAGTTCCCCGAGGACAACGCGATCATCTCCGTCAACAGCGCATACGGCGGCAACGTTCTTCTGGGCAAAAAGTGCTTCGCTCTGCGTATCGCTTCTTACCAGGGTAAGAACGAAAACTGGATGGCTGAACACATGCTCATCCTCGGTATCGAAAAGCCGAATAAGGAGACCGTTTACATGGCGGCTGCTTTCCCGTCCGCTTGCGGCAAGACCAACCTCGCGATGCTCATTCCGCCGGAAGGTTACAGAAAGAACGGCTACAAAGTGTTCTGTGTAGGCGACGATATCGCCTGGATCAGAAAGGGCAAGGACGGCAGACTGTATGCGATCAACCCCGAAAACGGTTTCTTCGGCGTTGCTCCCGGCACCAACCAGAAATCCAACCCCAACGCTCTTGCGGCTACCAGAAAGAACACGATCTTCACCAACGTTTGCCACAATCTGGAAAACAACACCGTTTGGTGGGAAGGACTCGACAAGAATCCGCCCGAGCATGCTATCGACTGGAAGGGCAACCCCTGGAACGGCAAGACTTCTACAGAAAAGGGCGCTCATCCGAACAGCAGATTTACCGCTCCCGCTGTAAACTGCCCCTGCATCAGCCCCGAATTCGAGAACGGCAACGGCGTTCCGCTCAGCGCGTTCATCTTCGGAGGCAGACGCGCAAAGACCGCTCCGCTCGTATACCAGGCTAAGGACTGGGAGAACGGCGTATTCGTCGGCTCCATCATGGCAAGCGAGACCACCGCTGCTGCGGCGGGCGCTGTCGGCGTTGTAAGACGCGATCCTATGGCTATGCTTCCGTTCTGCGGATACAACATGGGAGACTACTGGCAGCACTGGCTCGACATGGGCAAGAGCGTAGACAAGGATAAGCAGCCCAAGTTCTTCAACGTCAACTGGTTCAGAACGGACGACGAAGGTCACTTCATCTGGCCCGGCTTCGGCGACAACATGAGAGTCCTCGACTGGATGCTCAAGAGAATCGCCGGCGAAGTCGACGCAGAGGAGACCGCAATAGGTTACGTTCCGAAGGCAGAGGACATCAATATCGAAGGTCTCGACATGAACGTCGACACCGTCAAGGGACTTCTCGCTATCGACAAGGATAACTGGAAGAAAGAAGTTGAAGGCATCAAGGAATTCTATGCTAAGTTCGGCGACAAGCTCCCCAAAGAGCTGGCTAAACAGGCTGAAGAACTGGAGAAGAAACTCAACAAGTAATTCCCTTTTCCTGCGGTTAGGAAAAGAGATATCGCCGAATAAAAAAGACCGTCCGTCCCGTTAAAAGGGCGGACGTTTTTTATGCGCCGCCGTTTATATGCGTTTTTTTAAAGAGCCCGCCGGGGATTTGAGCGGGCAGAGAAAAGAGACGGGCTGTCGCCTGCGGCGCGGGTAAAACAGTAAAGGCGACAGACACAATAATGCCGCGAGTGTCGGCATATATGTGAAAAGAGGATATCCGCCGCATATAATATTGATATCATAATAAGAAAAGACGGGTGAAAACTGCGGGTAAAACGTCGGATAACGGTATTTTATTACTCATACGGGGAACAATTAAAAACAGACTTAACGAGCAGAAGACAAGGAAAAACGCGTTGATTTTACATGTTCTTTACAACCGCGCGCCGCTTTGGTAAATTGTTTGTAAAAAGCCGTTTTAATTCTTAAAAGGCAATTTACAAAATACTTTTTATGTAATATATTTAGAGTATGAAACGCTTTGCAAAATTCATAGTTAAATACAGGCTTATCTTTCTGGGCGTGATGCTTCTTCTGACGATCGCGTCTCTTTTTGCAATGTCGTACGTAAACGTCAATTCTGATATCCTTTCTTATCTGCCCGAAGACGTCGATATGACCAAAGGTCTGAATTTCATGAAGGAAAATTTCGACATGCAGGGCGACGCCATAATCGGCGTGCAGGGTGCGAATTACGAGGATATGCAGGAGCTGGTTTCCCTTATCGAAAAAAATGGCGGCACAAAAAACGGCGGTATCATCTGGTACGGTCTGCTCAAAGAAATGCAGGACATAGACTGGTCTATGCTGGACAATCCGTTCGTTTCTTCTCTCGTAAACAATCTTCTGACAAAATACGGTCTGACGATCGACGATCTGAAATCGATGACGGAGCAGCTTTCGAATAACCCGGAAGTCGTTTCTTTGTTTCACCCCGACGACGATACTTATCTGATGATGCTTCAGCTCAACGTGCCCAGCTCTTCCAACGAGGCGATGGATCTGCTTTCGGCGATAGAAAATCATCTTTCTGACAAAGGTCTCGACTACGCGATGGGCGGCAGCACGCAGATAACGCGCGAGATATTCGACAGCACGATAGGAGAGATCGGCAAATACGCTTTCGTCGCCGTGCTGGTAATGTTCATTATTCTTCTTCTTACGACAAATTCGCTGATCGACCCGATCGTGTTCATGCTGACGCTCGGCGTTTCGATAATCGTAAATATGGGTACCAATCTGGTACTCCCCAGCGTTTCGGTCGTTACCTACGCCGCGTCCTCGATATTGCAGCTTGCGCTTTCGATGGACTATGCAATATTCCTGATGCATTCGTTTGCAGACGAGCAGAAGAAGACTCTTGATAATAAACTCGCGATGGAAAGGGCGATCCCCAAGACCTTCTCTACGATATCGGCTTCCGCGCTTACTACGGTAGGCGGCTTCCTCGCGCTGTTCGCAATGAGGTTCAAGATAGGCGAGGACCTGGGTCTCGTCCTTGCGAAAGGCGTTTTCCTAAGCCTTGTAACGGTCATTCTTTTGCAGCCGTGTCTCATGCTTCTTACCGATAAGATCGCCAAAAAGACTCAGCACAGGATAGTCGTTCCAAAGTTCAAGAACGTCGCGTCTTACGCGGTCACGCACAGAAAGACGATCGTTACGATCGCGCTCGTTTTGCTGATCCCCGTGATCATAATGCAGAATATGGTCGAGCTTTCTTATATCAAGTTCGTTGAGGAAGATCCCAACCCCACGGAAATTGAACAGAAAGTCGACGCATTAAGCAACTCGCTCGTTGTCATAGTTCCGGCAAAGACGGAAACTCTGAACGGCGAAAGCAACGTAAAAGACCAATACGAATTCCTCGAAAAGATAAAGGCGCGCGACGACGTAAACGCGGTTATGGGCTTGTTCTCAATGCTTCCCGAAGATACCGCCGAAGGCATCGTCAACCTTGTCAACGACGAAGAAATCGGCGCGATGATGTCGTCTTCGGGCATGGATATGTCAATGATAACAGGTTTCCTGAACAACGGATATACGATGTATTCGATAATGCTCGACACAGATCCTGAGTCCGCCGAAGGTACGAAGGCGTTGACGGAGATCCGTGCTATACTGAACGATTATTTCGGCGAGGGAGACTACTATATCACCGGTATGACGCAGGCAGTCAGCGACCTGCAGGACATCACACCGAGCGACTTTTTGTTCGTCTCGCTGGTGTCGGTCGCGATAATCTTCGTGATACTGCTGTTCACTCTGAGGTCGATAAAGATGTCGACGATAGTCGTGCTGGTTATAGAATTCGGTATATTCGTCAACCTGTCGATCAGCTATATCTTCGGTCAGACTGTCAACTTTATGGCGTATATCATACTAAGCTCGATACAGTTGGGCGCGACTGTCGACTATGCGATACTCTATACTGTTAAGTATCAGAATTATCTGGGCTTGCGTTCGGCAAGAGAGGCGGCTTATACGGCGCTGACGGAAAGCGGCGTTTCGATATTGACCTCTGTCGCGATACTTGCCGGCTGTTGTCTGTCGGTCTCTGTCATCACGACAAACATAATCGTAAGCGAAATAACTCTTATGATCGCGAGAGGTGCGATTATAAGCGGAATACTCGTTCTGGTGCTTTTGCCCGCGTTGCTTATAATATCGACGGGCAACCAGAAGCTTGAAAAGAGAAGTATACGCCGTCTGCAGAACAAATCGATGAAAAAGGTCTACAAGGAAGGAGACCTTTCGGATGAAAAGACGAAATAATAAATAAGACTTATCCATACGTTATACAATATTCCGTTTTAAAACCGTACGCCCGATATAATGTCGGGCGTATGGACTTTTTAAGCGGAATTTTCCTTTCGGGGAGGGAATATAAGGCGGTAAATGCTTTCGGGAAGCGGGTTTATACCGTTATTAGAGTCAATTCTTTTAGGCTAATGCCGTTAAAGCCGCGTCCGCACGCATTGTTTAAAAGCGGAGAAACGGCGCGGGCGAGGACGTTTTCCGGCATTTTCACGTGCAGAAAATAATATATCCGAAAGCCGATGCGCCGGGAAGATCCGATATAAACAAAACGCGTTCAGTATGCTTTAATACATAAGAAGGAAAGCAGAGTCGGAAAGAAGGAGAAAGACGCTGAAAAAAGCGGGACCTTATGGACCCGCTTATATTTTTCTTTTCGTTTTTTAATGTCAGTCGAAAACTCTGACTTTGATAAAGCCTTCCTGCGCTTGCATCTGCTTTATTGTCTCTTCGTCGACATTGGCGTCAACGTCAAGGAGCATATAGCCGATATCTCCCCTTGAAGCGGATACGAGGTTGGCGATGTTTATGCCTTTCTTTGCGATGAACGAGGTCGCGGTGGCTATCATATTGGCGACGTTCTTATGCAGTATGCTTATGCGGCATACGCCCGTTCTGGGAGCGGAAGCGGAAGGGAAGTTCACGCTGTTGACCACGTTGCCGTTTTCAAGGAAATCTTTGAGCTGACGCGCTGCCATGACCGCGCAGTTGTCTTCCGCTTCGGGAGTGGAAGCGCCCAGGTGAGGTATCGTGATGATGTTGACGATGCCGAGGAGTTCCTTTTTGGGCAGGTCGGTGACGTATCTGCCGATCTTGCCGTTTCTGACCGCCTCTACGACGTCGGCGTTGTTGACCAGTTCGCCTCTCGCAAAATTCAGTATAACGACGCCCGTCTTCATCGTGTTGATACTCTGTTCGTTGATCATGTTCTTTGTCTGTTCGGTTGCGGGAACGTGCAGAGTAACGTAATCCGCTTCCGCGAACAGCCGGTTAACGTCAGTGATGTGTACGACGTTCTTATCCAGCATCAGCGCGCCGTCTACGCTGAGGTAGGGGTCGTAACCCAACACGGTCATGCCCAGCTCGATGGCGGTATTCGCGACCAGTCTGCCGATAGCGCCGAGTCCGACTACGCCGAGGGTCTTGCCCTGAATTTCCTGTCCGACGAACGCCTTTTTGCCTTTTTCGACCTGCTTGTCTACGTCGTCGCCTTTAAGTGACTGCGTCCAGTTGATACCCTGAACGATTTTTCGGCTGCCGAGAAGCATACCGGCGATGACGAGTTCTTTGACCGCGTTCGCGTTCGCGCCCGGGGTGTTGAACACGCAGATGCCTTTTTCGGTCATTTTGTCTATCGGAATATTGTTGACGCCTGCGCCCGCGCGCGCTACCGCCTGAACGGTCGCGGGGACTTCGTAGTCGTGCATGGAGAAGCTTCTGAGAATTATCGCCTGAGGGTTGGCTACGTCAGAGCCTACGGTATAGGACTGTTCTGAAAGAATGCTCTTTACCTTGGGGCTTATCTCGTTGAGTTTTAGTATGTTTATCATATATCCACCTTTAAACTTATTTGTTTTCGAGTTCGAATTTCTTCATGAATTCGATGAGGGCTTTTACGCCTTCGACTGGCATCGCGTTGTAGATTGAAGCGCGCATACCGCCGACCAGCTTGTGTCCCTTGATGGAGAGCAGACCGTTCTTGCCCGCTTCGGATACGAATTTCGCGTCCAGGTCCTTGTCGCCGGTTACGAACGGGACGTTCATCAGAGAGCGGTCTTCCTTGTTCACGTAGTTGTGGTAGAAATCGCTGTTGTCGATAAAGTCGTACAGAAGACCCGCCTTGTATTCGTTTACTCTCTGGATCGCCGCTACGCCGCCCAGCTTCTTGAGGTGACGCAGGTTGAGCATTGCCATATAGATCGAGAAGCACGGGGGAGTGTTGTAAAGGCTGTCCGCGTCCGCCTGTGTGCTCCATTTGAGCATTGTCGGGCAGATAGCCTGTTCCTTGCCGATGAGGTCTTCGCGTACGATGACGATCGTGACGCCGGCGGGAGCGACGTTCTTCTGCGCGCCTGCGTACATTACGCCGTACTTACTGACGTCCATGACCTCGCTGAGGATGTTTGACGAGACGTCCGCGACAAGTACGCCGCTCTTCAGAGTGGGAAGAGAGGTGTAGCGCGTGCCGAATATCGTGTTGTTCTGAGTGATGTACAGGTAGTCGGCGTTGTCCGAAAGGGTCAGCTCTTTGGGGATATAAGTGTAAGTCTTGTCTTCTGAAGACGCCGCGAGGCGGATGTCGCCGTACGGCTTAGCCGCTTTGTAAGCCTTCTTCGCAAAGTTGCCGGTGACAACGTAATCCGCAACGCCGGAGCCGCTGAGCAGGTTGAGCGGGATCGCGTCGAATTGCTGTGAAGCGCCGCCCTGAACGAGCAAAATCTTGTAGTTGTCGGGAACGTTCATAAGCTCTCTGAGAAGAGCGAGGCATTCCTGATGGATCGCGTCGTACTGTTTGCTGCGGTGGCTCATTTCGGTGACGCTCATGCCGCAGCCCTGGTAGTCGACGAAATCTGCCTGGGCTTGTTGGAGTACTTCGAGCGGGAGCATCGAAGGACCGGCTGAAAAATTGTAAACTCTCATATATATCCTTCCTTTAAATTTTTATTTTAAAAATTAATTATATATAATTATACGCCTATACTCTCGCGCGCGCAACAGATTTTTGACCGGCAATCAGAATATTTTTACAAAATTTTCCGTATAATAGCAAAAACGAAGCGGAGGAAGTCATGCTTGCGGTGATAATGGCTGGAGGAATGGGCGTAAGACTCAGACCTCTTACGGACAGAATACCCAAACCTATGGTGAAAATTATAGATAAACCGGTACTGGAATATACGGTAAGGCATCTTAAAGACTGCGGGATCGACGATATCGCGATGACCTTGTGTTACCGTCCGTCGGTAATAATCCGGCATTTCGGCGACGGCTCACGGCTGGGTGTGAAAATAAGGTATTTCGTTGAAAAAAGTCCTCTCGGCACCGCAGGCGGAGTAGCAGCTGCGACAAAGGGGGAAGACGGACCTTTTCTGGTCGTAAGCGGAGACGCGTTTACGGATATCGACTACGGCGAACTGGTGGAATATCATAAAAAACAGGGCGGGCTGGTGACTGTCGCAGTGAAAGAAGTCAAAGATCCGTCGTCGTTCGGGGTGGTGGAAACAGATAAAAACGGACTTATCACGCGCTTTGAAGAAAAGCCGGTCTCGCCGTCGTCCTTTACCGTCAATACGGGGGTCTACGTTATGGACAAAGCGGCGCTCGACAAGGTGCCCGAAAAGTTAAAATACGATTTTGCGAAAGACCTGTTCCCCGGGCTTATCGGCAATATGTACGCTATGAAGACGGACTGTTACTGGTCTGATATAGGCACGCTGTCGTCGTATTATCTGACCAATAACGACGTCGCTCTCGACGGTAAACGCTTCGGCTTCTGTATCCGATAAATATGCCGTCTTATGGTATATTATTAATTTTTAAAAGACCGACGCGTCTGCCGTGAGACGGAAAGACCCGCCGTCGCAGCCGATGATTCAAACGCTTTGACGATATTCAGGAGATCGAAGGTTTTTGTCCGTGTTCGTCGGAACGGTCGCGCCCGGCGATTAATTAAAAACAGCAGGACGGACGCTGAATTATAAAAGAAAAAGCCGCATAAAGCGGCTTTGGTTTTGACTTTTACCGGTTATTTTTGTATCAGAGTTTTGTGCCGCACTTATCGCAGAATATTGCGTCGGCGTCCAGGGTGGCTCCGCAGGAAGGACACTTTTTAGCGAGCGGCTCGCCGCATTTCTTACAGAACGCGCTGTCCGCGTCGTTGAGTTCTCCGCAGGAAGGGCAGACAGTACCTTCGGGGCTTTTGACCGCTTCGGATATAGCTTTGATCCCGGGCTGTATCTCTTTTCCCGCTTCGTTGAATACGGGCGCGCTCTCGCGCATTACATAGGACGTGAGCTCTTTTCTGAAGCCGAAAGACGTCATACCGCCGCCAACGGCGATCAGCGGGAATCCCACGATGAGGCACCAGAATTTAGTCGGCGGACCGAAGTCGGACAGCGAGCCGAAGAGATCCACGAATCCGGTTATCGCGAACGCGAGACCCGCCGCAAGGCAGATGATACCGAAAATTTTAAAAGCGGTTTTCACGCGTTTGTGCTTAATCTGTGCTTTCTCTCTTTCATTGTCTCTTTCGTCCATATAAACACCTCGTTAAAGTTTTATATAATTATATCATATAAATTATTTTTGTCAAGATTTTGTCAAGAACGGATATATTTTGTCGATAATAAATAAAGTACCCGTTTCGTCGCCGGTTTTATTTATTGACATGAGTTGCTTCTTTAATTATAATATATATGTATTATTATGCGCCCGTGTGTTTACACGGCGATACAGACAGAATAACGGAGGCTTTAATGGCGAAAAAATATAAAGCGCTCAAGGTCGTCTTTCTGGGCGGCGTGGGCGAGATAGGCAAAAATATGACCGCGATCGAGTACGGCGACAATATACTCATCGTGGACTGCGGCTGTATGTTCGGCACTTACGATACGCCGGGCGTCGATCTGATAATCCCGGATTTCACGTATATAGACGAGAATATCGACAAGATAAAGGGCATAGTTCTTACCCACGGGCACGAGGATCATATCGGCGGCGTGCCCTATCTCGTCAAGGACAGACTGGAAAACGTAAAGATATACGGCAGCGATCTTACTCTCGCGCTTCTGAAAAACAAGTTCAAGGAGCACAACATCACTTCTCCGAAACTGGTCACGGTTAAGGGCGGAGACGTGAAAAACATCGGCTGTTTCGACGTCGAATTCGTAAAGGTCACCCACAGCATTTCGGGCGCGTTTGCGCTCGCGGTGAACACCCCGGTCGGAGTGGTGTTCCATACCGGCGACTTCAAGGTCGACCATACCCCTCTCGACGGAGAGAGCATAGATATTCCCCGTCTCGCCGCGATAGGAGAAAGGGGAGTAAAGCTTATGCTGGGAGAGTCGACAAACGTTGAGCGCGATGGTTATACTATGAGCGAAAGGAAGGTCGGCGAAACGCTGGATAAGATAGTGTCGGCAAATTCCGACAGCAGGATAATCATTGCGACTTTCGCTTCCAACGTCAACAGGATCCAGCAGATAATCAACATATGTCAGAAATACAACCGCAAGGTCGCTTTCAACGGCAGAAGTATGAAGAATATCAGCGAGATAGCGACAAAGCTGGGCATAATGAACGCGGACAACGGCACGATAGTCGATATAGAAAAGATAGGAAGATACGCGCCGGGCGAACTGTGCATTATCACGACCGGGTCGCAGGGCGAGCCTATGAGTGCGCTTACCCGTATGGCTTCGGGCGACGACAAGGTCAGCGTGGGCAGACAGGACGTCGTCGTAATTTCTTCGTCTCCGATCCCCGGCAACGAGAAGATGATATACAACGTCATCAACAACCTGTGCAAGCACGGCGCGAAAGTGCTTTACGGTTCGCTTGCGGAACTGCACGTTTCCGGTCACGCATGCAAGGAAGAATTAAAGCTGATGCAAAGGCTTATCCATCCGCAGTACTTCGTGCCCGTGCACGGCGAATACCGCCACCTGAAACAGCATCAGGAACTCGCGATGAGTCTTGGAATGAACGAGGATAACATCAGGTTGCCCGAGATCGGCGATTGCTTTGAATTAAAGCAGAAAAAGCTGATAAAGACGGGCACGGTCACCGCGGGCAACGTATACGTTGACGGTCTCGTAGACGTGGATAACCTGGTACTCAAAGACCGTCAGCAGCTAAGCAACGAAGGTTTTGTGATACTTCTGGTCACGATAGGGCTTGAAAACAGCGCGCTTCTTGCGCCGCCTGAGATAATAACGAGAGGTCTGCAGATCGCCGAAGAACACGTCGAGCCGATCAAAGAGATGATATGCACGACCGTCGAAAAGGCAAATTATAAGGGAGCCAAAGACAGAGGCAAGCTGAAATCCGCGCTCCGTCGTCAGATCGAAAGGTATATCGCGGCGAAGCTCAAGCAAAGACCTATGGTGCTGCCGATAATAACAGAGGTGGAGTGATGTCCGCATTGTCGGATCGCGCTGAGAGATTAAGAAAACTCAGCCCCGCATACGAGGCGGCGGCGAGGGAAGAACATATTCCGGTGATAAGGCCGGAAAGTCTTAAACTTTTGCTCGACGCCGCAAAAAAGAGCGGGTGTTCGCGCGTGTTGGAAATAGGTACCGCGATAGGTTTTTCAACCGCGTGGCTCGCCGTTGAGACAGGCGCGGTCGTCGACACGATAGAAAGAGACGGGGAGCGCCTTGAGAGGGCGCGCGCGTTCTGGAAAGAAGTCGGGACAGAGGACAGGATAAATTCTTACCTCGGCGACGCGGACGAACTGGTAGTAAAGCTCGCGGCGGAAAACAGGTACGGTTTCGTATTCATCGACGCGGCGAAAAGCAGATATTCCGACTACCTCGACGCGGTGTATCCGTCGCTCGAAAAGGGCGGCGTGGTGTTCGCGGACAACGTGTATTATTTAGGGCTCGTCAAGGGAGACGCGTATCCGCCGCACAAGCACAGGACGATAGTCATGAATATGAGATCCTTTCTGAGAAAGATAGGTGACAAAGAAAAATTCGATACGACTGTATACGATACGGAGGACGGCACGGCTGTATGCGTGAAACTGTAAGGACTGAACTTCTGGCTCCCGCGGGAGACTTTGAAAAGCTTAAGACCGCGCTTCATTTCGGCGCGGATGCGGTATATGTCGGAGGAAGCGAATTTTCTTTGAGAGCCAACGCAAAGAACTTTTCGAAAGAGCAGCTGACGGCAGCCTGCGCGTACGTGAAAGAGAGAGGAAAGAAGATATACGTCGCGGTCAACGTTTTCGCAAAAAACGAAGATTTCTGCAAGCTTCCGGAATACCTCGCGTTCCTGCAGGAGGCGGGCGTAAACGGCGTTATCGTGACCGATCCGGGCGTTATCGTATTTTGCAAAAAATACGCGCCCGTGTTGGAGATTCACATTTCCACCCAGGCAAACACGACGAATAAATACTCCGCAAAATTCTTGGCGGATATGGGCGCTAAACGTATAGTTTTAGCCCGGGAGACGACTCTTAAGGAGATAAAGGAGATAAGGGAGTATCTTCCCGAAAGCGTTGAGATAGAGGCGTTCGTACACGGCGCGATGTGCATATCTTACAGCGGCAGGTGCCTGCTTTCGGCGGCGCTTGCAGGCAGGAGCGGAAACAGGGGCGACTGCGTTCAGGCATGCCGCTGGGAGTACGAGATAACCGAAAAGAACCGCAAGGGCGAAAGACTGCCGATATACGAAGACGACAGGGGAACGTACATACTCAACAGCAAGGACCTGAATATGCTCACCCATATCGGGGAGCTCATCGACGCGGGCGTTTACTCCTTCAAGATCGAGGGCAGAATGAAATCGCAGTACTACGTCGCCAGCGTCGTCAACGCGTACCGTCAGGCTATCGACGGATTTACCGCGGATAAGAACTACAAAGTGCCCGCGCTCCTTTCCGAAGAGCTTGAAAAGAACAGCCACCGCGACTATACGACCGGCTTTTATTACGGCGAAAAGGACAGCGTATGCAGCGAAACTTCTCAACCAGTATGCGACTGGGAATTTACCGCGCAGGTCGTCGGCTACGACGGGGAAAAGGGCGCGGTAAAGGTCGAACAGCGCAACAGGTTCAGAGCGGGCGATACGCTTGAGATACTTTCGCCGGACAAAAATTATTTAGGCAGAACGCTCGAAGTAAAAGAGATGTACGACGAAAGCGGCGCGCCGCTCGACGACGCGAAACTGGTGCAACAAACGGTTTATATACCGACCGAATATAAACTCGGGAAGGGAGATATCCTGAGAAAGAGGGTGTTGAAATGAAAAAGACTATAGTTATCCTGTACACTAAGGGTATGTACGATACGGTTGCCGGAGATATCTGCAACTATATGACTAAGCGTTACCCGGATTGCGACGTCGTCGCTGTCGACGAGGACAAATACAGCAATCTTGGATCGGCGCAGTTCGTCAGGGGCACTTATATCTTTACAGCGCGCAACATGGCGTGGCTCAACCGTTTCGCGGTGCTGATAAGAGAAAAGTTTTTACCCAAAAAGATAAACAAGACGGTCAAGCCTTACGAGCGTGAGCTCAAAGAGGAAAATCCGACCAGGAATTTCCGTCAGAAGTTCCATAAGGTGGACAATATCTTTATGCGCTTTAACCCGGAGATCGTCATCTGCCTTTCGCCGAAAGGGCACAACAAGGCGATACTCGCGAAGCAGAGACTCGCGATGAACGACGTAAAGGTCTATGCGCTTATAACCGACTTTTCGCTGAATAAGGCGTACATCAACTATCAGAGCGACGGCTATTTCGTGCAGAACGAGGTAATAAAGCAGGCGCTTATCGCGAACAAGGTCGACGAACAGAAGATATCCGTATGCGGCACGATAATCGACGAAGAAAGGCTCGTCGACGTCCCCGGCGATCGGGCGCGCGAAGAGCTTAAGATAGACAACGATCTTCCCACCGTCACGATAAGCGGCGGCAGGTACGGCGTGAGTTACGTCAAGGACGCGTTCGCCACCCTTGCGCCTTATACCGACAGGCTCAACCTGATAGTTCTCACCGGCGGCAGCGAGTCTATAGAAAAATTCGTGATGACTTACTGCAAGGCGAAGAACTACAACAAGAACATCTTTGTCGTAAAAAAGGTAAAGGATATGAACGCGATCTATGCGGTCACCGACGTAATGGTATGTTCTCCGACCACGGTCACGATGTACGAGGTGTTTGCGAAAAATATCCCGTGCGTGTTGATAAGAAGCCTTAACAATAATGAAAAGGGCAATCATACTTTCCTTGCGGAAGAACAGCTCGCGATACGCGGCGGCAAGGACGAACAGCTCGCGACCGCGGTGTTGGGATTCATAAACAACAACAATATCAAACAGGAGTACCTGTACAATCAGCGCAAATTCTTCGACGCGGGAGCGATCGAGGGATTCGCGAAAGCGGTGTATAAGGAAAGCTGCCGGATAAACAAGAGCCGCGAAGATGCGGCAAGCGCCAAAGCGGCGGAAGAAAGCGCGGATAAGAGCGAAAAGAAAGAAGATAAGACCGCAGTCTCGAAAAAGGAGTGACCATGGTAAAGCACGTAGTAATGTACAAACTCAAAGACGGAGCAAAGAACAATGCCGATGAACTCGTAGAGAAGTTTATGTCCATGAGATGTAAGATCGAAGGGCTTATCGACGTGTGCGCCGGCAAGGATTTTAAGAAGGAAGGCAGGAGCTACGACGTCGCGCTGATCGCGACTCTCGAAAGCCCGGAAGCGCTCGAAAAATACGCCGTACATCCGGTGCATCTGCCGATACTCGAGTACGCAAAGACGATAGTCGAAAAGTCGCACAGCGTGGATTTCGCGGAGTGAACATACGGACGCAAATTATTCTAAGACGAAAGGAGAATGTATGAAGATAGTAATTAAACTTAAAGACGGAAGAAAGATGAACGCGACTCTGGATGAGAGCGCGGCGCCGATCACGGTGAGCAATTTCGGCAAACTGATAGACGAAAAGTTTTTCGACGGGCTCATCTTTCACCGTGTGATACCCGGGTTTATGGTACAGGGCGGCGGTATGGACGGCGCGATGAAGGAAAAACGCGCTAAGTCGATAAAGGGAGAATTCGCTTCAAACGGAGTCAAAAACCCGATTTCGCACCTGCCGGGCGTGCTTTCGATGGCGCGCACGCAGGTCAAGGACAGCGCGAGTTCGCAATTCTTTATATGCGTTGCGGACTGCACCTTCCTCGACGGCGAATACGCGGCGTTCGGCAAGTTGGACGACGAGGAAAGCCTCAAGGTAGCGATAGATATGTCTACCGTTCCGACCGGCAGTTACGGCTGGTTCGACGACGTTCCCAGGGAGCCGCTCGTAATAGAGACGATAGAAAAGCTGGGCTGACATTTTTTTACAGCGATAAAGAGGACGGATCTTCCCGTATAGCCGCATACTAAGTCTATGGAGTATGCGGCTGTTTTTATTCTGTTTTCTGCGCTCGTTGCTTCGGCAATAAAGCTCGCGGCGACAGGGAAAGGACTGTTTTACGCGTCTTTTCTCTCTCTTCTCACCGCGCTTTTGTGCCTTGAACCGACAAAAGGGGCGGTCAGGTACGCGCCGTCGACTCTCTTTCTGGCGTGCGCGGGGGCGGCGTATATCGGCAGGGAAAGGAGCTTAAAGCTTACGATATGCGCTTTGGCGGTCGCGGCTGTCAGGGCGGTTTCAACCGACGGAACGGGAGACCCGTTTGCGGCGGCGCGGATCGCGGATATCTGTCAGATAGCGCTCTCGGCGTGCGTATCCGGACCTTACGGTGCGGGAGCGGTTTTTGCTCTGGGAAGAGTTTTGGGCGATACGTATTCGGTTTACAGCGATTTTTCGGTGATTTTCAGAGAGACTCTTTTTTCTGTCGACACCGTATTTTACGCCGTAATATGCACGGTGATATCCTTTTTTATCGATTCCGTTTTTTCTTTTGCAGACGGTAAAGGCGGATGCCAGGCGCGGACAATGCCGCTTTACGCAAAGGCGTAAAAAAAATTAATGCGCGCTTAAATTGCCCGCGCCCGCTTTACTTTATCGCGCGGATATTATATAATTTTACAGTAACGCCGATATAAAGGAGACATTATGCCCAGGATCGTTAAAGTTGACGAAAACGGCGTCGCGGCGGAGCTCGGCTTCGAGCCCGGCGACGAAATACTCGGATTTGACGGACATCCTTACGAGGACGTCCTCGACTACGTATATTACGACGGCGCTGAAAAGTTCACAATCAACGCCCGCACAGGGGACGGGGAGATCGTCGATTGCGAAGTGGAAAAACTGCCCGAAGAAAGTATCGGAGTCGAGTTCGACGACGAAGGTCAGCTCGTGCCCGTCCGCTGCCTCAACAAATGCGTTTTCTGCTTTGTCGATCAGCTTCCCAAGGGCATGAGGGACACTCTTTACGTGAAGGACGACGATTACAGGCTGTCTTTCGTAAGCGGCAATTACGTCACTCTTACCAACGTTTTCGATAAGGAGATGGAAAGGATAATCAGACTGCGTCTGAGCCCTCTGTACATTTCCGTGCATTGTTTCGACAAAAAGCGCAAGACGGAGATGATCGCAAATCCCGAAGGCGCAAAGTTGTTCGACAAGATGAACGTACTGGCGGCGCACGGGATAGTGATGCATACGCAGATAGTTTTATGCAAGGGGCTGAACGACGGCGATATCCTCGAGGAAACGCTGAAGGAGCTTGCAAAACTGCGCCCGCAGGTCGCCTCGGTCGCGATAGTTCCGGTAGGGCTCACCGGTCACCGCGACGGCTTAAAAGAGTTGCAGGCGATAGACAAAGAGACGGCGCGTAAGGTCGTCGCGCAGGTCGGGGAATTTGACAAAATGCAGGGCGGAGGCTTTGCGTACTGTTCGGACGAATTCTATCTGAAAGCCGGGCTGCCGTTGCCGTCTTTCGAAAGTTACGGCGACTTTCCTCAGATAGAAAACGGCGTAGGGCTCGTCCGCGAGTTTGAAAAAGAGGTCGAAGAAAGTCTTGCCGGACTCGAAGTTTCCGACAAAAAGGGCGAGGTTGCGTTCATAACCGGTCAGTCGTTCAAGGAGATATTGAAAAAATGCCTTGACAAGGTGCAGCCTTATTTCCCCGGCTGTAAATTCAGGGTCGTGGATATATACAACGACTGGTTCGGAAGAAGCATAACCGTTGCGGGGCTGATAACGGCAACCGATATCGTCGCGCAGGCGAAAGACATGCCGGCGTACACCGTGATACCTTCGACTATGCTCAGAGAATTTACCCATACTTTCCTCGACGGGATAAGCGTTGAGGAGCTCGCCGAAAAACTAAACACGAATATAATCGTAAGCGCGTCGGGCGCAGACCTGGTGCGCGCGGCAAAGGAGGCTACAATATAATGCAGATCAAACCTTTGGTTGCGATCGTGGGCAGACCCAACGTGGGCAAGTCCACTCTTTTCAATAAAATAGTGGGCAAACGCGTCTCTATCGTCGAGGATTACGAAGGAGTGACGCGCGATCGTCTTTACTGCGACACCGAATGGTGCGGCTATTCTTTCACGCTGATAGATACGGGCGGTCTCGACATAAAGAGCGAGGACGAGATGTGGTCGCATATCCGTCGTCAGGCGCAGGTCGCCGTCGATATCGCGAACGCGATAATTTTTGTCGTAGACGGAAAGGGAGGGCTTACCTCCAACGACATAGAGGTCGCGGCTTTTCTCAGAAAGAGCAAAAAGCCGGTGATACTCGCGGTCAACAAACTGGACAACTACGAAGAGGACAGAATATACGATTTTTACACTCTCGGAATAGGAGACCCGATAGGCGTTTCGGCTGAACAGGGGCTCGGGATAGGCGACCTTCTGGACGAGGTCGTAAAGAATATCGAAAAGACGCCCGCGGAGACCGACCCGGAGGTGCTCAATGTCGCGATAGTCGGCAAACCCAACGCCGGCAAGTCGTCGATAACCAACAAGATACTGGGGTACGAGCGCGTTATCGTCAGCGATATCGCGGGCACTACGCGCGACGCGATAGACACGTCTTTCGAGTGGCAGGGACAGAAATTCAACATTATCGACACCGCCGGCATAAGGAAAAAATCAAACGTAGACGAAGGCGTTGAACAGTACAGCGTTATCCGTTCGCTCGCGGCGATAAGGCGTGCGGATATCGTCATCGTCGTCATCGACGCGAAGGCGGGCATAAGCGAACAGGACGTCAAGATATGCGGCTATGTGCACGAACAAGGTAAGCCTTCGGTCATCGTAATGAACAAGTGGGACGCGGTCGAAAAGGACGCTTACACGGTCAATACGTTCAACAAAAAGCTTGAAGGCGAACTCAAATTCATGTCCTATTTCGTGCCGATGTACGTTTCCGCAAAGACGGGTCAGAGAGTTGAGAAACTGCTTGCGACCGCGATGGAAGTGTACGCGGAGGCGAGCAAGAGAGTCGCGACCGGCGTGCTGAACGACATTATAAGAGAGGCTGTGCTCGCCAACGAGCCGCCCACTTTCAACGGCAAGAAACTGAAAATATATTACGTTACGCAGGCGTCGACCAATCCGCCCGTATTCGTGTTCTTCGTAAACGACGAAAAGCTGTTGAATTTCAGTTATAAGAGATATCTGAACAACGCGCTCAGAAACGCTTTTACGTTTAAAGGGACCCCGATAAAACTCGAAATGAGAAGCAAGGACCCGAAAAATTACGAAATATAATATTTGTACAGCCTGCGCGTTTTACTTGCTACTGCGCGCGCGTTATGATAAAATGTAGCGCGAAAGGAAAGAGCCGATAAATACGACAATAATTTTTTTCATATATACGAGGTCTTTATGAAATATACAAACCTGACGAAAGAGCAACTCAAAGAACTTCTGGACTCCGCAAAAAAGGAGTACGACGAGATCGCGGCGAAAGGCCACAAGGTGGACATTGCGCGCGGTAAGCCCTGCAACGCGCAGGCGGCTCTCGCATTCAATATGCTGACGGCTCCCGAAGCCGAAGAATATCCGATGAGCTATCTCAACTACGGCATGCCCGAAGGCATACCCGAAATGAGAAAGCTTTTCGCAGAGCTTCTCGGTCTCGAACCCTCGCAGGTCATCGTCGGCGGAAACAGCTCGCTGAATATGATGTACGACGCGGTGCAGAGGGCGATGCAGTTCGGTCTTCTCGGCGAAAAGCCGTGGAACAAGTGCGAAAAGGTCAGATTCCTTTGTCCGGTGCCCGGCTATGACCGCCACTTTGCGGTCACCCAGCATTTCGGCATCGACATGATAAACGTGCCGATGGACGACAACGGACCCAATATGGATCTCGTGGGAAGCCTCGTCGCCGCAGACGAGAGCGTGAAAGGCATATGGTGCGTGCCCAAATATTCCAACCCGACCGGCATCGTTTACAGCGACGAGGTCGTCGAAAGACTTGCTACGATGAAGACGGCGGCTAAGGATTTCAGAATATTCTGGGACAACGCTTACTGCGTGCACGAACTGACGGACACTCCCGTTGAGCTTGCCAACATTATGACTATCGCGAAGAAGGCGGGCAACGAGGACAGGATTTTCGAATTCGCTTCGACTTCAAAAATAACGCTCGCCGGTTCGGGCGTAGCATGCATGGGCGCGAGCGAAGCCAACATAAAGGACGCCATGAGCCATATTTTCTATCAGACGATAGGCAACGACAAGGTCAATCAGTACAGACATTTCAGATTCTTGCAGTCCGTCGATCATATAAAGGAGATCATGGACGCGCAGAGAGCGATAATAAAGCCCAAGTTCGACGCGATCGTGTCCACCCTCGAAGAGAGCCTCGGCGACGACTGCGATATCGCGAAGTGGACCAATCCCAAGGGCGGTTATTTTATCAGCCTCGACGTGCTGGACGGCTGCGCTTCCAGAGTTGCCGCGCTTTGCAAGGCGGCGGGTCTGACTCTTACCGGCGCGGGCGCAACTTATCCGTACGGCAGGGACGACAACGACAGAAACCTGCGTATCGCGCCGACCTATACCAACGGCGAAGACATTGGCGTCGCTGCTGAAATACTCGTGGCTTGCGTAAAGCTCGCTTGCCTCGAAAAACTCGCGAAATAAGGAGAATTTATGGCAAAACTGTTTATCGCGTCCGACCTGCACGGCAGCGCGCGTTTTACGGAACTCATGCTTGATCGTTTCAATGAGGAAAAGGCGGACGAGCTTATTCTCCTCGGAGACATCTTCTATCACGGTCCCAGGAATCCGCTTCCCGAAGGTTACGCGCCGATGAAAGTCGCAGAGCTTCTGAAACCGTACGCGGACAGGCTGCTGGTCGTCAAAGGCAACTGCGACAGCGACGTCGACGCGATGATCGCGCCGTTCGAGTTCGCATGTATCGCTAAGATATACGCGGACGGGGCTAAGATAACCCTTCAGCACGGCGATAAATACTGCATTGACAACGTACCCGAAAACTGCGGAGACGCGCTTATATACGGGCATTACCACACCTCTTTCGTCACGAAGAAAGACGGAAGGGTGATCGCAAATCCGGGGTCGGTATCGCTCCCCAAAAACGACACGAAAGCGGGATATATTATCGTCGAAAACGGCGTTGTTACGCTCAAAGCGCTTTCCGACGGACAAATTATGGCAAAAGAGGAGTTAGCATGAAGATTTTTGATACAAAGGTTCAGGAACTTAAATACGAAGTTCTCAAAGCCGTCATAAAGGCGGCAGACAACGGGGATATGAGCAATATCTATATCGATATCCCCAAGCAAATCTCGCCCGGTCCCAAGCCGACGATGAGATGCTGTATATATAAGGAAAGGGCTATCGTTCAGGAGAGAATAAAAATGGCCCTCGGCGGAGACAAGTCGAACCCCAACAGCGTTGAGGTCATCGACGCCGCGTGCGACGCCTGCCCGATCGAAGGCATGTACATCACCCCCGCGTGCAGAGGCTGTATTTCTCATAAGTGTCAGCAGGCTTGCCCGAAAGGCGCGATAACCATCGTCGACAACCACCCGGTCATCGACAAGGATAAATGCGTTGAGTGCGGCAGATGCGCCAAGGCTTGCCCGTACAGCGCGATAATAGAACAGCGCCGTCCCTGCGTCAGAAGCTGTAAAGTCGGCGCGATTTCCATGGACGAGAACAAGAAGGCGAAGATAAACAACGACAAGTGCATATCCTGCGGCGCGTGCGTATATCAGTGTCCGTTCGGCGCGATCGTCGACAAATCGCTTATCATGGACGTCCTCGACATACTCAAAAAGTCTGAAAATAATACAAAGTATCACGTCTACGCGGTCATCGCTCCGGCGCTCGCCAGCCAGTTCACGGGCGTTCCTATGGCTAAGGTCGCCAGCGGTATCAAAAAACTCGGTTTTTACGATATCGCGGAAGCGGCTCTCGGCGCCGATATAACGCTGTACCACGAGGCGAAAGAGCTCAAAGAACGCGGAATATTGACGACGTCGTGCTGTCCCTCGTTCGTGATGTTTATAGAAAAGAATTTTCCGGAACTGGTCAAGTACGTTTCTTCGTCAGTCTCTCCGATGATCGAGACCGCGATGCTCATAAAGCGCAACGATCCGACGGCTAAATGCATATTTATCGGGCCTTGCACCAGCAAAAAGCTCGAATACAGACTGCCAAAGACCAAGGGCGCGATCGACTGCGTAATGTCGTTTGAAGAATTGCAGGCGTTCTTCGACGCCCGTGATATCGAGCTTCTCAAACTCGAAGATTGCCCGGTAGACGAAGCGTCTTATTACGGCAGAATTTTCGCGAAGTCCGGCGGTATCACGCAGGGCGTTATGAACGTCGCGAAGTCTATGGGACTTGACAACGTAAAGCCTATCGCGATGAACGGCATCGAAGAATGCAGGATAAACCTTCTCAAACTCAAACTGGGAAGAGCTGCGGAAAACTTCTTTGAAGGTATGGCTTGCGACGGCGGCTGCCTCAACGGCGCGCTTATCCTTCACCACGAGCAGAAAAACGTCGTGGAGATCGATAAGTTCGGCAACGCGGCAAGTCATAAGGACATATCTTCCAGTGTTGCCAAGTACGAGGAAAGTCTTAAAAACGCGCAAAGCGAAACTAACGAATGAGAATACATCGTACCCGATCTGTCCGCCCGTAAAAGGGCGGAATTTTTTATCTGCATTAGTCGACAAAATTTGACAGCAGGTTGTTTTAATGATAAAATATAAATAGTGGGGATATAATATGAATAATATAGATTACAACGTCTTTATTTGTTACAGAGGCGACGAAGGCGGCGTTCTCGCGTCGAATATATATTCAGACCTCTGTCTTTATACAAACAATAAACTCAAAGTGTTTTTCGCGCCCAGATGCGTTCCGCACGGCGATAACTTCAAGGAGGCTTGCCTTGATATCGCGGGGAAGGTGCAGTTGGTCATTCTGATATTGTCAAAGGGCTTTTTCAATAAGTGCGGAGAGCCGGACGATATAGTTTACGGTGAGCTTAAATCGGCTCTCGCTAATCCCGAAACCAAGTTTCTGCCTATCATCATGCCCGCTTTCGATTTTAAATACGTAGATCTTTCTACCTGGTTCGACGATACGGAAACGGACAGAATAAAGCATATAAGCGCGATTAAGTTTACCGACGTCTATTCTTTCAGCTCCGTCGATATGCTCATACCGATATTAAGGGATAAAGTCGGGGAGTTTTCTTATGTAGACGCGGTGACGGACGGCCTTTTGCATGCCGAAGTCAAAAAGCGCATGCATATCAGCGCAGAAGGAAAAGATAATTTTTTCAGCGATGCCAATAAGACGGAAAAGAACAGACTCAAAGCTCATCAGGAATTATTGATGAAGTTCGATATGCCGGTATACGAAAAATGTCTGCAAGGCAAAGAAGGACTGTGTGTCCTTGATCTCGGGTGCGGAAACGGCGTAGCGCTTATGAACAGGCTGGGCAACAGAAAAGAGGTCGATAAGATAATCGGCATAGAATACGACAAGGCGGCTACTCAAAGCGCAAATGAAAAGTACGGCGACAGGGCGAAATTCTACTGTATGGACGTTGAAAGCGAGACTTTTAAAGACGATCTTCAGCAAATAATGGAGGAAAACGAGATAGAAAAATTCGATTTTGTCAACCTTCTCGCCGTTATGTCTCATTTTAAGTCGCCTTTTAAAGTGCTCCGTACTGTCAAATCGTGTTGCAGAAAAGGCGCTACCGTGTTTATCCGCAACATTGACGACGGTCTGAATATCTGTTATCCGGACGACGAAAAGAAGTTTGAAAGGGCGTTTTCTTTACTCGCGAAATGCGATACGACGGGATACCGCTATTCGGGCAGAGAACTGTTTACGCTTTTGAAACGCGCAGGATATAAAAACATTACTCTCGAAAAGGCGGGACTTTCTTCCGTACCTATGAATTATGACGAAAAGGCGGCGTTTTTCGACGTCATATTCAAATTTATCAGACAAGGCGTAAACAGAGCGGCTGAAAATCATCCTTCCGACGTTCAGGCGATTGCGGATAAGCGGTGGTTTGCCGAAGTTTATGACGACCTGGAAGAAGCGTTCCTTTCAGACGAATTCTTTGTGCTGTTCGGATTTATTCTCTATACTGCGGAGGTGTAAAATGGATAAAAAAGGTTGCCTTAAAGAAATAATTTTCAAAAAACTCGAAAAAGACTGCATACCGACCTTGCTTGAAATACAGGAAGAAGCTTTTGCCGTACTTGACGACCCGGACCTTCTGCGCAGAAACACTTACGAAACTTTAGAGGTTTGTTTCAATCAAAAGTCTCTCGTACTCGGCGCATACTGCGGCGGAGAAATTGTCGGCTTCGGAATACTTTATGCGGCGGGGAAAGACAAAGAAAATCTCGCTTATTCGCTTGACGGTTGCGAGGACGTGGAAAATTACGCAAACGTTAAACTTACGATAGTCAGACCGGCTTTCAGAGGCAGAGGCATCCAGCGCATGCTGATCGAAAGACTTGTTGAATACGCCGCGGAAGAAGGCTTCAAAGGGGCGTGTTCAACTGTTTCGCCAAAAAACAATTACAGCTCAAACAACCTCACGAAATGTGGGTTTGAAGCTGTCAAAACGCTTGTCAAATACGGCGGAATGAAGAGAATTTTGTTTTATAAAAAACTTAACTGATCTGAATTTATTACATAGCGGCGCGGTTGAAGTTGTCCGGTAAAACGGCATATAAAAGATGGCATAAGCAAGGTGAAAATCACTTGTTTCGGTTTTCCGTTATTTGCAAGATGACCTTTTCGGGTCATATTTTTTTATTTTTCTCCATACCTTATAAAAGAACAAACCTTTGGAGGGAATTTATGCAACAGTTCGACTTATACCGCGATATCTCTATGCGTACCGGCGGAGATATCTATATCGGCGTGGTGGGACCCGTGCGTACGGGAAAATCCACTTTTATCACAAAGTTCATGCAGAATCTCGTCCTGCCGGCGATCAAGGACGCTCACCGCAGAAAGCGCGTTATCGACGAGCTGCCGCAATCTGCCGACGGAAAGACGATAATGACGACACAGCCCAAATTCGTACCCGACGAAGCTGAGACCGTAAGCCTCGGCGAAAATCTGAAAGCCAAGGTCAGGCTTATCGACTGTGTGGGCTATCTTGTCGGCAGCGCCGAAGGACATACCGAGGACGGCAAACCTCGCCTTGTTGATACGCCGTGGAGCGAAGAAAAGATGCCGTTTGAAAAGGCGGCGGAATCCGGCACACGCAAAGTTATGACCGACCATTCGACGATCGGCATAGTCGTTACCAGCGACGGGACCGTGACGGAGCTTCCCAGAAAGGCGTACGAAAGCGCCGAAGAGCGCATCGTAAACGAGATGAAGGAACTGGGCAAGCCGTTTGTCGTCGTGTTGAATACACGCAACGAAAAGGACGCGGACAGTAAGAAACTGGCGAATAAGCTTAATGAAAAATACGGCGTGCCTGTCATTCTACGCAACGTCGCAGAAATGGAAAAGGAAGAGATAGCGGAGATACTCAAAGCGGTGCTGATGCAGTTCCCGGTCGAAAACATCGGCGTAAGCATGCCCAAGTGGTTGCAGGCGCTGAAGAGAGACAACGAGATCATAACCGATATCATAGACAAAACGGTTGCGGCTGCCGCGGACGTGAAGGTCATCGGCGATTACTCAAAACTTGCCGCGGCGTTCGAGGGCGACGAGTATATTCAGAAGATAGCGAATATCGACGTTGACTTCGGAAAGGGTAAGATAACCCTTGAACTCACGCCTGTGCAGGGGCTTTTCTACGACGTGTTAAGCAGGCAATGCGATCTTAAAATAGAGAACGACTTTGAGCTGGTCTCTTATATCAAGTCGCTCGGCTATGCGAAAAAACAGTACGACAAGCTTGCGGACGCTGTAAAACAGGCGGACGAATTCGGTTACGGCGTCGTTGTACCGACCGACGACGATATGAACCTCAACGCGCCGGAGATAGTCAAACGCGGCGCGAGGTACGGCGTAAAACTCAAGGCAAGCGCGCCGTCTTATCATATAATGAAAGTGGACGTTGAAACAGAGGTGAATCCGATAATGAGCGAAGCGCAGGACGAAAACGTGCTTAAAGAGTGGCTCGATGGCTTCGGCGAAGACGAAAAGGGGGTCTGGAAGACGAATATGCTGGGGAAGTCTCTCGACAGTATCGCAAAAGACGGCTTGACGTCAAAGCTGGCTTCGATGCCCGCTGATACCAGACTTAAACTCAGAAAGACCGTGAACAGGATCGTCAACGAAGGTAAAGGCGGAGTGTTGTGCATATTGCTTTGACAAAAGAGAAACTCGCCGTCCGCCTTTAAAGCGGGCGGCGCAGTCGCGATATTTTTGCCGGCGTTTAACCGTATTGGCACAAGAACGGTAATTTGTCGGCATTTATACTAATTGATAATAATTAATAATACAAAATATTACAAATATTTTATTATCTTCACTTAAGACCGCTGCGTAGCATTAAATGTATTGTCGCGCGGCTTTTGCCGCGCTGAAAAGGACGTGCAATATGTGTTACTTTGCAAATAATTGCGCCTCAGGATCTTGTTCGGGTTCTTGCTTTTCCCGTTCGTCGTTCTGCGGCTCTTGTAATTCCTGCAATTCGTGCGCAAGCAATGTTTCCGATCTTCCGTACTACGTAAACCCTTGCGGTTGGTATTCGTCGTACGGTCAGGAGTTCGTACTCGCGTTGGTACGGGTCGACGGCGCTTCTTCGTGCGGTTGCAATTCCTGCTCGTGTTTCTGAACAGAGCGGCAAAAAAAGCGGGGCGTTTTCGCCCCGTATTTTTTGTTCCCGGTTTTGACAAAATTAACGTTTCGATAAATTATACGGCTCGATAAAATTCCGATTTCGGTAAATGTCATATCTGTTTTGCCGGCGACGCCCGGTTTGTCGATAAACTTCCCGCGTATTATTCAGGAACAGTACGGCACGGCATATCTTTATCTAAGCTTATCGTGTATTTCTAGCTTTAATTTAAAGCCTTTGCATTCTGTCGCCTGATATTTGCATAGGATATGAGGGATGCCTGTCAGCAACAACAGTTTGTGTCGGCAAGATTTGACGAGTTCGTGCCCAGACATTTCGAAAAGGCAAGGCAGCAGATTATCAGGGTCATCGGGTCGCAGCGGTTTGCGGCGCATTGTTCGTTGTTTCCGCCGCAGCAGAGCAGTAATAAAAGCAACATATTATTCATGTTCCACCTCTTTTACAAAATATTTCTTTAAACGACAAAAGCGCCGTTTTTTCACCTGTTTCAACGTTATATAATATGTTCATACGAAAATATTTATGCGTCGCGCTGTCCGGGTAAAACGTCGGCGTTGCGTCTTTTCGGGATATGCGTTGCCTGCCTTATTACCGGCACTTCAACGGTATGCGGGGTTGAGGTAGTCGGGCTGAAAGCTGCCTGTTGACCGCTGTGAGAGACAGTCGGAATTGCAAGAACCGATCGGTATCGAGTGCTGCTGTTATCTGCATACGGATTTACCTTAATCCGGCTGCAAGTCACCGGTCGACGGCAATGCGAGACTGGTTTGCGCTGCAAAACGATACGCATAAACCTCGCGGTTGCCGGGTACGGTATCTGCAGATAGTCAGCCCGGAACGGCTTTCGGCAATTGCGACGCGCTTTAACGGGGCACTTGCGATAATGATCGGACCGTACCGACACACCTTGACGGGTCACGGAATGCAAAAGACACGCGGCAAAATTATTCTGTCGGCGAAGCGCCGGCATTAAAGGAGATAATATGTATTACGACGGTTGCCTTACTATCACCGAACAGCAGGAGAGAAGCATAATGAGAAGTATGCCGCCTAAGGCGGCGACGGAAAATCTGGCGAGGTTTTTCGACGTGTTTTCCGACAATACGCGGCTGAGGATATTATCCGCGCTTTCTATGAAAGAATTGTGCGTTGCGGATCTTTCTTTTATCCTTTCCATGAGGCAAAGTACGGTCTCGCATCAGCTGAGGCTGCTCAAAGACGCAAAGATAGTCGATTGTCGCAGGGCGGGGAAACTCATACTTTACGCGGTCGTCAATCCGTTCGTCAACGAAGTTCTGTTAACCGGCGCGAAACAGTTTGCGCAGAACGCCGGCTGAGCGCGGTTTTCCCGATAAAGAAAATCGGGACAAAAATTAAAGGCTCCCGCTTTTGAGGGAGCCCTGCGCAGGTATGTAAATACCACAGTCAACGCAAGTTTTACCTTGCTTTACTATTATGCAATATATTCCGGTAAAAGTCAACGTTTTAAACATTGTCCGTACCGCATATATTAATGAGATACGGAACGCCGCTTTGCGGGGGCGGGTACAAATTGCTTTATATTATTTTTTTAGTGTGATATAATTACGGGTATGAAGCAGTTGGAGCAGAAACTCAAAGACCTACCTCACAAGAGCGGCGTTTATATTATGTACAACGAAGCCGGGCAGATACTGTATATCGGCAAGGCTCGCGACCTATATAAGCGAGTGCACCAGTATTTCGGCAACAAGGCAAACCGCACGGTAAAGGTCATTAAACTGGTCGAAAAGATACGCGACCTCAACTATATCATCACGGCGAACGAGGTCGAAGCGTTAGTCCTCGAAAACAACCTCATCAAGAAACATAAGCCGCCGTACAACATACTTTTAAAGGACGATAAGAGCTATCCTTTTATAAAGATCGACGTTAAAAAGCCGTTTCCGCGCGTCGAAGTGGTCAGAAAGCTGAAAAACGACGGCGCAAAATATTTCGGACCGTATATGCAGGGGATAAGCACGCAGGAGATACTGGGGCTTATCAACAGCGCGTTCTGCGTGCGTACCTGCAAGATGGATCTTACCAAAGTTCCGGCGGGACACAGACCCTGTCTCAATTACCACATAAAGAGGTGCTACGCGCCGTGCGCGGGGCTGATTTCGCGCGAAGAATACGACGGGGTGATAAAGGAGATAATCTCGTTTTTGCAAGGCAACGACAAGAAGATCGCCGAGATACTGACCCAAAAGATGAAAGAGGCGTCGGACAGAGAGGAGTACGAGCTTGCGCTTACCTATAAGCAGAAATTGCAGGCGCTGGAAAAGCTGGTAAGACGGCAGGTCGGCGCGCTTCCCAAAGATTACGATATGGACGTGTTCGCGGTCGCGACCAACGGACTGAACACTGTCGCGGCGGTGATATTCGTCCGCGGCGGCAAGATAGTCGGCGGCGACAAGCACGTCGTTGATGGCGTATCTCTCGACGAAGGCAGCGCGCTTTCCAACTTTATTCTGCGCTATTACGATATGACCGGGTATATCGCCGGCGAGATCGTGACCTCGACTGCCATCGACGACGCGGACGTTTTGCAGGAATACCTTTCTGAAAAAGCGGGGAAGAAGATAAACGTACTCTGTCCGCATCAGGGGGTAAGACGGCAGCTGGCGGATATGGCGGTCGGCAACGCGCAGGACTATCTGGAAAAATCCGTTTCGGTACGCGAAAGGAAAGAGAATATGACGATGGGCGGCGTGTTGCAGCTGGCGGAATATCTGCATCTGCCCAAACTGCCGGTAAGAATGGAATGTTACGACATTTCGCATATAAGCGGCACGAACAAGGTCGCTTCGATGGTCGTGTTCGTGAACGGAGAGCCCGAAAAGTCGCATTATCGCAAATTTAAGATAGAGACCGTTGCCGGCAACGACGACTTTGCCTGTCTGCAGGAAACGTTGACAAGAAGGCTCAAAGACATTACGGAAAGATCGGAGGACGTAAGTTTTTCGTCGAGACCCGATCTTATCATCATCGACGGAGGCAAAGGACAGCTCAGCAGCGTTATGGAAGTCGTCGCCGGTTGCGATACCGAGGGAATAAATTTCATAAGTCTTGCAAAACGCGAAGAAGAGGTGTTTATCCCCGGTCGGAGCGCGCCGGTCATACTGCCGAGAGACAGTTACGCGCTCAAGCTGTTGCAGAGGATAAGGGATGAAGCGCACCGCTTTGCGATAACTTTTCACAGAAGTCTGCGAAAGACGTCGCAGACTAAAAGCGCGCTTCTTGCCGTCGAAGGAGTAGGAAAGACCCGCGTTAAACTGCTGTTCGACGCGTTCAAGACGCTTGACAACATAAAAAACGCGAGTATTGATGAGCTTACGGCTGTAAAAGGCATAGACAGGCGCACCGCGGAGAACGTCTATTCGGCTTTTCATAAAAAGGACGGAGAGTGACGTCGGCGTAACGCCCGCAGAGGTAAGCGGGATATATTTGTTTGACAAAACCCGCGCGCGGCTATATGATAAATATGTACGGGCGTTTTGTCGTACGCGAGAGAATATATGAAATACAAGGCAATTTTCAGCGATTTTGACGGTACTCTTTATTCCGACAAATTCGAGGTTTCACAAAAGAATATCGACGCGATACGCGACTTTGAGGCGAGGGGAGGCAAGTTTTTTATAGCCACCGGCCGTCTGTTTCAGGCGATTTATCCGCACGTTTCCGCACTTGGGTTAAAAGGCGAGGTCATCGTTTATCAGGGCGGCGGTATTTTCGATATAGAAAGCAAAAAGGCGCTGTGGCAGCAGACGATAGAAAACCGCCTTGCCGTCGACTGCCTGAGAAAGCTCGAAAGCGAAGGAAAAACCGTCGACATGGTTTATATCGACGACAAGTGTTACGGTACGACGCCGCACCCGGCGATAGACATGTTCTGCAACATCTGCAAGATAAAGTGCAATTTCGTGGGAGAAAAACTGTCCGATTATGTTGAAAGGACGGGAGCGACTCCCAACAAACTTCTTGCCATGGCAGACAAAAACGACGCGTTGCCGCTTGCCGAAAAATACGCAAAAGAGTATGACGGCAGGCTGTCGCTTATGCGTTCGCAGCCGTTTATGGTCGAATTCACCGCTTACGGTCTCAGCAAGGGCGCGGCGGTCGAAAAGGTCTGCAAGATGCACGGGCTGAAAAGAGAGGAGATAATCTGCGTCGGGGACGCCGACAACGATATCCCTATGATAAAATACGCGGGTCTCGGCGTTGCCGTGATGAACGCGATGGAAACGACAAAGGCAGCCGCCGACGTGATCGGCGTAAGCAACAACCACGACGTTATAGCGTGGATAGCGGACAATTATTGCAGGGACTGATATGAACGAACAGAACAACGTTTTTGAAGGCGAATATTCTATCAGCGAAAGCGTAAAGATAAAGAATTTCTGCCAGGATTGCAATCTCGAACTTCTGCAAGGCAGCGAAACGGATTATATCACATTCCGTTCCGCGCTGCTCAACCGCCCGGGACTCATACTCGCCGGCTTCGACGACTATTTCGGAGAGGGCAGAGTACAGATGATCGGAAACGCGGAATATTATTATATCAAATCGCTTCCCGAAGGCAAAAAAGAGCAGGCGATAGAAAAACTTTTTTCAAAGAGAGTTCCTTGCGTGATCTACACCCGCTCGATAAATCCCAGTTCGTTGGCGCTCGAAGTAGCGTCCAGATACAACACCCCCGTTTTTCTTTCACATAAGACCACGACGGCGCTTAATACCGACATCGCGGGTTACCTGGAAAGGCTGCTGGCGCCGATGAAGAGCGTACATGCGACTTTCCTTGAGATAAGCGGTATCGGCGTGCTTCTGACAGGCAAGAGCGGTCTGGGTAAAAGCGAGACCGCGCTCGAACTCATACACCGCGGTCACAGGCTGGTCGGAGACGACGCGGTGATAGTCAAGAGGATAGAAGACCGTCTTATCGGCACCGCGCCCGAAAGGATAAAATTCTTTATGGAAGTACGCGGGATAGGGATCATCGACGTAAGAAGTCTTTACGGCGTTTCGTCCGTCCTTCCCGATAAGAGCATAGACATGGTCATAGAGCTCAGGCAGTGGAACGGCGACGCCGATTTCGACAGGCTGTGCAACGAAGAAAAATACGAAGAGATACTGGGAATAAGCGTGCCAAAACTTACGCTGCCGGTCATGCCGGGCAGGAACCTCGCGGTCGTCGTCGAAGTCGCGGCGCGCAATTACCGTATGAAGAAGATGGGCTATGACGCGGTATCCGATCTTCTGAAAAACCAAAAGAAGAAGGGCGAATAATGACAGATTACGAAAAGATGAAACTCGCCGAAAAATACGACGAAGACTGTGATTGCATCGAAGAAGAAGAGGACCTCGAAAGGGCGGAGAAGTTTGAAAACGACGCCGAGGCGTTCAAGCGCAGATACAAAGAGTTTTATACGGATATAAAGCTTTCTCACAAGGAGGACTGGTGATATGTTGATGAATACGTTCTGGCAGGTATTTTGCCTTGTCGCCGGTCTCGGCGCGGTAGTCGTCAGTCCTTTCGTCGTGATGAAGACTTTCGGCAAGTCGAGAGAACGCGCTGAAAAATTCATGTACCGCCTGATGGCTTTCGTACTTGTCTATAAGATATTGCATTTTACTCTGATGCCGACGATCTTCAGACAGGACGCGGTAAAGCTGATTCCCGTAGAGATAAGCTCTGTCAGCTATTTCCTTATGCCGATCGCCTATCTTTCAGGATCAAAGATATTAAAGGAAACGGGCAGGTTCGTCGGTTTCTTTGCCGGGCTTGTGCAGCTTATCGCGATGAGCATTTCGCCGGCGTCTTTCGTCAACAGCAATATGACGAATTTTACGTTTATCGAGAGCATCGTGATGCATTACTGCCTGTACCTGGGCGGTCTTATCTGGAACTTTACGATCGAGCCGCTGCGCTATAAGGACCTCTGGCAGGCGTTGACGGGCTTTCTCATCATACTTCTGTGGGGTACGCTGGCGGCGTTTACATGGAGGTACGACCACGTCAACAATAAGCCCGAGAACATAATGTTCATACAGGAATGCGTGCTTCCCGATTTCCTGCTGATACCGGGTTTTGACAAAAACCATCTGTTTATCATCGAATATCTCGCGGCGTTTTTCGTATATATCGCGATACTTTACAAGCTTTCGCGGCTCGCGTTTAAGAGAAGGAATCCGGAACCGCGCTCTCCGTGGGGAGGCGGCTCTTACAAGAGATATCTGAAAGAGAGAAGCACTTTGCCGCCCAATTTCTATGGGAAGGACGAACTTCGCGACTATTATCTGCCGATAATCGAGGTCAGAGACGAAGGAAACGTCGCGGAAGGAGTTTCTGTCGTAAAAGTCAAAAAAAACACCTGTCAAGAATAAAACGATATTGACAACTCTTTCTACCGAGAGTATAATAAAGAAAAGTTGCGGAGGGTTATTATATGGCTGACAGAGAAAACAAGAGCGACGCAAAAGCCGTACTGAGGACGGCGGGACTCGTCGTCGGGATCATAGGACTTGTTCTTATAATCGTCGGCGTCGTAATGCTGATCGCGGTCGGCGGCGTGGCAGACGGCGTAAAATACGGGCTCACGTTCGGCGGTATCGGGCTTTCGGTAATAAGTACCATACTTATCTTTATCGGCAACAGAAAGGACAAAGAAGATGCGGCGCCAGAGCCGGTTGCCTGCAAATATTGCGGAGAGCTCAATCCCTCCGGCAGCAAATTTTGCCGTAGATGCGGCAAACCAATGGTCAAAAAATGCGTGAATTGCGGCGCTGAACTGGATATGGACGCGCAGTACTGCAACGTCTGCGGCGTAAGGGTAAGAAACGATTAAGAGAAAAATTTGCGACACGTATTCGCTTATCAGGCAAAAAGCCCGCGGAAAGCGGGCTTTTTGGTTTTTGTTTTGCCGTGTTAAACAGACTCGCGGTTTTTTTGACGGTTTTGTTAATAAACTTAAACGCGTATTGCGCATGCGTTTCTTTGCGAAAGAGAAGAAAAAAGCGAAAATCGCAATAAAAAACGCGCTTTTATCAGCGCGTTTCATTCGATTAAGTTGTCGTGGATGAGTTCATATATGTTAAGCGCTTTATCCGACCAATGCTTGTATATCCATTTCGCTGTGTTTCTGTTGGGTACGTTGAGTTTGAGTTCGAGAAGGGGAACGGTCACGCTCTCTATTTTCAACCCGACCGTATACGTGCCGTCTGAATTTTTGTAGTAATCGGAAGAGTAGTCCTGCTTTCTTCTGTATGTCAGCCTGTTTTTCTTTACGTGTTCCGTTATCCCGTCGCGCAGAGAAGAAGGTATCTCTACGAAAAAATGTTGCAGACACTCTCTGCCGTCGCTGGTTATCGAATAATGCGCTGTCGATCCGCGCGGCGAGACGTTGGTCAGAAAATCGCTCGACGCCAACTCTGAAAAACTTTCCTTAGCGTCGATATACGTCAGCCACTCGTTGTTGACCGCCATTTCGATTATGATATCCTCTTTCATCGCGACTTCCATTTTGTCGAAGATGAAAAGCAGGATGACTTTGTTCAGACCCTTTGCGTCGAGCATGGCTTATACGTATATGAACGGGGTGAGTTGTTCGATGAGATCGTCGCAGTCAGAGCTGTATATTTCAAGGACTACGGGTTTGTTGAGGTCGAGAGAAAACAAGCCGAGGATCGACTTCGCGTCCACAACGTAACGACCGCTTCTTACGTCCGCGTCGTAGTCGTAAGCGGAAATAATGTTTACGAATTTTTTGACGCTTTCCGTCGTATTGAGAAGCAAACTTACTGATTTCATAATGTACACTCCGTAACGAAAATTTGTTCTTTAATATTATAATTTACCGTCTGTGTTTTTGCAATAATTTCAATAGCCTTCTCAAAATTTTACATTGTAGCCAACCCGTTTTGTCGCGCTGTCAAGGACGGGGATAAGCTATTTACTTGATTTATCGCGCTCAACGGGGTATAATAATTAAGAAAAACAGCCCCGTTTTGTACGGGAAGGAGTTTTTATGGCAAACGATGGCGTAAAACAGGCTTATACCGGGCTGGTCGCAAGGTGCAACGACCTTTCGAAAGGGAAATTCATCATGGCGGGTAATTCGATAAAAGGGGTGCTGCGTTATCTCGCGTCCAATCCCTCTCTTATGGGCTACATCGCGAAATGCAATACCGGCGTGGATTACAAACAGGAGTTTCAGGCGGCGATCGTCGGCAATTCTTTTAAGCTTCCGCCGTCGTCAAAAGGCGTCGTCGCTCTCGTGACCGGTCTTTTATACGAATTCGACCGCGGCACGCAAAACCTGCATAAATTCCTAAAAACCTTTTTCAGATCCGATGATATCGACCAGTCTTTCAAGATGTTCTGCAACAGCGTTATCACCGCGTACGTGCTTGCGTTCAAGAACGTCCTCGACGATCGGGACGAGGAAAGATCGCCCCGCTTCGGCGAAGGGGACTTCGTCGTTCAGGATATAGTCAAAGAAAACGTCGTTCCTTACATCACTTCGCTTACCGAACTCGTCGCATCCGACGAGAGGCTGTCCGACGAGACCCGCGACGATTACATAACCATGCTCGAAGGTCTTTATTACGCATTTGAAATAGGCAGCGCCAAGATGGTCAAAGTCGTTTGGCTCGGGCTTCGCTCCGTAATGGAAGGGTACCGCAACGCGTATTCTTACCTTGACGGAATGCAGTCATTGATGCAGACGTATGCTTTGATTTGATGACTGCCGCAGAAAACGACGCTCACGGAATGTGAACGGCTTGTTTACAAAAATACTTCGTCAAACCCCCGTGATAATACCGCAAGAGTATTACCGCGGGGCTTTTCCTTGTCTTTTTGCAAAACGCTCGTTCACACCCACGTTCGCGCCGATTTTCTGCGGCAGAATGTTCTAACTACCGCAGAAAACGTTGTCAGACCCCGCGATAATACCGCAAGAGTATTACCGTGGGTTTTTTCCTTGTCTTTTTGCAAAACGCTCGCTCACATCCTCGTTCGCGCCGATTTTCTGCGGCAGTTTTGGGTGTTTGGGCATTTGATTCAACGAGTCGGAGAGGCTTTTCTTGTCTGAATGCAATTTTTCGGCTCAAAATTGTTTATAAGGGGTATTGTCGCCGGCGGAGCGGAGGAAATTTTTATTGCAATGTTGATATTAAAAAGGATTGTTTTTTTTGGATAAAACGGCATATTTTTGTACGATCCGGTTATTTTTCGTTGCTAAACGATGATAATGTTGGTAGAATAAATAGGCGTAAAAAGGAAATTGCGGAGGAAATATGCAAGAAGAACAAAACGTTAAGACCGGGGAAGAGAGTTCTGAAGTCGTCGGCGCTCAGGAAGGGACGGGAGAGGCGCTTCCGGTTAAAATACATAAGGGATTTACAGGTAAGATAGGTTTCGTGCTTGCCGCGGCGGGATCTGCGGTCGGGCTCGGCAATCTGTGGAGATTCCCTTATCTTGCCGCAAAATACGGCGGCGGTATATTCCTTCTGGTTTATATCGCGCTGGCGGTAACTTTCGGTTTCAGCTTGCTGGTGCTTGAAATTGCGATCGGAAGATATACGGGGAAAGACGTCATCGGCGCGTTCGGCAAGTTGAACAAAAAGACAAAATGGTTCGGTTTTATTTGTCTTATCGTGCCGGTCATGATCGTGCCGTATTACTGCGTTATCGGCGGCTGGGTCACGAAGTATCTGTTTGCGTATCTGAGCGGAGACGGTACAGGCGGCGCGATGACGGGCGATAACGCCGCGCTTTATTTCAACAATTTCATATCTTCGACGTGGCAGCCGATCGTGTTCTTTATCGTATTCGCGCTGCTGTCGTTCGCGGTCGTTATTTTCGGCGTGCAGAAGGGTATTGAAAAGATAGGAAAGATACTTATGCCGCTTCTCGCGGTGATATCGGTAGGTCTCGCGATATTCGCGATGTGTCAGAAAGGCGCGCTTGAAGGCATAAAATATTTTCTTGTGCCAAAGGTCGAGGGGATCAATATCGCAGAAGTGTTCCTTGCCGCGCTGGGGCAGTTGTTCTATTCAATGTCGCTTGCGATGTGTATAATGATAACGTACGGCTCGTATATGAAAAAGAATACAGACATTCAGAAATCGGCGCGTCAGATAAGCATTTGCGACACCGGTTTCGCGATAGTTGCCGGGCTGATAATTATCCCGTCCGTGTTCGCCTTCTCGACAACTCCGTCCGAAGTCATGCAGAACAGCGGACCCACGCTGATGTTCGTCGCGCTGCCCAATGTGTTCAGTCAGATACCGGGCGCGAACATTATCGGCGCGTTGTTCTTCCTGCTGGTGCTGTTTGCGGCGCTTACGTCGGCGATATCTCTTATCGAGGCGATCGTCGCGGTGCTGAGAGAAAACCTGGGTATGAAGAGATGGCAGGCTTGTCTTATCGTTTTCGGCATAGTCCTGCTTCTGGGAATACCGTCCTCGCTCGGCTTCGGCGTGCTCAAAATGCTGTCTATAGGGGATATGACGATCCTTGACATCTTCGACTATGTAAGCAACAGCATTCTGATGCCTCTCGTCGCGATAGGCACCTGCGTTATCGCCGGATATTTCGTGAATTTCAGAGCGATCAAGGATGAGATAGGACTCAAAGTCAACAGTTTCAGAGACAAATACTTTACCGTGATGATACGTTTCGTTGCGCCGGTATGTATGCTGCTTATATTGATATTCAACATTATCGGACTGTAAAAAATAAAACGCATTATAAAAGACGGGCCGGACAATCAAAAACGCACTCCTTGCGGGGTGCGTTTGTCTTTTGTTTTACCCGTATCAACCGTGATGTCCGGGATTTTCAAGGTCTGTATGATTGTCTATGCTTTCAAGATAGGCGAGGGTGGTCTTTACGCAGCCGTCGATGCCGATCTGACCGCTGTCGAGGCACAGATTGTGATTTTCAGCCATGCCCCATTTTTTATAAGTATAGAATTCATAATACTTCTTGCGCTTCTTGTCTATCTTCTTGACGTGCGCTTCCATCTTGTCGGGCTCTATGCCGAGGTTGAGCGCGTTCTTGCGGGCGACGCGTTTTTTGAGGTCCGCGTGCACGTAGATCTTGACAGAATCTTCGAGTATCGCATCCGCGCATCTGCCGAGTATTACGCAGGGACCTTTTTTCGCCAGTTCTTTTATCGCGTTGCTCTGCGCGATATAGATCTGGTCGGACATCGGCATGAAATAGGTTGAATAGAAAACGCCGGAAAGCATAGAAGGCGCGCTTTCTTCGTGGTGCTGCAAAAATTCTTCGCACATCGCCGTGCCTTCCGCGGCAATGGCGATCAGCTCTTTATCGTAAAAGGGAATGCCCAGCGCCTTAGCAAGCTTTATGCCGAATTCTCTGCCTCCGCTGCCGAATTGGCGGCTTATCGTTATAACTTTATCCATATACATCCGCTCCTTATCAATAAAGTTTCTACTTATATTAAAACACTTGAAAAGGTCGTTGTCAATACGGACGATCGGAAAACGGACGTTTTGACCCTGTTTTGTACGATTTTATCGGTTTTTGGTATCTGATAACCTATAATAACAGAATCGGGAGATATGAGCGTTGTGACGAAATATAAATATCTTGTATCGGAAGGCGAGCAGACCCGACGTGCGGGTCATGCGGACAGAATACTCGACGAACGCGCGGATCGGGGCTGCGGCTCATATTGCACGGCGCAATCCGTCAAAGCTTGCGTTCGTTCCCGAAAACGACAGGTCGGGCAATCGCGGTAAAAACCGACGGCGATAAGCGGCTCTTCCAAGAAACAGCAACGGGCTCTTTCATAAAAATTTTTCCGATAATTAATAATATGTATTGCCTAGCCGCCCCCGGTTTGATATACTTGTTCTATACAGCAAGCCACGTTTGTGGAATCGATCGGAGGATATATGAAAGATTTACGCGACTGTTTCGTGATGAACGACGGCAATAAGATACCTTGCATAGGTTACGGCACGTTTAAGATCGCGGACGACGACGCGGCGTACGGTTGTGTGCGCGAAGCTCTGAGCCTGGGATACCGCCATATAGACACCGCATTTATCTACGGCAACGAAAAGGGAGTCGGAAAGGCGGTAAGAGACAGCAAGATCGCAAGAGAAGAGATATTCGTCACCAGCAAGCTTTGGGGCACGGACAGAGGCTATAAGAGCGCGCTCGAAGGCTTTGAAAAGTCGTTCAACAATCTCGGGCTGGACTATATCGACCTGTTTCTGATACACTGGCCGGCGAACGCGAAAAATTACAGCGACTGGCAGAACATCAACTGCGACACCTGGAAGGCGTTTGAAGAGATAAAGGCGAGCGGCAGGGTGAAGAGCATAGGTCTTTCCAACTTTCTGCCCCATCATATCCTCAGCATACTGGACAAGTGCACGGTAAAACCCGCGGTAGATCAGATCGAAATGCACCCCGGCTATCCGCATTTCGATACTCTCGCGTTCTGCAAGGAAAACGGCATACTCGTTGAGGCGTACAGACCGCTGGGCAGAGGAGAGGTGCTTGAAAACGACGAGATAGTCGCGATGGCGCATAAGTACGGCAAGACTCCGGCGCAGCTCGCGGTCAGGTGGGCGGTACAGCACGGCGTGGTGCCGCTGCCCAAGTCCGTACACGGCGACAGAATGGCTGAAAACGCGGATATCTTCGACTTTGAGATCTCGCTTTCCGACATGTATTTCATCGACTATATGCGTCCGTTCGGCGGCAGAGGTCAGCATCCGGACGAAGCGGATTTTTAATCGTCGGGTTTGTTTGTCGAATAAGGTTTAAATTTAAAAACAGCGTCCTTCCTCTTTTCGCGGGGAGGACGTTTTTTATGCTGTTTGTTTTCTGCGTTTTTGCCGCCTGTATCCGCAACGCCGCAATATTTCTTCTTTATTTTTTCCGCTTGAATCGACGGCGCGGCGGACGGGCTTGCGATCCTGGACGGAGGCGAACAGGCTGAAAAGCCTGCCGATGCCGTCTGTAAAGAGAAGCAGGGCGACGGTTCAGACAACAAATCCCGACGAAAAGCAGCGTTACAGCATATTATGATCTTATAAAATACGGCTGATCGAGCGAAAACGTCGGTATTCTCAAAAATGGGAATTCGAAAGAGCCCCATTTTATCTGTTCTTGACTTGCAGCCTGTTTTGCTTTATAATATAAATATAGATCCGCGTCAAAGATAATGCGCGGAAATGCGAGGGTGATATGCGGAAATTCGTTGCGGTTACGGCTTGTCTGATACTGGCGCTGATAGCGCTCATACTGCTCGTCGTTGCGGGCTACGTCTGTTACGTCGGTCTTACTTACGAAAGGATCCCGGACAACACCGCCGTCGACATTGAGAACAATCAGAGCGCGACCGTTTCTCTCGGAACAGCGTACACGATCGCGACTTACAACGTCGGTTTCGGCGCGTATACTCATGACTTTTCCTTCTTTATGGACAGCGGCACGATGAAGGACGGCGCCGCGGTGACGGGAAAGAACAGTAAGGCGGAGAGCGAAGAGGTCGTAAAGACAAATATCAACGGCTCCGCTGATCTTATTGCCGAAGGAGATTACGATTTTGTGCTTCTGCAGGAAGTTGACCTGAATTCTACCCGCAGCTTTCATATAAACCAGTACTCAATTTTCAACGACGCTTTCGGCAATATGTCTCATAACGTCGGCATATGTTACGACAGCGCGTTTCTTTTTTATCCGATAACCGATCCGCACGGAAAGAGTCTGACCGGGCTTGCTTCTTACAGCAGGTTCAAAATGGATTCGGCGCTGCGCAGACAATATCCGCTGGCGACGGATATAAGCAAGTATTTCGATCTCGACAGGTGTTTTGTCGTCACGCGCTATTCGCTTGAAAACGGCAGGGAACTGGTCATTGTCAACAGCCATATGTCCGCTTACGACGAGGGCGGCACCGTACGCCAGCAGCAGCTAAAGGTGCTCAACACATTTATGACTGAAGAGAAAGAAAAAGGTAATTACGTGATCGTCGGCGGAGACTTCAATCACGATATCGCGGATAGCGACGGGCTTTTCCCGACAGAGCAGAAAAGACCCGACTGGGTGTTCTCTTTGACGAACGACGACCTCGCGGACGGTTTCAGCTTTGTCGCGTCAACCAACGCGCCGACATGCCGCAGCACCGATATCCCGTATGAAAAGGGAGTCAACTATACCGTTGTGCTCGACGGATTCATAGTGTCCGATAACGTAAAGGTCGTAAGCTGCGTCAACATCGACAACGACTTTAAGTACAGCGACCACAACCCCGCGACAATGACTTTCGTGCTGGAATAAGCTGCTCTCCGATTGCGGCGATCGCCGTATTCACAGTAATGGGCAGCGCGGCTTTTATCATATTTACGCCCGATAAATCCGACGCTAAGAGAGGAAAGCGCAGGATATCTGAGGCGGCGTTTCCGTTAATAAAGTAAAGATCCGCGAAAAAAGAGTAAGACATGCGTGCGACCCGCAGCATTTTAAGATATTATATGCCGTCCGTAAGGGCGGCGTTTGTGTCGCAATTTAAATCATATGACGAATTTGTATGAATTTTTTTGTTCTCAAAGCGCTATATATTATCAAGACATTTAACACAGTGGCTGCGAAAATTTGCCGCTTTAAACCTTGTTCGTATTATTCCGGTCCGGTATGCTTGAAATAATGATCTGCGCATAATAAAAAGAGCCGCCCGCAAAGGGCGGCTTTCTCAGATTTGTTGACGGTGATTACGCCATAGCCTTTTCGACCGCGACAGCGCACGCAACGCTGGCGCCGACCATCGGGTTGTTGCCCATACCGATAAGACCCATCATCTCGACGTGAGCCGGAACGGAAGAGGAGCCGGCAAACTGAGCGTCGCTGTGCATACGACCCATCGTGTCGGTCATGCCGTAGCTCGCGGGACCGGCAGCCATATTGTCCGGGTGGAGGGTACGACCTGTACCGCCGCCGCTTGCGACGGAGAAGTACTTTTTACCGTTTTCTACGCACCATTTCTTATAGGTGCCTGCGACCGGGTGCTGGAATCTGGTCGGGTTGGTGGAGTTGCCGGTGATGGAAACGTCTACCTTCTCGTGCTTCATAATCTCAACGCCTTCGACGACGTCGTCCGCGCCGTAAACTCTGACCTTGCTGCGTTCGCCGTTGCTGTAAGAGGTCGTGTTGACTATTTTCAGCTCGCCGGTGTAGTAGTCGAGTTTAGTCTGAACGTAGGTGAAACCGTTGATACGGCTGATTATCTGAGCCGCGTCTTTGCCCAGACCGTTCAGGATGACCTGCAGAGGCTCTTTTCTGACGGTGTTTGCGGTACGCGCGATACCGATAGCGCCTTCAGCCGCCGCAAAGGATTCGTGACCCGCGAGGAAAGCGAAGCATTTGGTCTGTTCTCTGAGCAGCATAGCCGCCAGATTGCCGTGACCGAGGCCGACCCTTCTCTGATCCGCGACGGAGCCGGGGATGCAGAAGCTTTGCAGACCGATACCGATCGCTTCGGCGGCGTCGCCGGCTTTCTTGCAGCCCTTCTTGATAGCGACCGCGCAACCGACGGTGTAAGCCCATACCGCGTTTTCGAAAGCGATGGGCTGAATTCCCTTTACGATGCTCTCAACGTCGATACCCTTGTCGAGGCAGACTTTTCTGGCGTCCTCGAGATCCTTGATACCGTACTCTGCGAGGCACTTGTTTATCTTGTCAATTCTTCTTTCGTAACTTTCAAACGTAACTGCCATAAGTCAGAACCTCCTTATTCTTTACGCGGGTCGATTTTCTTGACCGCTTCGTTGTATCTGCCGTAGCTCTTGGTGTGCTTCTTGACAGCTTCGTTGGCGTCCATACCGTTCTTGATGTCTTCCATCATCTTGCCGAGGTTGACGAACTCGTAGCCGATGACATGATCGTCCTTATCGAGACCGATGTGGGTGACGTAGCCTTCAGCCATTTCAAGGTAGCGCACGCCCTTTGCGTTGGTGCTGTACATAGTGCCGACCTGCGAACGCAGACCCTTGCCGAGGTCTTCGAGACCGCTGCCGATGCTGAGGCCGTTTTCAGAGAAAGCGGACTGGGTACGACCATAGACGATCTGCAGGAACAGCTCTCTCATCGCGGTGTTGATGGCGTCGCAGACAAGGTCGGTGTTCAGCGCTTCGAGAATGGTCTTGCCGGGCAGGATCTCAGCCGCCATAGCGGCGGAGTGGGTCATACCGGAGCAACCCAGCGTCTCAACGAGAGCTTCTTCGATGATACCGTTCTTGACGTTGAGCGACAGTTTGCAGGCGCCCTGCTGAGGAGCGCACCAGCCTACGCCGTGGGTGAAACCGCTGATATCCTTGATCTCTTTTGCCTGAACCCATTTAGCTTCTTCGGGAATAGGAGCCGGACCGTGATTCGCGCCTTTGGCAACTTTGCACATATTCAGAACTTCACGTGAATATTCCATTAGGAAAATCCTCCTTAAAAATTTCTTGCGTCGATTGGATTATATCATATAGTGAAAAAAATATCAAAGGAAAATTGCTCCGATAGTAAAAAAATTATACGTTAAAAAGCACGCGCGCGGCAACGGAAAAACCGCGCTGCGGGAAAAGCGCGGTATGTACGCGTAAGGCGGGGAGAGAACGGCTTATCCGTTCTCTTTGCACGGGTTTATTCCGGAAGTTTCACCGTCGTCGAGCCTATCGCGTAGTACTCGTAGACGTCAAGCGTTCCTTCTTTTTCGTTGCCTATGGAAAGCATTATCTTATCCGCTTTTGAGCAGTCCAGGGTCACGGCGTATGCGCTCATATCGCCGAACAGGGCAGGCGCGTTCTGTTCGAAATCGGCGGAAAATTCTTCCTCTTCGTAGTCAGTACCGAAATAGTTGTGATAGATCTGTCTGTACGCCTGTTTGAAAAAAGTTTCGGGATCTACCGAAAATTGCAGCTTTTTCCCCTGTATTTCCTTAAACTGCGTCGGGTCCAGTTTGTTGTATATCAGCCCGCACGCATTGTTTATGCTGCCCAGATACTTGTCGACGTCCGCGTCTTCTATCTCCTTCCAGCTGCCTTCGCTGTACTCTCTGTTTGAGTCCTTCGCGAAAGAGTAGTAGACGGTGTTCGTATAGCCGTCGCCTATATGAGTGGAAGAATAGACGATGACGTTGTCTTTTTTGACGTATCTCATTACGGAATCGGGTTTTGTGTTCGTTTTCAGCGTAAAGTCGGAAAGGGAAACAAAGTCCTCCGGCGTGTAGTTTGCGAACGCGGAATCCCCCTTTTCGCAGCCCCAAAGCGCGACTGCCGCGACCGCGAGTAACAGAACGGCGAGTATAAGCAGGTAATTGTTGTTTCTTTTCATAACGCACCTCTCTTTGCGGTTATCGTGCGCATAAACATCAAAAATATTCGCCTCTTTTACGCATTGGCGGTCGCCGGGAGAATAAGGCTGCGTGGCGGACGGGTTTATCGCAAAAAAATGAGCGCCGGCTGCCGTCCGGTATCGTCGGCTGTTACGAGCAAAGCCTGCGCTGCAACAAAAAAGGATTTTATCCGGTAAAAAAGAAAATATCGTTTTACAACTAAATGAAAGGGTGATATAATTATTGCAAACGTATACAAAAAAGGAGAAAAATATGAACGGTACGAACATTATGGACACGCTGAAAGCCAGAGGTTTTATCAAACAGGTGGTTTTCGAGGACGAGCTTTATGAATTGCTCGGGAAAGAGAGCGTTCCGTTCTATATAGGTTTCGACCCGACCGCGGACAGCCTGCACGTGGGGCATTTCCTCGCGCTGATGGCAATGAGCCATATGCAGAAGGCGGGTCACAAACCAATCGTACTCATCGGCGGCGGCACGGGTAAGATAGGCGACCCGTCCGGCAGAACGGATATGCGCCGTATGATGACCAACGAGACGATAAAACACAATTGCGAATGTTTCAAAAAGCAGATGTCCAGATTCTTTTCATTTGAAGGAGAGAACGCGGCTGTCATGGTCAACAACGCGGACTGGCTGGACAATCTGAATTTCCTGCAATTCATGAGAGATATCGGCTCAAACTTTTCGGTCAACAAAATGCTGACCGCCGAGTGCTTCAAGACGCGTATGGAAAGGGGTCTTTCTTTCTTTGAATTCAGCTATATGCTTTTGCAGGCTTACGACTTTTTGTATCTGTTCAAGCATTACGGCTGCAAGCTCGAATGCGGCGGCGACGACCAGTGGTCGAATATACTCGCGGGCGCCGACCTCATCAGAAGGAAAGAGGGCGCTCCGGCGTTCGCTATGACTTTCCAGCTGCTGACGACCAGCGAGGGCAAGAAGATGGGCAAGACGCAGGCGGGCGCGGTATGGCTGGATCCGGCAAAGACATCGCCTTACGATTTTTATCAATATTGGAGAAACACAGCGGACGCGGACGTCGAAAAATGCCTTAAACTGCTGACCTACGTCGACCTCGACGAGATCGCCGAGTTGTGCAGATACAAGGACGAGCGCATCAACGCGGCTAAGGAAAGGCTTGCGTATGAAGTCACCGCTATCGTTCACGGAAAGGCGGAGGCTGAAAAGGCGCAGACGCAGGCGAGAGCGGCTTTCGGCGGCGTCGGCGACGATATGCCGGAGGCGACCGTGGTTAAAGGCGTAAACAATATTATCGACATCATGTGCGCGGTCGGCGTCTGCAAGTCTAAGAGCGAGGCGAGGAACCTCATCACCGGCGGCGGCGTAAAGATCGACGAAGAAAAGGTTGAGAGCTTTGATTATACGGTAAGCGACGAAAAGCTCGAAAAGGGCGTTATCCTGCATAAAGGAAAGAAAGTCCACGTCAGGGTAAAGGCTCAATGAGCGACGGCTATTTCTGCGTGAAGGGCAGAAGCGAGTACGAGATCGTGATAAACAGGTCGCGGTTCATAACTACGCTTGTGCCGATAGACAGCGCGGACGAAGCTTTCGACGAGATAAAGAAGATATCAAAAAAATATTCGGACGCGACTCACAACTGTTACGCGTTCGTGTCCAACAGAGAGAATACGGAACAGCGCTTTTCGGACGACGGAGAGCCGCAGGGCACGGCGGGGATGCCGATGCTGGAAGTGCTTAAAAAGCGCAACGTCAGAATGACCCTCGCGGTCGTGACCCGTTATTTCGGCGGGATAAAACTGGGCGCGGGCGGACTGGTGAGCGCTTATTCGCGAAGCGTGTCCGAAGCTCTCGACAACGCGGAGGTCGTAAGGTGCGACCGCGCGAGATTTTACGAGGTTGTCTGCGATTATTCGGATCTGAAAAGACTTGCGGACGAGGTCGCAAAACGCGCTGAGATAACGGCGACCGAATACGGCGATAAAGTGACTTTAAGCTTTGCCGTAACGCTCGGAAAAGAAAAAGAACTTATTGAAAAGCTGACCGACGCTTCCTCCGGAAAAGCGGTTATTACCAACACGGGCGAAGGATTTTTCGGTTTTGATAAATAAGAAAACAAATTACGGGGTGGTTTTATGAAGATAACCAAATCAACAGTCTTGAAGCAAAAACCCGACTTTTCCCAACTGGGTTTCGGTAAGTATTTTACCGACCATATGCTGGTTATGGAATACGAAAACGGCGCGTGGAAAGAGCCGGAGATAGTTCCTTACGCATCTTTCCCGATGGCTCCCGCGACCAACGTTCTGCATTACGCGCAGAGCATCTTCGAGGGCGCTAAGGCGTATAAGAACGACGAGGGCAGGATCACCGTCTTCCGTATAGACGACAACTTCGTCAGAATGAACAATTCCGCAAAGAGAATGTGCATGCCTCAGTTCGACGTGAACGTCGTAAAACCTGCGCTGTTTGAGCTGCTCAAACTCGAAAGCGACTGGATCCCGACTAAGCCCGGCACCGCGCTTTACATACGTCCGTTTATGTTCGCTAACGAGGAGGTTCTGGGCGTTCATGCCAGCAAGAAATACGTGTTCAGCATAATCCTGTCGCCCGTCGGCAGCTATTACGCACACGGTCTGGAACCGACAAAGATACTCGTCGAGGACACTCTCGTCAGAGCGTTCATCGGCGGAACCGGCGAGGCAAAGTCGATCAGGCGCTCTGGCTTGACGGAAAAGAGCATAAGTACGTCGAAGAAGTGGGCAGCATGAACATATTCTTCGTCATAGGAGACGAAGTCGTTACTCCTCAGCTGGTCGGAAGCATTCTTCCCGGCATCACAAGAAAGAGCTGCCTCGAAGTGCTGAAAAAGTACGGTTACAAGGCGAGCGAGAGAAGAATTTCGATCGAAGAAGTCGTCAAGGCTTATGAGGACGGCACGCTCAAAGAGTGTTTCGGTACCGGCACCGCGGCGGTCATTTCCCCTGTCGGCGTGATAGGCTACAAAGGCAAGGATATGATCGTCAACGGCGGCAAGATGGGCGAGATAACCGCGTTCCTGTACGATAAGATAACGGGTATCCAGCAGGAAAAATATCCGGACGAATTCGGTTGGGTCACTCAGATCAACTGAAAGCAAAACGCTGATGCGTAAATTATACGCCGTCCGCCGTGGCGGCGTTTTTTTATGCCCGCGGCAGAGTAACCCCGGACGGATAGCGGTATATTTGCAGAATTACACGCCGCTTTGGTTGATTGCGGCAGAGCAGTCGGCGGGGATTATGATAAGGCCGGTATAAATTTGAACATATTTGAACGCCCACTTTGCGAACGCTAAACAGAAAAAGATATTTTACAGGCGAAAGCGGACAGAATATGACAACGGGCAGGAATTTTCATGCCCGTGTGCGTTATTGAATATTCTTCGTGTTTAAATCAAAAGGCTTACCGCCATTATTGTCAGACGTTCCAGCCCTTCGGGGTGAATATCTCGTGGAAGGTGCGCACCGCATATCTGTCGGTAAAGCTCGCGATATAATCTCCCACTACGCGGTCTCTCGGTGTGGTTTCGAGCAGAGAGCGGGAAAAGGCGGGGAGTTCTTCGGGGTGCGTCATGTAATGTTGAAAAAGCAGCTCTATCAGCGCGAACGTCTTTTTTTCT
>CASEHD010000007.1 GCA_949287655.1 uncultured Christensenella sp. | reverse complement strand
TATTTAGGCTCGAAAACGGCAAAAAGCAAGGGGCTAAAAGAAAAATTTTACAAATTTTTTTGCGCGGCGGCTTTATCTCCGTTTCGACACTTGAAATTACACACTATTTTTCGCTTTGAGCGTGAGTAGGTGAAAGTATACTTTCCGTAGCAAAACCAACACTTTCCGATACTGCAAGTATACAAAAAGCGAAAAACCGTCGATATACGGATACCGACGGTATACATTAGCGTTACAACTCAAATACAGCCGCACGGGAGATAAGGGCGGATCGCCAAGCGGTTCAGCGGCGACCGCCCGTTTCCGTGCGCTTTTGAGTTTCGTTTCTTATTGCGTTGTTTATTTTGGCGGGTGCTTGAACGGCGAGGCGTAGCCGAGCCGCTCGTTTATTCAAGCACCCGCCATAGTGCCATTTGAGGTTTTTGCCTTTTTAATTAAGGCTCTATTCAGAAGCGATTGTGACTTATAGTCCGTTGTGAAAAAAGTCACTTTTTGTTAAAATATGTTTATATGAATTTAGGAGAATAAAAATGGACGTAAAGATTTTAGTTGGTCAAAGAGTAAAAGAATTACGCAACAAACTTGGCATAAGTCAAGAAGAACTTGCCGATTTAGCAGGCCTTGATAGAACTTATATCACAAGCGTAGAATGCGGAAAAAGAAATATTTCAATAGTGAATATCGAAAAACTCTCTATTGCACTTAAAGTATCATTAAAAGAGTTCTTTAATTTTTAATAGGAGAAAAACAAATGACAAAAACTGAATTGTTTATTAAACTTGCACAACCAAACGAAAATGGCGTTAGTCGTTGGGTAGATATAAGTGAATTTGTAGGCGAATATGCTTGCTTGACTTTTGGTAACGGAGCATCTTGGGCGAGAAAAGAATCTATACTTGCAAGAAAGTTCGTAATAGAGTTTGATAAGAGTATTACTCCGGGCAATGGTATAGATAGAATACGCTTAAACGGTCTTAATAATGGAGACTACTCTCAACATATAAGAGCAGATATAAAGAGAACTATAAAGGCTCAACGTTGCGTAGTGTTAGGAACTTCTAATCCTGAAGTTGACCATAAGAACGGAATGAAAAATGAAGACCGTGTTATGAGAAACGAAGACCAACGTTTAGAAGATTTTCAACCGTTAAGCAAAGCTGCTAACGATGCAAAACGTCAATATTGTAAAGAATGTCGCAGAACGGGTATCCGCTATGATGCAAAACGGTTAGGTTACCCTATTTCGTACTATCAAGGTAGCGCAGAACATAATTGCGAAGAAGATGCTTGTGTAGGATGCTATTGGTATGACCCATTAGAATTTAAAAGACATTTACAGGAGAAAAAATAATGACTCACGTTTTTATAGTAAACGAACGGACATTTAATATACATTTACAATACATGTTTGCTGGTACTGGGTATTCAACATTTCAACCAACACTGAATAGTTTATTACCTGCTAAATATACACATGAAAATACTTTTACAGGAATGATTGCAGATATCTCAAAAGTTAGAAATGGAGATAAGGTTTTATTTTATGTAACAGGATGTAAAAAGTTTTTTGGTGTTTTTGAAATTCAAGGCACTCCATTTTTTGAGCCATTAAATACAAATTATTTAGGTGTAGAACTAGACAAATATTTACCTTTTAGAGTGAAAATCAAACCTTATCGGGTATTTGCTGAAGGAATTTCAGAACAAATTGCATTAGACGATATTGCAACAATAAATAAACCCTACGAGATGTGTTGGAGTATGATATATCGTAAACTTACAGGGATGAGGGGTTGCTCATTTTTGACAGATTTTGAAATGTCTAAAATGGAAAGTCTTTTAATGTCGATTAATAATAATCAAACTTTAACTGGCAATGCTTTTTGTTATGACCATACAAATTATAGTGTTTCAATATCCGTAAATCATTTTGCATATCAAGGTCTAACAAATCAGTCTTTGTCAATAAACAATAGATTATCTGTTGTAAACGGTTCCCATGAAGGGCATGTTCAGGCGTACATAACTCAAAATTTTGATAAAGACCCTTTATTAATAGCTAAACTATTCCCCACAAATACGTCCAAAATATGGATTGGTAATGAAGTGATATGTAGTGTAGGAGAAAAAAGAATTGATGTATTGACGATTGCTGAAACTGATAGAGAAATCCAAATTCGTGTAATTGAACTAAAGGATGAACGACCTTTGTCAAGTTTAATTACTAATCAAATTCCCTGGTATATCAAATGGGTCGACCAATATATTGTTCCGAACTTATTAGTTAATAATAAGCCTATTACAATCGTGCCAACAATATTTGCGTACGAGCATAAACGAAATACTGTAAATAAAAGAGCTTTTGACGCCGCAATAAATAATTTTAATAGTCAAGCAACCACAATAGGTATAAATGCTTCTGTTGGGAATATAGAATGTATTTATTATGATAGAACACAAAATCCAATAAAAATTTATTAAATCAAAAAAAACGACAGCCTTGTGATGGCTGTCGTTTTTAACTACTTTTTGAAGACAAAAATATACTCGTGTTTGAATAGATATAATCCATTTTGCAAAGCACGTTGTCGCCAAAGTGCTTTTTGATTTGCTTTGCCTTTTGTTTCCTCAAAATTCTTAACAATTGTTGCTTTTAGTGTAAGTCCTTCTTGTTGCATCGCTTGCATACAATAAAAGCCCAACGGCACTAATTGACTGTTTGCATACTTGTCGCCTATTACAACGGCACAATAGCGTCCTTTTTCAAGTATAGCAGATGTATTCCTAACCACCTGTCGAAAATTATTTATAAATTCGTCTAAACTGGTTGAATTTGACAAATCGTTTTCATCTTCGCTAAATTTGATTATATCCCAATAGGGTGGGTGGTAAATAATAAATTGAACGCTGTTAATATTATAAGTCTCTAAAATTCTCTTCGTATCAAATGTTCTACTATCATCTACAAATGTGTCGGCAATAATGCCTTCTTTTTGTTCGGAATGAATTCTGCCAATTGATTCTGCCGCCACGCTTGGTTGTAGTTCTATACCGATGGAATTCCTTCCCATTCGTTGAGCCTCAATCAAAGTCGTTCCGCTACCTGCAAAAGGGTCTAAAACAAAGTCACCTGTTTTTGTATAACGGGTAAGTAATTGATGCGGTATTTGCGGAACAAAATTACCGTGATAATGTCCGTCGTGAGCCCCTGAATTATCTCTTTGTGGAATAATCCAAAGGCTGTCAGTCCAAACATCCGTCAACTCTTTCCAATTTGACATATCAAGGTCGTTTATTTTGCCCATTACATATCTTCCTTAACTAAACAATGCAAGTATTCTATTGTTGAATCAGACTTGCAATCTCTCGCATTATCTGCTTTAAATCGACGGTATTGTTGCATATACACTTTGTATTTGCCGTACTTTTTCATGATTTTTTCAATCGTGTCAAATGACATTAAGCCCTCGTTATTGTAACTTAAGAAGATATATTTGAACTTGGCATTCTTTATTAGATCACTAAAAGCATCTGCGACTTTGCTCTTATTACAGAAAACACTTTTTTGATCGGAATAATCACGTAAGCCTGTTTTCCCTTTAATTTCAGGGTTATCATATCTTGCTATTGTTTCAAGCAGGTGATAGTTGGAACAATATTGACGGGCGTTATATGGTGGGTCAAGATACAAAATATCGCCTGAAACATTCTTTATGAGTTCACTTATATCCTCATTATATACTTTACATTCAACAGTTCCTTGCATTATGGGGAGCGCAATAAGTTCCATTTCTTTCAATGCAGACTTTTTTAGCGTTTTTAAGTACGCACCGTACACAGAGGCCGTATTGGCGTATTTATCAATACTATTAAGCAACGAACCGAGTAGGAAGAAGTATTCGTGTTCATTTATTTTACTTTGCTTTAACCAAGCTTCAATTTCTATTCTAATGGCATCGCATTTTTTTGCATTGAAATCTGAAAAGTACATACGACGAAACTCTTGACCTTCAGTCCCGCCAAACGAGTAATTTTTGTATATAAAACCTTCAACGCCTTCAAGATTATTAAGTTCTTCGATAAGGCAATCGCAACGCTCTTTATCAAGGTTTCCGTTATTTTCAATCATGTGTTTGGTAATTACATAACTGTAATATTGAATATCGTTGGCGATAATAGAATAGCCTTGTTTCTTAAAAGAACCACTAACAACACCTGTGCCTGCAAACAAATCGGCAAAAACCATTTCAGACGGTTTTCTTGTTTCATTGCAAAGTTTTAACGTTTTATCAATAGACTCTTCCAAAAAGTCTATTAAAGAATATTTAGAACCAATGTAATTCATATTATTTTCCCTTTACTAATAAGTCTTTTAAGAGTATTCCGTTTGAGTCTTTCCAACAGATTTTCCCATTTCTATTGCTTCCTGCAACAAATGCGGCAACAGCCGAACTACTATCAAACAATATATCTTTCGTTATTAAATCATTTGATATTTGTTCTTTATAAGTTATGCGCATTTTCTTTACCCAATCAGAACTACTAGGAGAACAAGTTAAAGAAATTCTACTACCTTTTAGTAATAAAAATCCATCATTAGACCACTTGCAAGATGCTTGGTTAAAATATAGTAAAATAGAATTATCAGTTGTTGTTACTGCTTCTTTAGTTGTGGTAGAACCGTTTTTATTAGAAACATATTTACCTTCATCTTCAAGTCTTTTTCTTAACGCAGACAATATTTCACCATTGTAAGAAAAATGAAGGGTTCCTTGAACTCCGTTTTTTCGATTAAGCAATTTTTTTGCCAATGCACTTAATGAAGTTTTTTTGCCATCGAAAAAGATTTCTCTATCACTAGCAACTGTGCAAACAATTTTTGAGTCGTGAACATATACAATATGTTCTCCATCTTGAATACCGCATTTGTAAAAGGAAAACGGCGATTTTCGTTCCGAAGCAATGGCAACTTTTTCAGCCATTTTTTGGTCTTGCTTTTCTTCGCTTGTTTGCTCAAATAGCTGAGGTTTTTCCCCGTAAATACCGCCTATAGTGTCAAGAATATCTACAGCTTCTTGTGCCGACATAGCAAAAAATTCACGTATGCGTATTTTCCCGTTTACGTTTTCTTTTGCTCGCAACTCAGGCTTAAATCTATCTATAAGTTTGTGAATATTTTTATCTGCTAGCCTGCTTGCAACTGGTAATACTGCATACTTTTTAAACGCGAACGGAGTGCACTCGCTCCTATTTAGTTGTGCAACCCTTGCGTCTACGTTAATGGCATAACCGATTTTCACATATTCAGGAAAAGATGGATTTGTTAAAACATATATGTATCCGATTTTGTCTTCCATATTCACTTATCCTCTTCCTTTATATTTTTCTTCTCACAATACTCTTCAAAGGCTTTTCTTGCCAATCGACTTGGATTGTAGTTTCCGTTTTCCCATCTATTTATCGTGGCAAAACTGACACCTAACTCGTGTGCAAGGTCTTCTTGCGATAATTTTAGTGTTGTTCTTACATATTTTACTTTTTCAGCGAAGTCCATAACGCACCTTCTCCTTGAATATCAAAAATATTATAGCACTTTCTATAAAAAATGTAAAGAAGAAAAAGAGATACGCTTGAAAAAAGAAATCCAAGTGTAAATAAGATATACTTTAGCGTATTATTGAGAATAATTGTTGATAATTTTGACTTGTTTACAAACATTTTTGAAAACACGTCAAAAGATGAACTAAGAAATGATTTTGATATAATAAATAAAGCGAGAAGAGTCCCGGATCACAGTTACATAGAGTCATCTCAAAACTGGACACAAAGCGATTTCTTGCAGTTTAGACATTCAATCTCAAAAATAGAAGAACTACTTAAAAATTACGAATAGAATATTCGTTTTACGTTACGACTGCTCCGCCAAATAAAAACCGGGCAATTCAGCTCGGTTTTTATTTGCGTAGCGAGGGATAGAAGAACCCCGTCATAAGCGTCAGCGTTGACAGGGTTCGGCAGCGCAAAGCGCTGCTTTCGCGGTTGGCAATTACTCTCATCCTGCGTAATAAATTGTTGAGCAAATATCCCTCCGCCTCCGCCGGCGTCGGCATTTTTCAGTCGTGCTTTTTCACGTAAAAACATTCGCAGGTATCTACCGAAACGCAGCCCAGCGTGCCGCTGAGCGCGGTGTCAAGATCAAGGTGTATCTTGCAATAATCGGCGACGTCCGTACTGTTTTTCCGCGCGCCCTTGCGCGGATAAAAAAGTATCTCGTGCCTGCCGCCGGTCAGGTACCAGGTCGGCGTATGCCCGAAAAACACGCACTTGCCGCCTTCGGGCAATACGTCCGGTTCCTTGAAAACGCGGTCGTAGACGAGCGTCCTTTCCGGCGTATCTTCCGGCCGCGCCGCCTTCCCGTCTCTTACCGGCAGACCGGCGTGCACCATTATGAATTTTTCCTCTTCGATATAATACGGCAGACCTTCAAGGTAATCAACGATATCCCAGTCAAGAAGGTCCCCGTCCGGAAAATACGCCTGCAATTTCGCGAGAACAAAGTCGTAATCGTCGGTATCCCGCATAAGCAAATGAAAATACCGCAGAAAGTCGTACTCATGGTTTCCAGCAATGCAATAAACGTCGGGCATCGAATAAAGAAGCTTTGCCAGCCGTATGCTGTCCGGTCCCTTTTCAATGATATCCCCGGCGACGAAAAGCCTGTCGCCCCGACAAAAATCTATTCTGTCCATCAGGCGGCAGAAAAGGTCGTAATGTCCGTGAATGTCGGAAATGCAGTAGTCCATGATATGATCCTTCCGCCCGCCGCGTCTTTGCGTTTTTATTCAAATGCGGCAAGCGGTTTATGTCTTTATTTGTCCGCCGGGATTATTTCCAGCCAGTAGCCGTCCGGGTCGTTTATAAAGTAAATGCCCATCGCGGGATTTTCAAAGCAGATACAGCCCATCTTTTCGTGAAGATCGTGCGCGGCGGCAAAGTCGTCGACGACGAACGCCAGATGGAATTCATTGTCGCCGAGGTCGTACGCGCGGTCAAAATCTTTGAGCCACGTGAGTTCAAGCTGAAAACCGCCGTCTTCACTTTCAAGATATACTATGATAAACGAGCCGTCGGCGGCGTTTATCCTGCGCGCCTCTTTGAGACCGAGCGCTTCGCCGTAAAATCTTATCGACCTTTCAAGGTCTTTTACATTGTAATTTTCGTGAACGGGTCTGAATCTCATATCCTGTCCTCCCGAAACAATTATACCCCGACTCAAAGTATAATTCAATAAAGACGGCAAAATTGGTCGTGTCAAGTTTTTTCCGCATGAAAACTAAAAATTATTATTTTTATGTTTTTCAATGATTCAGGCAGCACCACGCACCGCGTAGCAAGCCATTGATCCAAAGTTTTCTCGTTCAACACCATTTTTTGTTACCTCGCTTTAAGATTGCCCGCAATGTTGCGGAAAGTCCGTTCGTGATACCGTCGATCCCGACAAGGTGCGCCGAGCAGTAATCGTTCGCTCCCCTCTGCCCGTCCGTCTCTGCATTGTACCGTCGGTATTTTTCTGTCGTGTTTTCCCTGCGCGGCTGCCGCGGCACTCGCTGCCGATCAGCAACAACGTCGCGGAAGTCCCCGCCATTAAAGTAATACGCTCGAAGCCGTGCGATCCGGTGCGCGCCGTCCTTGCTCCACGCCATTGGGCGAGACGACATACGCGCCGAAAGTATGTGCGAAACGTGTCCTTCGGCGGCGCAGCTCGTCGCCGGCGTCAGATCGATCTCGTCAAAATTGTTCTCGATGTAAAACAAACCGGCGCGAACATTCTCCCGCTCGCCGGGCTTCGTCAACGATCGCAGCCGCGCACCGTACAACGCTCTGACGCGGTCGTAATCGCTCTCGGACAATGCGTCGATGATTTGCCGGCGCAATACCCGATCCCCGCCTACAACGTCCGTAACGCTCTTGTAAACGTGAAATTTATCGAGATGATACTGCGCCTTCGGAAAGATCGTTAAACCATACTTGATCCATTGCGCACCGTCACCGGCGATATGCAGCTGTGCCTTCGATACCCGATACTGACCGTAAACATAATCGGCGACGTCGTTCCATGTCGTCTCGTTGTCGGTACTGACCGACACAAAATACTTCGGGTTGATCAGTTCCCGGCGTCCCCGGCAGACTTGCCGCACTCCCTCGTGGACGTAGATCAGACGCACCTCTGCGGGGCTGCCGTTGTTCAGATGAATATGATCCTCGTCAGCTTCGATATAGATCTGCTCGACCGTTTTCAGCCCTTCCGTCCGGACATTGAGCCGTTCGTCGTTCAGACGCCGGACAATGTTGTGAACGGTCTGACGCGACACTTTCCGGTGTGCGATCTCTGCCGCCTTGCCGTAACTCGATCGCGTTGCGTCGGCGATCAGCTGCGCTTGCATACCCTTTTCGATCCTTGCGCGCTTTTCGATTTTCAGTAGTTCGTCTGCGGCAAAGAAGTAGCGTGCAGCCGTTTTGTCGTAGTACAGCCGTCGGTGCAACGTGACTTCGCCCAACGTCGTCAATAGCCGACGTGTTTTGCCGTTGTGTTTGATGATCACCTTGCTTCGATCCCGCTCGGCATTGAAGATCTCGTCCGCCTCGTTGAAAACGATTTGCAAAATCTGCCCGCCGAGATCGTTGACAATCCGTTGTGTTTCTTCGACGGCGTCCGAAAACGTCGTCTTGCCGATCGTGTTCGTCAGCATTGACAGAACTTGCGCAGTCGTGCCTTCAATCATCGAACGTATTTTTTCTTGTGTTGTCATATTTTATCCACTCCTCAAAATTGGTACATCGCGTATAACGACGATACAAGCCCCTACGCGCGCAATTTGCCATGCGCCGATTAACTTATCGAGAGAGGATAAAAAACGCCGCCAAAGCCAAAATTTGAGCCTTGACAGCTTTTCAAAAAGATATTCATAAAGTCGCGCCGCTTCACCACTTGCCGCGCGGGGCTTTCCCTTTGCCTTTGGCACCGGACGATTTTGCGTCGGCTTGTCGAACTTGTCGGACTTGTCCGACTTGTTCGGCTTGCCGGGCTTGCTCTGTTTGCTGCTGCTCTTGTGCTTGATCTCTCGCAATTTCATTCGATAGTTGCCTTTTACAAACAGACATCAACGAATTGATCTGATCTTCCCGGCTCGAAAACTTGCTCTCCTTGCTCTGCTCGACTTGTTCTGTAAGCCGAGCCGGCTTTGCTTGTTCGACTTGTCGAGCTTGCTCGGCTTGCTCGACTTGTTCCGCCCTTTCCTCTGCGGCAGCCTTTACGACCGCAGTCAGATCGTGCTGCCTTCCTATATCTGTTACATCGATCTTCTTTACGCAGTCCGCAAGCCACGGCTGCTCGTGGACAATTTCCGTTACCACTTTTACAACATCATCGGTTGTTATTTTATCCTGTGAAAGATATCCCGATCCCTGCCGATGATCAAAGCCACGCTCTTTGAACGATACGCGAAGTAATTCATACCCATTAGGGTACATCGATCTTCCTTTCATCTCTTTTGTATCGAGATCAAAATTTATAGCTTTTCTTTTCGGACGTTCCATAAATCACCCTATTAAATCGCAAAAAGCGGGTTGCGTTTACGTTCTTTTTCTAATAGGTTGATATCTTGAAAAGGAAGCCCCTCATCATCATCGTTATCGTACCATATCCATTTACTGCAATACCGCGCAAACCATTCTCTGTTGCTCAATCTGATATAGGCTACCGAAATACAAGTAAAATAGTCTTTATCTACCTTCCCGGAGTATAGCACCGATCCGTCTGACTGCTCCTCTTTAACGCAACCGTTTTCAAATAGCTCATCGATCTCGCGCCACATATCGGCGAGATCGTATTTACCGTCACGTAGCACACGTTCTTCGTCGAGCTTGATCAGCATTTTCATCATAAGGCAATTTCTCCTTTCGTTTCATATAATACCATTCTATCGCGCATTTGTCAAACCGAGATAGCTCTACTCAGCACATATTCGACTGTTTTTCTTTTGTGCTCTCCCACAAGATTACTTGCCGCGCGGAGTTTTTCGCTTTGCTTTGCTACCGGACGGATCTGCGCCGACTTGTCGGACTTGTCCGACTTGCCGGACTTGCCGCTGCTCTTGTGATTGATCCCTGTCGATTTCATTTGATATTCGTTGCTTACAAATGGATAGCAACGCCGCAATCTGTTGCTCACGGCTCATCAGCAGCGCGGACGTTCCGGACGTTTGCTGTCGTGACATTTGCCGCAACTCCTTTTTCCTTTGTTTTTCCTCGGTGCGCTGTTGCGCTTGATCACGCTTCTGACGTTGAACTTTACGCTGCTTCAAATAATTTTTATACAACGCTTTTTGTAATCGCATACAGTCGATCGGATATCCTTCATAAATTGTACGTCCTTCTCTAACGTACTTACCGATAAAACCGGTCAACTTCCCCTCTCTTACTGTCGCCAAATAGTTCAACAACCGTCCGCGCATTTTTTGACCGACCGACATATCAACGGCAATGTGTTTTCCCTCTTTATCTCGATACTTGCGCGCATATTTATGCTTTATTGGTATCGCAATATAGTATTGAGCAACTGATCTATATCCCGTAATTTCTGTATACAAGATATCACCAAATAAGTCCATTGCTTTGGGGGCATTTTTCGTATCATCGGTATTATAGTCTATTTGCTTATTTAGACGGAGATTAAAATAAGATTGATGTGGATTTAAGCTCGATAATGGAACAAGCCAATTATGCCCGCGTAATTTAACACAAACAAAAGGACGCGTATCTCCTTTTATTTCCGCGAGCTTATTTACAACAGGGATATATTCTCGCAAATATTCCCTCGATAATGTATATACCCCGAACTCTTTCATTTCTCCTTGATAAGAAAATTGGGCTTCCGCCGTAACAGAAGCCCGCACTCTCTTATGTGCTCTCACACATAAGAGCCACGTCAATTCGCAAAGGTTTAACCCTTGCCCTATTATTATACGCGATCAACCCCGACTTGTCAATACTTATTTGAAAAAGTTCTGTCAACATTTTTCTTGTGTTCTCCGAAAAAAGTTCTATATTGCTCGATCAGATCTCTGTCTCCGGCAATTGCATTCTTCATCAGCTCATTCACCAACTCCGCTTGCGTCAGCTTTTTTGCCGCCGCGAGTGCGACAAAATCGTCCCAAAGATCGTTCGAGATCTTAAACGTCCGCTTTGTCGTCAAAGCGGTTTTCGTCTCACCGGCGGCGATCGCCGCGCGCGGCGAGCCAGTCTTGACCGGAAAAAGCCCGTCGATAAGTTTCATCTCTTTCATGCTATATCTCCTTTTTGCCTAATCATCTGCCGATAGCAAAACAACGTCGCCCGACAATCTTCGAGACTGTTATGCTGCTCGTTTTCCGTCCACTCATAGCCGTAATAAGCGGCGCAAGTAGACAATTTTTGCCACCTATAATTCCCGTAATATTCGTTGTATTCGCCGTAGATCTCCGCGAACGCGAACATTACGTCAAATACCTGCTGCTCCATATCCCGTACAAAGCCGGCGTGTTCCAAAAACGCAAGATCGAAGTCGACATTGTAGCCCACGATCGTTTTTGCCCGGCGCAAGATCCCGCAGATCGTCGCCATTTCGTCCGCAATGTGCGGCGCGCATGCGACATCGGCGGGCGAGATATGATGAATGCGCTCCGCCTCGTCCCACTGGCTGCAATAGTCCGGCTTTATGTACTTATTGTACAGGATCTCGCCTCTGCCGTCCAAAATCGATACTTGCAGCAGCTCGTCGATCCCGGCGTGCAGCCCGGTCGTTTCCGTGTCCAAAACAACGACGTCCAAATTATCTTTCATTTTCCTCTCCTATGTGTCTCAATATCTCGTCCGCAAGCGCGGCATAATCTTGTGCCGCCTTGCCAGACGGCTTGTACTCTCTCGCAGATAGCCCCGTCGCCTGTGCCGCGGGGATATCGACAGTAAACCGTATGCGCGTATCGAGAACGCCGCAATGCAACAACTCGTTCGTTGCGTCAACGAGACGATCTTCGAGCGCGCGCGTCAAAATGCGCCGATGATTGTACTTTACGAGCACAACACCGAGCGCCTTCAAATCGGCATTCAGCGGTAGGATCTGTTCAACCGTCTCGGCGATCTTCCCCACGCCGGCGACGCTGAAATACTCCGCCTCGGTCGGAATCAGAACGTGATCGGCAGCAACGAGCGCGGCAGCCGTAAGCTGATTGACCGTCGGCGGGCAGTCAATAAAAATATAATCATACTGCCCCGCCGGAATTGCGGCGATCAGATCGCGCAGTCGTATGACGAACGCCGGGATCGAAGCAAAGCGCAGCAGTTCGAGCTGCAACGCTTCTTCCGCCGGAATAAGATCTCCGTACTTCGTTCGGACTACGACGTCGTCACGACGCGCAGATTGTAAAAGCCATTGCAACACACTTCTTTCCGGCTCTCTGACGCCGCAAAACGCTGACAGATTGCATTGCGCGTCGAGATCGATCGCAAGTACTTTCTTGCCGCGCGCTGCAAACTCTGACATCAGATTGATGACGGTGGATGTCTTTCCGACGCCGCCCTTTTGATTAAAAACAACTATCGTTTTCATATCCTTTACTCCTTCTGCCTATTTATCGGACTTGCTCGCCTTGTCGGACTTGTCCAACTTGCCCGACAAGCCAAGCAACCCGCGCACGAAAAAAACAAGGGAAAATTAAGATTTTACCTTGCGATCGGTGAACTCGATTTCAGCGTTCACCATTTTTACGGCAACGCGACGTTCGCCGTCCTTTTCATAGAGATCGATGTCGAGATCCCCCGCAGCAAAAACGCCCGAGCCTTTTGAGAGATATTTTTCGCAGTTTGCGGCTGCCTTGCCCCATATTTCGACGCGTAGCACGCTGGGGGCTTCCCTGCCCGGACGGTTGGACGCTACCGTCAAAACGCAGACTTTTTTCTTGTGTTCTTCGTCTCCGTTCAAAAAGATCTCTTTAAGTTCCGGATCGAATACGAGATTGCCTTGAATTTGTGCTTTCAACATTGTTATTTCCTCCTTGCTTTCGCAATTTTATTGTCTGTACGGCGAACGAATATCTCCGCCTTCGATCATTTTCATCGCGTCCGGGAAGTCGAACAAAGTATAAACGACGTCCGACGCGACGACCTTGAAGCTCGTGCGCTCCCGCGCCGAGCAGATCGCAAAGCACTCACCGTTGCCGGCGTTGGCGATCTGATTACTCTCTGTTTCGTTGATTCCACCCGCCGAGCGATAGAGATCCGTCAGGATCGTAATATCTGCCGGCGCGAGCGAGAAAATAAACGAGTATTGCGTGTTATTGACGATCGCCGTCGTTTTTTGTACGACGGCAGCATTTCCAAGAATGTCCGACAAATTCTGCGTCAGGAACATAATACTGCCGTTATACTTTCTGATACGCTTGTACCACAGGAACACGAAGTCGAGCGCAACCGGCTGCTCCGGATCGATAAAGTTGTACCCTTCGTCGATCGCAACGAACGGGTGTATCTGATTGAGCCCGGAGCGGTTCATCTCGCGTATATTGATGATCTGCTGATCAAGATAACGCATGATGACGAGCATTTGAGCATTTGCGACGGTGTTGTTCTTCGCGCCGAACAGCGATTGAAAGTTGAAAACGACCATGCGCTCATCAGACGTCAAAGTCGAAGCGCCGTTCCATAGGTTGGAAAACCGCCCGCCTGTTGCAAACTTGGCGACATACGTCCGAACACGTTCGAGGTTCGCCTTGCGCGACGGTAGCGTTTCCGTGTCGAGTTCGCGCTCGACCGTTCTCATCAGATCGTCGAACGTCGGATAATCTTCCGGCTTGAACGCCGCACAGTCGGTATGTTCCGTAATGCCGCGCGCCTCATACACTTTCGCAAGTATGTTGTTGAGTTCTTCAAGGCTGTCCGCTGTAATACCGGCGAGCGTGATCCGGAAGAAGCTCTCCAAAAATTGAAGGTGCGCCGCAAAAACGACTTCCGGCTCTGCCGGTGCGCCGTCGTCGGTCAAGATCTGATAGATGTGCAGAGGGTTGATCCTTCCTTCCGTCGCGTTGCCGACGTCGATGAAGCGTCCGCCGACGTTACGGCACAATGTCAAATACTCATTTTCCGGATCGAGGATATAGATTCTCGAATTTTCCGAATAAATGAGTGACAAAAGCGTTTTTGTGAAAAACGACTTGCCCGATCCGGACTTTCCAAGCACCATAGCGTTACTGTTTATGTACTGTCGATTGTCGCGTTTCCATATATCAAGGATTACGGGATAATAGTCGTAGCCGATCGTAAAGCCGTCCGGTTCGATGATCGAAGTGAACACGAACGGGAACACGGCGGCGAGGCTCTCCGAATTGATCCCGCGCTCGAAGTTACGAAGCGCGGTTTTTTTCGACACGGTCGCGGCGGCAAAGCCGTCGAACTGCCGACCGCGCAGATAATTTACTTTGAAGCCGTCCGACATAATACGCCGGCGCACCTCTTTTCGGAAAGCCGAATTTTTTTCGTTTGTGTTGTTGAAGCCCGTAACGGTGATCGTGCAATCGAACAGCAGCTCGTTCTCGTTTTGGATTGTCTGCGCGAGATTTGCCATAGTCTGAACGTGTGTCTCCTGCGATATCGCTTCGCTGATCTTGCCGCTCCCGCGCCGGGTTTCGAGTTCGACGACCGCACGGTCGATACGCTTGACCGCCTTCCCCTTCTCGACCGGCTTTATCGTCAATACGACCTTCGTATTGTCGATATTGAACAGTCCCGCGCCCCAAGCGTTCGTAACGCCGAGCGGAAAGTCGGATATCGCGCAAGTAAAGGAGTACACATCGTCACAAGCGCATGACGTCGAATTGAACCGCACCTTGTCCGGTTTTACATAGTCGGTATAATCGGCAGGATCGACGTTGTCGATCTCGCGCTCGTCGAAGTTTCGGGTATAGCAGTATTTGAAAAATACCGCCGCTTCCTTTGCTTCGATCATGTACGACGTCAAGCCGGCTTTGTCCAAGCCACGGCGCATGACATCCACTTGCTGCAACAAAAGATCCTCGTCGCTTTCGTAAACGACGACATAATAATACGGTCGATACTGCTTTGCAATGTTGTTCAGCGAATCGATCTGCGCCAATCGGCTTTTGAGAATCTCGATCTTTGCCGCGTCCGGCGGATATTCCCGACGCGCGAGTTCGAGTTTGACGAAAAGCTGCTTTGCAACTTCGTCGTAATTGATCGGTCGATCGATCTTGACGATCTGCATGACAGCGTTTTCTCCCAAGCTATTTATCGCGCCGGCAAACGCAGAAATGCGTCGGTTCTGCTCCACTTCGTCGAGCAGCCCAAACTCTACCGAGCCGACAGACAGGATTGCACCGTAATAGTCGTCGTACTCAATCACGCCGTCCTCACGGATCTTCTTGAACGGAATCAGATCTGCCGCGTCGCCGTGCTTCTTGCCTTTTTCATAGACTTTGCGCGACGCCGCGTATTTGAGCATATAAACCAGATCCTTATACGCGCGCTCGCCGTCGTCGGAGAAAAACATCATGATCGACAACGCTACGAACGCCAAAAGCAACGCCCACTTATACTCAAAATTCGACAATGCGATAAGAAACGCTATGATCATCAGCACGAACGCCAAGACGATATCGAATAGTGTAAAATTCAGCCATACTGTGGGGTTGACTTTGCTCTTTTTAGGTATCAGCCTCATAACTCACCTCACTTTTTCGGCGGCGTGAACGCTCCGCCCTCGTTGCCTTTCGGCAATACATTGTTCAGCAGTCCTGCGTGGTGATCATTGTTTTGCGTCCCCGACGACGCCGTCCCGCCCTGCGTTGTCGGCGCAGGTTGCTGCGGTGCTGCCGCCGGTTGTTCGCGCCCATATTGCGCGCTACCGGCTTCATTGTTAGCTGGGTTGCCGCTCATCGCCCGTTCTACGACGCTTGCCGCACTGCCGCCAGTCGTAGCAGTACCGTCCGCCGAACCGCTTTTGCCTTTGCCTTTTCGCAAACCAAAATTTGGGTTGCCGTTGCCATGACCGTAGCGTCCCAAAAAGCGCATAACACTCGCACCACGCGATCCTGCATATTTTTGCCCGCCGAATAAGTTGCCCGCAGCATTACCAACGCGCGCAGCTCCCGGCAACAAACCTGTACGGAAACGACCGTATTTGTTGTAGCCGCCGAATGCAAGATTTTTTGCGCCACGCAGCACGCCGCCGGCCGCGACCGCGCCGCCAAGAAGCGCGCGTGCAGAATGCGCCATTTCACGACTCTCGTCTGCGCTTGTACCCATAAGGCGTGCAAGCAGCAGCTGCCCGCCGTTAATCGCCAACGCGCCGCCCATAAGAAGGAATGCCTTAAATAAATTTTCTGTAAAAGCCGTCCACCCAAGCTCTGTGAAATCGATCGTTGATACGGTCGGGACGATCAGCAGGAATACGTTGACGGACAATATCGCGCCATACGCGAGGATAACCTTCGACACGACGGTATCGCGCCATTGCTTAAACCGCGCCCCGTCGTCGAGCGGGATCGTCGCGGAGATCAACGGCAATACAATGAACAGTAGCACGATATCAAAGATACGTTTGACAAGTCCCAACATCGAAAAGATAATTGCTACCAACATCACGATCACAACAAGATACGCCGTCCAAAAGTTAAAACTTTCCATTTCGACCATGGGATCTTTTGTATATCCCTTATCCGCATCCTCGAATAACCCTAACGTTTTCTTGTGTACTCCGAACACATCGTCCGGCGACATAATCGAAAAATCGAGATCTGCCGCCGTATATTCATTCCGCCAACCGGTTGTTGTTATCGGATTTCCATTTTCGTCCAACTTTAATTGCCGCTTTTCCTCGTAAATGATATTGCCTTGCTCGTCTCGTTCAACAATAAGATTGCCCTCGTAATCGTATTGTTCCCGTCCAAATTCATCTAACACAGGAATAGGCTCATAAATCAACTGATCCTCATACTCATAAGACTTTCCGACCGACATATCGAACAGTTGCGCCGAGATTGTCAAACCGCTGTCCGGCGCGGTGGCGTCATTCACCTTGATCAAGACATAGTTCGACATCGTAATGCCGAGAAGCATGACAAAAGCCATAACGCCCGTAATGATGATCGTGCCGAAGCCCTGCCCTACCGTCCGGGCGTGCGACTTTCGCTCTCCGCCCTTCATATTGACGATATTTTTGACTACGGCAACGATCGTCGAAACGGCAGCGACGAGTATGGCGACCAAAAAGATCAGCAGAAAGGCTTTTGTGACACTGCTCGCCTGCAAAAAGACATTCAGTATCGATTGCCCGCCGTCCGTACCCTCGACGCTCACCGTATCGATCCCGCATAGGACGCGAAACATTTCAAAGATCGTGTCCAAAAATTCGTACAGCCAAAATAATAGCTGCGCGAACATTTTATTGATCGCTATACCCATAGTTCGCCTCGCTTATCCGTTCAGATATTGCGTCTCAAATTGTTCCAACGTCATTGTAGTACGGTGGAACTCGTGCCGTCCGGATCTATATATTCCCTCGTCGCCTATCGCAACAAAACTGTCGTTTCCTTGCATTTCGACTTCATAGTTGTCATTTGCAACCCCCGGAATAAACGTTGCGAACAGTCGATACTTCCCCTCTGCATTTTGGTCAATAGACAGTTGGAACGGGCGCTCCCAATCGACCAATTCGTCTTTATCCGGTGCGGCTGCATACATCTTATAGCTCAACATAAAGTCAGGCTCATCATCAGACTGCGGAACGGTGATCTCGACATAATAAGCATAGTAACTATCTTCGTCCTTACAAAGCCACGTTCCGATAATCGGATCATTACTCCGCTCGTCCGTACACGCCGTCAGCGTGCCGCAAAGCAGCACAATTGAGAGAACACAAGAAAGAATTATCAAAAATGTTTTCTTCATCTCGTTCACCTCATATTATATTTGATTGTTCGTCATCCATTCTGACAACGCAGTAATCAGAATAGGTGCCGCGACCGCAACGACGAAAATGACCACGACACCGATAACAAACGACGCCAACGCGCTCTTTGCCTCTTTGCGTTTGTTTTCATCTCCACCGCTACGCCACCATTTGAAACCGAGATATGCGCCCCAAATAGCGCAGAGCGAGATTGCGATTGTAATGAGCGCGGGAAACATACTGTCGAAAAGTCCCGCCAATACATCACCGAATTGATTAAAGGTTTGATCGTTCATAATACTCTCCTTTGTTTATATTTTTCTATATCAACAGACGTTGCGTCTGATCGTTTTTATCTGATCCGTTGGTGCGTTCTCGAATACAATACCACACCGATCGCTGCCGAAGCGAGCAGACACAGCACCACGATCACGATGATACCGAACGTATTGATATAATTCAGCGTAAACGTGTACTGCGACACATTGCCGAGCTCATCCGTGACCGTCAGTATGTATTCACCGTTTTCAGTGATAGCCTGTCCGGGCGCGAACGCGACCTCTTTGCCGTTGCAGAGGAGCAAGTAGGTTACGTTCTCCTTGTTTGCGCTCCCGACGACGACTTGATTCTTCTCTTGTGTTATCTCCACTATTGGGGCGACCGTATCGACGGTCAGCGTCAGATCGTAACTGTTTTCACCGTCCTCGAAGGTTAAAACATACTCACCGGTGCGGGACAATTCGATCCGCCCGTCTGCCACGGCGTCAGAAACGACGTTCCCGTCGCTCAATACGCTCACCGCCCACCCTGTGGGGATCTCAAACGAATACGCTTTCGATACCGCCGGCAAAATTGTCCACGACCACGATCTCGTATTGCCGGGCTTATCTACGACAGTCAGCGTATAGTTACCCGGCTCGGAGATCTTGCCGGTGCGATATGGGATCTCTGCCCCGTCTTTGGTGCAGACTATACTTTCTATCTGCTCATCCCACTCAAACGAGATCCCACCTGACAAGATCTGTCCGTTCAGGATCGTCGGCGAAAGTGTTACCTCGACGATTTTATCGATCCGGAACGTCAGCGTCGCTTCGTTCCCCGCAAGATCTTTCGCGAACACGGTATAATACCCGTCTGACGAGGTAGTGACGCTATCCGCAATCGCGGTCTGCCCTTCTTGTCCGGAGATACGATAATACGCGCTTGCGCTGCCGTCGATCACTACCACGACGTCGCCGTTCGTCGTTCCGCCCGGCTCTACACCGCCGAGTACAATGACCGGCGCAGTTTGATCGATGACGAGGCGGAGTTCGATACGATTGCCGTGAAGATCTTCGAGCACGGCAAGGTATTCGTCCTCGGCGGTCAGACGTTCGCCGAGCGCATATTGGTCGCCCGACGACACCGCACTGATCGAGTAATACGCAAGATCTTCGTCCGCTTCAAGCAGGAAATTCGAGCGCGTGACAAACCCGTAATTCTCGAATTGCGTATAGCTGCCGCGCAGCGTATATTCGACCGTAAGGTCGATACGCACCGAGAACGTCGAAGTGTTGCCGATGAAGTCGATCAGCATAAAATTATAAATTCCCTCTGCGTTGCGCGCTTTCCCGTCATAGCCTATGTATTTCATATCCTTGCCGGCGATCATCACGCTCGCACCCGGTTCGTCGCAGCGCAACACAAACTCACCGTTGATCGTGGCGTTCGGCTCGACCGACGTGCCGTCCGATTTCACGATCTCCGCGACCGGTGCTGTTTGATCGATCACCAAAACAACGAGCGCTTCATTCCCCGCCTCGTCCTCGATCTCAACATGGTACTCGCCTTTGAGCGTTATACGCTCGCCGGGCGAAAAGTCTCGGACGCCGGACACCACTTCAAAGCGGCGATAGCCCTCGTCCATTTCGATCGACAACCACGACCGAGAGATATACCGACCCTCACTATCGATCTTATAATTTCCGTCGATCGTGAAGCCGACGGTCGTATCTATTGTGACGGTGAACACAGCCTCGTTCCCGACAATATCGCGCAGCGTGAAGTAATGCCGCCCTGCGGTTTCGATAAATTCACCCAAATACGGACTGTAATTGCTGCTGACATTGGAATACAACATTGTTATGCCGCTCTCGTCACACGAAACCGTAAACGGAGATTTAGTGCTGCCGTTCGGATCAATCAGTTCGCCGCCTTGCGTCAGAATAACCGGCGTCGGAGCAGTCTGATCGATGACAACAACGATCGTCAGCGTATTGCCGGCTACATCCTCTATCTGCACGGCATATTCGCCTTCAATATTGATCTTCTCGCCCGGCTCAAAGGTCACTCCGGAAGCGTTCTTTACCGACCAACGATCGTACTTTTCGTTGACGTTAATCGTAACGCCCGTCCTCGAATAGATCTTCCCGTCTTGTTCGACATACGTTCCCTTGATCGTATAGTCGATATTCCGATCGATCGTGACGGTGAACGACGTAATGTTGTTCATTCTGTCCGTCAACTTGAACGTGTACGTCCCCACGTCACTCAACGTCTCGCCGGAATACGACGTATATCCGATCTTGTTCGATGATACCATGATCGTCACGTTTTCTTCGGCGCAGGAGACTGTGAACGACGTATTGATCTTACTGTTCTGTTCGACCTGCTCGCCGTCCGTCGTCTCTATGATCGGTACAGGCGGCAGATTGTCGATGATCAATACGATATCAAGTTCGTTTCCGTAGCGATCTTCGATATGGAAGCGGTATGTACCGTCCGTTTCAAGCCTCTGTCCGTTAGTAGGCGATATACCGTTCGTACTCTCGACCGTCCATACCGTCGTCGGCTCGGTGACGCTCAATATCAGATAGTTTCGCGCGATATAGCTACCGTCGTCGAGCTGCGAATATGTTCCGTCCAACGTAAAGCTCACCTTGTTGTCGAGCGTGACAGTGAACGATATATTGTTACCGACCTCGTCGTAAACGCTGAACACCCACGTCCCTGCCGTTTCTATGAGTGTTTCTTTTGTGTACTTCGATTGACCGAGTTCGCCAAGCGAGCTGTTGCGGTTGTAATAATATGCCGTTAGCCCGTTTTCGTCCCAAGTCACCGTAAACGGATTGTTAATGACTGCTTCCGGCGTGACCGATTCGCCGTCCGACGTCGAAATTTCGACCGAGGGCGGAATACAATCGATCTCAAAGCGGTATTCGACAAACAAGTTCTTGTCCTCGGCAACAAACAGGAATATCTTGTACAACAGGCTCGTCTCCACGCTCGCTGGGATCTCTGCAATGTTGTAACCTTCCTTGCTTGTCACTTTCATCAGAGTATTGTTCAACACCCACTTTCCGTCCTGCCAAACATACAACTCGACGCCGTTGGCACTCGAATACTCGAACGTAACGTCCCTGTTCGTGATCCCGCCTTCCTTCACGCCGGACAACACACCCGACGGCAGTCCTTTCATATAGAATATAGGTTCTGTTTCAATCGTCCTGCCGAAAATGTCCGTAAAGCGCATGACATACTTGCCGCCCGTCCGCAGTACATACACAAGCGTTTCCGCCGAAACCGGTGTTCCGTCTCCGTCCTCTTTCACCTCGATATATTCTCCTGTGTAGCTGACCTTATATAGCCATATACCGGTGATCGCGTTATACGGATCATTGCTCTCGATCGTGAACGTGCAGCGCGTCTCATTCGTCAGCGACGTATGCCGCAGCGTCGGCGCTTCGCCGGCGATCTTAATCTCGAACGTCAGCGCGTTCAAAGATCGGTCATAGACCGTCAGCGTGTATATGCCCCAATATCCGTTTTCGTATGTCAGATACGGCAACTCGTCCGAATTAAGATAATACGCATTGTCCATACCTCTGCCGCTGATGAGCAGCATGACGTACTCGTCGAGATTGTCCGCAAGCGCATTCAGATCCAAGCCGGTATATAACATGACGCCCGCGTTTTCTTCGGTATAGCCCTGTTCAAACGTCACCGCACCGGACGAGCCGTCGCCGTAATATGCTTGCGCGGTCAGCGTCGGCAGCTGCGTATCGATACAGACGACATATTGCTCTTTGTTCCCGCAACGATCGCTTTCCGTGACAAGATAATATCCTTGCTTCCATGCGCCGGCAGCGTCTAATACGATATCGATATCCGTGCCGTATGCAATCTCTATATCCGATCCCGTCTGCGCAGTTATGCCGTTGGATATGTACCGGAACACGACTTTCCGGTCATTGCCGGTTACGCCGGCAACCGTCATAACATACTCGAAGTCGTGCGACAGGAAGTATAGCGGCAAACCGCTATATTGCGACAGATGTGACGGAAGAACGAGATTTTGTTCGGTCAGCGCGTCTGCGCGCGTCACGCCGTCCTCGTCCGTCGGGTTTGGATAGGTGCTGCCCGACACGCCGAGAACATTGCGCGCCGAGATATTCGCCGTTGCATATTTGTTGACGGCGCGGTTAAGATCCTCTCGGCTCTCATAGATCTGCGCGACGCTTTCATTTGAGATATTGACATACGACCACTTCCCGCCGAGATCGACAACGCGATACTCCCACTCCTTCGCCGTCGCAAACGCCAACGCGCTTTCGTAACTCGCAAAACTGTACTTCCCAAAAATATCCGGGAAATTTTTGCTTGATAATTGTACAGTCCAATACGCAGGCGTTTTATATGAGTTTTGTACGTTCACTTTGTTCCCGAATGTATCGCGGTAGAAAAACTTCACCGTGCTCCAAGATGTTGTATTACCAACATCATCGATCGCTCTGAACTCCCAAACGCCGTAATTTTCCGTGCTGAAAGATACTGTAAATGACGTATTTTTCAACTTTGTCGTTTCGCTCGAATTAAACCGATATTCTATCGTTACTCCGCGTGGATCTTCCGCTGAATACACAAATGAAGTGTTCAAATATTCCGCCGGTGCCTTCACCGTTGGCGCAGTCTGATCGACAATTACTCGGTATGTTGAACGGTTCCCCGTTCGATCTTCGATTGTTATATAATAATACCCTTCGTCAGATAAAAAAGTGTTTTGTTTGCTGTATGTGGTAGCAGCCGATGACGGATAAGATGACGTAGCGCGACTATACTTTATTGTTAAAGTATCGCTATCGTTTGCCTTATTTTTCCCCGCGCCTATGTCGGTGCTCCATTTTAATGAAAAGCCGTCTTTCGTTGCTTCTTGTGTTATCAGCCCGTTTATGTCTAATTTCGGCGCTGTTTTATCTATTGTAAACGAATAACTTGACCGATTTCCTGCCGAATCTTGAATCGTAACGTAATAATTCCCCTCATTGGATAATGTTGCACCATTTGATAAAGTCGTGCTTGCCGATGTCGGAAACGTTGCCCCGGTTGTTCTGGAATATTTAACAGTTAAGATATCATTTGAGTTTACTCTTTGAGAACCTACCCCGCCGACCGTTGTATCCCACGATATTGATACATTTTTACTTGTATAGCCACCATTTAAAACCCCCGTCAAAGTCAATTTCGGCGCAGTCTTGTCGATCGCAAAGCGCTTTGTTGTAGTTTTACTCCCGCCGTCTATTGCTGTAATAATATAATTTCCTTCATCTGAAAAAGTCTTTCCGCTCGTAAAAGACGTTGCCGCCGATGACGGATAAGATGAGTTTGTTGAACGCGAATAAGACAATGACGGCGTACAGTCTTTATCGCTTGCAATTACAGTAACCTCTTTGCTCGTTATATCATAACTCGAAATTTCAGCTCCGACCGTTTGTAAGGTGACAGACGGTGCTGATAAATTTACATAAAACGTAAAACTTCTATTTTGCTGTTGATCCGGTTGAAAATCAACATTTATAACGCCGCTTGATTGTACTTTATATTGTCCTTCAATAACATTTCCGTTACTGTCTTTCAATGCGTCAGAAGTGAATAATGTTTCCTCAAAATGATCGCTGATATAGCCTTGATTTTTTATATAAATTTCTTTTGTAGAACCGTCCGGGCGTGTCATCGTAAATTTTAAGCCCACAATTCTCGGACCGAAAATAGACCACGTCAGCTCTGTTGAATATAGCCTGATTTCAAAATTTTCAACTGCATAAGTCGTAGTTACAGACGAAGGATAATATACGTCTGCTTTGAAATTATGAGCAGATCCGTTGTAACTCAAAAAATCACCGTATGTAGACGCATAAACGGTCGTTTGAGATATAGTCGGAAATACTAATCCTAAAACTGCGCAGGATAGCACTACGATCATCAAACACAATATTTTTGAAAATGTCTTTGCTTTCATCTTTATACTCCTTTTTATACGCCTCTCATTGACTGACGTTCTGCTTCGATTGCACTTACTTCTTCACTCACAAAACATCGATGTATGATAAAGGATTTCACATTCTCAATTTCAACAGATAAAAGATAATTACCTTCTGTTGACGCTTTATCTGCAAGATCGTCAAGCAGATATATCTGATTTTTAATGTCGGTATGACACAAAAGATCATATTGCTCCGACGGAATCTTTCCTGCCAACCTTGATATCCGATTCAAGATCTGATCCAACATTTCTTCCGCCTTTTTTCGCTCCCGTTCAGGGTACTCGTCATTCTGCCCACCGCTTGCACCGCCAGTCTGCTGCGGGATAGCCGCCGCGTCCAAGACGTCCAGCGTATCGTCCGCTCCGTCCAACAATTCTTTTTCCCTCGTAATGAAAAGCGTCATCTGTTGTATATCGTAATGGTGCTCTGTTTCATCGAACAGAATAAAGTCGCCTTTCTTTTCTTTTGTGTTCTCTATTCCGTACACATCGAGCACCTGATAAATCGGCGTCGTCTTGCCGCGGATCGGATAATTACCAAGACACAAAACGACCGAATTGCCGACGATCCCGTTCGGCGGATCGTTCAGATGTTCGAGTTCGTTCGGATAGATCAACGGCACGCTCTGCGCCGACGTCGAAACGGACATATCCTTGTTCTCCGAATAGCTGATCTGCTTGACTTTCTTCTTGCCGCACGCTTCCGAGAACAGCCGGCGCGTATTCTCGTCGTTCGAGCCGATGAACACTTGTATGTTGCAGTTGCTCCGGATCGTTGCCGCCACTTCGCGCCCGTACTTGTTGTCGAGCTGATTGAAGTCCTGTATGACTGGTAGCATAAAAATCCCACGCGAACGACCGACCGTCACGACGCTGTCCATTTTATAGAGCTTCGGCAAATTGCCGAACTCGTCCATTATGAAATAAACGTTACGCAGCAACTTCTGCGTGTCCGTTTTTCCCAACTCTTGATTACGCGTCGCCTTTTCGACGAGCGCCTTGTACATCTGCGTGATGAGCAAGGAAACGAGTTTATAACGGTTTTCCTTTTCGTCCGGAATTTTCAAAAACAGAACGGTCGGCGCTTCGTCAAACGACGAAAACTCAATCGCGTTGCCAGACGTCAAGGCTGCAATACCCCCGTCCGCCATCCAATTCAGATATTGATTAACGTCGCCGAGATAGGACGACAACGTCCGATCTTCGGACACAAGCACGGTATTGCTCAAACCGCGAGTCTTGCTGATCAGCTCGCGCGTATCAAAGTATGCTTTCAGCTGCTCGCATTCTCCCTTCGCATAGTCCGTCACGTTGCGATACAGATTATACAAGTTGAATTTGTCGCGCGTCATATACCCGTCGCGGACATCTTCCCAAAAGGCAAGAGCCAAAGCAAACAACAGATCACGCGCACCACGTTGCCACGTCATATCATGCTTGTTTTCGATCGGACACATCGTGTAGATCAGATCCTGCATATCGACATAGATCTCGTCTTTCAACCGCACATTACGTTCACACATCGCCGTCTGCGCTTCCTGCTCCGTCAGATACACTTTGCCGCCGTATATGTACTTACCCTGCCGCTGCTCGATCAGCTGTGTCATCTCGTCCGTCTTGCGCCATATATCGTTAAACGGGTTCCATTGCGTCGAGTGGTACACATCCGACAGATCTATGACCGTCACGTTATACCCCGCTTTTTCCAACGTCGCCGCGTGGCGGATATACAATTCACCCTTCGGATCGGTAATAAGCATTGACGGCTTTGTCTTTGTCCGCGACAGGATCTCGATCGTCGGGCTGACGCAGCCGACCGTTTTGCCCGTGCCGGTCGCGCCGATATACAATGTGTGGATCGGCTCACGCAGAACAATATCGATATCGTTTTTCCGTCGTTCCGCTATGATCGGCACGCCATCCTTGACCTCGCCGAGCGTTGACAGGCGTGCAAATGTATAGCCCTTGTTCGCGCGGATCTCTTTTCGATCCATGAAATGCGAATTTTCGAGATCGACGTTGACTTTAAGCACGCGCCGCGAGCCGCGCACGCGGATATCGATCGCTACGGCAGCCACACCGACCGCAATCAGACATACCCACACGAGATACACGACCTTATTACGGAATGCCGCAGCAAAGCCTGCGCCCGTCACCAAGCCCACAATAACAGCTGTCGCACATAGCACGACCACCGCGCCAATAAGACATCCGACTATGCCGATTAGGATCTTTTTCTTTCCATTATTCTCGTCCACTGCTCTATCCTCGTTGTGTTCCCCTGCGCTGCATATCCTGCTCGCGCTCGATCTCCTGCACCGACTTGATGAAATTCGTGCGCTCCCTTTGATCAATGAACGACAACGCACGCGCCACTTGTATAAGTAAATTTTCCCGGCGGCGTCGGAAGTTCCTTGCCTTCATCTTCTGCGAACATACCTTGTAATGCGCCCGGCGGCGATCAAAGTACAAATCGCGGCGAAGATCCTTACAAACGCCCAAGATCACATTGCCAACACGCGCCTTGTAGTCCTCTTGCAGCCGTGTAAAATAATCGACGTTATTCAAATCGATGTATTGCAAAGGCATTTTCTTCTCGCCCGCCATTGCCGCCTCGATCTGCTCTTTGTCCATTCTACGCCCGTTCACATAGCCGAGTTTGTTGTCCTGTGCAAGTGCCTTGACCTCGGCTTGCACACGCGCAAACTCTTGCAGCATGGCAAGGTGGTTTTGCTTTGCCGCCGGATCGCTCTGTATGATCAGATCCGCAATACGGTCGATCTGCGGACGATATGCTTTCATGTTGTCCGAATTGTACTGCAATCTACCCTTCGCCGGAAGTCCTGCGGCAAGCTCCGTGATCGCTGCTCTGACCTCTCTTTGCGTCCTCTTGCCGAAACCTTCACGGCGCAATTCCTTCAACCGCGAAAGCGCACGGTCGCGGGCAGAATAGTATTCTTCGCCGTGCTCCGACAAGTGCATATTCGCCGAGACGAGATAATTGTCGATCGCTTTTTGACTGATCGTGCCGCGCCGCGTATAGTCGAGCGTACCGTCTTTATACCGGCGCTTCGGCTCTTTTTCAAAAAAAGCGAAGTGGATATGCCGGTGATCCGTGTCTTTGTGTAGCGACGCGAACAGACAGATGTTGTTACGGTTCAGCTGCGTGCGGTCGATGAACGCTCCGAACGTCTGATTGAGGAACTTGACCGCGCTCTCCTGTGTCTCGAAGCCCTTGCTCGTATCGTCATCGAACGAGATCACACCGTGCCAAATGATACTGCGCGTCGTTTTCAGCTGCTCTTTCATCTCCTGCGTCTGTTCTTCCGACAACGCACCGCGCATATCGAACAGCCCGCCGTTCGTTCCGCCGCGCGTGTAATATTGCTCCGCGTCCTTGTTTTTCACGACTTTCTTGCCGTTCAACGTGTACGAAAAGTAGTTGTAATCGGCAGTCAGATCGTAAAATTTCCGGCGGGCAATATAGTCGGCACGCGATCGCCCCTGTAAATTCGACGGCGGTTGCGGCAACGTAAACCCGATGTTAAAAAACGCTTTCAGCATAGTTCAACCTCTCTTTTTCTTCCCCATGCGCTCGATCAGCCTGTCTTTGATCTCCTGTAATTGCTCCGGCAATGTCGAAAAATACCCGCTCTCGATCAACGTCGCGTCCACCGCCTCGCCCTTCGAGCGCGCCACTGTGACGTTGTATAGCGTCGAGGTCAGCATTTCGACCATGCTCATCAGCACAAGCACGTCATCGAGCGATAGCGACATTTCTTTGATCTTTTTCTCGATCGCTTCAAGCCGGACGTTCGGCTGCTCCGTCGTCTCGCCGACGAACGGCAATACGCGCCGCTTACCGTATTCGAGATAGATCTTCTCGATTCCGGCGCTCACCGCACGGTTCAACAGATCGTTCATCGAATCAAACCGCTTCGTGTCGAACAGTTCATAGATCGATTGCAACGTTTCGTCGTCATAGACGCGCAGCCAAAAAGCATTTTTCCGTTTGTCTTGTGTTTTCTTCATTCTCTCTCCCGGCGCGTCAGCGCCAACACAAAAAAATGGTTTCCATTTTGTTCCCCGATCCGGTGCGCTAACACGCGCAACCGGTCGGGCAAGGTGCGCCACCTCTTTGCCACCGTGCGCGTATAATACGCGGGCGGTGGAGACAACTCCGTTGTCGGGCAAATTGGCGCACCGTCTTATCCTGCTTCCCCTTTTTTGCTCCAAAAAAGGTTGCTTGCCTTTATGGGGCGCAAGCCTCAAACCCCTCGCACAAGCCGTTAGGCGAAGTGCGGTACGATCGGCTCTGTGCCGATCTCATCACCCCGAAAATTTCGGGGCTTCCCGCTCGCGGCAATATCCGCGAGCGGCGGAGCGATTGCTCCGAACCCGTAACGCGTCGCGCTCATCTGTTGCGGGCGCCGGCGCGTCCAGCGCCGCCGCTCACCGAGGAGCTGATCCGTGTTTTCAACGACGAACACGCTTTCTCGATCGAGCGCGAAAGATAGTTCGACGACTTTTTCCCGCCGTTCGCGCCGAGATCGGCGCGACGTCCCGACGAAAGAAAGATCGATTCCATTTGTGAGCGATCGCAATCGGTGAAAAACGCAAGCATATTCAAAAGGATCATGTCATCGCGGCTCTTGTCGCCGGTGATCGCTCCCCCGCTCATCAGCGTATCGAAGTCGTGTCCGCGTTTCGAGCGTCTGATACGCTCGATCACGTCGTTGTCGCTTTGAGCGACACCGCCGCGAGGCAAGTTTTCCCTCTCGGCGATCTTCTTACCAAGCGTACCATGCAGCCACGTCATTGTTGCAGTCGGGCATTTGGACAACTCATTCGACTTCGAGCGCATGTTCCCCGTCATCGAGATAAAACGTCCGCTATCATACACCTCGATCTCGCCGTCCGGAAGATCCGCGCGGTTTTTATACGTTTTACGCAAGATATCGTCTGCGACAAAAATGTGTATTCCGTTGCCCGATACAGACGTTTCAGCGTATGTATCGGCGAGTTCCTGCGTGAGCTTCTCCGCACTATCCGTCAATTTACCGTCCTTCGAGATCGATTTGTCGAGATCGATACATGTGATCCCACATTTACCGTCGAGCGCAAACGAAAGACCCGCACAATCATTTTCCTCTGCGTATTTAAGAGCTGTCTCGAAGTCTACCCACGTATTTGGATCGTTCGATTTTGCCCACTTTCCGTCCGTCGGACTGATGACAAACTTTTCTTGACGCTCTGTCTCCGGATTGTATTTAGTACGAAAAACGCACCAATTTTTCAAACCCTTCATCTGCTCTGGAACGTTTGCTTCGAGATCGTCCAAACGCTTCCTGTTTCGCTTTCGCGGTGCGACGCGCTTCGCGCTCTTGCCGACTTCTCGTCCCGCAAACGCGGCGCGAAGTTCCGAGCCGTTCAACTCAACTTGCAAACCGTCATTTTGCAGCTTGTACGACCAATCTGCCCGGACAGACAACTTCTTCGTGCCGTCTTTCTCATCGCCGCGGACTAAATTTTTCGGCGCGAAAAACACAAAGGAAGAATATTCGCCCTGCGGCATACGGATCATAACGCTTTTCTCGTACTCGTTTCCGATTTGCTCCGGCGTCAGATCGATCGAATACCATTCTCCTTGCCGGGCTTGCTCGGCTTGCTTGGCTTGTCGGGTGGGCTGGGCTTGTTCGAGATTGTCCCGACGCAAGGGTTGCCCCTCTGTGTCAAGCGTTTCGTCGCGTTGTACTTGCTGCATACTGACTTCGACATCGAAACCACGGATTATGTCAGCAATCTGATTTGCTTCGTCCCGTGTCAGACCATTCGTCGTAAACTGCGTAATGTCTGTCGCTTCGAGCATTATCCCGTTGTTCGTTCTTCCGTACAAGCCTTCAATCGTTTTACCCTCTGTACCGATAAATCTGATCTCATTTGTCCACTGTGGTAAATTCGACTCAACCGCCGCCGCACTGCGTTTCAGATTTTCTTCTTCGACGCTATAATCTCTCTGATAACCTATTTGTTTCAGTGCTTCTCTTAAAAGCAATTCGTTCGAAAACGGTAGTCTAAAATCAAGCTGATATTTTTCTCTTGTGTTCTCTGCCTGTTGTTCGACTTGCTCTATCTGTTCATTGGGAGTTTCGTTGTATCGATCTTCAACGATTTCATCGTGATACTTATCGTTGTATGCTTGGATCAGATCCGAGATATCAGAATAACTATTGATACTTGCATATTCGGTTTTGATGAAATAATCGTAAAGCCCACTAACGATATGCGGTGCGTCTGCATATAATCCTTGCAAATCTCTTACCGTAACATTGTTCTCGGTTTCCAACGCAAGAAAATTATGCAGCTCTTGATAAAAGTTGATGATATGGCTGTCTGCAATCAATTCTGTCGGCTGTTTTTTCATTTCGGCAGCGATAAACGTCTGATACTCTGTCTCAACGCTATCCCGAACAAGTTTTGCATAATCCACCGATTCAATGTTATCCTCGATATCTTCTTCGATATTCGGGCAATAATCGGTAAAATAGTCTGTATCAATGCCGTTCTCGCTGATTATGACGTCAGCCACTTCTTCTCGCTTGTTAAGCGCTTCCGCTATATCCTCGATATGCTCGCGGACAAACATCTCATCTTCGCCGAATTGATCAAAATTTATGATCCAATTCCCCTGCGTAGTGTTCTCCGTCCCCTCGTTGACAATATCATTGACGATCTTATCTATTTTCTTTTGCCGCTGCTCGATTGCGTATTCCTCTTTCATACGCAGATCTTCCGGCGAGATATGCAAGCGGTCTATGTATTTAAGCGTCGTTTCGTTCTTTTCGCCTGTAAAAAAATTCTCATCGACGGTTTCCCAGTACCAACCCTCAATATACTCTATATCGCCGGCTTCATTATATTTTCCGGTCAAAAAGTCGCGGACGTTCTGATCCGTTTCTTCTTGTGTTTTGCCGGTCAGTTTAATTGCCATATAGGTTTTGTTGGCAGCGATTGCACCGTCGTACCGATCTTCCGGCACGAACGCTTCGTCGAGTTCTTTGAGTAGAGCGGCAGTATAGAGAGAGTTTTCCTCTTTCAAGCCTTTCCAATTGTAGATCAACCCGTATATTTCATTGTTTTCGACGCTTTCAAAAACGGTTTCTTCTGCCTTTATTTTTTCTTTTGTGTTCTCTTTCCCTGCTTCTGCAACGATATCCGCTTGCGCTTGCAGATAATGCTCACCAACATATTGACTTATTTTTTCGGCGTCAGTTACGGCGGCAAAAAATTCCTTTTGATCGTCGCGGACGCTTTTCAACCATGATTGCAAGTAAGCGGCATGATTTTCAAAATGTTTGCCCTCGACGCTAATGTCGTAATCGAGCTGCATGAAAACGCTTGCAAGCTCGGCGCGCAATTCTTCTTTGGCATACTCGCTTGTTCCGAACACGCTAATCATTTTCCGATTAAGCCGGCTTTCGTGACCAGTCGAGTGCGCGATCTCGTGCAACGCCGTCGCATAATAGTCCTGCATAGAGTGAAAGCGACTTGTTTCAGGCAAATGTATGCTATCTTGCCGGGGCGAATAGTACGCTCTATTTCCGCCGTCGAAATAAATCGGCGCGGCACTGTTCTCTATAATGCTCTCGATTGTTGCGTTCTGACGTGCTCGCTCGTCCGCCGGCATTTCTTTCTGCTCTGCTGCGTCGAGCTTCGGAAATTTATTGCATTGCGACGCATTGAACACCTGATAATATTTCAGTACCGGGCGAACATTCTCGTCGATGTATTTCTGCCGCTCGTCCTTGCTCATATCCTTGACCGTGGCGTCATCAAACGGCTTCTTCGTCTTTTTGTCGTACCACGACCAATAGAACACGTCAGACGACTTCTCACCGGCTTTAACGGACGCTTTCAGATCCTTCGCCTGCTGATAAGTCACCCAGCGCGGATCTGTATAGCCTTTGTGTTCGGCAAGCAGATATAACCATAGCGCATTCAGACCGTTATATGCCTTGCCCGTTTTGCCGTTCCTCGGCGTTCCGCCGACTTTGTACCAACCGGCTTCCCATGCTGTCGGATTGCTCTCAATGAACGTAAGCAGCTGCTCTACCATTGCTTTACGCTTCGCTTCAACCGCTTCTCTGTAATTCATTTCTTTTGCACCACCTTAAACTCGATCAGATATTCTTCTGTCGGCTGATTTTCCGGAAGATCTTCGACCGGCATTGCCGACATACCAAAGTTTTCCGCCATATATCGTTCGATCGCGTTTTGATCGATATGGCGAAGCGGGAACGTCGCTTCCTTCAAAGTCTCGACACCCTTCATCTTTACCGGTTTTCTTCGATACATCTGCTTTTTTTTACTCACATCTATCTCCTTTTTGAGAACACAAGAGAAAATACGGCGGCTGCGTGACCCTCTTGACGTTCTCTAAACTAACACTCTTTCGCAGTTGCGGTTTTCGTTATTACCCTCTCTTGTGTTTTTAATATTACTAAACAAGAGAGTACTAATAAATTAAATACTATCCTTATTCCGCCATCGTCGGATTGCCCGTCGTCGGATTGCCCGTCGTCGGATTTCCCGACGACGGTTTAATCCGACAGATCGATAGGCGGAATATAGATTTTATAATCATATCCCGCAAATTGTCCTTTACTATCTTTGCAAGGAATTCGCTGCAAGTATCCAAGCTGTTCGATATATTGTATAGCGGCTCGAACTGCGTCCTTTTTTTCGCCACGGCTACATACTTTCTGATCGTTGTTCGTTACAAGTGATACAAGACCGGGTATAGAAAACTCCCAGCCATTTGGCAACGACAGCAATGTACACAATACTCCTTTGGATCTGTAATCTAAACGATGATCCGTAAAGACATTTTTCGGTATCACAGAAAATTTATCTTGAACGACATTGATAAGTTTACCCATATCTTCACCTCTTGCTATGTTCTCCGTGAAAGCGAAAAAGGCATTGAAGCCAAAATAGCTCAATGCCTTTGCTGTTGGTACTATTCGACTTCTTCTCTCGCTCTCATTTTTCCTCTCTCACCTTTTTGTAAATGAGAGAGCGAGGAAAAGTCGCTTTTTGTGATTGGGGTAGGCTTACCTTTTTTACACCGTCGTGTAATTGGCGACTTTTCCAAGTCACCTTAATTTTACACTAACGCAAAATTATCCTTCTTCCTTGCGCAAAAACTCTCTTTATGTTATCATTTTCCCGTAAACCCCGCTCCCATCAAACACGAAGAACGCGTTAATGCCGCAATCGCCCGAAAAGCGCGCATATCCAACCGCCGGTTGAGTAAAATCCAACATTTGGTTGGACGGATTCAACCTTTGGTCTGTGGTCTTTTTCTGCTTTAAACGGTATGATGATAACAGAAAGCAGCCGTACGGCAAAGGAGACAGGATATGAAAAAGATTAAACCAAAAATGCGGGGTAAAGACGCGGCGATATATTATTACAATATCGAAAACGCGTACGTAATACGCGCAGAATGGCAGAAGAAAAAGACGGTTTTCGGAAAACAACCGTTCACGGTGCGCTGAAATGCCGTGCCGTTTAAAAAGTACGAAACAGGAGAACGTATATGGAAAAAGACGATAAAACTCTGGGGCAAAGAATAGCTTACTTCCGCAAACTGCGCGGCATAACGCAGGAAGATCTGGGCGAAAAATGCGGCGTGTCTTCTCAGGCTGTCAGCAAATGGGAAAACGATATTTCCGCGCCCGACATAACCCTTCTGAGCACTCTGGCGGAAACGTTCGGGATATCGACAGACCAACTGCTGGGACTTAAACGCGAAGTCGCCACCGCCGTCGACCCCGAAACGATAGACGAAGACAGACTCCTGCTTAAAATCGACATCGAAAGCAACGACGGAGATAAAATCAAGATCAACGTGCCTTACAAACTGGGCCTCGTCTTTCTTCAATCGGAATCTGTCGGCGAGAAAAACGGCGAAGCGCTGAAAAACGTCGACTTCAAGCAGATAGCCGAAATGGTCAGAATGGGCCTGCTGGGTCACGTCGTCGACATAGAAAGCGCAGACGGAGACAAGGTAAAAATAAGCGTGGAGCAACTGTAAAATGAAGATCGGGATCAGGTCCGGTAAGTTCGGATTTTCATTTTATCTGCCTTTGCGGCTTAGCGCATGGGCGATCGGAAACTACCTGACCGGAAAGCAAAACAAAAAGCATGCCGGGGCAGAAAAGTTATACCCCGGCAAAAAAAACAGCGACGCCGCCTGCCCATCCGTACATGCGGCGCAAAACAGTATGGTTAAGGCTCCCGAAACGCCGTTGCTTTCTCTCCGCGCGCTGACAAAAGAACTCAAAAAGGCGCGCAGAACCTTCGGTCATCTGAAAATTGTAGACGTTAAAAGCGCAAACGGCGACAGCTTTGAGATAACGTTGTAAAAGACGGACATTTAAAACGCGGGAAGATATACCCTTTCCGCGTTTTCTTGTGCCCGTGTTCGTTAATCCCTGTTTATCCGTTAAATTCCGTCAAGGGAAAAGCACCTTTTTTACCCTGTACATAACCGAGTCGATCAGCCTTATGTCGGCAAGAGAACCGCTGCCCGCGCGCTCTTTTGCGAACGAAAGCGCGTTCCACCACTCTTTAAGCTCTTCTTTGCCTGCGGCATTCCAGTCGAGTTTAGCGCTCTCGAAAATCCCTCTGACGTATACCGGCATCAACTCCGGGTCCTTCTTCACAGCCTCCCGCAGAGAGGCAAGTTTTTTCAGATAGAAATCCATCGCGAATTTATCGTTGTCCTGCTCAAATACCGACATCATTTTAAGAAGCTGCGCGGTGTCCTCGTCGACCGGATTGTCCGCGATTATCTTATCCGCGACCTTCTTTTCCCAGTCGGTATCCCCGCGGGTATACACCCTGAGCCCTTCGTAAGCCGCCAAGTCGTCCGGAACGACGAAACCGTCCGACTTTACCAGCGATACGAAAAGTCCTATTTCGGCGGCGAGCCGCGCTATCTGCATCAGCCCGTCGTTGTTCTTGTCTCCCGTCACGACTATCGCGCCGTCGCTGTAATCGAGCGCGCCCTGCGTATCCGCGCACGACAGCACCTCTTCACATATGTACGAGTCGGTGAAGCAGGTCTTTCCTTCGGCTTCCAAAGCCCTGACGAGCCTTGCCGCGCCCTCATGGTCGCCGGCGGAGAAAGTTACGTAAAAGTCAAATCTCGGCATGCCGTCCCCTCCATGCTTTTTTACTATTATACCATATTGAAAAAAGTATTTCAAGACGGCGCTTTTTATGGCGTTTCCGCCTTTTAAGACGAAAAACGCGTTTTTTACTCAATATGTCAGTCTTCCGCGATACGGCAAAAAGCGCGCGGGGGCAATCTGCGCCGCGCGTTTTTAAAGACTATCCGATCATTTTTTTGTGTTGCCGCGTTACATAAGCAATTCGCCTTCGTCGCTGTCTATCACCTGCAACACCCTGACGTCTCTGCCCGTCGCCGCGTCGACGTATACGAAAAATCCGTAGCCGTCGATCGTGCCGTAGACCTCGTAAGTCAACTTTTCGCCGCCCGCGTCAAGCGGTATCACCGCAAGGCGTATGCTCTCGACCGTCATCTCTCCGTAACTCGCCGCGAGCGCCTCTTCTTCAGTCACGTTGACCGCATAATCGGCGTCTCTTTCGGTATGGTTGTAGATATACTCCCTGCTCTCGAAACCAGTTATCCTGCCCGTCTGCAAGGAAACTTTGACCTTGACCATATCGGGATAGAAAATTATGCCGTCCTCTTCGTAACAGAGGTTGACGTAAAGCTCGCTGTCCGTCACGCACGCCCAGACCGCCGACATACCGCGCACGCCTATCCTGTCGCAGTACTGCTTTGCGAGCTCTGTTCCCTGCTCCTTCGTATACCGCGGATCCGTCACGTCGTCGTTTATATCCGCCGACACCAGCGCGCCGCCGATCTTGCTCAGACACACATAGCCCGTCACGCCGTCCGCAGAAAAAGAATAAGCGAAACATTCGATATACCCGCCCAGTTCGCCTTGAGCGGTCACCGACACGTCGCCGTAGTCGGACATATAGCCTTTGACAAGTTCAACGCCCTCTTCGCAGGTTATCTCCTTACCTGTCAGAGCGACCGGGGACGGGTCGTCCAGCCCGTCGCTGAAAGGTCCGTCGTAGATCAGCGCGGGGTACTCTATCGCGCCGTCGGCGATATCCGAAGCTATAGATGAAAACGCGTCGTCCTCTTCTCCGAAATCGGAAAAGTCGTACTCCCCCGCCGATATCTTATCGGAAAGCGAATTAAGCCTTCTTGCGAGAAGACCGGTCGTCTCGTACAGCTTGTCGAGCGTCGAATAATCGGTATCCGAAAGCTCTTCGCCGTTCGCCAATTTCCTCAGGATATACAGGCAGTAGTCGCCGACCTGGTTGCAGAATTTGACCGTGCCCGACATATCCGCGCCCGAAACGGACAGCGCAGACAGGCATTGTTCCGCGACCTCTGCGTCTATCGCCGCCTGAGTCAGAAGTTCTGAGATCAGCGACGGCGTTCTCACCGCTCTTACCTTGCTGAGATCTGTCTCTATCTGCAAAAGGCTGTCGGTCAGAGTGTAATAAGCAGAAGCGTACGCGTTTTCCGCGCGCCTGCCCAAAACGTTTTTGTCGCTTACGGTAAGCCCGAGAAATACGCTCAATGTTATTACCGCCGCGATCAGAAACGCTGCCGCCGCGAATATGAAATAGTGCGCGACTCTCAGCTTTTTGTGCATGCGGTCGTTGTTTTCTGCCGTCATTTTATACCTCTTAAATTGCAAAATTGTGTTTACCTATCGTTATCATTACCTTGCGCGACCATATCCACGAACTCGTCGCGGTCGCCGGGTTGTAATAATAGATACAGCCGTTGGTGGGATCCCAGCCGTTCATCGCGTCGCGGGCGGCGTTATATGCGGTCTGATTCGGCTCTAAGTTCATCTGCCCGTCTATCACTGCGGTAAACGCGTACGGCTGGTAGATGACGCCCGATATCGTGTTGGGGAAGCTGCTGCTCTTCACCCTGTTCAGCACCACAGCTCCGACGGCGACCTGTCCCATATAAGGCTCTCCTCTCGCTTCGGCGTGAATACATTTAGCGAGAAGATATACGTCCTGCGACGAATAACTGCTGTTTGAGCTGGACGACGACGTAAGCGTCATTCCCAGCGCCGCCGCGGTCTTAGAGCCTACGATACCGTCGACTGCCAGCCCGTTTTTCTGCTGAAAGCGTTTTACCGCCGCCTGCGTTTTTGAACCGAATATACCGTCTACCGTACCCGCGCCGTAACCCCAGTTGTTGAGCTTCGTCTGCAAGGTCCTGACCTGAGTGCCGCTCGAGCCCATCTTCAATACCGCGCTTTCCTCGACCTCCGACGCGCTGCCGCCGCCGAAGGCGATTATCGGCACGGCAACCGCCGCGATTATCAGAAACACGCAGACTGCCCTTAATATCATTATTTTTTTCATGTTTCTCCCGTCAGCCGAACAGCTTTTTAAACCATTCGACGATTAGCGATCTGTATGTAACCTTTTCGCCCTCTCCGTCCGCGACGAAACACAGCGGAGGAAACACCACGCACCACCAGTTGTCGCCCTCGCCGCTGCCGAGGTCGACGATAAGCGCGTCGTAAACGCCGCTCTCCAATGTCAGCTCACCGTAAGTCCTGGTCGGAAAATCCTCTTTGCAAAGCCTCGCCTTCGCGCCGTAATAAAAACCGTTTTCGCGCAGAACCCCGTCGCTTACCTCGTCGATCAGACCTAAGTTTTCGGCAATTATACGCATCGCCTTTTCCTTGGACGACACGCCCGAAAGAAGAGGGGTAAGGACCTTTACGACCGCCGCCTTGACCTCGTACTTTACGTTCTGGTCGGCGTCGCGGTTGCTGTTTGCCCTTATATGTATCCTTAAATAATCCGCGCTGACGTCTCTTTCCTGTTCTTCAGCCGCGAAGAAAACGTTGACCGTTATCAGAAGCGCGACGAGCGCCGCGATCAGAATAAAAACCTTTTTCATACCTTGTCCTCCGCAGACGATTATTGACGCGGAAACGCTTTTTTATTCCCTGCGGCAAAAATTAAGAAAAACCTGCCGCCGCGAGCGTATATTTATCATAAGCGTTCCTCCGACGGTCAAAACATAAAACACGGGTATCGACAGATCCGGCGCGCTGTGATATAATAAGACCGTAACGGAAAATATATTAGGAAGAAAATTATGCTCGAATTAAAACACGTTACCAAGGTCTATAAGACCAAAGCGGGCGAGACCCGCGCCCTGGACGACGTTTCGATTGCGTTCCCCGAAAAAGGAATGGTTTTCGTCCTGGGTAAATCGGGGTGCGGCAAATCCACCCTGCTCAACGTATGCGGAGGTCTGGACGTCCCCGACGAGGGCGAGATCTTCGTTAAAGGCAGAAGTACAAAAGAATTCACCGCGACAGACCTGGACAGCTACCGGAACACCTGCGTGGGGTTCGTCTTTCAGGAATACAATATCTTATCCGAATTTTCCGTCGAGGACAACGTCGCGATCGCTCTCGAATTGCAGGGAAAACATAAGGACTCTTTCGCGATAGCGGATATTTTAAGGCAGGTCGAGCTTGAAGACGTCGCCAAAAGAAAGCCCGACACCCTTTCCGGCGGTCAGAAACAGAGGGTCGCGATAGCGCGCGCATTGGTCAAAAAACCAGAAATAATAATGGCGGACGAGCCTACCGGCGCGCTCGATTCGACGACCGGAAAACAGGTGTTCGACGTTTTGAAAAAGCTGTCTTACGACAAACTCGTGCTGGTCGTTTCCCACGACCGCGAATTTGCGGAACTTTACGCGGACAGGATAATAGAGCTCAAAGACGGCAAAGTTATCTCCGACGTGGTAAAGACCTTTGAAACAAGCGGGAAAAACGACGAAAAACTCACTTTTGCCGGAAATGATACCGTGCTTATCAAAAAGGGCGCGACGCTGGAAGAGAAGGACGTCGAAAAGATAAACGCGTTTCTGTCAGAGTCGGACTGCGACGTGCTTATAAGCAAAAACGGCACGGAAATAGAAAGATACAAGAAAAACGCGAACATCTCGCAGAACGGCGAAAAATTCGTCTTTGAAGAGGCGACCTCAACGCCGGAAACGAGGACTTATACCGACGACGAAAGAAAACTGATAAAGTCGAAACTGCCGCTTAGCCGCGCGATAAAGATAGGCGCGAGCGGTATGAAGGTAAAACCCGTCCGTTTTGCGTTCACTCTTCTTCTCGCGATAATAACTTTCACTATGTTCGGTCTGTTCTCTACGATAATGTTCTACGACCCCGAGACTGTCGCAATCCAAAGTTTGAAGGACACGAACGAACAGTACCTCAACGTCGCGAAAACGATGGTGCAGGACGTGTACGACTACGAGGACGGAAAGCTTAAGAACTCTTATACGTTCGACGAAGCCGTCAACTATACCGACGAGGATATCGCCGCTCTCAAAGAAAAATACGGCGACGGCGTGGTGCCCGTCTACGATATCGGCGCGATGACTTTCAGCGAATACATGACGGAGGGCGACTATTTCTTCTGTCTGAATTCTTTCGTGCCCGCCGAGCAGGTGAACGTGACCTACGTTTCCGGCCGCGCGCCCGAAAACGACGGCGAGATAGCGATATCCGAATACGCGCTCAGTCAGATCGCCGGCTATAAATACAACGGCGTCACGACCGCGGACGATATAAAGCTTAAATACAAAGATTTCACGTTCACCGTATGCGGGATATACAAAGTGCCGCTGACGTCGGACAAACTCGTCGTCGGCGCCGGCATGCCGGTCTACTCTTACTCTACCCCCGGCGACAACTTTATGCTGAGCGGACTGGTGACCCGCGGCTTTTACGAAAAGATCGACGAACTCAACGCAAACGATTACGAGTACGTACCTATCGCGGAAGCATACACTAACGAGATATACGCGAGCGCTAACGCAGACGCCTACGTGACGTCCGAAGCGGAGCAGATAAACTATATTTCAAAGAGCAACGTGATAAAAGCGGTCGACGCCGTGGCTTTCGACGGCAGCGACGCGACGGCGTTGGGCGACGGGATCGCCGTCAGCTTCAATTTGTGGTACAAGCTTTTCGGTCCCGACATAGAAAACGGGATAACCGAAAAGGGACTGACCGGCGAATTTAAAAATCAAAAAGACGAATACGGATACTCTCTTTTCTATAAATTGTTCGCGCTGCAAAATTCGATAGACATAAGCTCCGGCGACAAGAAATACACTTCAAAAGAACTGGCGTCCGAACTTCTCGCCTTCTTCAACGAACACGGACTTACGGGCGATCACGAGATTACTTTCTACGACAACGACAAAACCCCGGTCGCTACCAGAAAGATCTCCTCAGTCATCGTCGGAAGGCACTATGACAATATAAAATCCGTCATCGTCGACGACGAACTCTACCCGTCTCTCATCGCGATCGCGGTGGAAAATTCGCATCGTTTCCAGGATTCGGTAACAGAATTCGATTACGAACAAGGCGATTATTCCAACGTTCTTATCCCCGTCGCGGGCGACGCGTCGAGGCTTACCGAGCTGATCCGCGGAGAGGGCGTAAAAGCCGACGACTACACGAGTTATTCGATACGGAACGCGAACTACTCGTCGGTAAAATCCGTCAACTCGACGGTATCCCTGCTTTCCGCGATATTCCTGTACGCCGGCATAGGCGTCGCGGTGTTCGCAGCGCTCCTTCTGTTCAACTTCATAAGCGTTTCGATAGCCGATAAAAAGCGCGAGATCGGCATACTGCGCGCGGTAGGCGCGAAGGGCAGCGACGTGTTCAAGATATTCCTTTCCGAGTCAATGCTGATCGTCGCAGTCTGCTCGCTGGCTTCGATAATTATAACCGTCGCGGTCTCCGCGGTGATAAACGCAAAGATAAGCGCGACGCTGGGAATAACCTTTTCGCCGTTCGCGTTCGGCATACTTTCCGTGCTGATGATAATCGGAGTGGCTGTCGTGACAGCCGTGATATCCACGATCCTCCCCGTCTGGTTCTTCTCAAAGAAAAAACCCGTGGACACGATAAGAAACCTCTGACAAGGCTTAAAAACGAAAAACATGTCGACAAAAAGCGCCTCTCTCCTCAAACGGAAAGGGGCGCGTTTTAAACGGATTCCGACATTTAAACGCCATTTTATTCTTCGGATACCACCTCAATGCCTTCGGGCACCGTTTCGACTATTTCCGCAAACGCGCAGTCTGCAAACTTTTCTTTGAATGCCTCTTCGTCGACGCAGGCGGGCACGACCGAAAATACCGCGCTTCCGCTTCCCGTCATACATGCGTTTCCGAACAGCTTTAAAAGCCTGTCCTTGACCGAGTATATCGACGGGCACATCCTGACCGCCGGCTTTTCGAGCACATTGTAATACCTTTCTCCTCTGAGCACCGCCGTTACGCCGAGCCCTTTATAAGGTTCTTCGTCGTAGCCTTTGTAAACTTCCGCCGTCGAAGCGCCGACCTCTTTCTGAACGACCGCAAGGCGAAAATCGATCTCTCCGAGAGGGGTTATCTTCTCCCCTTCGCCCTGAAGTCTGCAATAGCCGCCCTTCATCATATACGCAACGTCGCTGCCAACCTTGACGCACAGTTTTTCAGCGGTATTTTCGTCTATAAGCTCAAGCTTTACCGCCGCGTAAAAGACCGCGCTGGCGTCAGCCGACGATCCTCCCATACCCGCGCCCGCGGGTATGCCTTTTTTTATATCTGCGCATAGCGCGCGCCCGCAGGCTTTCATTACCTCGACGGCGGCGCGGTAAGCGGTGTTTTCTTCACCCGCAGGTTTTCCGTCCATCGTAACGGATATCTTATCCGCTTTCTTTACGCGCACCTCGTCGTGCGGGGATACCGAACAACAGATCATATCCAGTTCGTGATACCCTCTTTCATTTACGCCGGTTATCTCAAGCGTAAGGTTGAGTTTTGCATGCACTTTTAACTTTATCGAGTCCATAAAATAATTATAGCACGGCAACATCAAAGTGTAAATACCGTCCTTTTGCGTTTCTTGCGAAAAACGGCGCGCGCCCTTCACGTAAAAAAGGCGCGCGGTTATTATCCGCGCGCCGCAGGTGCATTTTTCAATCATTACCGTCAGACGGCTATCTCCCTGTAAACGACGATCCTGTCTCCTGCCGCCGCGTCCTCGCCGAGACCGGGGTTCTGCGCCGCGATCTCTTCGGGCGACGCGCTAAGCCTCTTCGCGATATCCCAGAGGGTCTCACCCTTCTTTGCGTAATATATTCCGATCGCGTCCTCGCACGGGGCGATATCCGCGCCCTCTTCCGCGCCGTCCGCCGCGTTTATCGTTTCGGTTTCCGCGGTCTTTACGGTCACGCATATCGTCGCTATCACCTCGATTTCGCTGTCGCGCTTTACCTTCGCGCTTATGTCGCAGGCGGCTGTCGTAACGTCGACTTTGTCCGCCTCTCCGCAAAGCGGCGCCTCGCACGAATACGGCAGATCTATGTCCACGCTCTTGTAATCTTCGTTGTCGTCGCGGTAGACGACCGTAACCGCGAGCACTCCTTCTACGGTCGCCGCGCCGTCTTTTACGTCTACCGTCGCAACCGAATTCTCTCTTTCGAGCGCGGCGGCGATACGGCTGACACCTATCCCGTTTTCACCGGCTTCCACGCTTCCGCTGACCCTCTCGCGGGTACGGCATGTCTTGCGGAAAGCATCGTAAGACAAACACATACGCGATAATTTCATTTCTTTGGTCGGGCAGAAAGCGTCCGTGATAAGGTCGGCGGTATAACTCTTCCAGACCGTTGCGGTAAGCGTTATGTCCGCCTTTACCTCAAATACGTTTTCGGTTGCCGAGCCTCCTATCACGAGCTTTGAGCCTTTTACATCCGCGGTCACGTCGTAAACGGCGCCTTCCTCTCCTTCTATCCGCTGCACGAACGGAAGAGTCATGTTTTTCTGCACCGTCTTGCCGTCGCTTATATAGACGACCGTAACGTCCGCCTCTCCCTCTACAAGCGCGCCCGCGCCGTCTTCGGTGACCTTTGCCACCTCTGCGGTCGTATCGAACGCGAGCACCTTTTCGACTATCGCGCCGACCGCGTACTGCTCGTCTGCCGTCACGTCGGCGTCAGTAACGCCGAGACAACGGGTAAACGTACATTCGCCGCGCTTTGTGAACGCGCCGTCCGCCTCGTCAAGAAGTTCGTATTCTTTGCGTACGATGACGGTCGGACACAGCCCCACGACGGTCTGTATCTTTATTGCTCCGCCTTCAACCGCCGCCTGAACGTCGGCAATCTCCGCGCGCGCCGTCACCGTGGCTCCTTCCGCCGCCGAAGGACACGCGATCGCCTTTGTAAAGTCGGACACATAATCCACGCTGTCTATTTCCCCTTCCGGAGTCAGATATATCGCTTTTACGTTGAGCTTGCCGCTTACCGTCGCCTGTCCGTCGGCAGCCGTCGCGTTTAGTCCGCTTACGTTCGCCCTTGCCGAAAGGACCTGGTCCGCGCCGCCTTTCATCGACGCGTCTATAGTGCACGCAAGTATTATCTGCTCGCCTTTTTCCGTGACCGGAACGTCGTTTTCAAATTTACAGAATTTTGTTTGTACAGTCATATTGCCCCCGTTAAATGAGTTTTTGTCTACAATAAGTATATTTGCGCCGCCGTCGATTATTACAAAAGCAAAAAAATAACGCCGCTTTTTCGCGACGCCTTCCCCGGTTTTCACAGCCCTTTCGCGGCGTGATCAATTGTCCGTATCTGCTTTCTTTAATTCCCCATACTGCTCCGCGGGAAAAAATCTGACGCTTTTGGTCAAAACGTCGCTGTAAGAAAAAGAGCTTATTTTTCCGTCCTTTTCCCTTACCGTGAATATGCCGTCGTGCACCTCGTCTATGCGCCCGTACAGCCTTTCGATCTTGTTTCTGCCCCTGTTGACGATCAGCATCAGGTCGCGCCCCGCGAGCAGACCCACTCTTTTTTTTGCGGCGTTAAGCCCGTGAACTATCTCTCTCATGACTGTCCCTTACCCGATATTCTTTCCTTTTAAAGAATTTTTATACTCTGCGGAATTACCGCGCGTTTACGCCTTTTCGTATTATCGTATATATTTGTATAACGATAAAAAAAGCGCGCCCGCCGGCGCGCCTGTATTGATATTCGATCCCGATCGGTCAGGAAAAGCTTCACAGCTTTTTCATTCTCTTTCCTCTCGGTTTGGGATTCTGTACCTGACCTTTCTTATTAAGGACGATCCCCTTTTTCGAGCGCGTTTTTTCTTTATCTTTACGCGTGTTAACCTTACTGCCGGTGTTATCGGTCTTTTTACCGTCGGCGCGTTTTGACTTTCCGCCCCTTCCGCACCTTTCCTTGTTTTCGCGCGCCGCTCTGTCCCTTCCGACCTTTGCGCCCTCTTTTGAGAACGGCTTTTTCTCTTTTTTCTCTTTGCTTTCCGCCTCTTCGGAAGCGATATCCACGTTTATCCTGCGGCTGCCGACCGTCAAACCTTTAAGGGCGGGCACCTTTTCCGCTTCGTCGAGAGTTACCTGTACGAAAGAATAGGTATCCCTTATCTTCACGTCGATTATCTTGTATTCGCTTACGCCCGCCTTTGAGCATACCAGCCTTACGAGAGTCGGTTTGTCGAACATATCGCGCTTTCCTATATTGAGAAAATAGCGGACGGAATTTTCGCGGTCTCTCGCCCTCGCTTCCGCGTCTCTCTTGTTGGAACCGTCCTTCGGGAGCGTATAGCTCGCCGCATAATCGTATTCAAGTTCAAGCGGAGTTATCTCAACGCCGGTACGCCTTATATACGCCTGTATGTACGAGAGCTGATAAGCCTCGGCGAGCGTATACGCAGCGCCCTTTCTGAACGCGCGCGCCGTCCTGCCTATCCTGTGGACGTAATAGTCCTCGTCTGCGGGCGGATCGAAATTTATCACCGCGTCGACGTCCTCGACGTCAATGCCTCTCGCCGAAACGTCGGTAGTGACCAGCATAGCGTATTTTCCTTCTTTAAACGCTTTCATCGCGGCACTTCTCTCCTTTTGGTCGAGGTCGCCGTGCAGCAGACAACACGTTATGCCTTTGCTTTTCATCGCCTGCGCCAGCTTTTCAGCCCTGAATTTTGTGTTGCAGAACACGATCGTGCGCTTAAGAGAATACTTCTGAACGAGAGCTTTCAAACACTCCACCCTTTGGCTGTCCTTTAACAGGATATAATACTGTTTTACGTCCGGGAGTTCCCTTCCTTCACATTCCGAGCTGACGGTCACGGGGTCTTTCATCATCTCTGAACAAAGTGCCTTTATCTGGTCGGGAATAGTCGCTGAGAAAACAAGATTTTGCCTGTCCGTGTTGGTTTTTGCCACTATTTTCCTTATATCTCCGATAAATCCCATATCCAGCATAACGTCGCATTCGTCAAGGACCAGCGTCTTTAAGCCGTTTAGTTTCACCGTCTTTCTGTCTATATGGTCCAGCACTCTTCCGACCGTACCGACTACTATCTGCGGCTTTTTTCTCAGAAGAAAAAGCTGTCTTTGGATATCCTGCCCGCCGTACAGCACCGCGGTGCGTATGCCCTCCGTGTACTTTGTCGCGCTCTTTATCACGTCTCCTATCTGAATCGCGAGTTCCCTGGTCGGACAGAGTATAAGCGCCTCTACGCTCTTTGACGAGACGTCCGCAGCTTTCAAAAGCGGGAGTACGTACGCAAGCGTCTTGCCCGTGCCGGTCGGCGCTTTGGCGATCACGTCGCCGCCCCGGGACGCGAGCGGAATTACCTTTCCCTGTATCTCCGTGGGACAGGTCACGCCCTCTTCTTCGAGCGCGCGCAGCACGCTCTGCTGCAATCCGAAATTCTTAAAGTCTTTGTATACCGGTGTTTCCATACGATTATCATACAACAAAACTTGATTTTTTCCAAACAAAATATTATAATCGAATCATGAAAACGGTACTTGTCAGCGGCGGTTCGAGAGGCATCGGACGCGCCATTGTAAAATCAGCGGCAAAGGCGGGACACTCAGTCGCGTTTACCTACTCCAGAAGCGACAAAGAGGCGATGGAACTGGTCGCCGAACTCGCTGAATCCGGCGTAATGGTCAGCGCGTACAAGGCGGACAATGCGGACGGAGACGCGTTGAAAAGAGTCGCGGACGAGGTGGCGGATACCTTCGGCGGCATATACGCTCTCGTCAACAACGCGGCGATATCGCGTATCGCTCCCCTCGTCGACTTTACCGACGAAGAGATATCGCGTATGCTGGCGGTCAACCTCGAAGGCGCGATCAAACTGACCAAAGCGGTCTGCCCGTATATGACCGCGGCGCAGCAAGGCAGAATAGTCAACGTGTCGTCCGTATGGGGCGTATGCGGCGCGTCGTGCGAAAGCGTGTACAGCGCGGCTAAAGGCGGACTGATAGCGTTCACGAAAGCGATGGCAAAAGAGCTGGCACCTTCCAAAATAACGGTAAACTGCGTCTGTCCCGGCGTGACGGACACCGATATGAACGCCTGCCTTTCAACCAAAGAAAGAAATGAACTGGAAGAACAGATCCCTCTGGGCAGGTTCTGCACCCCCGAAGAGATCGCGGAAGCGGTGACTTTCTTTATCGACGGCGCCGCATGCGTGACCGGTCAGGTAATCTGCGTGGACGGCGGATTCATAGTCTGACCGACGGACATAGAGATATTTTAAAGCCGCGCCCCGGCGCGGCTTTTTATTCTGCTCCCCGTCCTTTGCTTCCGGCGCTTTAACACGTCTCCTCTCTTCACGCTATCAGTTATTAAGTCCTCTTACATCCGCCTCTTTTAAGTTTTTTTAACTTTATTTGCGCCGTACCGGACCGGAATAATCGGCATAAACCGTTTGACTTTTATCGCAAAAAATCCGGCTTTTTTTGCGCAATTTTGCAAGTTTATGCGAAAATCACGATTTTTTTGACAAAACCTATTGACAAAAATCGGGTTATATAGTAAATTATAGATACTTTCCGATAAGGAAAGGCGTTGAGAGAGAGCGGTCGTTTTCCTTTGCGTTAGCGGTCGTTCTTTTTTTATTCGGTTTTCGCTCTGCGTATACCAGACCAGAATAATACGAACCTGGTTTAAAGCGGCAAATTTCCGTAGCTACTGCGTTAAATGCCTTGATAATATGTCTAATATTACCTGCGGCA
>CASEHD010000006.1 GCA_949287655.1 uncultured Christensenella sp. | reverse complement strand
TAGAAGATATTGTAGTTTTTCCTGTTCCTGGCGCACCTGTAATCACAAGAATTCTTCCTTGTTCCATTCGCATTAAGCCTCCATACTTCCCGATTACTCTTTCCATTATTTTTCTTAGACTATTATTAAACAGGGCAAATAAGTATTTTACTCATTTCAAAATGATTATAACATAAGCAAAACGAAATTGCAAGATATATAAAAAATACCTTTTGGCACCGTGTGTTGGTTTGTCAAACATCTGTTACACTTTGCTGTTAAAAAAATCGGCAAGGTATTGGTCAGGCGACTTCCAGCCGAGTGGGCGCATAGGCGTGGGGTTGTACTCTCTATGGCATCGCTTTAATTGGTCTTGTAAATCTGCGAGGCTGCAAAAGACAAGCTCCGCATTCGGCGCCAAGCGTGAATAATACGAACCCCGTAAATTCAAGATTCGTATTTTACTTTGCAAAAAATCGGTTTTGGATTATTATTAAATGGTTTGTAAAAAATATCATTCTAAAGATACAATCTGATTGATCTTTTGCCCTGTTTTTCGGATTTAAATTATTATTCTGATAAGTATATTTTATTTTGCTTACAGTCATAGTTGGATAAACAAAATACAACATAGATGTTTGATGTACATAATGAAGCCTATTAAATATAGGCGTACCAATAAAAAATTGTTCAATTTGCGATGTATATATTTCACCCCAAATATTATCTGCAAATACTCTTTTTTTTCTAATACTCCTTCTCTTAGGTAAATTTAGTTCTAAAGTAAATATTGATTTACAATTCCGTCGGATATTTTTAATATTTTGCCAAATTCAGAAGCAAGTGCGCCGTCATGTGTGACCATAACCACGGTCTTCCCTTCTTTTTGCAAGCCAAGCAAGACACCGACTATTTCCTCAGCGGTCGCCCTGTCAAGCGCACTGGTCGGCTCGTCTGCAAGGATAAGTTCGGGATCGCAAATAAGAGCGCGCGCGATAGCGACTCTCTGTTTCTGCCCGCCCGAAAGTTGTGTTATCTTACGTTTGAGCAAGTTTCCTATACCAAGTCTTTCCGCTATCTCCGCGACCTTGCGCTTTGCGTCTTTGATTTTGCTTTCAGTAAAATAAAGCGGCAAACGGATATTGTATTCCGCCGTTTCCGTATCCAACAATCCGAAGTCCTGTAAAGCGAAACCTATTTTTGAATTTCTGAATTTCGCTTTTTCCGCAGACGACATCGCGAACACGTCGATGCCGTCCATTAAATAACTGCCGCTCGTCGGAGCGTCCAGCGTACCCATGATATGCAAAAGCGTTGATTTACCGCTGCCGGACACGCCCATCACCGCGACCGATTCGCCTTTTTCTATATCGAGATCAACTCCCCTTAACGCCTTTACCTCGTTGGACTTGCCGCCGTTATAGATTTTAGTAACGTCTCGCATCTGAATATAGCTCATATAGTCTTCTCCTTTATCCCCTCGATAGGCTCTGTCTTTCCTAAAGCCGCAAGAAAAGGTATTTTAATCACGGCATACATTACCGAAACGATTGCCGCGGCGATTGCAAAGCCGCTCATACCGTTCACTCCCGGCATCATACCTGTATACGATATCAGCGCGGCGACGGCGCCCCCGACGAGAAGCGCAAAAACCAGCACCGATCCGTCTTTGACCACCTCGCAAACGATTGCGTTTTTCCTTGTAAGCCCGCAAGCGAAAGCTATCGCGTTTTCTCTTTTTTGTCTGCCGAACGTTATCGCTGATGTTGTAATCGAAGTCGACGCGACAAGAAGCATAACCGAAACGCAAAGCATAAGCATAATATTGCGCGTGTTTGTCTGCTCCTTATAATATGCGTCATAATCTTCTGCAACGCTTTCTGTGACGCGGATACCCGCCTGCATGAAAGCTTGCTTGTCTTCGCCGGGCATATCGAGTCTGAACGCAGTAAAAGCTCCTCCGTCGTAGAAACTCAGATCGCCATCGTCGGCAAGCACTGTTATCATGCCGTCGTCAGCACTCATGTTGCTTCTGAACAGAGTTCCGTCGTATCCTACGCCTATACCTGTTGAAGAGTAATCGTTGATCCCGACGATCTTCACTTCAAGCGGAGAATATTTACCGTCAATGCCGTATTCAACCGTTATCACGTCTCCGAGCGAACACCCGAAAGCCTTACAGAACACGTCGTCCGCCACAGCCTGTCTTACGCCATCCTGAAAAATTACCGACGTATCGAACCACCGCCCCTCTTCCAGCTTATATGACATCAGTTCAGCCACGGAAGCCTGCACGATCTGCCCTTCCCAAGCAGTTTCAAAAAGCACGTTTTTTATCGTAAAAGGATATATGAAAGAATAATCTTTTCCTGCGCATATTTCAAATATCGACGCGTTTTTTTCCTCGTCCCCATATATTCCGGATACGGCGGACAACCTTTCGTATTCAGACGGATACTTCTCTATCCCGCTTTGAGCCGTAGCCAATGTTTCAAACCCTGTCGCGCCGAAAACGAGCGCCAACGCGATTTCCAGAAACAACAGAAAATTGATAAGCGCATGCCGTTTGAGCTTACTGCCCAGATACGTTGCTATACCGCGTCTCATCCTTTCACCTCCTGTCGCAGGGCTGAGATACAGCCCTTTTCACAACCGAATACAACCCGAATAAAAGCACAACGACAAGGTTGGTACCGGTGATAAGCAACACGTCGAGCGCGCCGAGCATAAAAGCCTGCTTTCCGAAAGATCCCATTGCGGAACAAATACCCGTGCATAACAAGCAACCTATTAAAATTCCCGGAACAGAAAATAACAGTTGCTCGGTAAACGCTGCTGCGGCAATATCTCCGTTTTTTGCGCCGAGCATCTTCGCGACCGAATATTTATAAGCCGAACGACGCGCAATATATTCGCAGTTTATGAGCGTAATCAGAGCTCCGAGCGCTATCGACAGTAAAAAGAATATAAACATGAAATATTCGCCTTTACTCTCCGTCAGCCTCGCAGAGTCGAATACAGTCTTTTCTTCTTCGGTTAAATCTCTGTTCGGAATGAAAGTCAGCAACGTTATATTGTCCGTTTCAGTCAGTACGGCATCGCTCAGGCGCACCGTAAGCGGAAGCGTCACTTCCTTAGCGTTCGTACCGACTACGATAAGACGCGTACCGTATGCGGTTATTTCCTCTCCCTTTTCCAAGCCGCGTTCTTTCGCAATATAAGACGGCAACAAAACACAGTCAGGCGTATTCTTCAAAAGTCCTTCGTCAAACACTCCTTCTTGCCAACTTACCGTTACGAGCGGTCCCAGTACGTCGTCCGACTCTCCGTTTCCGTCGCAGATAAAAAACGTCTGGTCATTCAGAACGACCGAATCTTCCCTGGAAGAGTACGAATCGTGAGACGCTACGACATTAAGCATTTCTGCAAATTGGTTATATGTTGGCCATTCCCCCTCTTTTGCCCATACGATATAGGAAGGAACGTTCATGCGCAGAACGTCCCCTACCTCGACGCGCATTATGCCGTAAGTCAACGTGGAAACAAAACTTCCCACGATTGTAGAAAGCACGATAAGAATTATCGTAAGCGGATGTCTTTTCACTGTCTCTGCAAGATAAGAAAAGATAAATCCCAATTTCTTCACTGCATTTTCTCCTTTTACCGCATTTTTAATACGCCTTTAAATTCTCAACAAAAAAACCTCTTTAATTTTTCGACCAATTTCTAACGGATTTGAAAAATTATCAAATGAATTATCGATATTCATATTGCTTAAAATTTATCCTTTTTGTTTGTTATTATATATATTTTAACATAAATTTATGATTATTTCAATATTAGCTTTAACGAAAGCAAGCTAAATCGACAACATAAAGGAGGAGTCCGTTTGGGCTCCTCTTTCTTAATGTATTGAAATTTGACTAGTCGAACTATGGCTTTTTGAATGACTATATCGATTTATTAATCAATTTAGTCATTCAATGTAATCTCTACAGTCTTTGTGGGACGGCTTATCAAAGTCAATTCCCCATTACTAATTTGGTTGAATCCGGAAATTGACGAGCCCTCTATAACATAGTCATTGATAGATAAAGTTGCCATAGTAGCAGGATCGTATCTGCCTTCTTCTTCAATCCAAACAGCGTAACTTGCGCTTATCGAATAAGTATGTCCGACAGCAAATACAAGAGTGCCTTTAAGGTCTGTAAGTTCACTCAAAGTAAAAGTTTGAGATTTTGGCGCCGCACTTCCGTATACGTAATTATTATCGTTGAAAGTTATCTGAATATTTTCCAAGTCATCAAAACCGGTGTTGTTATCCACGGAAAAAGCAACATCCCAAGTCTCAACCTCGATCTCGCCGTACTCGATAACGGTAAATGTCCTGATTAGTTCAGCTTCGGAAGAATTATTGCTGTCAAAGCGGAAATAAATAGAAGCCGTTCCCGGATTGATCTTTTTCAGATCTACGACGATATTACCCCCGAGAATTACGTTGGATCCACTCGAACCATGGATATCGGAATCAAGCAACGGATCAAAACTTAAAGCATCAACAGGAATAACACTTTCATCCGATGAATCAAATTCAGTGATAACCTGAGTGTTACTGGAACCGAACTTTGTCATATTAAAACTCAAAGGCAGTTTTTGCGTGCAGTCCCACGAATAACCTTTATCTTCCTCGCTTGCTACCGAAATTTCATCAATTACGCTGCTGTCCCAAGACAGGTAATCGTCGGGATCGTCGTATTCCGTGACAGGCATCAGGTCGATTTCAATCGACACGTCCGTATCGGGCATAGTGAACTTGTAACCAAGCGAACCTTTTGTAACGGGTGTGCCGTTATAGCTGACTTCGCCGATCTCGTAAAAGACGCTTTCAGAAACAACATCAAACAGAATCTCGCTGCCCGTTTGTCCTTGCGCGGATAGATCGATAACGCGGTAGTTATCATTTTCCGTATAGGTGATGCTGTGCATTGCAGGATCATCGGAACCGCCGCCACCGCAAGCCGTTAAGCCGACAGTTGCAGTCAAAGCTAACACACCAGCTAAAATTAAACCAAATTTTTTCATGTTTATTGTTCACTTCGATAAGTCGAAGCTCTCCTGTACTATAATAATATATGCCCGATACATGAACAATCCAATCAGACTGTTTGTTCATGTATTACGCCTTTCAGTGTACTTTTTCTTTTTTCATTATAACAAATTTATAGAAAAAAGGCAATAACTTCAAAGCAATACCATCTCCCGCGTCTGTCGTTTTGTCAAACATTTGTTACACTTTACTGTTGAAAAAATCGGCAAGGTATTGGTTAGGCGATTTCCAGCCGAGTGGGCGCATAGGAGTTTGGTTGTACTCTCTATTGCATCGCTTTAATTGGTCTTGTAAATCTGCGAGGCTGCAAAAGACAAGCTCCGCATTCGGCGCCAAGCGTGAATAATACGAACCCCGTAAATTCAAGGTTCGTGTTTTCCTTTGCAAAAAATCGGTTTTGGATTATTATTAAATGGTTTGTAAAAAATATCATTCTAAAGATACAATCTGATTGATCTTTTACCCGGTTTTTCGGATTTAAATTATTATTCTGATAAGTATAGATTTGTATGTTATCTTTCTTTCATCCTTTCAATCTTAAAATATTCCGTTTCTATCTCGTTTAAATGTGTATGCCTTGATTTCATCGCCTTCGTTAAGATGCAAAAAATTTTCCGGCATATATACAGTCAATATTTTGCTTTCTTTGTCATACTCAGCTTTAAATTTCCAAGTCGTATCGTCATAATCGTTATATTTATAAAACCATACCCCCTCTTCGTCCTCGATAACCGAAAACTTATTATAGCGGTATTCCGCCTCGTCATAAACATGCCAACTATCTTCAAATCCCCATTCGTCTATTTCTCCGTCTACGCAAGGCTTATATGTGCCGCGGGGAATGCCGTGATTTTCTCGTTCACACGCCACGGCCGTTGCCATTATTGATATCATCACGACAATCAAAACCATTTTTAAAATTCTTTTTTTCATAAATCCTCCTCTTTAAACAACTTTTTATATATCTGCGGAATAACACTTACCTAACAAGGAGTTTGTTTCAATAATCCCAAAATTCTGCATATCTTGCATTTTAATTGCCTTTTATGAACCGCTGAATTTTACGCGCGGTGCGGCGCCCCGCTTCACAAACTCTCCCCGACGAGATGAGCGGCGAAGGCTCTCGCGTTGTCAAAGTCGTATTCATCGGGTCTTCCTTTTGCTATACCGCCAATTTTCGCGAATATGCCGGCGGTGTCGAAACCGCGACACTTAAAGCACCCGACGACCTCGCAATTCTTCTTTTTCAGCATCCTTTTCAGCCCGAAAGCGTAGTCCCTGTAAGGCACCCCGCAAGTATAGACGATAAACGTCGCTTTACCCGTATTAAGGTCGGCATGCTTTACGAAGTTGATTATGCCGGAATTAAATTTATTCATATATATGCCGGAAGCGAACCCGATAATATCATAGCCGTTGAGGTCGACATATTTCGCCTGCTCTACCGTAAACAAATCCATATCGGCGACCTCTTTCATCGCCGACAATACCTTGAACGTGTTTTTGTGATGAGCGGAATAATAAACGACCGCGATCTTCATTTCCTCTCTCCCCGTATTCCTCTGCAACATAATCTCAATAATATCCTATCATAAAATAACGCGCGGGTCAACTTCGTTTCCGCCCGAAAGAAGGAAGACGGCTCTCTTCCGTGACCGCTTTCTTGCCCCCGAAAAACAAACCAAACGAACACGGGCACGTGAATTTATGTACCCGTGGCGTCTGCCGTCCGCGCCGTCATTCGAACTGCGCGTTGTATATCTCGCTGTAAAAACCGCCTCTTTCGAGAAGCTCTTTGTGTTTGCCGCGCTCTACGATATCTCCGTCCTTTACGACGAGGATAAGATCCGCGTTCTTTATCGTCGACAGCCTGTGCGCGATCACGAAACAGGTCTTTCCCTGCATAAGTCTGTCCATAGCGCCGCGTATCAGAAGCTCTGTGCGCGTATCCACGTTCGAGGTCGCCTCGTCCAGTATCAGAAGATGCGCGGGAGACAGCATCGCGCGCGCTATCGTCATAAGTTGCTTCTGTCCTTTGGAAAGGTTTACGCCGCCGTCGGTGACCGGCGTATCGTAGCCTTCGGGAAGCGCGTCGATAAAGTCGGCGATGTTCGCCTGCCGCGCCGCTTCGATTATCTCCTCGTCCGTCGCGCCGACCTTGCCGTATGCTATATTTTCTTTTATCGTCCCCTCGAACAGCCAGGTGTCCTGCAACACCATTGAGAACGCCGCGCGCAGACTGCTTCTGGTGTAGTCCTTAATGTCTTTTCCGTCAAGGGTTATTCTGCCGCCCTGCGGGTCGTAAAAGCGCATCAGAAGGTTGACGAGAGTCGTCTTTCCCGCGCCGGTAGGTCCGACTATCGCGACGGTCTGCCCCGCCTTCGCCTCAAACGACAGGTCGCGGATTATTACCTTTTCGGGATTGTAGCCGAACTTTACGTGCTCAAAAGAAACGTCTCCTTTCGGGTCTTTGAGCTCCTCTGTCGCCGTATCGCCGGAGCCTTCGGGAAGCTCGTCGATAAGTCTGAACACGCGTTCCGCCGCCGCCAGAGCCGACTGTATCTCGCTCATAATGTTCGCATACTCGTTTATCGGTCCCGAAAACTTGCGGGCGTACAGCAGAAACGACGAGATGTCGCCCAGCATTATCATATTGAAAAGATACATCAGCGACCCCGCCGTGCTTATAAGCACCGTGCCGAAGTTGTTGACAAAGTTGACCGAAGGTCCGATAAGACTGCCGTAATAGTCTGCCGCGTAATAAGCGTCGACCGCGGTCTTGTTCCTGTCCGCGAAATGCGCGATCATGTTGTCCTCAACCGCGTACGCCTTTATCGTCTTTATGCCTGAGATCATTTCTTCCGAATAGCCGTTCAGCTCCGCAAGCTTTCCCGACCTCTTGCGGAAAAGGGGTCTTACCTGTCTGCTCCTCTGAATCGTTATGAATACCGAAAGCGGTATCGTTATCGCGAAAACGCCGAACAGAGCGGGAGATATCGCCAGCATGCCGACCAGCGCGCCTATCACGGTGACGACGCCCGTCGCCGCCTGCAATATGTCGTTGGAAAGCGACGAGTTGACCGTGTCGATATCGTAAGATATGCGGTTTATAAGATCGCCTGCCTGCATCTTGTCGAGGTAGCCGACCGGCAGCGCGAGTATCTTGTCGAAAACATCCTTTCTCATACTCTTTATTATCTTCTGGCTCAATTTTATCATCACGACCGAAAGAATATAACTGAGCACGCCGCTTACCACGTAGAAGATTGCCATCAGCACGCAATAGTATATCACCGCGTCGAAATCCACGCCCGTCTCAAGCGAGATCGCGTTTATCGCCATACCCGTAAGATAAGGACCGAGGAGCGCGAAGAGGTTGCTGCCCAGCATAAGCAGAAAGGCAAGTATCACCGTGAACTTATAGCGCGCGAAATATCCCGCGAGCCTTACAGCCACGGCGCGGCGATTTTTCTTTTTAAGCTTTTCGTCATTCATTGTCGCCGCCTCCTTCGCCCTGGGATTCGTATATCCTGCGGTAAACGTCGCAAGTCTTCATCAGCGTTTCATCGTCGCCGAGGCCCACCGCTTCTCCCTTATCCAGCACGAGTATCTTGTCCGCAAAACGCACCGAACTTATCCTCTGCGCTATCATTATTATCGTCGTGTCCGGGTATTTTTCCCTCAGCGTCGCCCTGAGCGACGCGTCCGTCTTATAGTCGAGAGCGCTCGAAGAGTCGTCCAGCACGAGTATTTCGGGATCTCCGGCAAGGGCGCGTGCGATCAGAAGCCTCTGCTTCTGCCCGCCGCTGAAATTCGCGCCGCGCACGGTCAGCATACTGTCGTAACCGTCGCTCAGCGCTTCAACGAACGGCGCCGCCTTCGCGCGCTCCGCCGCCTCTTTCATGTTCCCGTCCTCTATCCCCCGCTCAAACTTTATATTGTCCTTTACGCTGGCTGCCATAAGAAAATCGTTCTGAAGCACGACGCCGAATTTTCTGCGCAGCTCCTTTTCGTCGTATCCCTTTACGTTTATCCCGTCGACGAGTATCCTGCCTTTGTCGCAGTCGTAAAAACGCAGAAGGAGCGCGACAAGCGTTGTCTTGCCGCTGCCCGTCGCGCCGATAACGCCCAGGCATTCGCCCTTCTTCAACTCAAAACTCACGTTTTTCAGCGCAGGCGCGCCGTCGTAAGAGAACGTCACGTTTTCGAATTTTACGCTGCCCTTTTCCTCGCCCTCTTCGGCGACCGCGAGCAGTTCGTACTTAGTCAGTTCGTCCGGCATATTCAGCACCGCGCATATACGCTTCGCGGACGCGCTGCCCTTGCTGACGTTGACGAATATCCTGCTTATGGATATCACCGCGTTGAGGATTATGGTAAAATAAGACGTGAACGCGATTATCTCTCCCACCTGCGCAAGTCCCTTGCTTACCCTTATCGCGCCGACCAGCACGACGACCGTCATGCCCAGGTTGAGCACCACGTTCATTATCGGGTTGGTCACGCTCATTATTACGCCCGCCTTCGTCTCTTTCCCGACAACGTTTTCGTTGATACGGGCGAATCCTTCCCTTTCGTAGTCGCTGCGCGAAAGCGCCTTTATAACGCGTATGCCGGCGTAATCGTCGCGGACCTTTCTGACCATCGCGTCGACAGCCCTCTGCAGATCAGTGTAAAGCGTTATGCCTTTCGACGACACGAATATCACGACAACACTAAGAAAGGGCACGACCGCGAGAAGTACGAGCGCGAGCACCGGTTCGACCGAAAACGTCAGCGCGACCCCGCCGATAAGGAGTATCGGTACGCGCACGCCGAGGCGTTGTATCATTCCTATCATATTGTGCACGTTGTAAGTATCGGAAGAAAGCCTTGAAACCAGCGACGGTACCGTGACCTTGTCGGTCTGGCTCGCGGAAAGGTACAATGTCGACGTGAACAGGTCGTTTCTTATCACCTCGGTCGTATCCCTCGCGACGCGAGACGCCATACGGTTGGCGACTACGTTCCCGCCCCATGCCGTCACGGCGAACGCGAGCATGGCGACGCCCCACAGCGACAGCTGTAATACGCTGCCCGTCGGCGCGACGTCGTCTATCATATACGCCATTATCATCGGCAAAAAAAGCTCTGCGATCGTGCCGACCGACTTTATCGCCAGCCCGACGCTCATTCGCTTTTTATGCGCCGAAAGATAACCCCCGAGACTTTTCATTTGTCTTCCTCCGTCCTTTCCTCTTTTTCAATTATCCTCTTCGCATTGCCCGCGAGAAGCGCGGAATATCTTTCGACCGCCTCCTTTTCTTCTTCGGTCAGCCCTTCCAAAAGAAGCTGCTTCCACTTTCCCGTTATCCGCTCTATCTCTTTAAGTGCGGCTTTCGCCTTTTCTGTCGGATAGACGAGAAGGCTGCGCTTGTCGGCGGGATCGGTCTCCCGGGTTATGAATCCCTTTTCTTCCAGACTGCCCAGCTGACGGGCGACGTTGCTCTTATGCACGAATATGAGTTTGCTCAGCGCTTCCTGCGTAATGCCCGGATGCGCGCATACGTTGACGATATATGAGTCCTGATAACTGCCTATCCCGAGCGCGCCGTACCTCGCCGTCCGGTACAGATTGCCGCACCGCCAGATCTCTCCCGTATTCGCTATGAAATCAGCCATATCTCCTCCCCGCCGCATAACGCGGCTGTAATTTTATTTTCTTTTTAATAATCCCGCAACAAAGGAATTAAAGTTGCAGTCGCAACAGTTGCGCCCGCAACTATATTGTATGCGATGTCTTGAATTTTGTCAACTCCCTTTTAATTCCCGACGTAAAAACCTTTTGACCCTTTCCTGAAAGAGCTCTTTGATACTTCCTTAATTTGTCCGCGCCTTTCCCAAAACTTCTTTTTCCGTTCCCACGAAGCTACACAAAACCCCGCCCGAAAGTCTCTCTTTTCATATTTTGAAATTTGCAGTATACCAGACCAGAATAATTTAAAAAAGCGATCGCGCGCGGTTTTTCCGGATATTCTGTGTACAGCGAACACGGGCAAGAAAATTTTATCGCACGGCAAGGAGGAGAAGATGTCTTTTAAAGAGGTTGCGAAAGAAAGGTCCTTACCTTTATCGAGCCGGGTCCGGTGACCCTTATGACCACTTTCGACGGAGCAAAGAACAACGTTATGACTCTTACGCGGATAATGCCGGTCGACTTTAATCAGAACTTTGCGATAAGTACGGGACCGTGGAATTATTCCTTCCGCACCCTGCTTTCGACGGGCGAATGCGCGCTGTGCATTCCCGGTCCGGATATGCTCAGCAAGGCAGTACGGGCGGGCGCCGTAAGCGGCGAAGACTCCGACAAATTCTCTTCCGTCGGCTTTACCGCGGTAAAGGCAAAGACTGTCGCCGCTCCTCTTATCGCAGAGTGTATCGCCTGTCTCGAATGTGAACTTTCGGACTATAACGAGAAGACGGGGATAACGATTCTTCACTGCAAACGCGTCGTCGTCAGTACCGATATAAAGGACGCCCGCATATGTCACGCGGTCGGAGACGGCACTTTCTTCGCGGACGGCGAAAAATTCGTTCTGCGCGAAAAAAATGAAAGATAAGCTGCCTCCCAACCTGTAAAGAGACAGCCCTCTTTCAGACCGTCTCAACGCACGTTTTTATAAACTATATTTTTAATTTTTCTTTTTTATGCTCCGCAAAAGTTAGTTAACGGTATATTGCGCCGCGCGATTTGACATATCTCGCGCGTTGTTTTATAATATCCGTATACGTTAAAAGCCGGACTGAAAATTTATTATATGCGCTAAGCGCAAAGGAGTTTTATGCTCAATATCATTCCGCAGGTCAGGTCCTGCACGGTTTACGGCGGCGACGTCGCGACTGAAAGACAGCCCAAAATAATCTGCTGCGAAGAAGCGCAGTTCTGTGAACCATTGGCGAGAAAGCTGTTTCAGACTATCTGCCCGTCCATTAAACCGGACGCGGAAAACGCGAAAGTCACCGTATCTTTTCTTAAAGACGAAAGTATCCCGGAAGAAGGTTACCGCCTCGACGCCGACAACGACGAGATAAAAATCGAAGCAAGCGAAAAAAAGGGCTGGACATATGCTCTCGTCACGCTGAGGCAGATAATGCAGGCGGACGACGAGGGAAAACCCTTCCTTCTCGAATGTCCGTGCTGCCATATCGAGGACGGGCCCAGATTCCCTTACCGCGGTTTCATGCTGGACGAAGCGCGCAATTTCATGGGCGAAGATGTCGTCAAACGCGTGCTCAAACTTATGTGTTTTTACAAACTCAACGTGCTGCACTGGCACCTTTCGGACGACCAGGGGTACCGCATCGAAAGCAAGGTCTTCCCCGACCTCAACCGCATAGCTTCAAGAAGAAACGACACCCAGGTCGGCGGTTTCGCTTCAAACAAATTCGCAGGCTGCAAGCACGAGGGCTACTACTCTCACAGCCAGATAAAAAAGCTTATCGCTTACGCTAAGGAGCTCAATATCGACGTTCAGCCCGAAATAGACCTCCCCGGTCATATCAGCGCGCTGACCGCCGCTTTCCCGGACATATCCTGCTTGGGCGAAAGTCACAGCGTGCCGACGACCTTCGGCAACTTTGCCGGCGCGTTATGCGTGGGCTCCGATAAGGCATGGGAAGTTATCTTCGCGCTTCTCGACGAGATATGCGAGGTCTTTGACAGCAAATACGTGCATATCGGCGGCGACGTCTTTGATTTTTCAGACTGGAAAACCTGCCCCTCCTGCAAAAGGGTCGCGGAAGAGAACGGCATCGCGGACGAACACGGTCTGCTCGCTTTCGCGCTCAATAAAATAATCGACCACCTCGACAAAAAAGGAAAAATCGCCGTCGTCCGCACGAGCGAATACATTGACGGCATAGACAGCCGCGCGGTGCTTCACCTGTTCAAGAATCTACCCACGGAGACTTTGGACAAGTTCGCCGCCGAAGGCAGAAAGTTCATCGTATCCCCCCACCATCTGTGCTCTTTCGACGTGCCTTACGTGATGACCCCAATGAAACCTCTGTACGCGATGGAGCCGTCTCATTACCTGGGCAAGAACGCGGACAAGGCGGAGATCCTAGGCGTCGAAGGTCTGCTGTGGAGCGAATGGGTATACGACCTGCAGAAGATCGAATTCAACTCCCTTCCCCGCATATGCGCGCTGAGCGAAAAGGGCTGGTCTCCCAAAGAAGCGCAGGATTATTCCTCTTTCTCAAAGCGCTGGCAGGCAAACCGCAAAGTCCTCGACACCGCAGACGTCAACTGGGCTTGCGACAGGCTCGCGAGAGGCAATCTTCTCTTCAGAAGCCGCGATATATTTATCTGGAGAACCGCCGATCAGTACGGCGAAGTCAGGAGAAATAAAAAATGATAACGCTTGTAAACGTGCGCCCTTTGTCGGGCGGTAAATTCCTTCCCCCTTGCAATATCGTGATGTCGGACGACGGAAAGATCTCCGCTATCGGCGATAAGGTCGAAGGTAAAACGGTAACTTTCGACAAAGCTCCCTGCGCCGCCGGCTATATCGACGTGCACACTCACGGCGGCTACGGCAAGGACTGCATGGAGCCGACATACGAGTGTATCGACACGATCGCGCGTTACCACCTGGAAACGGGAATAACCGCGTTCTGCCCGACCACGATGACCGCTTCCCCCGAAGATATAAACAAGGCGGTCGACAACATCAGAAAATACGAAAGCCGTTATGCGCGCATACTCGGCGTTCACCTCGAAGGTCCTTACCTTTCGCAGAAAGCGGCGGGCGCGCATCCGCCTCACCTGCTTATCTCCCCTCTCGACGACGACTCTTTCGTAATGGATAACCTCGACGTCGTGAAGAGGGTCACGATCGCCCCCAACGTACGCGGCAGCGCGGATTTTACCGCGAAATACAGCAAAAAGGGAGTGCAGATATCCATCGGTCACGACAACTCTATCGACGACGAGATATACGCGTGCATAGACGCAGGCGCGACCAGCGTCACCCATATGTACAACTGCACCTCGCGCCCGACCCGACGCGATAACCCCAAAAAACACCTGGGACTTACCGAAGTCGGTCTTATCGACAACCGCCTGACGACGGAGATAATCGCGGACGACAGACATGTCGCGAATACGCTTTTCAAGATGATTTACAAGCTGAAAGGCTACCGCAGGATATGCCTTGTCTCCGACTCTCTCAGCGTTGCGGGCATGCCCGCCGGCGACTACTATATCGGCGCGGGCGACAGCAAACAGTCGATACGCGTCGAGGACGGCGTCGCCGTTCTTCCTTCGGAAAACACTTATGCAGGCTCCGTCACCCCGGTATCAAAAATGGTCGTCAACCTGATCGGCTGCGGCATCGCTCCCGCTCACGCGATATATATGGCGACAAAAGCGCCCGCAAAACTCATAGGTCTGCGCAATATGGGCGATATAAAGGTCGGAAATTATGCGGATATCAACGTTCTCGACAACGACTACCGCGTAAAAGCCACCTTCCTGGGAGGCAGACAAGTCAACGTTTAACTCAGACGTTTTTATATAAAGGAGGGAAAACCGTGAATATCGCAAAGATCGCTTTCGACTTCGACGACGCGTTTAAAGACGTGATGACCAACCGCGTAAAAACGGTCAACAAGATAACCGCGGAAAAGGATATCGTCTACGACTCTTCCGACCCCGAAACCTGTAAACTGGATATATACTACCCGCCCCGTGACGGCAAAAAACTGCCCGTCCTTTTCGACGTGCACGGCGGCGGCTGGATAACGGGCGACAAGTATTGGCGCAGAGGTCTCAACAAGGCGTTCGCCGACCTCGGGCTTTTCGTCGTATGCCCCAACTACGGGCTCAGCCCCAAATTTAAATACCCCGCTTGCGTGACTCACCTGTACAAGGCGTTGGAGTGGGTGCGCGAGAACGCGGAAAAATACAACCTCGACCTCGACAATCTGTTTATTACCGGAGACAGCGCGGGCGGTCAGCTTGCCTGCCTGATGCTGGCGGCGCAGAGCAACCCCGCCCTCCGCGAAAGACTTAAAATCGAAAATGAGCCTTTGCCCTTCAAGGGCGGCCTTCTCGTCTGCGGCGCGTACGACCCCGAAGGCATGGCGAAAAATCCGCTTTCCGATAAAATGTGGATAGAGATGACCGGCTACGGCAGAAAGCATTTAAGAGAGTTCCCCGACTTCGACCTGCTGCGCCCGTCCGATTTCATCGACGAGAATTTCCTCAAAAACGTATTCATAACATACGCCCGCTTCGACGCGTTCGTCGGCGGCAACGAAAAACTCGTCCTGGACAAGCTGGACAAATACAAGATACCTCACCTGGTCTACCGTGCGAAAGGCGCGGGCGAGCATTGCTTCCACCTGTGGCACTACCGCCGCCCGACCAGCGCGCTCTTCTTCGAGTACGCCCGCCAGTACATAGAACAGCTCCTCGCAAACAAAGACGAGATAACCCTCGTCAAACCGCCCCGCAAAGAGATGAAAGCGCGCAGAAAAGGCGCAAAATATCAATGATCTTAATAGGATATATAAAAAAGCCGCTCGTCGAGCGGCTTTTTTAATCTTCGAGATCGTTAAAATAGTCGGGCAAAAAGAATTCCGACAGCGTTATCCCCGCCCCTTCGCAAAAGCTTTTGACCGTTTCATCCTTTGAACACTTCGTCCTGCCTTTTATAAGATCGTATATTGCAGAAGGAGACTTTCCGCCGCAGAACGCCGCGCCTCAAACGGAGATGCCTTTTTGCGCGCAGCTTTCTTCAATTCTTTTTGCCGTCGCCTCATTGAGTTTCATAATTTTTTATCTTTTCCTGTCTTGATTACGGTTTTACCGCGACTTTGATCACGCCGTCTTTTCTGTTTTCAAAAACGTCGTACGCCTTTTCAATGTCTTTCAACGCGAAAGTGTGCGTGATAAGAGGGGTCGTGTCTATCTTGCCGGCGGATATCAGCGAAAGTATTTCGCCGCATTTACAGCCGTCCACGCCGCCCGTTTTGAAAGTGAGGTTCTTTCCGTACATATCGGGAAGAGGCAGGATCTGCGGCTTGTCGTACATAGCGACGACGACTACCGTCGCGTTGGGGCGCGCGCATTTCCAGGCGAGTTCAAAGGTGCTTTCCGCGCCGGCGACCTCGAATACGACGTCCGCGCCGCCGCGCGCGCAGGTCGACTTTATATAGCTTTCTATCTCGTCGGGAGAGACGGTTTCAGCCGTGGGGCATACCCTCTTTGCAAGCTGTCGTCTGCTCTCATCCTTTTCACAGACTATTATCCTTCCCGGCTCTTTGAGCGCGGCGGAAAGAAGGGTGCAGATACCCGTCGGACCCGCGCCGACGATAAGCGCGGTATCCCCTTTTTCGATCCCGGATATATCCGCCGCCCAGTAGCCTGTTGCGAGGATATCGCCGACGAAAAGCGCCGCCTCGTCGCTGACGTTATCAGGGATTTTTGTCAAGCCCGTGTTGGCAAAAGGCACTTTTACGTATTCTGCCTGCACGCCGTCTATCCTGCACCCGAGCGCCCAGCCGCCGTTTTTATCGGTGCAGTTGTTGACGTATCCCCTCTTGCAGAAAAAGCACTCCCCGCAAAAGGTCTCTACGTTGATCGCGACCCTGTCGCCGACCTTGACGTTCTTTACGTCCGCGCCGACCTGCTCGACGATTCCGACCGCCTCGTGCCCTACCGTTATACCCTTGACCGCTCGCGGCACGAAGCCGTGCTTGATATGCAGGTCGCTGGTGCAGATACTGGCGAGCGTGATTTTTACTATCGCGTCTTTGGGATCGGTCAATACCGGCTTTTGTCTTTCTTCGAGCGCGAAGCGCCCTTTGTCCTTATAAACGTATGCTAACATAAAATCTCCTCTTTTCAATTATACATTAAAAGACGCGCGTTTTCAACCCCGCCGCTCGTGTACTGATAAAAGACGATCGCAGCGAGACATAAAAAACCGCCCCGGAGGGCGGTCTGTCTTTGCGGTCTATCCGCTGTTTTTACTTCTTTACCGGAACCTTTTTGAGCTTTGCGAATCTGGGGAGACCGTCTTCGAGAGGAGCCTTGCAGTCGCCCTGGATCAGCGGGAGCGCATAGTCGATATATTCTTGAGAAAGCATCGTGCCGTCGTTGATGATCCAGCTGTCGGGAACTTTCTTTTCTGCGTTAGCCGCCTTAGCGACGCTCATGACGCCGACCTTGCACTTATACTTGCCGCTGCTCATATCTCTCTTTAAGATTACCATCTTGTCGGTCGTGCCCTTTACCGCGTACTTGACAGCCGCCGCGCCCGCCTTGAACGCTTCTTCGACGTCGGTCTTGGAAGCGAGGTGCGCGCCGCATCTCTGCATAAGGCTGAATTCTACCGCGCGGGTCTTGCAGCCGAACTCCGCCTTGCACATATTCGCGAGAGCCGCGCCTACGCCTCCGAGCTGAGCGTGACCGAAACTGTCGCGCGCGAGGCTGTCTCCTGCGAGAACTTCAGCGATAAGCTTGCCGTTTTCGTCCGAAATACCTTCGGAGACCGCGACCATGCACTTGCCGCCGTTCTTTTCCATAACGTTCTTTACGTCGTTCTTGAATTTGTCGACGGAGAAGGGCTTTTCGGGGAGATAGATGAGGTCTGCGCCGAGTCCCTTGTAATTCGCAAGGCTTGCGGCTGCAGTCAGCCAGCCCGCGTGTCTGCCCATGATCTCTACTATCGTGATCATCGGAGTGTCGTACACGTTTGCGTCCAGCTTGAGTTCCATCATCGTGGTAGCGACGTACTTAGCCGCGCTGCCGTAACCGGGGCAATGATCGGTGCCGAACAGGTCGTTGTCGATCGTCTTGGGTACGCCGATAACTCTGCATTCCCAGCCCGACTTCTTCATAAACTTGCTGACCTTGTTGCAGGTGTCCATAGAGTCGTTGCCGCCGTTGTAGAAGAAATAGCGGATATTGTACTTTTTGAATACTTCGAGAAGTCTCTTGTAATCGGTGTCGTCGACCTTTTCGGGCTTGAGCTTGTATCTTACCGAACCGAGCGCAGACGACGGGGTATTTTTAAGGAGCATAAGCTCTTTCATATCCTCTTCGCCGATATCGTAAAATTCTTCGTTGAGTACGCCTCTGATACCGTGAGCCGCACCGTAGACCTTGGTGATGCAATCCTGCTTCAGCGCTTCGGTGAAAACGCCCGCAGCGGAAGAGTTGATGACCGACGTGGGGCCGCCGGACTGACCGAACATGCAAGCGCCAACCAGTTTTTCCATAATATATTGTCCTCCGATAAAATTGTTTTTGTGTTTTACGCCGCATATCGTGCGGCTTTTGCCTTTATGATTTTTCTTGCCCGTGTTGGTTACGGACGTTTTTTACATACTTAAAATCCTGCTTCTGTTGTAAAGGTCGGTATGGAATTCTCTCTTCATTTTGAGCGCCTCTCCGATCTCTTCGTCGATTATCTTATTGTCGCGTATACCGACCACTCTGCCTCCCTTGCCTTCCATAAGCAGGTCTACCGCTCTCATGCCGAACTGCGCCGCAAGCACTCTGTCCTGATTGGACGGCGCTCCTCCTCTCTGGATATACCCGAGCGTCGTTGTCTTTATCGAACCGGTAACTCCCTGCTCTTTGAGTTTCGCTTTGAGCTCTTCGGCCTTGCAGACGCCTTCCGCAAGCACGATGATGTCGCTGGTCTTGCCTATCCTCTGATTGAGCTTTATGCTCTTGACCACCGCCGCGAGATCGAACGGGACTTCGGGCACGAGTATCAGCTCCGCGCCGCCGCCGAGACCGGCGTAAAGCGCGATGTCGCCGCACTTCCTTCCCATCACCTCTATTATGCAAACTCTGTCGTGCGACGTCATTGTGTCGCGCAGGTTGTTTATCGCGCCCAGCACCGTGTTGACCGTCGTGTCGAATCCCAGCGTATAGTCGGTGTAAGCGAGGTCGTTGTCTATCGTGCCGGGTATGCCGATGACCTGGATGCCGAAATTGTCGTAAATGTCTTTCGCTCCTCTGAACGAGCCGTCGCCGCCGATCACGACGAGTCCGTCGATGCCGTACGCTTCCATGTTGTCGACTGCCTGCGACATATATTCGAGCTGCTTGAATTCGTCGCAACGCGCGGTCTTTAAGATTGTGCCGCCCCTCTGAATAATATCAGAGACCGAACGGCGGTTCATCTGGTTGATGTGGTTGTTGATAAGTCCGACGTATCCGCGTTCTATTCCGTAGACGTCCAGACCTTTGTTGAGCGCGTATCTTACTACCGCTCTGATGCAGGCGTTCATTCCGGGGGCGTCGCCGCCGCTAGTCAAAACTCCGATTCTCTTCATAATACCTCCGGTAAGCGCGGGTTCACTCTCCGCAAACGACCACGCCGTGTTTGGTGTAAATCTCAGCTTTCCCTCTTATCTTTATTGCCGAAGTCTTTTCTGTAAACTGCATCACGATGACCTCGTTCTTGTCGAGATTTTCGGTGTGATGCGGTTTTGTGTTGTCGCCGCGGGTAAGCCCGATTATCTGGACGGGGCTTGCCAGCGCCTTGATCACTATGTAATCGTCGGTCAGAAAATTGTTGTCTTCCATATATACCTCTTTATACGCCAATAGGATTATATCAAATAACTTGTCAAAACTCTATTGTTTTGCTTAATATTTTGATATTTTGCGCATTTATGCGCGCGGCGGGCGGTTTTTCTCTGTTTTCGCGCCGCGGGCAGGCTTATTTTTTCTTCGCGGTCTTTACGCACGCTTCACCCAGAAGCCCTTTGAGCTGAGAGACCAGCGCGCCGCTTATATCCGCTTTTTCTCTGCATTTGTACAGCTTTCCTTCAAACTGAACGAAGGTCTCCACCTTGCCGGGCGCAAGCCTGAGAAGAGATCTGACGTCGTCGTACTGGTCGTTTGAGTCGACCTTTACGTAAAGCGCGTCCTTAGTCTCCTCTTCCTTTTCCTCTTCCTCTTCGCCGTCCTTTGTGTTTTCGAGAAGTTGGACGTCCATCGCGACCAGACTCGCCCTCTCCTCTTCAAGATTGAGCCTGCCGGTCACCCTGACGATCGCGTCGTCGGGGATTATGTAATGCACCTTTGAAAACACGTTGGGGAAGAACACGACCTCTATCGTCGCGTGCATGTCCTCAAGCAATCCGTAGCCCATAAGCTTGCCCGTCTTTGTGACCTTGGGGGTCACGTTGCTGAGCATGCCGCATACCGAGACCGTCTTTTCGTTGTACGAATTTATCAGATCGAGATAACCGCTTTCGCCGAAACCGCCGTCTGCTTCCTCTTCTTCCGTCTTTTCGCCGGCGCGGATATTGGCTATCTCTTCGAGGTATTCCGCGAGCGGAGCGAGAGTGAACGGCTGTCTTTCCAGCACCTCTCGCCACTCGTCGAGCGGATGACCGGAAAGATATACGTTGAGCGCGTCCTTTTCATTGTCGAGAAGCACCTTGGCAGGGAATTCCGGAAGCGACGGCACGTCGTCCGTTTTTTCTTCTTCCATAAAATCGAATAACGAAAGCTGTCCGCTGCCCTGCTTCTTCTTTTCGTAAGCCGAAAGGTTGAGCATTCCTTCGTAGCTCGCCATCAGCGACGCGCGGGTATAGCCGAAGCTGTCGAACGCGCCCGCCTTTATAAGGTTTTCAAAGATACGCTTGTTTATCGTGCCCGCGGGAAGCCTGGACAGCATATCCGATATGCTCTTATACGGTCCGTTCTTTTCCCTCTCCTCGACCAGCGTATTCATCGCCGCTTCGCCGACGTTCTTTATGCCGCCGAGCCCGAAACGCAAACCGCCGTTTTCGGTCTTGAACACCGCGCGCGACTTGTTGACGTCGGGCGGATAGATCTTATAGCCCTTGTTCCTCAGATAGGTCAGATATTTCTGCACCTCGTCCGCGTTGGTGATACGGTTGTTGATGACCGCCGCGATAAACTGTATGTTGTAATATCTCTTAAAATACGCCGTCTCGTACGCGAGCACCGCGTAAGCCGCCGCGTGCGATTTGTTGAACGCGTACTTCGCAAAGTTCTCCATTTCGTCGAATATCGCGTTGGCAACGTTCTCATCCACGCCGCGTTTGAGCGCGCCGTCGATATGCATTTTTTCGTCGCCGTACAGGAATATCTGACGGTGCTTTGCCATTTCGTCCGGTTTCTTCTTGCTCATCGCGCGGCGCAGAAGGTCCGCGCTTCCCAGCGAATAGCCCGCCAGCACCTGCACTATCTGCATGACCTGTTCCTGGTAAACGAGGGTGCCGTAAGTCATGTTGAGTATAGGCTCCAGCGCCGGGTGCTTATAGGTTATCGTCTCAGGGTTGTTCTTTGAACGCAGATAGTCGGGTATCGCGTCCATCGGCCCCGGACGGTAAAGGGATATTCCCGCTATGATATCTTCGAGGCTCTGCGGGCGGAGCTCCTGCATAAACTTCTTCATTCCCGTGCTTTCGAGCTGGAACACGGCGTCCGTTTCGCCCGTGCCTATCAGCTTGTACACTTCGGGGTCGTCGTAGCCGAGTTTCTGAAAGTCTATCCCGATGCCGAAATCCTCTTTTATATATTGCCTGGTCTTACTGACGTCGGTCAGCGTCTTGAGCCCGAGGAAGTCCATTTTCAGCATACCCATCAGCTCCACTTCTTCTTTCTGGAACTGGGTTGTGATATCTTCGCCGTTTCTTTGCAGCGGCACGAAATCGGATATGACTTCTTTGCATATGACGACGCCCGCCGCGTGTTTGGAGCAGTTTCTGGGCATGCCCTCGATACGCAGCGCCATGTCTATCACGTTGCGCAGCGTCGGGTTTTCGTTGTACATCTGAACGACTTCCGGCGAATACAGCTTTTTATCTTCTTCGTTGCCCGTCCTGCCGAGGACCTTGTCCAGCGTGACCTTGGGGTCGTTGGCGATCGCCTTTGTCAGCTTGTTGACGTCGGGCAGCGGCACGTTGTAAACGCGCGCGACGTCCTTTATCGCGCCTTTCGCCTTCATCGTACCCAGCGCAAGTATCTGACAGACCTTGTCGCTGCCGTATTTTTCGGTTACGTACTCTATGACCTCCCCGCGCCTTTCAAAGCAGAAATCGACGTCGAAGTCGGGCGGAGATTCTCTTTCCGGGTTAAGAAAACGCTCAAAAAGAAGATTGTATCTGAGCGGGTCGACGTTTGTGATATGTATCGCGTACGCGATCACGCTTCCCACGCCGCTGCCTCTTCCCGCGCCGACCGGAATCCCGTGCTGGCGCGCGTAATTTATAAAGTCCCATACGACCAGATAATAGTCCGCGAAACCTTTGGTAATGATGACGTTGAGTTCCTTTTCGGCTCTCTCTCTGAGTTCTTCCGATATCGTACCGTAACGCTCGATAAGTCCTTCGTACGCCATCTTTCTGAGATACTCCGCGGGGGTAAGTCCGTCCGGCGGCACGTAAGGCGGCTGAAGGTCCTGCTTTTCAATCGTCACGTGGCATTTTTCCATAATCTCGACCGTGTTCGTCACAGCCTCAGGACACCACGAAAAGACTTCCATCATCTCGTCGTACGTCTTCAGATAAAATTCGTCGGAATCGAATTTCATACGCGACGGGTCGTCTATCGTCTTGCCCGTCTGTATGCACAGCAGCACGTCCTGCATTTCAGCGTCCGACTTTTCGATATAATGCACGTCGTTGGTCGCGACGACCTTTACTCCTATCTCGCGCGCGAGACGGACGAGAAGGGGGTTTATCCTCTTCTGTTCGGGTATTCCGTGGTCCTGAAGCTCAATGTAAAAATCTCCCTCTTCGAACATGTCGCGCAGCATTATCGCATAGCTCTTCGCGCCCTCGTAATCGCCGGCGAGAAGAAGCCTGGGGATCCTGCCCGAAAGACACGCCGAACAGCATATGACGCCTTTCGTATGCTGCTTTAAAAGCTCTAAGTCTATGCGCGGCTTATAGTAAAAACCGTCGACGTACGCCTTGCTGTCCATCTGCACCAGATTGCGGTAGCCGTCGTTGTCCTTCGCGATAAGCAGCAGGTGGTTGAAATCCGAGGGTCTGCCGCTCTGTTCGTACATATTCTCGCAGGTGTAGAATTCACAGCCGATAATGGGTTTTAAGTCTTTGAACGTATCCTTGCACGCGCGGTACATCGTGAATACGCCGAACATGTTGCCGTGGTCGGTTATCGCAATGCCCGGCATACCCTTCGCGACCGCCGCTTCGAGAAGGGGAAAATGCTTGCCCTTCGTCAGTCTCGCCGCGCCGTCCAGAAGGCTCATGTCCGTATGTACGTGCAGGTGCACGAACGGCTTGACCGGCGGCTTTTCTTTCTCTTTTTTCTGTTCCGGAGCCGCCGCGGGCGTGCTTTCTGCTTTGTTTTCCGCTCCGTCCGCGCCCTGTTTATTTATTTCCTTTTCTTCTTTCTTTATTTCTTCCGCCATTTGTTTCGCTCCCCAGCTCCGTTATCTTTACCAGTCTGTGATTGAGCCCGCTTTTGCTTATTCCCATTATCTTTGCCAGCTCTCCCAGCGTTTTATCCCTGTTGTTCAATCTCGCTTCGCAGGTCTCTTTCAGCTTTTCGTCCAGTTTGTCGTACTCTCCCGACTCCTTTAAGTTCTCTATCGCCTCAACCTGCCGCATTGTGTTTTCCTGACTCTTGTCGATATTCGCCATTACGCAGTTTGTCTTGCGGTTGACGTTGCCGTTCGCAAGACGGGTCACGTTCGCCGACGTCGTTTTCAACACGCTTTCGTTGGCGCCCATAAACGCCAGTATGTCGCTGACCGCGTCCGCGGATTTAGCGTATACGCTGAAATAGTTCCCCTTTGAGGATATGTGCGCTGTAAGTTCGCACCTCTTCAGAAGGTCGGCGAACGCCGTCGCCGCGTCCTCTCCGAAAAACATGAATTCTATATGGTAGCCTACGCTCTTTTCCTCTACCTTTTCGGACGGGATATACGCGCTTCCGCCCGCGAGGAACGCGCCTCTTGCATACGCCGCCGCTGAGGTGCGCGAGGTTATTCCGTCGGTGTCGCCGAGGTCTGTCGCAGACCTGCCTTCGCTTACGCAGGCGAATATCTTTGCCGCGTCGGCTCCTTCCGCCTTTACGTAATAGCCCTTACCCTCTCCGCCGCCGTATTCTATCTCTGCGTCCGTCAGCTCTTTTATCAGCGTCGCCGCGGTGATTATCGGCAGTCTGTTCTTACTCTCGAGCACAAGATAACTCTTGCCTCCCTCAATGCTTATCGACCCCAGACACTTGACCAGCGCGCAAAGATATTCCCGCCTTTCGCTCTCGTGGTCGTCGTCGGTCAGAAGGATCTCCTCTCTCACTTCATCTGTTATGTTCATACGGTAAGCCCCCTTCTGAACGTTATGGGCTTGTCCGATATGTTGACCACCTCGTTGTCCGTAAGCTTCAGCTCTTCGGCAAGGCTTATCGCGTAGTCGCACTTTCCCACGTTGACCGGCTTATGCGCGTCGCTGTTTATCACGAACTTCGCGCCCGCCTTGAGCGCCTCTTCCAGCCCCTTCGGATCGGGCGTCCTGTGACGGGAAGAAATCTCCATATACGTGCCCGTTTCCGCGCACGCCGCCGCGATCGCCCCGCAGTCCACGTCCAGCCTGAATCCCGGATGAGTGAGTATGTCCACCTGGTTTTCAAGCACGCATTTTATGAGCGCGTCCGTGTTGTGCGCTATCCTCTTCGCGCTGTTTTTGCAGAATATGTGCAAAAGACCGTTGAACGGCAGCCCGAAGTAATCGGCAAACTTTTTCTGATACGCGGTCAGATGGAACCCGACCAGCAGGATATCCAGCTTTTCAGCCTGCTCTTCCGTCACGTCGATGTCGCCTCGCGGGCTTATGATATTGGCTTCCAGTCCCGACAGCACGCGTATCTTGCGGTATTCCTTGTCCGCCGCCTTTACGTCTTTGACCAGGTCGTCTATCTTCTCCGGCTTAACCCCGACGATCGGATGATTTTTCGCATGGTCGGTTATCGCGACCGCCCGCATCCCGAGGCTGAGCGCGTTCACCGCGTTGTCGACAACGCTTCCCGTGCCGTGAGAATATCTGGTATGAGTATGAAAGTCTGCCGTTATTTTCATAAGTACCCCTCGCGTTTTTAACGTCGGTCTTTTTATTATATACCAAAGCCGCAACTTTTTCATCTGATAGCCGCCTCTTTTTTAAATTTTACAATATATACCGTACCCGAAAATTCAGACACGCCCTGAGCCACGGCTTTTACGCGTCTTTTGACGACGCGCCCTTGAAAATATGTATACTTTTTAACTCTGTGCTTTGGAGATGTGACCGCCCGCGTGGCGGGGGCATTAATCGGTCGGTGTGACCGGGAGCATTAGTCGGTCGGTGTGACCGACGACATAAGTCGCTGACGCGTATCGTAACATTTAACGCTTAGCGAAGCCGATACGGAAGGCAACCCCGTTGCCGCGAAGCCTATCAGGCTGTCGCCCCGCCCGCGTGGCGGGGGCATTGGTCGCTATCGCGTATCGTAACATTTTACGCTTAGCGAAGCCTATCAGGCTGTCGCCCCACCGCGGTTAAAGGAAGATCACTTCGTATTCGAGGGTTATCCCGAACTTGTCGAAAACGCGCCGTCTGGCAAGCTCCGCGAGATAGAGAAAGTCCGCGCCGGTCGCGCCGCCGGAGTTTACTATAAAATTGGCGTGCCTTTCGGATATTTCCGCTCCTCCCTTTTTTTCGCCTTTCAGCCCCGCGCGCTCTATGTAATAGCCGGCGGATATCCCGTCCACGCGCTTGAAAACGCTGCCGAGAGATCTTCCCGCGGGCTGGCTGTTCCGCCGCCTCTTGCGGTACTCCTCGACACTCGTCCTTATCTCTCTTTCGGACGACGGCGTAAGCGCAAGCTCCGCGCCGAGCACCGTCAGTCCTTTTTCCGCTATACATGTATGTCTGTAAGCGGGATCGAGCGCATAGCGCGACAGCGCGACGACCTCTCCTTCCGCGGTCACCGCGTCGACGCGGGCGATAAGTTCAGCCATCTCTCGCCCGAACGCACCTGCGTTCATAGCTATCGCTCCGCCCGCGCTGCCCGGTATTCCCGAAAGCTGTTCAAGACCGGACAAACCGTATTTCGCGCATTTTTTCACCAGGTCGGGAAGCCGTACGCCCGCGCCGCAATACACGCGGTTCCCCTTGCGGAAAACGTCTTTTATCTCCCCCGTCGTAACCGCAACGCCGTCGAAGCCGCCGTCCGGAAACAGCACGTTGGTCGCGCCGCCGAGCACTACTTTTTCCCCGCCCAATATCTTTGCCGCCTTTGAAAGCGCATATCCGTCTTTCGGACAGACGACTTTTGCGACCTTGCCGCCGCTGCCGAACGCGCCGAAAGCGGGCACGTCGTACTTTATGCGGCACCCGTTTTTAACCAGCTCTTTTTCTACGCTTTTTTCTGATTTTTCCATAATGATATTGTATGCCCGCGTTTTTTCCTTCGTGCAAAAATTCACGATCCCGCAGCCTCGACCCTTACCGTCTTTTGTTTCTCTCTTGCGGGCAAAAACGCGCGGATACCGCGGCTCTTTACGACGCGGGAAAGCGTGATTTTCGCTTTCAAACGTAAATTATAGGAAAAACCTCTTTTTTTGCGCGTTTTGTGTTTGTCTGCGCGCGCATATTATGATAATATTATTATGTTAATATTGTTATTTGTATCGGATCAAAGGTGACCCTATGAAAAAAAAGCTCTTATCTTTTCTGTGTAGTCTGAGATATCCCAACTTTCTCTTTCTGACGCTCGCGGGCATTATAAACGCGGTGGGCGTGACCCTTTTGCTCGCTCCCGCGGGTATGTACGACGGCGGATTTTCAGGTACTTCCATACTTCTCGGTCAGCTCTCTCCGCTGCCGATGAGCGTATACCTGCTTATCCTCAACGTGCCTTTCTTTCTGTTCGGCCTCAGAAAACTCGGCGGTCCGTTTATCGTATACTCGCTGTATACGGTCGCGGTATACTCTTTGTTTTCCTATCTGTTCCAGCACTCGTTCGGGATAGACTTTTCGGGCGGCTCTCCGATCGCGGGGACCGACCTGTTGCTGTGCTCTGTATTCGGAGGCATAATCTCCGGCATAGGAAGCGGTCTCACGATCCGCTTCGGCGGCGCGATAGACGGCGTAGAGGTCATGGCGGTCGTATTCGCGAAAAAGATGGGCATGACCGTCGGCTCTTTCGTGATGAGCTACAACGTAATACTCTACGTTATCGCAGGTTTTGTCACAAAAAGCTGGGCGGCGCCGCTCTATTCCGTCATCGCGTATACGGTTGGTCTTAAAGCGGTCGACTTTATCATCGACGGTTTCGACAAGGCGAAATCGGCGTTTATAATCACCGACCGCCACAACGAGGTCGCGGACGCGCTGACCGAGGAGTTCGGCAGAGGAGTCACCGCGATAGACGCGACGGGTCACTATTCACAGTCAAGCAAGACGGTGCTTTTCTGCGTCGTCAACCGCTTCGAGGTAGGCAAGCTCAAGTCGATAGTCACCAATATCGACAACGGCGCGTTCCTGGTCATCAACGACGTGACCGACACGCTGGGAAGCAGTCTGAAATACGAAAGATTTATAAGAAGAAGCATTAAAAAGTCGGGCGTCTTCGGCAAAAAAGACCGCGCGCAGGCAGAGGCGGCCTTCCCCGGGAGCGATAATGCCGCGCCCTCTCCCAAAAGCGGACAGAACGCCGCGTCTGTCCCGTCTTCCGCAGAAAAAAGCAACGCGGGGAACGTCTCTCCCGCAACGTCGGAAGGCTGCGTAAAAACCGCGACGACTTTGAGCGCGGATATCAAGGAAAAAAGCGACGAACCCCCGAAAAACGCATAACGGGTCGCAAATTCAGCTTTTAAAAGCATTAAAAAAGCGAAGCGGAAAAACTCTCCGCTTCGCGTTTTTAATAATAAAAGACCGTCAATATCCTCTTATTTTTTTCAAAATCTGCCCGGCTTGCTCATGACCCTGCTCCGCAGCCTTCTTAAACCAGTAGATCGCTTTTGCTTTATCTCGAGGAACTCCGTTGCCGTTGTTATAGCAAACACCCAGATTGAACTGCGCTCCCGCGTACCCTTGTTCCGCTGTCTTCGTATACCAATATACTGCCGTCCGATAATTCTGCGCTACGCCTTTGCCGTTGTAATAGCTGTTGCCAAGATAGAACTGCGCTTTGGCATGCCCTTGCTCCGCGGCTTTTGCAAACCAATATGCCGCCTTAGCGTAATCCGGCGTCGCGCCTTGTCCGTCGTAATACATATTGCCCAGATAGAACTGCGCTTCGGCATGCCCTTGCTCCGCGGCTTTTGCAAACCAGTATGCCGCCTTAGCGTAATCCGGCGTCGCGCCCTGTCCGTTGGCATAGCAAATGCCGAGATTGTACTGTGCTTTTGCGTTTCCTTGCTCCGCAGCCTTTGTATACCACTGTGCGGCTGTCCGGTAATTCTGCACTACGCCTTTGCCATCGTAATAGCTGTTGCCGAGATAATACTGCGCGCTTGCATGCCCTTGCTCCGCTGCCTTCGTATACCAATATACTGCCGTCCGGTAATTCTGCGCCACGCCTTTGCCGTTGTTATAGCTGTTGCCCAGATTGAACTGCGCGCTTGCGAGCCCTTGTTCCGCTGCCTTCGTATACCAATATACTGCCGTCCGGTAATCCTGCGTCTCGCCTTTGCCGTCGTAATAGCTGTTGCCCAGATTGACCTGCGCTTTGGCATGCCCCTTCTCCGCAGCCTTTGTATACCACTGTGCGGCTGTCCGATAATTCTGCGCTACGCCTTTGCCGTTGTAATAGCTGTTGCCCAGATTGAACTGCGCGTCTGCGAGCCCCTGCTCCGCAGCCTTTGTATACCACTGTGCGGCCGTCCGGTAATCCTGCGCTACGCCTTTGCCGTCGTAATAGCTGTTGCCCAGATTAAACTGCGCGTCTGCGAGCCCCTGCTCCGCAGCCTTTGTATACCACTGTGCGGCTGTCCGATAATTCTGCGCTACGCCTTTTCCGTTGTAATACATATTGCCCAGATTAAACTGCGCGCTTGCGAGCCCCTGCTCCGCAGCCTTTGCATACCACTGTGCGGCTGTCCGGTAATTCTGCGCTACGCCTTTTCCGTTGGCATAGCAAAAGCCGAGATAATTCTGAGCGGGAGCGTATCTTCTGTCCGTCAGATCGCTTAATATCCGAAACGCCGCGCTGTGGTTTTTTGCGTCGTTATAAGCTTTTGCCTGCTCAAGCAACCTTTCTTCTTCCGTCATACTTTTCTCCTGTCAATGATTTTTGCTGCCGCGTTGCCTTATCTATATTATAATTGTTTGCCGCCGCGGTGTCAATAACTATCCGTTAACCTTTGACGTTCGTGTTTTCGCGTTCATCTTTCGTCTCTTCGGCGCCGTCATTGTTCCCGCCGTCCGACTTCTTGCGCGGATAATTCAAAGTCTTGTTTATCACATTTTCGAGACGGCACGCGAACAGGATAACGGGCGCGACTACCGCACTGACCGCGCCTTGCAGCGCGTTCCACGGCAGATTGACAAGCCCGCCCTGCCACTTTCCTTCTGCAAGCAGCAGTCCTTCCGCAAGAAAATACCCCGCCGCCATAACGAGTCCGCCGACTAAGTTTGAAAGAGTTGAAAAAATTATCTTTTTCCCCCTTTTCTCTTCCTTTATAAACGCCTTTTTAAATACTTTGAAAAGCGATCCCGCAAGCAGACCTTCGATAGCCTTTATCACGAGGGTAAACGGCGCGTAAAAGGTATAGCCGAGGATAAGGTCGCCCAGCGCGCCGCCCGGTCCTCCGACCAGCGCTCCTGCGAGAGGTCCTAAGGCAGCGGCTGCGATAAATATCGCGACGTCGCCGAAATTGTAATACCCGCCGCCGGGGAGGGGAACGGATACGAGCGTAAGCACCGCGGCAAGCGCGGACATGAGCGCGGTAAGCGCAAGTTTTTTCGTCCTGTAAGTCATAAACTCTCCTTTTTCTTCGGGAAGGCAAAAAGCAAAACGCCTGAATAAGACGTGAAAAACCCGTCGCGGAATACGCAACGGGCAAGTAAAAACGCAAAATCAACGCACGACGTGCGCCGTTCAACATTCTTTCCCATTCTGACTTTACAGGCGGTTACGGGATCTCACCGTATCAGCTATTGAGGTTGTCGGACTCGTCCGCACAGAGGCGGCATTACCACCGGTCAGCTTTACGCTTGCCCAAAGAATATTTATTTTTTATACCGCAACGAAAGCATATAAACGCGTTTCTGATACGCGTCTTTGACGTGTCTTTTGCCGACGCTCACTTGAAAATATGTATACCGTTATCTTCGTTCGTGTCGCCAAAACACACAGCAAAATCCGTCGTTTGGAAACGTTTTCTTATGTTCCGGTTACGGTCTTTGTAAAATCAGTATAGCGCGGTTAATGCGGACTGTCAACTTTATTCAGTCGTTATCGAGTTTCTCCGATAAGTATTTTAAATCTTTTTCCGCTTTTTCCGATATTCGCTTCTTCCTCTGCCCTTTATTTGTATTCATAATTTTGCTTTGACATATAATGACGTAAGCTTTGCAGGTATGAAAAAATATTTATAGGCATTGCTTTTACAATTATATAAAAAGGAGCGCAATATGGTCACAATCTAACAAATAAGAGAAAGGCTTATCAATGTTATAAAAAGTAATACGCAAACGCAGCTTGCAGAAAAACCGGGAAAACCAGACCGGAGCAATACGAACCCGCCCTTAGGGGGCTTGCAGTTTTAAGCAGGCAAATTTTTGTTGATACAAGGCAAATGCCGCAGGTAATAGTATAATTATCAAGGCATTTAACACAGTAGCTACGAAAATTTGCCGCTTTAAACCCGGTTCGTATTGTTCCGGTCTGGTATTATAAACAACCGACCGTAGGGCAATATCTTTCGGGTCGGGCAATGCCTGCGCTCGACACTCTCGCCAATCTGTGCAAACTTCTCGACGTCGACGCCAATCATATACTCTGTATAGACTGACGGTTTTACCGGATAACGTTTTAAAAGACAATGAAAAAGCCGCCCTTTTGGGTGGCTTTTTGCTTTTTGGATATCAGGTGCATTATTCCTCGCTGTCGTCTCCGCCTGCGGGTTTATCGTCCTTCTTCGCGGGAGCCTTTCTCGGCTTTTTGGCGGTCGCGGGTTTGTTTTCGGCGGGCGTTTCTTCCACGCTCTTTCCGTCTGCGGGCTTTTCTTCCGCCTTCGTTTCTTCTGCGGGTTTTTCTTCCGCGGAAGGCTTAATGTTTACAGCGGTTTCCGGCTCTTTTGCTTTGCTTTCGTCCGTCTTTGCCGCCTTGTCCTTAGCGTTCTCGCTCTCCACGAACTCGCCCGCGCTGATTATCTTCGCTTCTTGCGCTTCGCGCTTCGGCTCGTAATCGTAGCGGTAAGTCCGGTGCTTAGCCTGCCTTTCGTCGATGGCTTTTATCACATCTTCCGCGCTATTGCCTTCGAAAAGCATCTCGACCTCGTCGGTATATATCGTGTTCTTCGCGAAAAGCACCCTGACCATATTGTCCATTACCGACCTGTGCTCTTTTATCAAAGTCAGCGCGCGGTCATAGCTTTCGTCGAGAATACGTTTTACCTCGCTGTCGATTATGCCGCCCAGCTTTTCGCTGTACGAATGAGTCGTGCCGTAGTCTCTGCCGAGGAACACCTCTTTGCTGCCGCCCAGGAACATATTGCCCAGCTGTTCGCTCATACCCCATTCTGTAACCATTTTGCGGGCTATGCCGCTGGCGCGCTCGATATCGTTGCTCGCGCCGGTGGATATGTCGTGAATGACGATCTGCTCAGCCGCTCTGCCGCCCAGCATCATTACGATGTTGTCGAGCAGTTTGTTTTTGGTCACGTGGCTGTCGTCGGTATCGGGACGGGTGAGCGTATAGCCTGCCGCCGCGCCTCTGGGGATAATGCTGACTTCCTGCACCTCGTCGCAACCGGGCAGGAGCCTTGCGATTATCGCGTGACCCGCCTCGTGGTACGCGGTTATCCTCTTGTCGCTGTCGGTGACTATGCGGCTCTTCTTCTGCGGACCCGCGATGACCTTGTTGATGCCCTCTAAGATATCTTCCATAACGATGACCTTTCTGCCCGCTCTCGCCGCAAGGATCGCCGCTTCGTTGAGAAGGTTGGCGATATCCGCGCCGCTGAAGCCGCTGGTCATACGCGCCAATATCTTGAAAGAGACGTCGGGCGCGAGAGGTTTGTTGCGGCTGTGCACCTTGAATATCTCCTCTCTGCCTTTCACGTCGGGGATATTGACGTATATCTGACGGTCGAATCTGCCCGGTCTCAAAAGCGCCGGGTCGAGGATATCCGCGCGGTTGGTCGCCGCCATGATTATTATGCCCTCGTTCTTTTCAAAACCGTCCATCTGTACGAGAAGCTGGTTGAGGGTCTGCTCTCTTTCGTCGTGACCGCCGCCGAGGCCCGCGCCTCTCTGACGACCCACCGCGTCAATTTCGTCGATAAAGACGATACACGGCATATTGCGCTTTGCCTGATCGAACAGGTCTCTTACTCTCGCCGCGCCCGTGCCGACGAACATTTCGACGAAGTCCGAGCCGCTTATCGAGAAGAACGGCACGTTGCTTTCGCCGGCAACCGCCTTTGCGAACAAAGTCTTACCCGTACCGGGGGGACCTACGAGAAGCACGCCCTTGGGGATACGCGCGCCGAGGTCGCTGAATTTCTGCGGATTCTTAAGAAAATCGACAATCTCTTTGAGCTCTTCTTTTTCCTCTTCCGCGCCCGCGACGTCCGAGAATTTGACGTTCGTGCTCATCGTCATTCTCGCCTTCGTCTTGCCGAAGTTCATCGCCTGCTTATTCGCGCCGGCGTTCTGCTTAATGATAAAGAAGATCGTACCGCCGAGAAGCAGCAGCATTATCAACGGGAAGACGATCGACGTCCAGCTGACGCCCGTTTCGTAGTGCAGCGTAAGTTCGGGCACCGTCGCGCCCTCCACCTCTCTGAGATCGTCGAAGAGTTGCAATATCGCGGCATATCCGCCCGTTTCAACGTGGTAATCCGCGGCTTTGGCGGGGTTCTTTTTAAACGTTTCGTAATCGGTAGCTGAATTCTTTTTCAATATATAAGCGTCGCTTCCGTTGACGACGTAAACCGCCTGTATCTCACCGTTTTCAAGCATAGTCACGAAAGAATCGTCGCTTCCGTCGTACGGCAGTTCGGCGGGTTTCTTACCCGTGCCGAGCATCACCCATATCAGTACGATCAGCGCGATCAGCGCGACTATGACGATGACTGTTCTGATTATTCCGGCCTTTTTACTCATTTTACCTCCGAAAAATTGCGGCAGACCGCAGAATATTCCCGCGGCCCATTGTATATAAATAATATATTAATCCGTGGGAATAGTCAACCACTATTGGGTAATCAACATGTAAAATGGAGATTAAAAAAACGTTAATAATTGACAGAAACCAGCAGATCCGCAACGTCGTCCGCCAGCCTGCGGATAAAGGCGGGATCCGCCGTTTTGAGCTGCAGAAGCATATCTCCTTCCCTTTCCCCCACTATCGCCATTATGCCTATATCTCCCAGCTTTCCGGCGTTTTTTCTGAACGCTCCGGCGGGTCGCAGTCCGCCCTCGACGACCTTCAGCTTCCCGACGTCCTCCAAAGCTCCCATCGTCGCGTCTACCGCGACGACGATGTCGCCGCGGTGGTACGTGCTGAGCATTTTTCTGTACCTGTGTAGGTTAAGTGCAGTTATCGGGCGGCGGAGCGTGCCGTAAACGTAAGCGTTTACGTTACGCTTTCTGAGCTCTTCGCCGACCAGCGGTCCCAGACTGTCTCCCGCTATCTTAGGAGTTCCGACGCATACGAAAACGATTTTCTTCTTCTTTTCCATACCGCGATTATTGCCTGAAAAGCCGCATTTTATTCCGCCTCGTAAAGGTGATCTCTGCCATTTTTCTTTTACCCCTGAAGAGATCGGTTTTTTTCACCCTCTCCGACCTCTTCTCCGCGTTTTTTTGAATAAAAGTTTTAAACATTGATTCCTCGACGGTCCTTACCCTCTGTTTTCCAAAAGACGACCGGCACCCGTCTTTCTTTTGACCTTATCAAAAGATCTTTTTGCAGCAGCCTTTTGCGTCCTTTCATTCTCTTTTGCGTATTGTCGGACGACTGCGCCCGTTGAGTGCGTTTTAAACGATTTATACGCGGATTTTACAATAATTTTGCGTTATTAATTTTTTTATTTTGTTTTAAGCCTTGACATACGGCAAAATCTTTGGTAAAGTATTATTAGAGCCGAAGGTTATATCCTTTGGTGATACTTGTAATCTATTTATCCGTTCCGACGTGTCCCGGGGCGCGTGAGAATAAAACGGAGCGGCAACGGTTAAAATAACGGAGGGTGTAACAATAATGATACTTGGTTTCGATTTCAGTTCTTTGCCCGAACTTCCGATATCGTACCTGACGATAGTCCTTGCGGTGTTCGCGCTTCTCGGACTTATCGCCGGTCTTTTCAAAGGTTTCGGCGTTGAACTTCTCGGTCTGATAAAGATGGCGGGCGTCGTGTTCGGTTCTGCGTTTGCGGTCGGATTCGTACAGCCTCTCGTCGCCGAGAAAATACCTTTTTTGGCGGAATTGGACGCGTCGATACAGCAGACTGTAATATACGTCGTGCTGTTCATCGTGATCTGGATCGTGCTTGCGATCGTGGTCGGGCTGATAAAGCGGCTGTTCCTGCGCAAGTGCCCGGGCGGCTGGAGCAAATTCTTCGGCGGCATCCTGGGCATGGCAAAGGCTGCCCTGCTCGGCATCATGGTTGCGTTTATCGTGATAAAGCTTGCGGAAAATTTCGATACGTTCCAGTATTTCATCACCAACGCGCAGAGCGAGCCTGTCGGTAAATTCCTCGTGGAAAACAACCCGATAGACAAGATCATAGAGCTGGTACAGCAGCTGATCGCGAAGGGTTCGGAAATGGCGTAATAAAAATGCTTTTGCAAAAAAGACGGCGTTAAAGCCGTCTTTTTTTTGTCGTCTTGCGGCGTTTACCCGTTTCTCTCCCCTTTTCCCCGTTCAGCCGTCTTTCACTCCCTTCATACAGCCGACTGCAGCAAGCGGAATAAACTCAACGCCGCCTGCCCCGCCGCGCCGAAAAGTCCGCCGGCGAGGACAAACAGAGAGTCCGCCTTTTCAAGCGCGATAAAAAACAGCGACGACAGCAGCCCGCAGAGCGAATTGACTGCAAAAAAATAAAAAGCCGCCTTCTTTTTCACGCCCGATACGTACAACGTCAGAAGAGAAAGCGAAAAACCGACGAAATGACAGGCGACGTATTCGTATATCTGCATACCCGATTATATGCCCTTACCCCGCGCTCGATACGCGGATGAGCCCTTTTTTGTCTGAAACAGGGCAATATCGCCGCCGCTTTCCGGAAAACGACGGCGCGCGCTCAATATTTTTTCTTTTTCTGTTCATTTATTTGCGCGATTATGATATACTTAAACTATGTCTGAGAAAACGGCGAAGTGGCTGAGGCTGGACAACAGCGCAAAAATATTCCCAATGATGGCGGACAAGCAGAATCAGAACTTGTTCAATATCTTCGTGCGCCTCAACGACGACGTCGATAAAGAGGCGCTGCAACGCGCGTTGGAGATCACTATAAAACGCTTCCCTTCGATGAACGTAATGTTGAAGCGCGGCGTCTTCTGGTTTTATTTCGAGCAGCACGGCGGCAAACCGCAGGTCTACGACGCCGACCCGATTGTGATGAAAAAGATCACCGCTTCCAATTGCGGCGGCTTCTGTTTCAGGATAAGCTGCTATAAAAACGTGATATACGCCGATTTCTTCCACGCGCTGACGGACGGCACAGGCGCGGCGGAATTCGTTAAAAGTCTGCTTTTCACCTATTTTACTCTCAAGGGCTGCCCCGTCGACGGCGAACAGAAAGTGCTGACCGTGGGCTCGCCGGTAAATCCGCGCGAATACGAGGACAGTTTTCTGACCAATTACAAGAAAAAGAAGATAAAGGATCTGACGATAAGCTCTCTCAAAGGCAAGAAGTCTTACCGCATATCCGGCATACGTTTCGAAAACGCCGGCAAGGGCGTGATAAATATGTACGCGCCGGCAAAGCAATTCGTCGCGGTCTGCCGCGAGCACAACTGTACTGTCACCGAGATGATCGGCGCGCTGTTCATGCTGAGCGTTTACGAGACAAAAATAAAGCCCGAAAGCCTGCCTCCGCAGGACATACAGCTTTTCGTGCCGATAAATCTGAGAAAAATATTCTCTTCCGTGACCCTGAGGAATTTTTCGCTGTTTTCGCGCATAGGCGTGACCGCAAGCGACGAAATGACGCTTGAATCTCTGACCTCAACGATCCACGAATGTCTTAAACGCGACACCCGGAAAGAGGTGCTGTCTGACAAGATATCGACGACAGTCTATGCCGAAAAATTCCTGCCTATGAGACTACTGCCGCTGTTTATGAAACGGCTTATTTTCAAGATATCCAATCTTTTCTTCGGCAAGAACAAAAAGACCGCGACTTTTTCGAGCGTCGGCGTGCTCTCTCTTCCCGAAAGTTTCAGACCGTATATCAAGGACATCGGCTTCGGTATAACGGCGAACAACGCCTGCCCCGTCACGATAACGGCGGCGACGGCGTACGACACGATGTGCATAAATTTTACGCGCACCATTACGGATACTGAGATAGAAAAGCGCTTCGCGCGCTATCTGACCGATTTCGGGATAGATCTGAAAGTGACGTCGAATTTCTGGGAGGTGGACGAAGATGCGATGCAAATTCTGTAACGTCGAAGTGGACTGCAAGACTCATATCTGCCCGCTATGCCACGAGCTTATTTCGCCCGAGGAACAGGACGAGTCCCTCTCTCCCGCCTTCCCGCCCAAAACGCGTAAATCGGAGCGCAGAAAGCACACGCATTTCACGCTGACCAACATATATCTGGCGACAGCCGTGATAATTTTCCTCGTCTGTCTGGCGGTCAACCTGGGGTTAAAACAGCATCCCAACTGGTTTTTGATGGTCGGCGCGGTGCTTCTTTACGGATTCCTGACGATAAGGAACACCGTTATGAGCAACAACAGCGCGTGGATAAAGGCTTTCTGGCAGATCGTGATGGTGGTGCTTATTTTGTGGCTGGCGCAGGTAATATTCGACGACGTTATGACGGATACGTACTGGCTTCTCGACCTTGCCCTGCCCCTTATCATAATGATATCGGTGTTGACCCTGGGCATAATTTCGTGCGCGGTCGTGCGCAGGAACAAGGCTCTGTTATACGACACTCTTTTCCTGTCGCTGATCGGCTTCGTGCCGATAATACTTTACGCGGTCGGTCTGGTGCAGAAAGCGCTCGTCAGCGCGATATGCGCGGGTCTCTGCGCCGCCGTCATAGCATGCGTGCTGATTTTCGCGCGCAAAGAATTTCTCGAAGAAATGGAACGCCGCCTGCATTGGTGACGGTTTTATAAAAAATACGGTATCAAGGAGATATTTTTATGTATTACATCGGTGTTGACGTCGGAGGTATGAGCATCAAAGGCGGTCTCGTCGCCAAAAACGGTAAGATCGTCGCAAGATTTACCGTACCCACCAACGTGTACGATAAAAATTACAGCATAAGCGAAGATATCCGCAAGGTCATCGAGGGTACGATGCAGGCGGGCGACGCGACGATCGAAGATATCGAAGGCATCGGCATCGGTCAGCCGGGTGCGATCGATTCGGCGCGCGGCGTCATACGTTACAGCAACAACATCGCTCTCGAAAACGTGCCCGTCGTCGACGAGCTCAAAAAGTACTTCGACGTGCCTATAAAGATAAACAACGACGCGAACTGCGCCGCTCTGGGCGAACAGGTCTTCGGCGCGGGCAAAGGCTATAACGACGTCGTGTTCGTGACCCTGGGCACAGGCGTCGGCGGCGGCTTCATAATCAACGGCAAGCTGTTCGAAGGCAGAGAGTGCGCGGGCGCGGAACCCGGACATATGGTCATCGTCGTCGACGGCGAAAAGTGCAACTGCGGCAGAAAGGGCTGCTGGGAAGCGTACGCTTCGGTAAGCGCGCTTATCCGCCAGACAAAGGCGGCGATGGAGACCGACCCCTCTTCCCTTATGCACGAGGAAGCCGAAAAGGAAGGCAAAGTCAGCGGTATGACCTCTTTCGTAGCGGCTAAACGCGGCGATAAGACGGCTCAGAAAGTCGTCGACAATTATATAAGATACATAGGTGAAGGACTTATCAACCTCGCCAACATCTTCCGCCCCGACGTTATCCTGCTGGGCGGCGCGATCTCAAAGGAAAGAGACCGTCTGACCGTACCTCTTCAGAAGATGATGGACAAAGAGTCTTTCGGCGCAAAATTCAACCCGCGCGTAGAGGTAAAGATAGCTTCCCTGCAAAACGACGCGGGTATACTGGGCGCGGCGGCTCTGCTGCTTCAATGACCGACAATACCGATTAAACGATAAAATACGGATATCCGGCTGATTTACAACTTTCCGCTCTTGTCCGTCCGCCTTTTACCTTCTTTCGGTTATACCAGACCAGAATAATACGAACCTGGTTTAAAGCGGCAAATTTCCGTAGCTACTGCGTTAAAAGCCTTGATAATATGTCTGATATTACCTGCGGCATTTCGAACGCAGATAATATTATAATATTTTCAAGTGAGAATCGCTAAAAAACGCATAAAAGGCGCACCTCAGGGCTGGTTCGTATTATTCTGGGCTGGTATACCGGACCCTAAAACAGTCCTTTCCTCAAAGGAGACAATATGAGAAAGATAAACGACGACGAAATAATAAAGATAAGCGAAGCTTTCACGGATATGTTCAGAGATTACGACACCTACCGCCTTTTCTTTGACGAAAAAAACCTGTTGAGCGGCATACGCGCGTTCTTTCTGTACGAAGTTTTCACCGCTAAAAATTACACTTATACCGACGGCGACTGCGACGTTGTCGCCAGCGTTAAACTTCCTTCCGACAAAGACGTATCCTCTGCGCTGTTCTTTGACGACCCCGTGCTGTCGCGTGAATTTTTCAATGCGGTGGACGATAAAACTTTCGCTCTTGCGGAAGAATACGTGGATTTCAACAAAAGTCTCGCCGGGAGGCATTACGACCCTTCGACCGACTGCTACGTCAAGAACATAGGCGTTAAAAAACAGGCTCGCGGAAAAGGACTGCTCAGAAAAACCCTTTCCGCTCTTTGCGGCGACCTTCCCGTTTATCTTGAAACCCACAGCGAAGAAAACGTGAAAATATATGAAAAACTCGGCTTTTTTGTCGTTGAACGCGCGGATTTTCACGGCGTTACCGTTTTTGCGATGTCGAACAAAAAGAGCGGGCTACGCCGCCCGGAAAGCTCAAAAAGCTGAAAGACGCATAACCGACGCGCCGGACAAGATTTAAAGCCGTTATCTTTTTCAGGCTTAAACGTTAAAGAGAAAAAGCGGGTCTGAAACCCGCTTTTTATTATCGTATTTTTCTTTTATCAGGCTTCTTCCTTTTCCGCGGCTTCAACTTTTTTCGCCTCGTTTCTTATAAGCTTTTCAAAGTATATTTCGGACGGAACAAGCGCTGCGATTATACCCACGACATAGACGACTGCCAGCAGTGCTATCTGGGCGACCGCGCCGAACGTCGCGCCAAGCACTTTGCCCAACACCTGCCCGAGATCGACGACATTTACCGCGCCGTCCTTTATCTCTATCTTCGCGTTGGGGTACTTTTCGTTGAGCACGTAATATCGGATCGTCTCGCCGTTGTATTCGATATTGAACGCCTTGATCGTAACGGTGACGACGTTGCCGTTCACTTTGTAATCCTTGTATTTTTTAAAGTCGTTTTTGTCGTATTCACCCGACTTGGGCACGAAATCGGCTGTGATCGTGAACTCGTCGCTGCCGCTGTCTTTCAGATGGACGGTGATCTCATAATCGTCGTCGAGACCGCACGACTGCAAAAAGTCTATCGCGTCGTCGAGGTTGTCGTAAGTTTTCACCACGTTCGCGTTTGCCGCCGCGTACATCACGAGCTGATAGCCGACGATACCGGATAAAAGGCATATCGCGGTAAACGCCGCAACTACCGTCGTAGTCGCGATTATCGGGGTCCTGCCCCTCTTTATCATATCCCTGCCGTAAACGTCGGGGCGCACGAATATAAACACCTTGTCTACTATGAACGCCGCCGCGATTATTATCGGAATGGATATGAGCGTAATTGCGCCGTTCAGATCGACGAAACACAGCGCGGCAATGCACAGCACGACTGCGAGCACGGAAACCAACGCGCGCTTTTTAGCCGTGTACGACAATATCCTTTTCTTGCAGAGTTTTTCTGTTCTTATCTCTTCCGACATGATCTTCTCCCTTCTTTTTATTAAATATATAATACCATAAACGCGCCGCGCGCGCAATATCGTATTCTACGCTTTTTCTTGTTTTTTAAGATAAATTTACTCAAAATCCGATCCTCTTTTTCTCTTTTGTCCGCAACAGAACGTCCGTCTCTTAACGGCGACGCCTGTCTTAAAAGCGTTTTTCTGCGACATATACGGCGTTTAAACTACACGGACAGGAAAATTTGATTTTTTGTGATCAATACGCCCCTGCAAAAGCAAAACATTTTCGTCCGTATTCAGCGCTCTTATTTTAAGATATTTGACTTCCCGAAAGCTGCGCGGCGAAACACGGAGACGGACAAAAAAAGACCCTCCCGAAACCGGAAGGGTCTGAAAAAGAGTCGGGCTTTCAGCCTTTTCGTTATTCGTTATCAGATGGAGCGCCGCTTTGTGCGGGAGCGCTTCCCTCTGCGGGACTTCCGTCCGCAGCTGCCGGAGAAACTTCTCCTTCCGAGGTTTCGGTTGCCACCTCTGCGGGAGCTTCAGTCTCTTCGCCGTCGTCGTGAGGAACGACCGTAAACGCGGACACCTTGCTGGTCGCGTCCTTCATTCTCATTATCTTGACGCCCTGGGTATTTCTGCCCATCTTCGACACGTCGCCCGCCTTTACGCGGATCGTAATGCCGTTGTCTGCGATGATGATGAGATCGTCCTTTTCGGGATCCACCAGCTTAAGATTGACGACGTTTCCCGTCTTATCGTTGAGCACGCCGACCTTGACGCCCTTGCCCGCTCTGCCCTGCAGAGTATATTCTGAAAGATCGGTACGCTTGCCGTAGCCGTTTTCTGTGATTGTCAGCGCGTCGCAGCCCTCTTTTATTATCGTCATATCGACGACTCTCTCTCCCTTGTCCATTCTGATGGATTTGACGCCCTGGCTGGTCCTGCCGGTCGGGCGGACGTCCTCTTCCTTGAATCTTATACACTTACCGCCGCTGGACGCCATGAGTATTTCGTCGCTGCCGTCGGTCAGCTGTACGCTGATAAGTTCGTCTTCTCCGACGAGGGAGATCGCTATCTTGCCGTTTGTCTGTATGCGCTCGAATTCTTCCAAGGCGGTCTTTTTGATGAGACCTTCCTTAGTCGCCATCACGAGGTAGCCTTCTTTCATATCGCGCGGCACGGAGACGTATGCGTTGACCTCTTCGCCGTCGCCGAGGTTGAGAAGGTTGACGATCGCCCTGCCCTTGCTGTTCTTGCCCGTTTCGGGGATCTGGTAGCCCTTGCAGCGGTAGACCTTGCCCTTATTGGTGAAGAACATGATGTAGTCGTGCGTGTTCGTCGCGATGACGTTTTCGACGAAGTCTTCTTCCTTTGTCTTATGCGCGGTAACGCCTATGCCGCCGCGTTTCTGCACGCGGTATTCGTCCACGCCCATACGCTTGATATAGCCGTCGTGGGTGACGGATACGATGAGGTCTTCTTCGTCGATAAGATCCTCGATGTCGATGTCGCTGTAATCGTAAGACAGCTCGCTCCTTCTGGGATCGTTGTATTTGTCTTTTATCTCGAGAAGCTCTTTCTTTATGATATCGACTACTCTCTGCGGAGTTTCGAGTATGTTTTTGAGATCGGCGATCTGCTTGTCGAGTTCGTCGAGTTCTTCCTGCAACTCGTGTACCGCAAGCTGATTGAGTCTGTGCAGCCTCATGTCGAGGATCGCGTTTACCTGCTTTTCCGAAAGTTCGAATCTCTCAATGAGTCTTGCCGCGCTGGTCGCTCTGTCCGGCGATCTGCGGATTATCGCGACTACCTCGTCGATGTTCGCCTGCGCTATTACGAGACCTTTGACGATATGCTCTCTTTCGAGCGCCTTGTCGAGGTCGTATTGAGTGCGGCGCACGATGACGGATTTCTGGTGCTTGACGTACTCTTCGAGTATCTCTTTCAGATTGAGTATCCTGGGCGTGCCGTCGACGAGCGCGAGCATTATCATAGAGTTGGAGACCTGCAGCTGAGTATGCTTGTAAAGAAGGTTCAATACGACCTGCGGGTTAAACTCCTTCTTTATCTCTATGACTATTCTCATACCTTCGCGGTCGGACTGCTCGTGGATATCGCTTATACCCTCGATCTTCTTCTGTTTTACGAGGTCGGCGATCGCTATGATAAGGTTCGCTTTGTTGACCTGGTACGGGATCTCCGTGATGATAAGGCGGCTCTTGCCGTTATTCATCTCTTCTATCTCTACCTTGGAGCGGATGATCGCGTTGCCCTTGCCCGTGCGGTATGCCTTCTTTATTCCGCTTCTGCCCATGATGACCGCTCCGGTCGGATAGTCGGGGGCGGGGATGTATTCCATAAGCTCGTCGATATCTATGTCCGGATTGTCGAGAAGCGCGACCGTACCGTCGATGACTTCGCCCAGGTTGTGGGGCGGGATACTCGTCGCCATACCGACCGCTATACCGTCCGATCCGTTGACCAGAAGGTTGGGGTAACGGGACGGGAGAACTACCGGTTGTTCGCGCGTATCGTCGAAGTTGGGATAGAAATCAACCGTCTTTTTGTCGATGTCTCTTATCATCTCGTTGGCGATCTTCGAAAGTCTCGCTTCGGTGTAACGGTAAGCCGCCGGGGGATCTCCGTCCACGCTGCCGAAGTTTCCGTGTCCGTCGACGAGGGTGCATCTTATCGAAAAGTTCTGCGCCAGTCTGACCAAAGCGTCGTAAACGGACGAGTCGCCGTGCGGGTGGTATTTACCCAGAACGTCGCCGACGATAAGCGCGCACTTTCTGAACGGCTTGTCGCTGGTCAGTCCCAGTTCGTTCATATCGAAAAGGATCCTTCTGTGAACGGGTTTAAGACCGTCTCTTACGTCCGGGATCGCGCGCGATACGTTTACCGCCATTGCGTAGGCGATAAACGATTTTTTCATTTCGCTTTCCAGCTCAATATCGACGACATTCGTCTTTTCGAGCATCTCGGCTATATCTTTCTTGTTTTCGTTTTCCATCTTTCACCTCTTATACGTCGAGATCTGTCACGAGGTTTGCGTTCTCCTCGATAAACTGTCTTCTTCTTTCGGGTTCTTCGCCCATCAGCAGGCTGAACAGCTCGCTCGCTTTTTCAGCGTCTTTCACGTTTACTCTGAGAAGGGTGCGGGTTTCGGGATTCATAGTCGTCTCCCACAGTTGTTCCTGGTCCATTTCGCCGAGACCTTTATAACGCTGTACCTCTCCCTTTCTGTCAATGCTTACCAGGAAAGCTTCGAGGTCCTCGTCCTTATAAAAGTACTCCTCTCTCTTACTGTTTTTAAGCGTGACCTTGTAAAGAGGAGGTTGCGCGATATACACGTGTCCTTCCTCGACGAGCGGCTTCATAAAGCGGTAGAAGAAGGTCAGCAGAAGAATTCTGATATGACTGCCGTCAACGTCGGCATCTGTCATGCAGATGATGCGATCGTATTTGAGCTTTGAAAGGTCGCAGTCTTCATGTATGCCGCAGCCGAAAGTCGTGATCATGTTCTTGATCTCCTCGCTTTCGAGTATGCGGTGCAGACTTGCCTTTTCAACGTTGAGTATCTTACCTCTCAGCGGCAATATCGCCTGGAAACGCCTGTCTCTTCCCTGCTTCGCGGTACCGCCCGCGCTGTCGCCCTCGACGAGGTATATCTCGCACTTTTTGGGATCTCTTTCGCTGCAGTCCGCCAGTTTTCCGGGAAGGGTCGTGGACTCTAAGAAACTCTTTCTGCGGGTGAGGTCGCGCGCGTTTCTCGCCGCGTCTCTCGCCTTCTTCGCGTTGACCGCCTTGGTAATAAGCTCTCTCGCTTCCTTCGGGTTTTCTTCGAGATAGGTTTCGAATTTCTCGCCGAACACCTTTGTAACGACGTTTCTCATAAAGCTGTTTCCGAGGCGCGTCTTTGTCTGCCCTTCGAACTGCGGATCGATAAGCTTTACGCTTACGATCGCGACGATACCTTCGCGGCAGTCTTCGCCCGACAGCTTTTCTTCGTTTTTAAGAAGCCTGAGTTTTTCGCCGTAGTCGTTGAAAAGCTTTGTAAGCACCGCCTTGAAACCGTCAAGGTGGGTGCCGCCTTCATGCGTGTTTATATTGTTCGCGTAGCTGTATATCGTTTCCTGATAAGAGCTGTTGTACTGCATAGCGATCTCTACCTGATAAGTATCCGTTTCGGCGTGAATGTAAAGAGGCTGTTCTGGCATACCTCCCTTTGAATTGAGACTGGAAACGTACTCTACGATACCTCCCTCGTAATGGAAGGTCTCACAGTTCTCTTTGAGCGCGCGCGAATCTTTGAGGATTATTTTAAGACCCTTGTTGAGATAAGCGAGTTCCTGCAAACGGTGTCTCAATGTCGCATAGTCGAATTCCAGCGTTTCAAAAATCTCCGCGTCCGGATAGAACACGACTTTTGTGCCTCTTCTCTTAGTGGTGCCTATCTTCGCGAGCGGCCTCTGCGTCTTACCGCGCGAAAAGCTCATCTTATAAAGGAAACCTTCCTGCGCTACTTCTACTTCCAGCCATTCGCTGAGCGCGTTGACGCACGATACGCCGACGCCGTGCAGACCTCCGGAGAATTTATATCCTCCGCCGCCGAATTTACCGCCGGCGTGCAGCTTTGTCAAGACTACCTCGACCGCGGACTTTCCTTCTTTTTCGATTATTCCGACAGGGATACCTCTGCCGTTGTCGGTGACAGAAACTGCCCCGTTGGGGAGCAGTTCTACCTCTACGGTGTCGCAAAAGCCCGCCATCGCCTCGTCGATAGAGTTGTCCACAACCTCGAATACGAGATGGTGCAGACCTCTTTCGTCGGTTGAGCCGATATACATACCCGGTCTTTTGCGTACAGGTTCAAGACCTTCCAGCACTTGTATGTCGCTTTCGGTATAATTGTCCTGTTTGCTCATTATGTCCTCCGTATTTTTTGAGTATTTCCCGCGCATACGCGTGCGTATATGCGAGATTATAATATTATAATAATTATATTATATCATAATAAAATACCCCGTGCAACTATAATCGCCAAAATTCCGCCTTAAAACCGCCCAGATTTAATGAGAAGATTTTTCGCGTGGGGGACACGCAAGAAAGTGTTTTGTCGCTGTAACGCTCTATTTCGCGGTCATTTATTTTAAACGCTGATTTTAAAAAAGTTTACACCGCCTTAAAAATGCTATATACTTTATATATATGTTTATCAGAAAGGTACGCTTAAAGGATTTCAGAAACTATACCGATCAGACTGTCGAACTCTGCGAAGGTCTGAATATTTTCGCCGGCGCGAACGCCGGCGGAAAGACGAATTTCGCTGAAAGCATATATTTTGCCGCCCTCGGAAAGTCCCCGCGCACCTCTCACTCAAAAGAGATGATAAACCGGGATAAAAAACAGGCGTTCGTAAACGTAGTCGTCGCTAAAAAATTCCGCGATCACGAAATATCTCTTACTGTCGACTCAAAGGATAAAAAAAGACTTCTTCTGGACGGACTGCCGTGCTCAAAACTCAGCGACGTCATCGGCGTATTGAACGTCGTATATTTCAGTCCCGACGAGCTGAGAATGATAAAGGACGGACCGCAGGAGAGGCGCAGATTCATTGATATAAGCCTGTGTCAGCAATCTAAAAATTACCTCTATTCCCTTCAAAAATACAACGCGGTGCTCGCGCAGAGAAACAAGCTTTTAAAGTCGGGATTCGGCATAAATACGCTGAAAGAGACGCTGTTTGTCTGGGACGCTCAACTCTCAAAATACGGCGCTTATATAATACGAAAGCGCTACGACTTTATCGAAAAGCTTAAAAAACTCGCGCTTGTCTCTCACAACACCTTGTCGGCAGGAAAGGAAAAACTTTCTCTTTCTTACGAATCTTCACTTTCCTACGACGAAGAGGAAGAACTTGAAAGACAGTTTTCAGAGTCCTTGAAAGCCGCGTTCGAAAAGGACGTTGATCTCGCCTTCACGACCTTCGGCTGTCATCGCGACGATATGGACATTACGATCGACGGCACAGACGTCAGAAAATACGGCTCCCAGGGGCAGCAAAGAAGCGCGGCTCTGTCTCTCAAATTCGCTGAAATAGATCTTTTTAACGAGGAAACGGGGGAAAAACCCGTCCTTCTTCTAGACGACGTTCTGAGCGAGCTGGACGAGACGAGACGCAAGAAACTCATTGAGATGTCCTCTTCTCTTCAGACGATAATCACCTGCACGGAATTCGACGAAAACGTGGATCATACCCTTTTCAGAGTAAGCGCGGGCACTATAAAAAAGGCTTGACGCGCCTCTTTTTATTGCCGGCTTTTTATTGAAAAAATTTTTGTTTTATATTATAATAATATAGATATGAACGAAAGCGTAAAAATCTGGAAAGATATTTCTTCTTATATCGAAGCGGCGATGTCTACCGTAAGCTATGAGATGTGGTTCGGTAAACTGGTCCCTCTTACGATAGAAAACAATAAACTGATAATGGTCGCCCCGCTCGTCTCCGTCAAAAAGACCGTGGACGGCTTTAAGAATACCGTTGTCAGGGACGCCATTGAAAAATCGGGCTCTTACGTGACCGATATCATCGTTATTACGGAAGAAGAAGCAAAAAATTACAAACCTGAAAAAGAGACCTTTCAACCCGCAGAAACAAAGACGGAAGAGGACGATTTCAAATATATATTAAATCCCTCTTATACATTCGACAATTTTGTCGTCGGCGACTGCAACAACATCGCGTCAAGCGCGGCGAAAGCGGTCGCGGAAAACCCGGGCGTACTCTATAACCCCCTCTTTATTTACGGCGGAGTAGGTTTAGGCAAAACTCATATTCTGCACGCTATCGGCAACTATATTCATTCAGTAGACAAAACAAAGAAAATACTTTACGTTACGAGCGAACAGTTCGTCAACGAATTTATAGATTCCCTGTCTCCTTCAAGACAGGCTTCAAAGATAAGCGACAATAAACTCAATAAGAGTTTCCGCGAAAAGTACCGCAACGCCGACGTCCTTATGATAGACGACGTGCAGTTTCTTTCGAGTAAAATGAGCTCTCAGGAAGCGTTGTTCCATACATTCAACGACCTGTATCAGAACAAAAAACAGATCGTGCTTTCGAGCGACCGCCATCCCAAAGAACTTACTTTTATCGAAGAAAGACTTCAATCGAGATTTCAATGCGGTCTTACCGTCGATATAACCAACCCGTCGGTAGAGACAAGAGTCGCAATCCTGAAAAAGAAAGCCGAACTCAAAAAATTCAGCGTAAGTAACGACGTGTTATTCTTTATCGCCGAAAATATCTCTTCAAACGTAAGAGAACTTGAAGGCGCTCTTTCAAAAGTCTTTTTCTTCTGCTCTCTCGAAAAAAAAGAGGTTTGCGACATAGATACCGCCAGAGAGGCGCTGAAAGATTATATCAACGTCTCTACCCACGTCATATCAATCGATAATATCGTGGACGCTACATGCACTTATTACAACATAAAGCGCGCCGATATAGTCGGTAAGAAGAAGATGAAGAATATCGCTCTCGCAAGGCAGATCGCTATTTATCTTATAAACGACATACTCGGTCTGCCCCTGACAAGTATCGCTTCTTATTTCGGCAAGGACCACACGACGGTCATGTACGCCCGCGATAAGATAACCAGCCTTTGTAAATCAGACAAGCTCATTCAGGCGCAGGTAAACGACATAAAGGCGATGATACAGAAAAAATAAACCGCGCCGTTTGGATAAGTGGAAAACTTTTCGGTTTTATCAACAGCTTTTCCAAACGTGTATATGGATAAAAAAATCTTAATATGTGAGGATAAAAAGCTTTAAAAAAATCTTATCCACATATCCACATCCCTTATTAAGATTTTTATTATCGATTTATTAAAATTAAATACGTAATAATTAGCCCTTGAGTAAAAAAGGGCGTGGAGGACATATGAAATTAAGCTGTAAAGGAAACTTACTCTCTGAAGCACTGGCAAGAGTCATGAAGGCTCTTCCTATAAAGAAGACCATGCCCATTCTCGAAGGTATAAAACTCACGGCGGAAGGCAATTCTCTTACCCTGACCGCTACTGATACCGAATTCGCAATTCAGAAAACAATAACCGCCGACGTAAAAATGGAAGGCGAAGCGCTCGTTCCCGGCAAACTCTTCGGAGAACTGGTAAGAAAGCTCCCCTCCGACGAAGACGTAGAGCTTTCTTATATGGACGAACAGAATTTTGTCATCAAATATATGGACAGCGAAACGACCTTGAAGGCTATGAAGCTTAAAGACTACCCGCCCATACAGCAATACGACTACGAGATATCAGTCGATATGCTGCAAAAGGACGTAAAGGATATGATAGGAAAGACCATCTTCTGCGCCGCGACAGACGACGTAAGACCCGTTCTTAAAGGATGTTTTATAGAAATTAAGGGAAATAAGATAAAGTGCGTCGCTCTCGACGGCTTCCGCCTCGCGGTGACATTAAAGGAACTCGTTATGGAATATCCCGAAACGACCGCTATAATTCCCGCTAAAAATCTGAGCGAGATATATAAGCTTCTCGAAGAGGACGAAGAAGTCGTCAGCCTTAACTTCTGCCCCAAGAAGATAATGGTCGATATGAAACACACAAAGATCATAAGCAACCTTATGACAGGCGTGTTTACCCGCTATGAATCCAGCATACCGGCAAGCTTTGAGACCGTAATCACGATCGACAAGACCATGCTCGAAAACAGCCTGGAAAGATCTTACGTTATGAGCCGCTTCGAAAAGTCTAATATGATAAAGATAGAAATAAAGGAAGGCGGCAAAATGACTATCTCTTCCAACAGCGAACTGGGCGACGTCAAAGAGGTGATTTCCGTCTTCTCTACCGGTAAGGATATGACAATACTCTTCAACTCTAAATACCTTCTCGACTGCATGAAGGTAATAGACGATCAGTTTATAAAACTGAGTCTTACCAATCCCACTTCTCCCAGTACTATATCGCCTGTGGAAGGGGACGGGTATTTGTATATGATTCTTCCGCTGCGCGGCGGCTTTAATAGATAAACCGCGTATAAAGGCACATCTTTCACACTCTTATAAAATTCAAAAGCGACCGTTTACGATTAGTAAAATCGGTCGCTTTTTCACTATTATTTGTACAAAATCTGCACCCCTTATAAGAGGTTTATAGAAAGACAAAATCATCATAATAAGCACAAAAAAATGTAAAAAGTTTTATCTCAAATGCAAGCAACTTCTGAAAATGCTTTCTGAATATTACTTTATAGAAAACGAAAAAAAATGATGTTTTCAAGTAAAAGTAAGGTATACCGGACCAGAATAATAAGAACCTGGTTTAAAGCGGCAAATTTTCGTAGCTACTGCGTTAAATGCCTTGATAATATGTCTAATGTTACCTGCGGCATTTTCCTTGTATCGACAAAAATTTGCCGGCTTAAAACTGCAAGCACCCTCAAGCAATGATTTTTGCCGCATGTTTCATAAACCCGGGGCACAAAACAAAAAAGGCTGAGCTTTGTAAAGCGGGCAACTATACGCGACAGCGAAAAATGTTCCCGTCGCACGGGCGCCTTATGGCAGGTTCGTATTATTCCGGTCCGGTATATGGCACATGCTTGAAAAAACAGTATATATTGAAATGCCGAGAAGATGCGATAACGTAAACGTCGGGAAATAAGAAGCGAAAGAAGTTGATTTTATCGTAAAAAAAATATACGAATATTATAAGGTAGCGGCAACGTTGATTGACGATAAAGTTAAAAAAGAGAAATATATGCTCTTAAACTTAAAAAAGACAATTATCTTAAAATAATAATCACTTTTAAAGATACAGGATTGGGTGATGAAGACGGAATAAAAAACATCATATACTTTTTACTTGAATAAAAAATTACCCGAAGGAAGATTCTTCGGGTTTTTCGTATGTATTTTTAAATCAGCAAGTATTTAAAGATATTAAGTATATCTTTGCTTTAAAGAGCGGTACTTAAAAAATTTTTTATGTTTAAAATTTTTTAGCGGGTAAAAATCTTTTATACTTTCTTACCTTTTACTCCTGCTCTGACAAAGAGTCTATAAGCTCGTAAATTCTGATAAGGTCGTCTTTTGTATAATAATCTATAAAGATTCTGCCTTTTTCGTTGTTGCCGACAGCCTTAACCTTAGTGCCGAAAGTGCGCTGCATGTTGTTTACAAGCTCTTTTAGCTCAGGAGAAATAAACGCCTTTTTAGGGGTCTTGGGTTGTTTGCCCGGTTTTAAGTATGCCCTGACCATATTTTCAAGCTGTCTTACCGAAAGCTGTTTGTCGCAAGCGGCGAGCGCGTAGGTCGCCTGTACTCCCATATCCTTTATCGAGGCGAGGCATCTTGCATGTCCTGCCGAAAGTCTGTTAGTCTCAACCATCTCTACGACGACAGGGTTAAGAGATAAAAGTCTCAGGCTGTTAGCGATTACCGGTCTTGACTTGCCCAGCTTGTCCGCAAGTTCTTCCTGCGTGAAACCATATTTTTCCATCAGCGAGCGGTACGCCCTCGCCTCTTCTATCGGGTTGAGATCCTCTCTCTGCAAGTTCTCGATAAGTGCGATCTCCGCCATTTCCGATTCTGTAAATTTCTTTACTATCGCGGGGATAAAAGAAAGCCCCGCCATCTTGCTCGCCCTTAACCTTCTCTCGCCGGCGATAAGTTCGTATCTTCCGCCTTCCTTCGGGCAAACGAGAATGGGTTGTATTACGCCGTAGTTTTTAATGCTTACAGCCAGCTCGTTAAGACTTTCTTCGTCGAAATGCTTTCTGGGTTGATTGGGATTGGTGTCTATCAGTTTTGATTCGATCTGAGTAACGGTTTCGTCTTTAGTATCGTCGCTTGCCAGCTTAATAGCGAGATCGATAGTTGAACGGTCTTCCGATTTTTTAGCCATACGTACCTCTTGTTTAGTAAAAAACAGTAAAATAATGTATTATACTGTTTTTAAGTCGTTTATACCTCAATTATAGCAAATAAAATAAACGATTGCAATATATAAATAACAAATAAAAGCAAAGTGGGTGTAGGTTTTAAAACGTTTACGCGTCATAAAGCCGGCAACGACGCCTGACGGCTTTTGTGCTTAAAAATTCAAAAATAAAAGTCTTATACGGTGCAACGTCGAAAGAAAAAAGTATAGATTTTTTGATATAAAAAAATCGTCGATTCTCTTCGCCACGCAAAAACAGCAGTTGATTATAACTTAAAAGCATTGTATAATAATAAAAAAAACAGAGACCGTCTGAATAAGATAAAGGAGAAAAAATGAACGAAGAAAAACTCACTATATTTTTATCTCATTCTCACAAAGACGTTGAAAAGGTAAGAAAGATAAGGGATATTCTTGAAATTCTTAACTGTGAACCGCTTATTTTTTTTATGAAATGTCTTGACGACAACAACGTCGAGCTTGAAGATTTTATAAAAAGAGAGATAGAAGCTCGTAATATTTTTCTTTATTGCAAGAGTGAAAACTCGGAACAGTCTAAGTGGGTACAGAAAGAACTTGCATATATTAAAAGTATTGATGAAAGCAGATTTTACGAAATAGACATTGAAAAAGATTTTAAATACGGTATGATAGATTTGATAAAGAGTATAGCCGATATGATAAAAAGAAATCGTATATTTATAAGTTGTTCCGTAAAAGACTTTCATGTTCAGAAAAAGCTGGCTGATTATCTGCAAGAAAGAGGATTTAATGTGTTTGATTTAAAAAAAGACGTGGAATTTGATTTTATTAATGTGGGCGATGAGATAATAAGAACTTCACAAGAAGGCGTATTCGTCTATCTGTGCAGTGAAAATTCTTTAAATAGAAGATTTGCAAATATGGAACTTAATAAGGCGCTTGCCTGCGGCGCGAAGATAGTGCCCGTCATGATAAAAGGAGCTGAGGAAAGCCAAAACATTCCGCTTATAATAAAGACAATAAGATGGGTAATAATAGACGAAAATCCGACATCGGATCAGTTGAAAAATTTATACAAAGCAATTACGTCGTGATATTATAATATAGGATTTGTCCTGGGCTTATTGCCGCCGCGCGGATATTTTTTATCGCAAGGTCTGACTTTTTTATATACCGGCACTACCCTTACGTCGCCGCCGGGGAGATTGAAGTCCACCGATTTTTCAAGCTTTAAGCCGAGGGCGACCGCGGCGTTTTTCGCCTCCGCGATCTCCTCTTCCGCGCCCGCGCCCTTATACGCGATTATCTTTCCGCCGACCTTGCAGAGAGGCGACGTGTATTCGAGAAGCACGTTAAGCGCGGCGACAGCCCTTGCGGTAACCGCGTCGAATTTTTCCCTGCCCGTCTTAGCGAAGTCCTCCGCGCGCGAATGTATCGCGGAGCAGTTTTTAAGCCCGAGTTTTTCTGTGACGCCGTTTAAAAAAGTCACCCTTTTGTTAAGGCTGTCCACGAGAGTGAAAGATACGCCCGGCATGATTATAGCGAGAGGTATCGCGGGAAAGCCGGCGCCGCTGCCGATATCCGCTACTTTTTCAGCGCCTTCGAATTCTTTAAAAGGGAGAAGACTGTCCAAAAAGTGCTTTTTTTCAAATTCCTCTTCATCCGTTATAGCGGTCAGGTTCATCACCTTATTGGTCTCTGTAACGCAGTCGTAATAGGTTTGAAACTTAGCGTAAATTTCGTCAGAATAAAGAGAGTTTTTCTGTAAGAATTCTTTTAAGAGATTAAATTCAGCCATTATTTTCCCCTCCTTGCCAGCCATACCATAAGAACGGTGATATCTGCGGGAGAAACGCCGGATATCCTCGATGCCTGCCCGAGATTTAACGGGCGGATCTTATTTAGTTTCTGCCTTGCTTCCAGTCTGAGACCCTCTATCGAAAGATAGTCCGCGTCATCGGGAAGCGCCTTATCTTCCAGTTTTTTAGTGCGCTCTATCGCGGACATCTGCTTTGAAAGATACCCTTCGTATTTAGCGACAGTCGCGACCTCTTTGAGATAACGGATATTAAATTTTCCGAGTTCGGGAAAATACTTTACGAGAAGCTCCGCGGTCACGCCCGAACGCTTTAAAATCTCTCTCAACGACATTCCTGTGTGCGGCACATAGTCGCCTGTCTCAGCAAAAAGGGGCGCGGAAATTGACGGAGAAACGCTTCTTTCGAGAGCTTTGTTTATCTCTTTAAGCGAATTCATCTTGCCGAGGTAACGCGCGTATCTTTCATCGCTTACGAGCCCGACTTCTCTGCCGATCGGGGTAAGTCTTTCGTCCGCGTTTTCCTGTCTTAAATTAAGGCGGTGTTCTGCGCGCGCGGTCATCATGCGGTAAGGCTCGTTGGTGCCCTTTGTGACGAGATCGTCGATAAGAACGCCTATGTAAGAACTCTCTCTGCCCAGAATAACGGGCGCTTTGTCTGTGATATATCTCGCGCAGTTTATACCGGCCATTATGCCCTGCGCCGCCGCTTCTTCGTAGCCGCTGCTGCCGTTGAGCTGTCCTGCCATAAACAGTCCGTCCACGCGCTTTGTCATAAGCGACGGATAGAGAGAGGTCGAATCTATGCAGTCGTATTCAATTGCGTAAGCGTACCGCATAAGACGGCATTTTTCAAGACCGATAACAGAACGGTACATCGCTATCTGCACGTCTACCGGGAGAGAACTGCTCATTCCCTGCACATACATTTCGTCGGTTGAAGCGCTTTCAGGCTCAATAAATATCTGATGTCTTTCCTTATCCGCAAAGCGCATCACTTTGTCCTCGATGGACGGACAGTAACGGGGGCCCGTGCTCTTTATGCTGCCGTTATACAGCGGAGAGCGGTCGATGTTCGCCATGATTATTTTCTTTGTCTCTTCGGTCGTATAAGTGAGGTAACACGGCTCCTTGTTCTCGATAAATCCGTCGGTCATAAAGGAGAAAGGATACAGCTTTTCGTCGCCGCTTTGGATCGTCATGGCGTCGAAATTTATAGTCTTCTTATCCACTCTGGCGGGGGTGCCCGTCTTAAAACGGCGGGTGGGTATGCCCATATCGAGAAGGCATTGAGTGAGCGCGGTCGCGCGGCAGAAACCGTTGGGACCCGTCTTTTGACGGAATTCGCCGATTATTATATCCGCGTTCAGATATACGCCGGTCGCGACGACGACCCCTTTGCAGGCGAAGGTCTGACCTTGCAGCGTAGTAACGCCGACCACCTTGCCGTTTTCGGTGAGTATATGAGAGACTTCCCCTTGCAGGACGGTAAGGTTTTTTTCGCGTTCAAGCACGCGTTTCATATATAAATGGTACTCTGATTTATCCGCCTGACCTCTGAGGCTTTGAACAGCCGCGCCCTTGCCGGTATTAAGCATTCTTATCTGAAGAAGGTTGTGATCCGCGCTTATGCCCATCTGTCCGCCGAGGGCGTCCACTTCGCGTACGAGGTGCCCTTTCGCTGTGCCTCCGATCGCGGGATTGCAAGCCATAAAGGATATAGCGTCGAGAGAGAGCGTGACGACGAGAGTTTTGAGACCGAGGCGCGAAAGAGCAAGGCACGCTTCAACTCCCGCATGCCCCGCGCCTATCACTACCGCGTCGTAAATTTCGTCGAATCTTCTCTGCATTATACCTCTTTTTAAGGGCGTTTTCCTGCCCGCCAAGTACGTTTTTGTCCGCTATGTTCTTATATGTCGCCGTTATGCTTAAAGCGTAATTTCCGCCCGACCGAACCGCGGCTTTTACCGGAAGAACGCGTATATATTGTCCTTTTTATCCGATACCTTTATCATTAAGTAAAGAAAAGCCGTCCGTCCGGTTACGCTCAATTATAGCACAACGCGCTTTTATTTGCAATCGCCGCGCGCGTGTGATATATTATAAGCGTTAAAAAGCTTTGCGGAGATAAAAGATGCAGACGATAGCGGCGATATCCACTCCGGTCGGAGCGGGCGCGATAGGAATAGTAAGAATAAGCGGAGACGACGCGCTTATGGTGGCGGCGAAGGTTTTTCATACAAGCAAACTCGCCGACCTTTCTTACGCCGTTCCCAATATGATGTATTACGGCACGGCGACTGCGGGAGAGGTGTCGGACAGATGTCTGGGAGTATACTTTAAAGCGCCGAAAACCTACACGGGCGAAGATATTTTTGAGATACATTGTCACGGCGGAGTAAGGCTTGTAAACGAGATATTGAAGGGCTGTATCGAGGCTGGCGCGCGCGCCGCGGACAAGGGTGAATTTACTAAACGCGCGTTTCTGAACGGCAAACTGGCGCTCAGCGACGCAGAAGCGGTTATTGAGATGATAAACGCAGAAAGCGAGGCGCAGCTTAAAGCGTCTTACCGCTCGATGACCGGGAATCTGTCAAAGCAGATATACGCGTTTGAAGAAAAACTGCTGGACGCGATAGCGACGATGGAAGCTGCGCTCGACTACCCCGAGGAGATGGAAGAAGAGAGCCGCCGCGTTGCGAAAGACACGGTAAACGAATTGTGCAAAGAGCTGGAAAAACTGCTTTCGACCGCAAAGACAGGAAGCTATGTAAAGCAAGGAATAGACGTCGCGATAGTGGGCATAGCCAACGTCGGCAAGTCCTCTACCCTGAACGCGTTGACCGGTAAAGACAGGGCGATAGTCACTGAAATAGCTGGTACGACCAGAGACAGCTTAGAGGAGCGCCTCGAGGTGGACGGGATAACTGTCAACCTTATCGACACCGCGGGCATACGAGAGACGGACGATAAGGTCGAAAAGCTGGGCGTGGACAGAAGCCGCGCGATCGCAAAAAACAGCGACGTAGTGCTGTTCATAACCGAAGCGGGCAGAAAGCCGACGGACGAAGAGGAAAACATATTGAGATCGGTCGAAGGCGCAAAGGTAATACGCGTATACAACAAGGACGATATGCCGCACGCAAAGGACGACAGAAAGGGCATTTTCGTCAGCGCAAAGACGGGCGAAGGGATAGACAAGATAAAGAAGGCGATAATCGACTGCGTTATAGGCGGCGACGTGGATCTTTCAGGCAACATCGTGACGGACAGCCGCCATTACGACGCTTTAAAACGCGCGCATTTCAGCCTTACGCAGGCGAAAGAAAGCTTTGACGAAGAGCCGGCGGAATGTCTCTTGGTCGATATGCGCGACGCATACTCCGCGCTGGGAGAGATAACGGGAAACACCGCGGACGAAAGTATCGTCAACGCGATCTTCTCAAAGTTCTGCCTGGGAAAATAAAAGTATAATAAGCAAAGTTTAAAGAGAAAAAGAGAGCGCGGGGTCCCGCGCTTTTTTAATGAGGAAGTAATGCTTTTCTGTTTTTATTCCCCGTGTGTTTATGAGCATATTGAAACATAAAGATATGCGCTTGTAAAATGTAAAAGGAAAAATTTGCAAAAAATCGAGCGGAATGATTTAGTAATATCGTAATAGAGACAGAGTTCAGAATTTTTCAAATATTACGCACGAACAATGACAAGGATTTCCGCATTGTGGACAAGAGTATCCCTTTTTTATACTGTCTTCGTACCAATAATCCGGGATCTCAGTTATTTTTTTATAACCGCAGCGTATGAGAACGCCTTGAAGATTGATTTTTCCTATATGTTTCCAAGCGGTGGTAATGATATGTGAGATATTCATTTTGGCGAATAAACGGGTCACTTTATTGATAAGAGCGGTTGCAAGACCGTTGCCGCGATATTTTTCAGATACAACGATAGTAGCAAGGTAACCCAGTTTGTCTTCTGAGCAAAGAGAAGGAAGGGTTATTCTTCGCGAAACAAAAAAGTCGTAGATCCTGTTGGCGAGAGTACTTCCCGTATTTCTTCTGTAACTGATAAACGCGTCGAAAGATTCTCTCATGATATCCCCTATATTTATAAGTATAAAATATAACGATAAAAATTTCAACAAAAAAAGGCGTACCTTTTCAGGTACGCCGAGAATTGACTTGGGTTAAAAAGTACGTTTCTTTTCGCCGAAACTTCTGAGCTTGCCGCCGCCGGTACGCTTGAAGTTGATGCTGTATTCGTGATTGTACATATCCTTCGGCTTCTCCTCTTTGGGCTCTGCGGGAGCGGCGGATTGCTGAGACTGATAGTTGCTTCTTTCGCCGTTGTTGTATCTGCCGCCGTTGTTGTATCTGCCGCCGTTGCCTCTGCGCTGACGGTCGCCGAAAGTTCTCTTGTTGGGTTTTATCACGATATAGCGGTTGGGCTCTTCGCCTTCGCTTTCCGTCGTCACGAATTTGTCGTCTGCGAGCGCGGAGTGGATCACGCGTCTTTCAAACGGGTTCATCGGTTCGAGAGAGACGTCTCTGCCCGTCTTAGCCGCCTTTATCGCCAGTTTCTTCGCCAGTTTTGAAAGCACGATAGTTCTCTTTTCCCTGTAATTTTCGCCGTCGATGATTATCCTCTTGTCGAGGTCGGTCGTCTTGTTGACGACGAGCAGCGTCAGGTACTGAACGCAGTCGAGCACGTCGCCGCGGTAGCCGATAAGGGTCGCGGTATCCTTGCCCGAAACGGACACGTAATAAGCGTCCTCTTCCTCTCTTATCGTCGCCGCGCAGTCAAGACCCATTTTCTGAATGAGGGTGTTGATAAAGTCGATGGCGATATCCTTGGGGGTCGCCTTGACGGTTACTTTTACGGTGACTTTTTTGCGGATGAGGCCGGTCTGTTTTACGATAGTCGCCTCTACCCTGTCTTCCGAAACGCCGAGTTCTTTCAGAGCTTCGGCGAGCGCGTCCTCATAGCTGGACGCAGTGATTTCTATTTCTTTCATTTTCTTCCTCCGACGTAGGTCGTGGACAGAAGTCTGTCCTTCTCCACTTTGTCTTTTCTTTTTACAATGAGATTGAATATCAGACTGACCACCGTCGAATATACGTTACTAAGGAAATAGTAGATTGCGAACGCCGCGCTGTACATTATCGCGAAAACGCCCAGCATAAGCGGCATGAGATAGTTGAGTATCTTTGTGGTAGTCTGTTGAGTTTTTTGTTGCTCCTCGGTACCGCTGGGCATCTGAGGATTCTGACTCTGCATCAGCTTTGTGCTGATAAAGCTGGTAGCGATGGACAGTATCGGGAGTCCGAAATAACCGTTCCATCTCGCCGCGTCCCAGAAAGATTGTTTGTTGTACAGATCCATCGCGGGGCCGATCAGCTTGTCATAGGTAAGTCCCGGCGAAAGCTCCGGCATAGTCGCGCCGATAGTGCCCAGGAACGTGTCGATATCCGGAATGACGTTGGTGCCGATATCGGACATGAATACGTTTTTGACCCACAGCCAGCCGTGCAGATCGTAGCTGCTTGCGAGAAGCGAATTGAGCTCATCCATCGTCATTGTGCCCGCCTGGACCTTGACGATGTTTTCGTTGTAAATCACCATCAGCTTTTCAACGATGACCTCGTTTTCGTACGCGACGAGCGCTCTGAATCCCGCCCAGACCACGAAGAATATCACGATCGTGATTATCATCGGAAGGCAGGAAGCGAACACGTGAATCTTCTCTTTCTTCTGGAGTTCAGCCTGTTTCTGGCGCAGGATATCGGGGTGATTGGCGTACTGTTTCTGCAGTTTTTCCAGCTGCGGACGTATGCGCTCCATCGCCTTGGACTGCTTGCGCATTGATATCTTCTGCCATATATCGAGGGGTAAAACCACCGTTTTGAGCAACACGGTAAATATGACCACGGTCCAACCGAAGTCGCCTATCGCGTTGTACAGAACGAGAAGAAATTTACCTACGAGGTTTGTCATCTCCGCGGAAAGCAGAGTGTTCATAAAAGCCATTTTGCACGACCTCTCAAATCGTCTTTGACGGGATCAAATCCTCCCTTTGAAAAGGGATTGCACCTCAATATGCGCCACACGCCTAAGAAAACGCCCGCTATAAAACCGCGTTTTTTGACCGCCTGTACCATATATGCGGAACAACTGGGGGTATATTTGCAGTTGCCCGAAAAAAGCGGATTGTAATATCTTTTGTAAACGCCCACGGCGCGCGACATAAGACTCATACCGCCTCCGTCGCGCCCGCCTTTGCGAGCAAACTCAAAAGATTGTTTTCTATTTGCGCAAAATCGCTTTCCGCCGCCTGATGACGCGCAACTATCAGATAGTTGAAACCGCGCTTTATCTCAGGGATATGTTTGCGAAAAGCCTCTTTCAGTCTTCTTTTGGTCTTGTTGCGGACGACGCTCTTTCCCACTTTTTTTCCTACCGAAAAACCTACTCTCATTCCCCTGTTGGACGGGGCGAAGTAGAGGACGAGAAAGCCGTCGCGGACGCAGGTGCCCTTACGGTATAGATAGTCGAACGACCGACTGTTGGTAAGCCTATACCGTCTTTGCATAAATTACGCGCTGAGATGCTTTCTGCCTTTGTTTCTGCGTCTCTTGATGACGTTTCTGCCGCCGGTAGAACTCATTCTCTTTCTGAAACCGTGCACTTTGCTGCGCTGGCGTTTCTTGGGTTGGAACGTTCTTTTCATAAATCTATCCTCTCTTTTTAGTATTGTCGTTATACAGCTTCCGCAAACGGGTGCGGCGCGGAAAAAAGAGCGCGAAAAGCGAACTGTTTTCCACAATAGCGAATGTATTATAATATAAATAAAGAAGGCGTGTCAAGGATTTTTACTTTGTATAAACGAAATTGTAAACGCGTGCGCATGAGAAGACGCGCCGGCACGTCCGTCTGAGAGGATACTCTCCCGGTTTTCGCGATCGCTGTCGTCCGCTTCTGTCCGCAGGGCGAAGAGCCGGGGCTTTTTGCAAAGCCGGCCGATCGCTGCCCGTGCCCTGAGACCATGATCGCCGCGAAAATCCGCACTTGTTTCGCCGGGAAAATAATATCCTGCCGACCTGAGACGATGACGGGTTTAAAAGTTTGTCGTCGCGGTATATTTTACGATTACGGTCACTCTTACCGATTTGTCAATCAGCGGGTCGAATTGTTTTACAAAAAGCGGCAAAATCAAATTCAGGCTCTCATAATCTATCAGAACCTTTTACAATTCGCAAAGCTTGTACGACAGCCACACAGCGACCCGAGCGGCAAGAGAAAAAGTAAGCCGAGGCTTTTCGCAATTATTTGTTTCCGCCGATACCCTTTTCCCTTGTTCTGCATGACGGACGATTTGTTTTGCAACCGATTTATTAAAAATATCGCTAAAAATGATGATCGCGGCATTTTGCCGTCCGATGCGGATACGAATAATAAAAAGCCGGTTATGCGGTTTCTTCCGGTTTCCGAAAGTCCGGGAAAATTAAAAGAATAAAGATAACGGAAAATGCAGAACAAATAATAAAAAAGGGACATGAAAAAGGCGCGTATAACCAATAGATATATTAGCAACAAGAGAAATATTGACGGACAAACGTGTATTAAATGCGGAAGACATGTAGTTCACACAGAGTCCAGACCGGAAAAGGCGGCGCATTTTTATTGCGTTGCAGATAAGCATGCGGATAAGTCAAAAAACGAAAATAATATGCCGATTAACAGGCAAAATGTTGCAGATCAGGCTGTTTTGCCTTTATAAACAAATCAAGGACGAAAAAAGATAAAATCATGTCTTCAAACCTTTTTAGCATAGAATCGGGTGATTTTACGGTAATTTTAACGGGCAGCAAATAAAAAATACAAGTATAAGAGGAAAAAACGACTCGAAAACGCGATAAAAGGCAAAGAGCTCTCATCTCTTGCGTTTTCATAATTGTAAATAAAGGCGAAGCGGACAAAAGTGCGCGAATAAAAGCGGTAAAGTCAAAAAGCAGCGCGATATTTAAGAAAATGACAAGAAAGAAAATATCGAAAAGTATAAGAAGTTCGAAAGTCAGAAAAAAAGAAATAATATGTGTAATATAGGCGTCTCGGGTTGTGTTTACCGGGCAAAATATGCCTGCTCTTTTCTGCTTTTTGACGAAAAGAAGGCTTAGACGAACCGTATCGCGGTAAGCCGAGGGGCATTGTCTCTTTAAAGAACTCCCGATCGGACGAAGCAAACCCGGAATAATGCCGGAAATTCGCCGAATCACAACCGCTTTTTAAGGGAAACACAGGTATAAAAACGAAAAAAGACCTTTAAACGGCGTTGTGGATAACGGTTTCGAAAAAGTTTCACATGAAACAGTTTTTGAATTAAGTTATCTACAACGACCGTCGGGAATAGCGGAAATTAACGAATTTATCAAAGAATGTCGAAAACTTGATAAAAATGTGGCACTTTTCCGTTCGTTTCAAATAAGTTATCCACATTGGTAAAAGCAATATTGCGCGGGTATAACGGTTTAAGCGGTTAAAGTTTCAAAATTTGCCCGCGACCCGGAAGGTGCGGAAGACAAAAAGCGAAACTTAACGGTCAGTATATAAACGTTTATCAACAACAATGCCAGACTTGCCGCGAGAATACGGTAAAGACCGTTTATGCGGATAACTCAAACAGAAAAAACTTTGAAAACAAAATTGACGACCGGATAAGTAAAACGGCGTTTAAAATGCCCTGTATCGCGATTTTATCCACAAATCTGAACAATTCTGTTTTGATTTATAAAGAAAAACCGTTCATAACGACGGGCGCTGCCCTGTTATTGATCGGCATTATGAGGACGTATCGGAGATCCGGAGGTAAGTCGACGCGCTTATCGTTAAACGCGATTACTTTTTACGCTAATCCTTGCTCTGCTATCTTTTTCCTCTGTATGTAGAATGACGATCGCGATGTTTCGCTCTGCCCTATGCGCAATCGGTAAAAAGGCGTAGTTTGTCGCGGGGCGTTACGGACAAGAACGCCGGCTTATTGTGCCGCGGCTTACGTAATTCGCCGGCTCTCTATATTATTCCGGTGTTATTCGTCGACTTTTGCCTCCTTAGGTAATGACCGTGGCGTTGTAATTACCTGCCGGTACGTTCAAAGGAAGGTCTTTGTCTGAACGGCGTAAAAATCGTGAGTCGATGTTCGGGCAAGAATATTTCGACGACCGGGCGACAACTTTTTTGTAAGCAAGCCGGCGTTTTGGCGTTCCGGTTTCCGATTTCTTTGTGCTCGCGATTGTTTTATGTCGCTAAATGCGTATTCCCTTCAATATACGCGGACGATCCGGGGCGTTTGCGGTATGAGGCTATCATTTCAGACGGCTTTTGCGTGCTGTTCGTTTTCGCTTTAAGCGCTCTTTTGCCGATCGTCGACCTTTGGCAGATTGTCCGAAGCTTTGGTGAAAACGCTCTTTTCCGATTCTGAGAACGAATAACGGTTGTAGCAACGAAAAGATCGTTAATGTACGCCAGCCGTAACGGCTTTTTATACGCAAAGTATTAGCTGCGGTCGTCGTAAGTCCGGATCGGGCTTTAAAGATCGGCGGGTGCGGCGATTACGGGTCGATTTAAAGCGTAATAAGGTTTAATGTTACCGCGATATTTGTAGATTTGACGGTATAACAACCGGGAGCCGTTTGATAATGTCTGAAAAGTCCGAGCGCTTGCGGCATAACACGGATATAGAACCAACATCTGTTTGTCGGGAGTAAGATAAAGAAAGGAAGCTGCCGATAAACGGCGTTATACGGATATATACTTTGTCGGTATGCGCGAGAAAATACCGATAAAAAGGCAAAAGAAGGTCGTATCGGCTTAAAAAGCTTCACAGAAGGCATACAAGTGCAATTTTAGAAATTTTTCACGCTTCGCGCTACATAGAGCAATTAAAAGGCATTATCAAAATAAAATCGAGAGCATAAAAAAACGGTAAAGCGCAAATATTCTGAAAGAGATTACAAAGAAGAAGACGGCGTAAACCGGAAACGGGATAAGGAAAGCCGCCCTCTCCTGCCGTTTGAGAGTCAAATATCCGGAGAGCGCGAGACAGTTCCGGCATGTCGCATTTATTTTTAAGCCGTTTAAATTTCGCAATAAAAGCACGGCAAAGTAAAACCGGAGGCAAAGAACATCAGACAAAAGTAAGAATTGCAAAATCGGAAACAAAATTCATTGATAAGGACAGAGCGAGAATATTTAATAGAAAAAACAAAGCAAAAACGCAAAAAAAGCTTTGTTTCATGTGAAACATAAAGAAAATCGCGTGAAAAAGCGCCGCGAGTCCCGTCGAGAATAAAGCCGGCGTAACAATCAAAAGAAGTGACGAAAGAAGTATAAGGCTACTCTTCCGCGAGAGGCGAGCTGTCAATACAAACGCAGGTGCAATGCGAGAGCTGACACAAGGACGTCAGATCTTTATCGGGCACGTCGTAGGAGACGACGAGGTTGTGCAAAACAAGAAACAACCTTTGTCTTAAACGCAGAATATCGAAACGCAGCCGGCGGACCGTGTAAAAAGCATTTTGAGCCGTTCTTTCGCCTGTCGTTAAGGGCAAAGCCCGTCGGCTTGATAAAAACGCCTTGCGCGAGCATATAGAGGGTGAAGTTGATCAAACAAGCAAAGAATAAGAAAATAAGCGCAAAGACTAAGGGGATAAAAGGATCCGACCAATGAAAAGAGCGTAACGAAAGAGTTAATATATAACGTATAGTGATACACAGAGGAAAAAGCATAAAAAGTATAAATAAAGGCGATTTGAAAAAATATGCATTGATGCCGCTTGAGGTCTGATTTTACAGGATAACGGTATAAGCGCAAAATCGTCAGGGCATCGAGCCGCAAGCGTTTTGCAAAAAGATCGTGACGGTTTCGGCTTTAACGTAGGAAACAAAAAAAGAGCGCGTACACGCGCAACGAACGATCGGAGATTTAACGTCAACGTTGACGCAGCCGAAATAAAGACGGATAATATGCAATTTATAAAACAGTAGAAAAAGCGCAAAAAGCGCAAACGCGTAAAGAACGTCTAAATAGAGTTTTGGTTGCACGGGCGTTGCTCTGCCCGCCGACGATAGTACGAGCAGAGAGAGGTTTTCGAATTCCTTATCGGCGCGAGGCGCGGAAACGAATATTCGGAAAAAGTGCCGGGAGTCGCGCTGAGGCGAGTTTTCGGAAAACGCGTTCAGTATAAAGTGTCGGCGAGAGGCGTTGCGCCGGAGAGGCGGTTGTTCATGGCAAAAAGAGGGGGCTTTTGAGCGCCTTGGCAAACTCGTTGTCACTTGCGATTTTAAAAAGTTTCACGCGGAACAATTTTCGACAAAATCCAGCCGAAAATATGCTAAAATATAACATATATGAGTATAATATAAACCATATTTATCAAAACCGTCTGATTTACCATAAAATCCGGTTATAATTTTATAGACAAAAATCGGCTTATTTTTTCAAAAACAAAAAAATTTTTGCCAATGTTTCACAGGTTTTGTGAAACATTTATTACAATTAATTATCAAAATCCGATTGCTAACCCTTTTTGCGGAATTTCGTTGACAAATCAGCGGTTTGAAAGCTTCTTTTTGCCTGTTACTTTCTGTACCGATCATTTTATCATTCCTTTTTGTTGAAAGAAGGCGTGTCCTTCCCTGCTCTTTTGCTTTTTCAGCCGTGCGCGCCTTGTTTTTTCAACGTACGTTTGCAATCCCGCCGGTGTTTTGCGGGCTTTCGTCGGATATCGAAACCGTTGTTTATCGCCGGCGGTATCTCCGTTTTGTGTTTTTTTGAAGTTGTGCAATTCGTTAAATTTTTTTTCGTAAATAAATCGGCGGGTTGATTTTATCGTTTTTCGATCTGCAGCGTGATCTCGGCGGGCTTACGGAAGCTAATTCGATGGGCGTCGAAGTACTTGCGTAAGACGGATTTCAAGCGAGTCGGTATGCCGCTTTGAAGATTGAAGGAGAGCTTTCGGAGGGGACCCGGACTGCGGCGACTTCGGTGATGCTCTTCGTTGTGTCGAAGATCGTGCTTTTTTTTGTTTTGCGAAAGCTTAAACGCGACGTGTTAGAGGGCGTTGAAGACTTTGCACGGGGCCGGCTTTCGGTGATTTTGCAAAAACTTCGATGACTTTGACGGGCTTGCGCCGGGAGGTATTAAAGAATCTTTTGCGTAAAGGCGGCACGGTGTTTACCGGCGTATAGCGCGGCATAGTTCGGGGCGGCTGTTAAGAGTCTTTTCGGGGGTCTTATCCGGCGCGGGCGGTAAACGCTTGAATATAGTCTGCGGGTGTGGTATCTTGTAAGTATAAAAGAGGTGAAGAAATGCAGAACGAACGCGAAGCGGCGGCGGAAATTATATCCGACGTTACCGCAAGATACAGGTTTTATGCGGTCGGAGACAGCCATTCGATAGTCAAGCACATAAAGGCGCTCTCGTCCAACTCCAAACCCAATCCGGCCAGGCAGTACGTGGCGGAGGGGCTGTGGTTCAACAAGATGCTCGTAGAGGCGTGTTCTCCGCTTCATGCGATAATTATCTGTCCCGAAAAAGTCTATACCGTAGAGGCGGCGAAACTGGTCGAAGAGATGGCGAAAGCCTGCGATCAGAGATTTACCGTAAGCGCCAGGACTTTCGGAAAAATAAGTGAGAGAGAAAAGCCTGACGGGGTGATGAGTATCGCGTATTTTTCGATGTCGGAAGCGGGAGATATCTCCTTTACCGACAAAAGCGTGGTGTTGGTCCTCGACGGGGTCGAGATTCCGGGAAACGTCGGTACGATGATAAGGGTCGCGGACGGCGCGGGAGTGGACGCGGTGTTTATCTGCAACCGTAAAGCCAGAATGACGCATCCCAAACTGTTGCAATCCAGTATGGGGAGCATTCTGAATATTCCGATCGTCGAGTTTGCGGACGCCGACGAATGCTACGACGCTCTGGCGAAGAGAGGTTTTGAGATATATCTTACGGACAGCCGGGCAGAGAAGAGCTATTACGAATATCCGTACGGCAAACGCTGCGCTTTCGTGATGGGAAGCGAAAGATACGGAATATCGCGCGGTTGGTACGATAAGGACGTAAAACTGCTTTCGATACCGATGTTCGGCAAATGCGATTCTCTGAACGTCGGAGTGGCGGCAACGGTCGTATGTTACGAGGCAAGTCTGAAAAACAAAGGCTATCTGAAAAGGTAGGCTTGTTCTAACAGAAAAGCGGAAGCCGATCCGTGAAAGAAAAAGCCGTTACGGGTGTGAAATAAACGTCTGCGGCGCGTTTAGATCCGGTCTCGGGTTTCTCCTCGAAAAAGGTGAAAAATATGTGAAAACAGCCGAAATACAAGGGCGAAGCGACGGCTTCGCCCTTTTTATATGCGATATAACGCGAAAAGCCTAAGGAAAGGAGAAAAACGGGAGAGACGCAGAAATAAGGCTCTAAAAGCCGTTTTAAGGTGAAAAGGCAACCGGATAGAGGAATCGGGCGGGAAAAGTCGAAAAAAGAGGAAATATCGGCGGAGAAGGGGTTAAACCGCTTAAAGACAGCGAAAGCGGCGACGGTTAAAGGGAAAAGGAGAAAAATCCGCAAAAACAGCCGTAAAGAATGGGAGATAAGGAAAAGAGGTCGAAAGAGAGGAAAATCGCCGAAAAACAAGGTGAAAACGTGAAAAGGGAAAAACAAGCGGAAACAGGCGAGAAAAGCGGCTTACAGGGGCAAAAAGGCATATACGGGCGTAAAACAGAGGTAAACGCCCGGAAACACTCGAAAACATCCGAAAGATAACGCTAAGAGGAGGAAAGAGCGTAAAATCTCGAAAAGTAAGATTGTATCGGTGTTTCGGCGAAAAAAACCGGCAATCACGGGAAAGAAGGGGGAAACAGACAAAAACGGCTGAAAGATCGGTAAACAAAGGCTTTTTGAGCAAAAAACCCGGTAAAAAGGCGAAAAGTTCAGAAAAACCCCGGAAAGACCGATAAACAAAGGAAAACCCGGGAAAAAGCGGAAGAAAAGGGGGAAACGCGCGGCACAAGACGGAATAGCCGGAAATCCTATATTACGCGCGTAATTATTTAAGCCGGTCGGATAAAGAAGCTTAAAACCGGATAATACAGGACAAATCGGATATTTTTAACAGATATATAATCTTTAAGAAAGTAGGAATAACTAAAAACAGGTTGAGAAAAGTATCAAAAATTAAATTTAGGTTTTAGCATTATTTTGAGTAAAAAATATATAAAAAACGGTTAAAATGCTTTATTTTAGAATATATTTGACTAGAAAACTGCCCGCGCGGGTACGTTTGAAGCGTTTCAGCGCAGATTTTGCCTTTTCGATGCGGGGGGATAGCAATTTCAGAATACATATATAGCAAAATACCGCAAAAAACGCCGTGGGCAGAATGAAAAACAGTCTGAAAACGCCGTCGTTCATAAAGAGAACGACCAGCCAGATCAGAGCTCCTCCCGCGATCGTGACGGTAAATTCCGATAAAAAAAGTAAAAACCGTCTGCCGCCCAGGCATTTGTCGGCAAAGTCGAGCGCCGCCAGGACGCCGCCGACGGCAATACCTGTTCCGGAAAGGGAAAGGAGTATTGAAAATTGCAAGCCGGGCTCTGTCACGTTATTTGAAAATTTTCGCGAAAAAGCCTTTGGGCGTTAATTGTTTGCTGCTCGATACGGCGTATATTCTGCCGCCGAGTACGGCGGTGTTTTTTTCGATGTCTATCAGTTTGGGTCTCAATCTTTCGCCTTGAACGGTCAACACTTCCTCGCCCGCGCGGGCAACGAAAGTCTTGTCCGAAGACGAGACGATCTCAGTTATCCCGTTCAGAGTTATCCCGGTTGAAAAATCAAGCTGAGCGCTTGGGTAAATCTTTTTTGAATTCTCATTGTTTTGCATAGACGCCTCCTTGAACAATTATATTCCGCCGCTTTGCGCCTTATGAGCGGTCTGTCCTTTTTTTTGCACGCGCCGACGCCGGCGTAAACGCGGGCCGGGAGTGGCGGAGCAGGGGTAAAAAATCAAAAAGGAAAATTTACTTAAAAGAAAAAGCCGGATAAGCCGTGAAAACAAATTGCAAGATATATAAAAAACGTAACAGAATAAAAAGCGCAGCTCTGATTTGCGGAGCCGTCGTATGCCGATAATCAAGAAAAGTTTGTCCCGAAAAATCCGTAAACAGTATAAAAATTTAGTCTTTTTTTCTGTCCGAAGAGAAAACACGGGCGGGAAGACAGGCGGAGAAAAAACCGTAAAAAATTTTTTGAAAATTTGATGAAAAAAGTATACGCTTTTTTAAAATTTGTAATATAATGTCGCGGGAAAGAAAGAGATGAGATTATGAATTTCGCGGGGGCGGAATTGTGAGAATAATTACCGAGGGTATTATTCTATGACTAAGGATCTGACGGTAGGGAGACCGTTCAAAAGTATTTTGTTTTTCACGTTGCCGATATTCGTGGGCAACGTATTCCAACAGCTTTACAGCATGATCGACGCGATCATCGTCGGGCATACGATTTCGGACGCCGCGCTTGCCGGCGTCGGCGCGACCGGAGCCATTTCATTTCTGGTGATAGGTTTCGTTCAGGGGCTTACCGCAGGCTTTGCGGTCAAGACCAGTCAGCTTTGCGGCGCGGGCGATACGGAAGGAATAAAGAGAAGCGTCGCCAGTTCGGTCGCTCTTTCCGTCGTGCTGTCCGTGATACTCACGTTTATCAGCGTATTCACGACGATGCCGCTTCTGAGGCTGATGCAGACGCCCGACGACATAATCCGATATTCTTACGACTACATAGTGACGATATACTGGGGGTTGGCGGCGAGCGTGTTTTACAATCTTGCTTCTTCGATACTGCGCGCGCTAGGCGACAGCAAGACCCCGCTCGTGTTCCTGATACTCGCCGCGCTTCTCAACGTTGCGTTCGATTTCGCGTTCATACTCGGATTGGGTACGGGCGTCGAAGGCGCGGGCTGGGCGACCGTGCTGTCGCAGGCGCTTTCGGCGATCGGGTGTTTCGTATATATGTTCGTGAAGTTCCCCGTTTGCAGGGTGAAGGCGCGGCATTTTCTGAACAAGCCGCTTTTTTATCTGCAGCATCTGGCGATAGGCGTGCCCATGGCTCTTCAATATTCGATAACCGCGATAGGTATGATGGTGCAGCAGACGGCGCTGAACAAACTGGGCACCCGGGTCGTCACCGCGTATACGGCGGCGTCTAAGGTAGATAACCTCGCACAGCAGAGCATGGCGGCTCTCGGCACCGCGGTCGCGACGTATGCGGGACAGAATTACGGCGCGGGCAAATTCAAGAGGATAAAGGACGGCGTTACGCAGAGCATGATCATGGGCGCAGTCTGCGCGGTATTCAGTCTCGTTTTCGTCGTTGCGCTCGCGAAGCCGCTGACCGGACTTTTCGTGGAAGACCCGTCCGACGAGATAATCGCGATGAGCAAAGAATTTCTGCTCTGGCAGGGGGTGTTCTATATCGCGCTCGCGGCGATATTCGTCTACCGCAACGCTTTGCAGGGTATGGGCAGAAGCGCGCTGACGATGATTGCCGGCGCGACGGAGCTCGCGATGAGATCTCTCGCGTCGATATTCCTCGCCAAGTGGTTCGGGTTTACCGGCGTATGTTTTTCAAGCCCGTCGGCGTGGGTCGGCGCGGATGTCTTCCTGCTGATTGCGTATTTCGTGATAATGCATAAGGTGATAAAGAAAACTTTGCGTTCGGGCGCAGATAATCCGATAAAACTGGTCTACGAAAAGAAGGGTGTGCCCAACGACGGCAAGGTGACTCCTGTGCCGGAAGCCGCGCCGGAAGAAACCAAAACCGTAGTCTGCGGCGACGAACGTCTGCCCGTGTGACGGGAGCTTTGGTCGGCTGCCGTACCGCGGCTGCGACCGACGGCAAGAGTCGCTGTCGTATGCAGCAACATTTTGTTCCGACCGATATGCTTTTTCTTTGCCTTACAGACCCGGCGGAGTTCTTCTGCGCTTTTGCCAAAAAATCGGAAAATCAGAAATACGATCCGGCATAGTTGTCGCGACGTTTTATTATTGCCGTTACCTTTTACGCGCAGAGAAGACTACATGGCTGTCTGCCCGCGGCCGCTTGCGCGGTAGGCTGTTGCGATAAGGGAGAGCGCCGGGTCGGCGCTGTCGAGGGAATAGTGCCATACGGAGACTCCGGCGAGACCTATATCGCCGGAGAGAGAGGACTTATCGGAAACGAGTTGTCTGCCGTTGAAATAACATTGTCTGACTTTGCCGTCGCAGTCGGCGGCAGCGACGTTGCAGAAAAAAGGCAGGACGTCGGCGTAGTCGGCGTAAGACAGGGCGGAGGAAGAGCCGTCGAGCGGTTTGGAGTAGAGAGGGATTCCCAGCGATATTTTGCAGAGGGGGACCCCTTCTTTTTTAAGACGCAGGAGCTGGGAATACGCGCTGAAAAAAGTCGAGTGACAGCCGCGGGAGTCGGGGGTATCGTACGCCATCAGCGTGACGCGGTCGAAACAAGAGAGAGAGTCTGCGTCAAGGCGCGACCCGTCCACGCACCATGCGCTGACGGCGGCGGTCAGCTGTTTGTCTTTCGGCAGAACGTTTCTGAAATGAGCGCAGAAATCCGCAAAAAGCGAAAAGTCGCTTTCCGAAACCGGGTATTCGTAGTCGAAAGATATCCCGTCCAGCCCGTATGAAGAGACGAGATCGAGAAGAGATAATGACAGCGCGTCTCTGTTTGAAAATGCGGAAGAATACCGCTGCTGCAAATTAAGCCCGTCGTCGTCGAATTCGCGGTCACCGAGTATCGTCGCGAGCACTCTGGCGCGGGGGAACGCGGCGCGGATATTGGAGACGGCGGCAGAGAGCACGGTTTCGCCCGCGATCTTTTTGCCGCCGATGTAGTAAGCGGGCAGACGGACATCGCCGTCTTTGTCGATATATGCGGAATAGATTATGTCGAACACGTCGGACGGGTTTTCGGCGTCGTCCATAAGAAAGGCGGCTTTTGCGGTGATGTACGAATATACGGAAAAAGAAGAGAGAACGGAAGACGGGATATAATATGCTTCCGGGCGGGAAAAAGAAAGCGCGCATTCTGAAACCGCGGAAAGAAGTATCCTGTCCGTAGTGACGGCGGGAAAAGAGCAGTAGCGGTATTTTCCGATAAAGTCGTTGCCGTAAAACGGGGAAGGAGAACCGGGAAGGCGCAGAGAGAAAGAGATCGCGCCGTCCGTGCTTTCTCTGAGCACGAGGCGGTTCAACGTAACCGTCTTTTTAAAATCGATAAGGTATTCGCCGTCGGATACGCGCGTTATTTTCGCGCTTTTTGCGAGGTTTTCGTAGTTGTCGCTTATTTCCGGAAAGGTAGGGCAGAAGGAAGAGCAGGAGCACAAGGAAAGGCAAAAGCACAGCAATACCGCGGCGGTGAGACAGGATAAAAAGCGTTTCATATTATCAGTTTTTGCAAACGGCTTAAAATAATGCGGAAAAAGGGGCGAAAACCGCGCCGATAAACGCCGAAAAAAAAGAAAATGAAAAAAGAACAAAAAAAAGAGAAAGGCGAATAACTCAATACGTGTTGCGAAAAACGCGTAAAAAAGACGGAAAAAAGCGCAAAAAAACGGTGTAGGAAAGGAGCGGCTGCAAAAAAAGTTTGCAAACTCTTGAAAATATAGTATAATATGAATGACTTGGCGCGCGTAAGCGCGTAAAAGAAAGGAGAGTTTTCGGCTTAAGTCGAAGATTATGGATACAAAACGGTTTGTTAAAAACATCAAAGACAGGGTGTTTACTCCGATAAGGCTCGTAATGCTGAGCTTTTTCGTGATCATTGTCGTCGGAACGGCACTTCTTCTTTTGCCGTGCGCGACAAAGCAGTCCGGGTCTTTGTCTGTTATCGACGCTCTGTTCACCGCAACCAGCGCGACCTGCGTCACAGGTCTTTCTGCGGTAAGCCTTCACGACGAATTTACAGTATTCGGTCAGGTAGTCGTGCTTTTATTGGTACAGCTGGGCGGACTGGGCTTCATGACGCTGACCTCTTCCGTATATATTATGATAAAACATAAGATATCTCTGAGAAAGCGTCTGAGCATGAGAGAAGACCTTTCGCAGCCGGGCATGGCGGATTTAAGGAAGCTTACGATGGACGTTATAAAGCTGACCGCCGCGGCGGAGCTTGCCGGCACGATGCTTCTCGCGATAGGATTTTCAAGGTATTACGATTTCGGGACCTCTCTCTGGTACGGGCTTTTCCACAGCATAACCGCGTTCTGCAACGCCGGGTTTGACATAGTAAGCGGCTCTTCGTCCGTGCAGATGTTCAATTCCGATCCATATATATTGATAGTTCTTGCGCTTCTCATCATCATCGGCGGTATAGGTTTTGTGGTCGTAAGCGACATTTTCCGCGCGGGAAGCTGGCGCAGGCTTAAGCTTCACACAAAGGTAGTGCTTCCTACGACGCTCGTACTGATCGTGGTCGGCACTCTGTGTATATTTGCGGCGGAGTATTCCAACCCGGGGACGCTGGGCAAGATGAGTTTCGGCGACAAGCTGGCAAACGCGTTCTTCCAGTCGGTAACGGCGAGGACGGCGGGTTTTGCCTCTTTCGATCAGGCGGCGATGACGGATTTTTCAAAGACGGTCACCGTGGTATGGATGTTTGTCGGCGCGTGTCCGGGCGGTACCGGCGGCGGTATAAAGACGACTACCCTCTTCGTGCTGCTCGCGACAGTCTACGCGACGATAAGGCAGAAGAAAGAAATAATAATAGATATGCACAGCATAGGCAGAGAAACTCTGGCGAAGGCGGCGACGATATTTACTCTCGCCGTATCCGTCGCGATCATCAGCCTTATGGGACTGGAAATATGCATGCAGGGCAGATTTCCGATGTCTCAGCTTTTGTTTGAACAGGTCAGCGCATACGCGACCGTCGGTCTGAGCGAGGGTATAACCCCGTCTCTGAATACCGGCGCGAAGCTGATATTGTCGCTGAATATGTATATGGGAAGAATCGGCTCGTTCGGTTTCTTCATGGCGTTCTCGTCCAGCGTAAAGGCGCAGGCGCACGTCAAATATCCCGAAGCGGGAATCATCTTGTAAGCAGGAGGAGTTATGGAAAACAAATTGCCCAAATCGAATATGAAACAGGTCGCGGTGCTCGGCTTAGGCAGATTCGGCACCGAAGTCACGAAGGCGCTTTACAACTACGGCTGCGAGGTGCTCGCGGTCGACGAGAGCGAAGAGAAGACATACGAGGTAGCCGATTTCGCGACTCATACCGTTGCGACCAACGTTGCTGAAGAGAGCAACCTCAAATCCATCGGAATAACCGATTTCGACGCGGTCATTATTGCGATTGGCGACAACATACAGGCGTCTTTGATCACCGCGCTGATATGCAAGGAGATGGGCGTCAATTATATCGTCGCGAAGGCGCAGAACAGCAACCACGCCAAGGTTTTGAAGAAGATAGGCGTGGACTACGTCGTGATCCCGGAGGCGGACACCGCGTTAAAGACGGCGCGTATACTCACGCATCCGAAGATAAACGACCTGATAGAGATCGCGTCCGGCTACGGTCTGGCGGAGATAGAAGTTCCCAAGGAGTGGATAGGAAAGCCGCTCGCCGACCTCGATATTCGCAACAAATACGCGGTCAACGTGCTGGTCGTGATAAGCAATACGGGCGAAGTCAACGCGAATCCTTACGGCGCGACCGTGCTGACTGAAGGCAGCAAACTCATCGTCGGCGGCAATATGGACGACATAGGGGCGTTGGGTTCAAGACTTTCGTAAACAGAGGGTGCAAAAACGAGGCAAAAGACGTTATAAAAGAGGGCAAGCGCCCTCTTTTTTTGCGCCTTGGTGAATTATACTTTCAAGTGCAATACTTAGATAACAAAAAAAGAAGTTCATATGAATCTGCCGTATACCAGACCAGAATAATACGAACCCGGTTTAAAGCGGCAAATTTCCGTAGCTACTGCGTTAAATGCCTTGATAATATAATATTTTCAAGTGAGAATCGCTAAAAAACGCATAAAAGGCGCGCCTCAGGGCTTGTTCGTATTATTCTGGGCCGGTATACGAGGGGTATTTGGTAAAAGGGAAGAGTGAACGGCTGAAAACACAATATTGACCAAATGCGCGAAATATGGTAAAATGACATTGTAAAAGACCGCAAAAGACGCCGCATATACTGAAACGAGAGGTGCGGGGAATCGGCTTTGCGGCAGGGGCGCGGGAGATACCCGCGAGAAAAAGGAGGAAAAAAATGAAAAGGAAAATTTTGACAATTATTGCGTCCGTGTTGATAATTGCCACTTTCGGCATACTTCTCACGGCGTGTTCAAAGACGGGCTACGTCAGCGTGTCCGAAGTAAACGCCGGGGTCGAAAGAGAGAATGATTACGGCGCGGCGAAAGCGACGAAGCTGAACGTCGGAGATTACGACGTCGTTGACTATTCGACAGAAAGCAATTATCTGATCATGAGCTCTGTGACGGTGGGAGACACGGGACAGGAGACGGTCTACTACGTCGTGGACGCTAAGACAAATAAGGCTCTCTATTCGGGAAAAGATCGCCCTTATCTGCTCAGACTTTCAGGCGGCGGCATTATCTGGGACGACGTGTTCTTCACGCTGCAAAGCGGAACGGACGGAAAGATCACCGCGACCTTTATGAGCGGAGAAAGGATAATCACCGACGGGGTCGATACGGACGGACTTTTCACCGGGAATTATTACGTTTCCGGCGGACGTTATTCCGCGGCGGGCGGTCTTGATATCGGCGGCGGCAAGGTCATCGCGGGCGGCAACGGAAACTATACGGTAAAGGATAAGAATTATTCCGCGGTCGCGCCTTTTACAGAAAACGAAGCGGAAATGATGAGCGATTATGCGTATTATTCTGACGGAAACACGGTATATATCCTTAATAAAAACAACCTTTCGTTAATTCGCTCGGTCAACTTCGTCGAGCTTTACGGATTGTCGTCCGAAAACAACGGAATATTCGCTTTGCCCGACAACAAGCTGTTGATACAGATCATGGATTACATGCCGTACAACACGACCAAGGATTACGATCTGTACGCAAACGATACTTATTATAAGGTCAGAACTTATATCTACGATGTTGAGAAAGACAAGACAAAAGAGGTCAAGGATTGCGAATACGTGTTCTTCGGCAATTCGATAACCGATGTTTCAAACGTAAGCATAATGTATGCCGGTAAAATAAGAGACGACAAGACTCTCGGGATCCCGCAGCTGCAGGGCTTTGACGAAAAACTCAACGTCGCGTTCGATATCGAAGAGATCCTTCCCGGAACTACGAACATTACGTTCAGCGGTGAGTATACCGTATTCTATTCTTCCGAAAGAATGGTGATCTACAAGGGCGACGACCGCGTGTTGGACTGCCCGAGGGATAAGATCTCAGCCAGCCTCTATCTCGGCAACTCGGGCATTATGGTCTCGACAGACGGCTCGACTCTTTATAATGCGGACGGCTCTTATCTGATTTCGCTCAGCGAGCTGGACGCGCTGAGTTTCGAATGCCTCGACTATGCTGAAAATTATATAATTTACGAAAAAAAAGAACTCGATCCCGACACGTCTTTCTCTCAGACCTATTATTATGCGTATGATAAAAAGACGGGCTTTTCCGAAAAGATCGCCGCGGCAGGTGACAGCAGACTGCTCGGTTACGGCTTCTTGCTCGCCGCGAACGAGGACGGATCCGATTACGCTCTTTACGACGTCGTGACGATGGAAAAAATCGTCGACGGACTGGCGTCGGGCTACGGCTATGTGACAGTGCTCGAAGACAGATTGCTTTTCATCGGCACGGCGCAGAATTCCGATACGGCGGTTTACGAAAACGTACACTACGTTCTTGAAAGAAGCTGACGGTCTGAAAGCTGCGCGCGGCGTTTTGCCGCGCCCGGGTAAAGATTCTTTTAAGGGAAGGGGAAAGACCCTTCCCTATTTGTTTGCGGATGAGGGACCCGCCCGCGGGGCGCGCGGGTGTGGCGCGAGAAAGGACGATATATCTGCGCGCACCGTTGACACGTATAAAGACTGGTGATACAATAAAATGTGGTAAGTTTCCGGCGGAGGTTGTTCCGTTGCCGGCGAAAGGCGCCGCGTTACCGCGCTCCGTCTTTCAAAAAGGGAGGATATATGAAAAAGAAGTTTTTGTTTTCCGTCGCATGCGCGGCGCTTATATGCGTTTTCGCAATGCTCGCAACGGCGTGTTCGGATAAGTCCGGCGTTTCGCTGCTGGCGAACGCGGCTTTGCAAAACGGCGGCGGGTCCGGCGAAATATACGTCGCGGCGGAAGGCGGTAATATCGTAGAGAACGGCGGCAATACCGGCGCAAAAAATCTGATATTCAGGGAAGAGAGTTTTTATTCGCCGACTTACACCGTATTCAATACGGATAAAAAGGCGATCGTTTACAGCGGAAAGGACGAGCCTTTCGTGCTTACGTTCAGCGACGGAACGGTGTGGGCGGAGATGTTCATCTGCGTCGTCGAAAGGTACGCGGGTTCTTTCGTCACATTCTATACTCCCGACGGCGCGCTCGCGACAGACGTTTCTTTCGGCGATATGCTGAATTTCGACGCGAACACATCCCGCTATACGATTAGCGTAGAGGCAAAGGACGGCGACGCGATCGATATAGGCGGCGGGCAGAGGATAATAAAGGACGGGGAGTCTTATTATCTGGTGTCGGAAAGAGACAGCGCATTTTCCCGTTACTCTTCAGACGAGCTTGCAGAGACAGAAAATTATAATATCTATTTCTTTCCCGACGACAGCGCGTTTGTCGTGCTCGACAAGGGCAGCTTTACCGGCGGCAGAACGGTCACGGTCTCTTCCGTGACGGGCTCGTCCGGGTCGGCTTCAAGAAACAATACGATCATAGTGCTTCCCGGCGACAAGATAGCGATCCAGGAGATCGCGATGCTCCCCGCGAATACGACTAAGGGTTACGACTTCTATCAGGGAGAGTCGATGTACAGACTGAACACGTATATTTACGATATCGCAAAAGACAAGACGAAAAAGGCGGGAGACATCGGCTATGTGATCTTGGCGGCAGATTACGACAAGGACGGCGGCTTTACGTCCTGTATCTGCTCTGAGATACTCGGCGACAGATCTCTGTCCGATCCCGGGCTTCAGATATTCGGAGAGGATCTCGAAGTTGAGGTCGACGTTCAGTCGATAATGCCGGGCGCAGTAAGTTACGAGGCGGGCGCCGGATACGTAGTGTTTAAGAACGAAGAGAGGATAGTCGTGTATAAGGGCGACGAGCGCGTGCTGGACGCGCCGTTATCCAAACTTAACGCCGACTACTCCGCGATAACCGTCTCCGGCGTGATGGTTTCCGCGGACGGCACGACCGTTTACGACGCGGACGGAAGCAAGATACTTTCGCTCAAAGAGGTCGGCGGAGAAGGCTTTCTACTGGCAAATTACTGGCAGAATTACATCTATTACTATACTGAAAACCACTACTCCGGCGACGGTTATATCTATGCTTACGACAGAATCAGCGGAGAAAAAGAGGCGCTTTGCAAATCGAGCAATCTGACGGAGATATGCCCGGGCTTCATCGTTGTAAACGGAGCGAACTCATATAAGCTTTACGACGCGACGACAAAGAGCGTTCTGAAAGAGATGACTTCCGCGCCGAATTATATCGGAGAGGTGTCGGGAGGATATCTGATATCTTACAGCGCTTATTCTGAAAGCGGGGTCGGGTATGTCGACTGCTTCGCGTATCTTACCAGATAACGGGATATCGATCCGATAAGGAAAGGGAAAGGAGAACTCTTTCTTTGTCGTTTCAGCGCGCGGCAAGCGCGGACGGAGAAAGAAGAACGGGAAAGGGAAAAGACGCCGACCGCAGACCTACGGTTCTCTGAACAGTATAAAGTCGGGCGGAAAAGCGGTGAAAGCGAAAAAGCATACCGCGATCGCTATTATGCCCGGTATCGCCAGCTCGTTCAGGATCGGGCGGGGAGAGGAGTTGTACGCGACGAAAGCGGCGGCGTAGCCCGCAAGCACGGAAAAGAAGAACACCGCGATGTCGACGGCGAGGATCGACCTGCCGGTTATTCCGGTATAGCTGTAAAATAAAAGGGGAATCAGCGCCGCGCTTATAAACAGCGCGAGGAAGAAGGAAAGAGCATAGTTTTTGCCGCGTACCATGAACGCCGCGACCCCGAGGTACAGAGCGGTCGGCAAAAGAGTCAGCTTCATATGTTCCCATACGCTTTCGTTTACAGGGAAGAAAATCCCGACTATCGGGGACTCTCCCGACCATTCGTAAAAGAAGTGCCCGACGGAGCCCGATATAAGAGTAAACAGCGCGCCGACGGTGAAAAAGACGGCGGATCCTTTTTTTGTCATACTATAAGTATATCCCTTGACTCAACGGGATATTCGCGGCGTTTTAAGATAACATAAACCGCTTTTAACTTACACGGGCAGGAAAATTTACCGAAAATCCGCAGGAGGTCGAAAAGCGGCGGCGGGACGGGCAGATCCGCCCGCCGGGAAAAACCTTTCGGCGGCTTTGGTAAAAAGCGGAGTTTTCAAAGTATATTAAGAGCCCGCGCAAGAGAATGAACGGCGGGGAAGACGGCGTACGGCGGTTTTTACGCTTCCGGAAAAGAAATCGCCGCCGGGCAGCGGTATAAGCCCCGTCAAAAGCGCGCCGACAATTTTATTAATTAAAAACATCGCGAAAGCAAGGTTAAAAACGGGAGAATTTGCAAAAAGCCTACCGGACGGACGTATTTTTCGCAAAATACGGCGCCCGCTTATCGCGCGTCAGTCGTTTGACAGACTTGCGAATATATAGTATTATTATAATATATCGCGTATGCGCGAAAACAAAGCGCGGAAGAAGAGGAAAAATGAAAAAAATAGAAGACACAGCTTTGGCGTTCTCTTTTAAAGGAACGCTTATCGGCGCAGAGCCTTACGGCAACGGACATATCAACGATACCTATGCGCTGACGTTTGAAGACGGCGGCAAAACCAAAAGGTACATCCTTCAGAAGATGAACAAGAGCGTCTTTCCCGACATCGACACGCTTATGGGAAACGTCGCTGCGGTCACCGAATTTCTCGGAGAGAAGATAAAGGAGCGCGGCGGAGACAGCGACAGGGAATGTCTCACCCTCATACGCACGGTCGACGGAAAGGCTTATTTTACGGACGGCGACGGCGAATGCTGGCGCGCGTTTCTGTTTGTGGAAAATACCGAAGCGTATCAGATCGCGGACAGCGCGGAAGTGTTTGAGAATACGGGCAGGGCTTTCGGCAGTTTCATCGCCGGACTTGCGGATTTCGACGCGACTCAGCTGGGCGAAGTGATAAAGAATTTTCACGATACCCGCGACAGATACGCTAAATTCGAAAAGGCGCTCAAGGCGGACAGGGTCGGCAGAGCGGCGGGCGCGGAAAAAGAGATAGAATTCGTAAAAAGCCGCGCGGGATATTGCGGAAAGGTCGTCGATATGCTCGCGAAAGGGGAGATCCCTTTAAGAGTCACGCACAACGACACAAAGCTCAACAATATACTGATAGACAAGGACACGAAAAAGGCGGTCTGCGTGATAGACCTCGACACGATAATGCCCGGGTCGCTTCTTTACGATTTCGGCGACGCGGTGCGTTTCGGCTGTTCGACGGCGGCGGAGGACGAAAAAGATCTTAGCAAGGTGCATTTCGACATCGCGCTTTACGAGGCGTTCGCAAAGGGGTTTTTGTCCGGAATAGGCGACAGCATAACCGAAAAAGAGGTTGAAAATCTCGCGTTCGGGTCTATTCTCATGACCTACGAATGCGGCATGCGTTTCCTTACCGATTACCTTGACGGCGACAATTATTTTAAGACGGCTTACCCTGAACACAACCTGGTAAGATGCCGTACCCAGTTCAGACTGGTCGAGGAAATGGAAGAGAGAACGGACGCAATGAATTTAATCGCGCGTAAATACGCAAAATAACTGAAAGTCAACCGCAAAAGCGGAAAGGAGATATTTTTATGAAGGTTTTGGTTACGGGCGGCGCCGGATACATAGGCAGCCATACGGTAGTTGATCTTCTCGACAACGATTTCGAAGTCGTGGTAGTGGACAATCTTTGCAACAGCAAGCCCGCTGTCGCGGAAAGGGTGAAAAAAATCACGAACAAGGACTTCGCGTTCTATCAGAGCGACGTCTGCGACGAGGAAGCTCTCGACGCGATCTTCGAAAAGGAGAGACCCGAAGCCGTTATACACTTTGCGGGTCTGAAAGCGGTCGGCGAATCGTGCCGCAAACCGCTCGAATATTACCGCAACAACCTGATCAGCACGCTCAACCTGCTCAAAGTGATGAAAAAATACGAGTGCAGGAATTTCGTATTCTCGTCGTCGGCGACGGTTTACGGACAGCCCAAGAGCGTTCCGATAAAAGAGGATTTTCCGTTGTCGACGACCAATCCTTACGGCTCGACAAAGCTGATGATAGAGGATATCCTGCGCGACCTTTACAAGGCGGACGCGGGCTGGAACATCGCGATACTGCGCTATTTCAACCCGATCGGCGCGCACAAGAGCGGACTTATCGGCGAAGATCCCGCGGGCATACCCAACAATCTGATGCCGTACATCACCCAGGTCGCGATCGGCAAGCTGGAAAAGCTCAGCGTGTTCGGAAACGATTATCCGACCGTGGACGGCACGGGCGTCAGAGACTATATCCACGTTCTCGACCTTGCGAGAGGGCATCTGCTTGCGCTCAGAAAGCTGGCGACGGGCTGCGGGCTGGTCACCTACAATCTGGGCACGGGCAAGGGTTACAGCGTGATGCAGATGGTCAAGGCGTTTGAAAAGGCGAGCGGAAAGGCGGTGCCTTACGTGATCGCCCCCAGGCGTTCGGGCGACATCGCAGAATGTTATGCGGACGCGAGCCTCGCGAAAAAGGAGATCGGCTTCGAATGTCGCTACGACCTCAAGGATATGTGCGAGGACAGCTGGAGATGGCAGGTCAACAATCCTAAGGGATACGACGAAGACTGATAAGACAAAAACATTTGGGAAAAAGGGAGAAGCGTTTTGTCGGGGTTTACAATATCGGCGTACGAGCGAAAGAGCGTATTGCCGGACAAATGGCTTAATATACTGGATAAGGTAGTTTATTCAGATTGGTACCTGCTTGCGATAGCGGCTCTTGTCGTGCTTTTCTGGGCGACGGAAGCGATGGTCGCGGGTTTTGTGACGCTGTTGCTGATAATGAGCGTCCTGTTGGTATTGAAGAGGGATATGACGCCTTGTCTTCCGATACTGATAAGCGTGTACTGCGTGATATCGAAAGGCGAATTTCCGCCTTATTTCGTATACATGTTTATAATTCTGGTTCCGGTCGCGGGAAGCCTTGTCTTTCATTTCGTATATTACAAGAACAAAAAGATAAAGGGCGGCGCTTTCGGATTTGCCTACCTTATGGTCGCAGCCAGCATGTTCATGGGCGGCTTTATGAGCAATCAGCTGAACGACGCGATGAAAGGGCTCGCGTTCGCGGCGTTTCTGGGGCTCTTTCCGTTCACGGTATACGAGCTTATCGTCAACTGCTGCGATCAGGATAAAAAGCAATTCGTAAGCTACGTGTGCCGCGCGTTCGCGTTCCTCGGATTGCTGATTACCGCGCAGCTGCTCATATACTATATACGCGTATGGCAGGGGATAATTCCCGAAGGAAGAGAGGTCCATCTCGGCTGGGGCATAAGCAACGGCGCGGCGACCGTCCTTCTCGCTACGATGCCGATAACGATGTACGTCGCGGTGTCGGATAAGAGAATATGGCGCTCGCTTGTGTTCGCGCTTATCTCGATCGCGCAGATCGTCGCCGTGACAGGCACCGTGTCGAGGGGAGCGATACTCGTCGGAATAGTTGAATTTGTGCTCATGATAATCGCGTCGGTGGCGTTCAACAGGCACAGAAAGATATATCTGTTGCTCTATGCGGCAATGTTGATCGCGGCAGTGGTGTGCTGTCTGGTGTTCAAAGACAGGCTGACGGCGTTCGTGGAAAGAGCGTTCAGCAACGGTCTGGACGGCTCAGGAAGAGACGAATTATACACGGAAGCGGTCGACGTTTTCAAGCAGAACAAACTGTTCGGCGTCGGCTTCGGATATATCGGAAGAAACAGCTATCTGAATTCAAAACCGATGTATTATTTCCATTCGACTTTCTTCCAGACTTTTGCCAGCCTCGGGTTGTTCGGACTCGTCGCCAGCGTGTATATGTATTACAAGAGGATAAAATTCGCGTTCTCTAAGGCGAGGGCGTTCAATATTTTCCTGATCGTTTCCTGCTTCGGCTTCGAGGGGTACGCAATGATAGACACGTTTACCTTCCTCGCCGTCCCGGGGCTTCTTATAATTGCGGTGCTGACCGCGGTCAACGAGAAGTGCAATTCGATAAGCGACGAGGACTACGCTCTTATAGGAGCTCCTTCTCCTTTCGCGTCTGCCGATAAAAAGCCGGCGGACGGCGTTGTGTTCGGAAGGCCCGAAGAAGAGGAAACGGAAGATAAGGAAGAAGGCGAGTCGGACGGCGGCGGAGAAGAGAAAGCCGGCGTTGCGCCGGTAAAGGAAGAGGTGAAGCCTCAGGCTGAAGAAGAGGCGGCGGAGGCAGAAGAAGGGGACGGCAAAGGCGCGTCTTCTGAAAAAGGAAAAAAGAGAGAGAGAATACGCAATTAAGGCAAAGACGCGCGGCGTCTTGAGCGTAAACGGAGCGGCAGATGAAAAAATTCAATAAAGACAATTACAATATAAGGACTTTGCGCGAGTGGACGATGTTTATCACAGACCTCGTCTTCGTGGGTATATGTTTTATAATGTCCGTCATACTCGGTCAGGCGTACATTCTCGACGACAGCGTAAGCAGGACGATAATAGAGCAGGCGTTCATTGCGCTTCCCGTCGCGCTCGCGTTGTTTTTTGTCTGTTTCGTCGCTTTCAGAGTGAATAAGGTCGTCTGGCGTTACGCCCGCGGCAGAGACTATCTCAGGCTGGTTTTTGCGTGCGCGGTCGCGACCGTGCTGTTCGCGCTGATAGATCAGCTGCTCGGCGACTGGGTGTCCGGCGAGGTCGTGAAACCGGGAGAGGACGGTTCCAAACAGATACTGAAAGCGTATCCGGTGTATATCAATATCGGCTTCACTTCAACGGGGGTCACCGTCGTATACCGGTTGTTCTACGAGATGATATACGCAAAGATAAAGGACAAAGCGCTTCCCAAACAGCGCAAACGCACGATGATCGTCGGCGCCGGCTATACCGCCAGCGCGATACTTGAAGAGCTGGGAAGAGCGGGCAGTATATACAAACCGGTATGCCTTGTCGACGACGACCCGGACAAGCAGGGCAGAATCATTCACGACGTAGCGGTCGTGGGAACGACCAAGGAGATTCCGCGGCTCGCCAGAAAATACGACGTAGCTTGCATAATATTCGCGATCCCGTCGATCAACCCGCAGACGAGACAGAATATCCTCGCGACCTGTATGAAGACGGGTTGCCAGCTGAAAGTTCTCCCGTACCTCAGCGAAATGATCGCCAACGTCGACCTCGTCGGACAGGCTAAGGAGATAAACATCGGCGACCTTCTGGGAAGAGAGCAGATATCTTTCAATGACGCCGGCGTAAAGGGCTATATCGAGGACAAGGTCTGTATGATCACGGGCGGCGGCGGCTCCATCGGCAGCGAATTGGTAAGACAGATAGTCAAATATAAACCGCGCAGGATAATCGTCCTCGACGTTTACGAAAACTGTGCTTACGCGATACAGCAGGAGATACTCAGAAACTACGGCTCCGATTACGATCTGAACGTAGAGATCGCTTCGATAACCGACTACGGCAAGATGAAGGATCTGTTTGAGCAGTATCACCCCGAAATAATCTTCCATGCCGCGGCGCACAAGCACGTGCCGCTTATGGAGACCAACCCCGAAGAGGCGGTCAAGAACAACGTGTTCGGCACGCTGAACGTCGTAAGGCTGAGCTATGAATACGGCGTCAGAAAATTCATAATGATATCCACAGACAAGGCGGTCAATCCGACGAACGTAATGGGCGCGACAAAGCGTTGCTGCGAGGAGATAATCGAGCTTTTCAGCCAGAAATACGGCAATTCCCGCACGGAGTTCGCGGCGGTCAGATTCGGCAACGTTCTGGGAAGCAACGGCTCCGTCATTCCGCTTTTCAGAGAACAGATAAAGAACGGCGGACCCGTTACCGTCACTCATCCGGAGATAATCAGATACTTTATGACGATCCCGGAGGCGGTCTCCCTCGTGTTGCAGGCGGGCGCGTACGCTCACGGCGGCGAGGTGTTCATTCTCGATATGGGAGAGCCGGTAAAGATAGTGACGCTCGCGGAAAACATGATAAAGATGATGGGCTATACTCCGTACGAGGATATCCAGATAAAGTTCACGGGACTAAGACCGGGCGAAAAACTGTACGAAGAGCTTTTAATGAAAGAAGAAGGGCTAAAAAAGACGGACAACAATAAGATCTTCATAGGCAAACAGATGACGATCGACGCCGATAAATTCGTAAACGACCTCAGAGAAATGCGCGAGATATGCGACACGAACGACAAGGAAGCCGTCATAGAAAAACTCAAAGAGCTGGTGCCCACCTTCCACCATGATACGGCGTATCTCGAACTTATGCGTCAGAAAGAGATGCAGTACAGGAAGGAGTATTCGGAAGAGCACGACGCAAAAGACATAATCGTTGCGGAAGAGGACGCCCTTCTTTCCGAAGGAGACAGAGCGCAGGCTGCAGAGCTGATCGTCGGCGAAGAGCAGAGCGCGGCAATCGCAAAAGCCGTCGCTCCCGAAAAAGAGGAAGAGAAGGCGGACAAGCCAGGGAAGAACGAGACGAAAAAGCCCGCCGCAAAGAAGGCGACCGCTAAAAAGCCGGCAGCGAAAAAGACAGAAAAGAAAACGACGAAATAAACAGAAAAAGAAAGAGGGATCGGCAAGAAATTGCCGGTCTTGATTTTTTATATAAGATCTCATAAAACAAACCGCACGGGAGGTTTATACTTTACGCTCGTTTTTTGCGGCGCAATTTTGAACACTTTATAAAATCCGTTATTTTGTTTCAGGGAAACGGGCTTTCAATATTTCATTGACGATCTTTTTGATCTTTATCAGTTCTTTTCTTATATTGTCGTCAGAGTATAGGTTTATATCCGCTCTTCCGACCAGATAATCAATGCTTACGCCGAAGAAATCGGCAAGCCTTATAAGTCCTTCGGCATCGGGTAAAGTTTTGCCCGTTTCGTAATTTGAAAGGGTTTTCTGATCGATTCCCGTTGCGTTTGCAACGTCTATTTGTCTTAAATCGCGATCTTCTCTGAGCGCGCGTATCCGCATATTTGTCATACTAATATTTTTCTCCTGCAATCGATACTTTACTAAAAAAACGTAAAAAATTATTGACTTACTAAAATGTTACATTATACAATATATTTATACTAATATATTAGTAAAAGACGCTTTTAATAGTGTACTACAAGAGACTGTAGAAAATGCAGTAAGAAGCAAATTGTTTTGTGCGGAAAAACCGATGTCCTGACTTCGGATAATAGAGTTAGCCTGAGTTTTGGCAGAGGATGTCAAAAGATTATTGAATTTATATTAAAACGGCAGAAAAGGTACTGAAGAAATGGATTGCAAAAAAACATGTGGATATCGTGCGGAACATAATTGCAGGAAATGCAAATGGCAGATTTCGGTGAAAGGTACGGATTACTGCTCGCACCCTGCATATTATTGCGCTTGCAAATCGGCAAAGGAAAGGTGCATGGTTTTTGAGAAAAACGATCAAAGGGGATAGACTAATGAAAAAAACCGTGAACGGCATATTATTATTTTTAATCATTATTTTTATAGCGACAGCGTTTGCGTCGTGCGGCTTTTTAAACGACGTATTTGACGTGTCGACGGAAGTTTCAGTCAAATTCGTAAATTCCGGAGAAGGGAAATCAGGAACAGAGGTATATGAGGAAGGGAATATCGGTGATCTTACGGACGGCTATAAAGAGGGCTATGAATTTTTGGGTTGGTTTACCACGTTGGATATAAGAGGCAAAAAAATCACAAACGAGCAATTTAAAGAATACAAAGCGGGCAATTATACTTTGTATGCGAAGTACAGTTATATATATAACGTTACTTATAACTCAAACGGCGGAACGCACGGCAATCCGCAGTCCTTTATTAAGGAAGACAACGTTCAGCTTGCTCCCGCATATAAGGAAGGTTACATATTTCAATGCTGGATGGACGAAAGCGGCAACGTTGTCGAACAGTTTGACTATTCCGTCGAAAGGGAGATGTCTCTTACGGCTGTTTTTTATAAGGCATATAGCGTTGCCTATATTTTAGGGGACGAAAACGCGGATAACTCAGAGAACGTTGAAGTATTTACAGAAAAAGACGTTGTCGAACTTAAAAATCCTGTGCGCGAAGGATACGACTTTGTTGGTTGGGTTGATGAGGAGACGGGCGAATACGTGCAGACTCTTAATGGTGCGGAAGGAAGAAATTACGTTTTGGAAGCGGTATGGACTCCTCACGTATTCAAGTTGAATTGGGTCGTCTCAGACGTTGACTTGTCCGCATATCCGTCATCTTTCGTTTACGGAGAAAATATCGATTTGCTAAACGTTCCGTTGCCTGAAAGGGAAGGTTATCTGTTTCAGAAGTGGGTTGACGCAGACACGGAAGAAGATATAATCATGCCGTTGCAGGCGAAGGATTATACGATAAAGCCGGAGTGGGAAAGCACGACAAAAGAACTCAACGTTACTTCGTGGAAAAATACGGACATATACATTTATCTGAATACCGGATCGTGCCCGTATACTAAGATTATCACGGATAATTCGGGAGCGATAACACTGAAATTGTCCGACGCATACAGGCAGATGTGCCTGGACGGCAAGATCGGAGTGCGCGTCAGCGGCGAATTGTCTTTCAGAGGTTATACCGAAGGATACGCAAAGGCGACGATCACCGCCTCGCTTTACGTTGACAATGCACTGAACAAAGCAACGGAATTTGTGTTCAACGGAGGAGGAAGATCGTTCGATTACGGACTGGGGATTCCCCCGAAACCCGGAAGTTGGGAAAGCGATACGAAAACGTACAGCGCCGATTTCGTACTCAGCGACACGACTGTGATTTTCGGGTTGAAGACCAACATAACCATAACGGGAGAAGATTGGAATTTCACAACCAAAGCTTCGTATGCGTGGACGAGTTTGTCCGTTGAATTTTACATTATGGATTAAAGGCTAACGCCTTAAAATAACAAAGGAGGAAAAAACTATGTCAAAGGTTTGTGCAACTTGCGGATGGTGTGCCAGAAACGGAAAGTATGATTACTACTGTTTTTATTACAAAGAGCCGGTAAGACGAGATCACGACTCTTGCAGCCATTACAAGTAATTAAAAAAACCGCCCCCTGTGAGGTGAACCCCAAAAGTTGGACAAAGAATTAATTAAATTGTATTTGAGTGAGTTCTGTATTGTACAGGACTCATTCCTTTTAATTTGAGAG